>JAHHHS010000024.1 GCA_019359215.1 Nostoc indistinguendum CM1-VF10 | reverse complement strand
TAATATTTTAGGAGCTAATCTAGCCACACCTTAATTCCTCCATCTGCCCTTACCAAACAGCTTTTATCCTGATTATTTATTCTCCCACCAATATGGTCTGTTTATTTCTGCCGACCTGTACTAGTTACTTAGTTCACGTCCATTGCACAGGATTTAATTGATAGTAACGTTGCAATTGCTCATAAAGTGCCGGGTGCTTGGATAATAATTGGTGGGGCTTCTCAAAAAATGTCTCAGTCGCTACAGCAAAAAATTCTGCGGGATTTGTTGCACCATAGCTATCCATTACCGTCTTTACGCCTTGTAGAACATCATTACAAAGTTGCTGATATGCTTCTGTCATCACCTTTGCCCAAATAACATAGTCTGAGTTGTGTTGCAGTATAGGAACTCCTTCAGCTTTACCATCTTCTTGATCCAACTGATGGGCGAATTCATGAAGCACAACGTTACGTCCATCTTTCCAGTTATTAGTGTCTTGTTTCACCTGTTCCCAAGACAGCACTAATTGGTCATTTGTCCACGATTCTCCCAATCTTGCGACACGCCTTTCTTCAACAACATATTTTCCGATGGAAGCCGTTTCCTGAACAAAATAAGCGTTGGGATACACCAGAATTGAACGAAGTTTGGGGAAGTATTGCCCCCGTTCATTTAATAAGAGTAAACAAGCAACAGCCGCAAGTGTCAGTTTCATTTCCTCTGTCACTTGTAATCCTCTAGACCCAATAAATTGCTTTTCTGCTAAGAATACTTGAATATGTCCCTGAAGTCGTCTGATTTCATCGGGAGAAAGGCAGAGATAAATAGGAAGATTATTTTCAATAATGGCATTCCAAAGCGGGGGAAAAGGACGGCGTTTGAGACGGTTTCTTCGCCTTTTAACTAGAATGAGATTGACTAAAATCCCAGTGATAAGTAGCCCAATAATCAGAAAGGCAACTATTGTTTTAATCATTGACTTTTGAGAAATTTACCTACTTTAGTCGCTGGTCAAGAAACCCACCCCCTCCCCGCTCTTCGAGAGCTTGCTCTGATATATTTTTAAATCCTTAGTAGGTAGATGCGAGCATAATTTATAAAAACTATATTTACGGCACACATCACTACTATTGGATCAGAATTATGCAAGATTGAACTTTGTTGGCAAGACTTTTTTGAAGCCCTTGCTCAACTTTAGCAATCAGTTTATCAAAAGCCTCTTGATCTGCTGTCAGTTGTTCTTGAATAACTTTCTCCAACTCAGGCTTGATTTGCTCACACATATCCTCGATTTTTTTATCACTCAAAAAACTAGAACGAACCCAACTAGGTACATCCACATTCGTCTTGATTACTTCTTGAACACTCTTGCGATTTAACTCCATTCCTGCCGCCATAACCGAAGCTCCATATACTAGTGCAATAGGCCAGGTTAAATGTCCAGTTAGTATAAGAGTGATGATGCTAGCTACAGTGCCTCCACCAATTACTACATTGACAATAAAGCCCACTGTCTCAGCCAAAATAGCATCTCCAATTCGTAGCTCTGGGTTAACAAAGTTTGGGTCAATGCTATCCTGGAACCTCAAACTGCTTCTAGGTATCTGAAACTTCCGACAGATTGGATCGGTTTGTGCGGCTAAATCAGGTTGGATTTTATTGCTAAACCAATAAGCGCATTGATGATTAATTATCTGCACAGCGCGTTCGCTTTTGAGCCATTGTTCTGCACGACTGATTAAAGATGTTTCCAAATCGGCTAAAGTCCGTATTTTGTTTTTTTGCCAATCTTTTAAAGCTAGTTTAACTGCATTAACAATCAAGCCATCTGTCAAAGGCTTAGTTAATGATTCGATTAACTCCGGGATATGCCTCTTAATCAAATCTTTGAGCGTATTCGAGGTAAATAGTTTGTTGACTTCTTCCTTAAAAGCAGCAGCACGCAGATCCCATCGTCCTACTCGTGCTAAACCCAGTGCAATGCACCGTTCCGGTTCTGGATCAGGGCGAAGCAGAGTTTCTGGTTCGGGAAACATTTCCTGACAAAGCAAGTGGGTAAACTTCATGCGAGATGCACCACCAGTCATCAGCAAAAGTTTCGGCACGATTCCAAGTGTTTCTAGCTTTTCTTTCGCCTCGGTTAAAGAGTCGCTAAACGATCGCACCCAACTATGATGCCCCAGTTCCGGTAAGGGCTGGTTTAAGATTTCCTCTATGATCAATTTATTGACTTGGGGAATAAAATAAATCTGTTCGTTAATCGACTCGAAGCCACGCGCAAAGGATTCAGGATCGCTGTATAGCTGTTCATTAGAAAAGTAATCTTCTTTAGCTTTACGGCAAGCTAGTTCACAACGAGCTTGATGATGCGGATATTCCTTAAATACTTTTTCGAGTAATGCTTTTTGCTCGTGGTTGGCCAGAGTCCGGGCAAAAATAGCTTTGTCAATTAGAGATGCACCTAAAGTATTACTCCCGAAATCTATAGGTATCTCTTCTAAGCTCTTAACCAGAGTAAAATCTGTGGTTGAAGAACCAATATCGACAATTAGCACCGATGCAACAAGTTTGTCATACTCCAACTTCCCGGCTTCCTTGGCTTGCATGAAAGCAGCCCGCGATTCGGGTACAACATTTATTTGGGGAATACCAGCTTCTTGAAGTAGCTTTTGGTATTCGGTGCGATCGCTAACTGACCATCCTGAAGGGCAACCAATGTAAAAATAGCTACCTCCCCCACCTTCAAGTTGTTTGCTTTCTTTCAAAAGGCGGTAGTAGGTTGCTACAAAAGTGCTAATTATTTCCCGGTACTTTGGATCGTTATTTGGTTTTTGCTTGAAAGAGATTGTCAGTTGGGTAACGCCAGCTTGAATTAAGGCTTGTTCGCCGACAAGATAACCGAGTTTAGGATGCCAACCAAGGGCTGTAATTTGGTTCTTCTTGTTGTTAATCTCCAGCATCTGCGGGGGGTCGATGCTTTCCACGATCGCTTTAGCTACAGCCGTTTCACCGTGCCCCAAATCAAAACCGATTGTTTCTAAAATTTCCATACCCTTATTGTCTATTATTCTCTAGCAGAAGAATATGCTGGCTCAATTACCCTACCGCGCCGAATCAAGCGATCGCCTTTCAACAAAGCCGGAGTTAGAGTTACATGATCTTTGGTATCGGGGTCGATACTTGGCTCAAAGTCAAAATACTCGCGATCGCTATGCGGGTCATTTGGTCGGTAAATTTGAGCGTTAATTCCCTGAGACATTAAAATCTGTGGCAGAAGTTTTGCAAGTTCATAAGCCATTTGGGGTTTATCAAGTTTTGATGCGCCCATCAGCCTTTGCAGAAAATTCAATAGCTCTGGCAGTTCTTCTATTGCTAAGTCGTTTTCATGTTTATTCCATTCTTCTACTCTAGCTACTGCTAGGTCGATAGTGTTGAGAGCATCGCCAAGATGATCTAAAAATACTTTGCTATCAACCCGAAGCATAGGTTTAGGTAATTCCAATAGCTCTGAAGACATAGAATTTTGCTGGCTCTTTAACTCAAGTTGAAGCACAACTTCTACCCCTAGAAGTATAGAAGTTAGTAAGATAGCCATCCATGCACCTGGGGTAGTTTTAGTTAAAGAGAACAACGAACCTAAGATGCCTATATAAATTAGTCCTTTTAGCAGTTTTAGGATTAATCTGCTGGAAAAAAACTTTGTACTTGGGTTAGTAAATTGCGTTTGCTCTGTTGGAGCAATTTGAGAATAGTTAGCCGCAGCAAGAGTAGCAATGGACTGCCGCAGGGTATCTAGGAAAAAGGAAGCCAGACGAACTTGAGCCAAATTAAGCTTTTCAATGTAAATTCTTTCGAGATTATCAAGCCGATTCTGAACCAGCTTAACTATATCCTCAATGTTAGTTGTGTTATCAATATCTGTCTGGAGTTGGTTGCGTTCTTCGCTAAAAAGTGAGGTGATTGTTTTCATTGCGTTGACTAAAACTTTAACGTTACTAATAAAAGTTAAATGAGCAGACAACTGCTTATTTAAACCTGTAATCACATGATGACTGATGTAATTAATCTAAGTTGTGTAGTTCCAGTATTTTTTGGCTGGAAAATTGCGCTCAATGTTATCTAGAAATCTTGCATATAGTTGAGATCACACGTAGACTGCTGATGAGGCACGTTCTACCGAAGAAGCAGAGGGGAAGGGGGCTATTAGCTGGGGGAACAAGCCCTTCCCCTTTGCGCGAAGCGGAGCGAAGCATGGGTAAGAAGCCCCGTCATGAAGGGCGCAAGACTGGGGCGGAGTACAAGCTCCTTCCCAGTCTCTCCCCCTTGCTCCCTGCTCCCTGCTCCCCTGCCTCTTTTGACTGGAGCCTTTGAAGGCCACCTATTGTCTAACCATTGATTGCAAATTACACCCATTAAAAGGAGAAGCTGAATGTTTATCTGCGTCATTGCAGACTACGGTACAGGAGATCCGGCATTTACAGAAGTCACACAACGTCTGCTGATGGCTTCTCCCGATGCCCAAATTCATTTGCTTTCGGTTCCAGCATTCAGTACCTTGGCAACAGGATTTTGGATTGCCCAACTAGGACTCAACCCTGGCCCTAGCGATCGCCTAATTTATCATAACTGTGCCCCTCGTCAGGATGATCCTGAAGCCCGTCGAGACAATGAAGGTGAAGGGCTAACTTATGCTCTTTTATCCAATGGTGTAAAAGTAGTTGGTGTGAATGCGGGCTACACCCTCTCCTTTATCAAAGACTATACAAAGGAGTTGCGAGTGGTCAACGTTTCTCGCGGTGGTTCGCAGTTTCGCTCACGGGATGTGTTTCCTCCGGCTGCGGCTGCCATTATGAATGAAGATTTTAGCCTTCTGGGAGATAGCCTCAAGAGTAAGCAAATCCCAGATGTTCCACCAGATCGAATTGCCTGGATTGATGGCTACGGTAACATCAAAACAACTATTGCGGCACATACACTTAACTTGGAACCTCAAACCAAGATCGTGATTCGGATTGGAGATGTAGTCAGTGATGCAGTGTATTCTGATGGCAGCTTTAAGGTGTCTGAAGGAACTTTGGCTTTTGCTCCTGGTAGTTCCGGTTGGTCAAGAGGCGATTCAGGAGAACCATTGCGCTTTTTAGAATTGTTTCTGCGAGGAGGAAGTGCTTGGGAGCGCTTTGGTCGTCCCCGTGTGAATCAGCAAGTAACTCGAATTGCCTAATTCTGGATATAGCAGTTCCCACAAAGATAAGGTACAAAAAATAAATTCCTCTTTAACCTCTTTACTCTGTGTCCTCTGCGCCTCTGTAGTTCAAAAAATTATTTTAAACCACAGAGGCACAGAGAGCGCTGAGAAAAAATCCTAAATTATCTTTTACAACAATCCTCGATAACGAACAAAAACCAAAATCACAGCCCACGATCCCAAAGCGACTTTGACTGCAACTAGGATATTCAGCAAGGGAACAATCCCTCCACTGAAAAGTGCGCCCATTTCTCCGTGCGGTAACTCGACTCCAGTCAGAGTTATAGCCGCCAGAACAATGAAAACAAGAACCGAAACTTTCTCCCATGTAGCGGCGTGGTAACGCTGGTAAATCCCTTGCATCCACTCTGGTGATGAGGTAATCGCAATCAACCCGATCGCAGTTCCGCCTGCGACTCCAGCCGCAAAACCACCGCCAGGGCTGAGATGCCCCCGAATAGCTAGTTCGATACTTACCAACGCGGCAATAGTCGCCCCCAGACGCGCCAGCACAATAGATGGTTGATCGGTGAAACGATAGATCGCGCAGGACGGCTTTTCATTCGCCAGCAGAAAGTATGCACCCATAATGGCGATCGTAAATACCACCACCTCGAAGATAGTGTCATACAAACGATTCCTGAGAATGATCACTGTTACCGCATTGGGTATGCCACCATCTTTAACAATCGATTCAACGATCGAGAAATCCGGTACGACTAGCGCTGAATTCGGCAAGACGAGCATTTTTACAAACAGTGCTATCCCTGCTGCAATGTAGATCCATTTCATTTATGCTTCTCCCCTTCAGCTGGTGTACTTACATAACTCAGGATTGTCGCTGGTGATATAAGTTCAGTTTGCATAATCTCATAGATGCGTTTCACCCTAATGGCGGTGTGATAAAACTGTTTTTCGTCCTTACTGGTTGCCTGGTCTGGATCAGCGTGTTCTCGTCTGACACAGGTCGCATGGACTTCTTTATCCATCAGCGCCCGTTCCAAAGCTTGGGTATTTGGGTAGGGAACCAGTTCTAGACGCATCTGGCGTTTGCGAAAAATTGTGCGTAAGTCATCCATCAGTTGCCCAAAATGCTGTTCGCCATCTGCCTCGCCTTTGACCAAGCCAAGACGCATCACCAGGGATGAACGCACTGCTACCGCGTAAAGGGTAATTGCCAGCATAGTACCCACCAATGCTTCGGTTAAAGCAACATCTGGCGCTCCTAAAACCGCATATACCATTGCCGACACCGCTCCCAATATGCCGCGAATTACCAGCGCATGGTATGGATTGACCTGAAATACCACCATACACGCAGCCAACGGCAACAGGGCGATGATGATATAGAGATAGCTATCGTTCATAGTTACCCTCGCTACTAGAACAGTAAGCCAATACATACCCCAGCACTGTATTCCAAATGGCCAAGGAAATGAGAGCGAGAATGAGCAGCGGCCATTCGCTGGGTATCTTTAAGAGCAGCCCGATGATGATACTCATCGAGCCAAGGGTGTCTGCAACCGAAAGACTATGGAGTTTGAATAATAGCGATCGCTTGCCCAACAGAGGAAAGGTTCCCCAAAACCAGAAAAAAAGTCCTAAGCCTATGCATATATAACTGAAAAAGTCAATCATACTTCATTCATTCGTTTGATAACATGAGCCAGCAACATTAAGCCAGCATTTCCCACACTTAGGATGATGACCCCGACAACACCAATCATCCAATCATCACGGAAGACGGATACCACCAGGATCATGATTGAAGTTTTGGTGGCAACACTGGCAAATGCGAGCATTTTTTGCCAAATATCATCATCTTGCCATGCCTCATACGTGGGGATGAGCATTGCCAGAATCATTGCAATCAATACTAGATTCAGGATCATACTTTTCTCCTCCGTCGCACCCAATGTACTTCGTACCAGCCTGCTTCGTGGTATTTCAAAACAATGGTCTTTGGCGTAAAAGTAATTAGGAAGATATCCAGGAATACAAGCCCTGGTGTACGTCCTGGTTTAACTTGTTCCATCGTTATATCTTCGTATTTATGCGGGCGGAGGATGATTTGAAATGCCTCAATATACGCCTGCGGAATCGCCACTACGATCTCACCCAACACACGCAGCCAATCTTTTAATGATTCCCTTGCTGTTTTACCACCCGGCAATAGAAGTGCGATGCTGATGCCAATGATGATATTCGCCACACTGAAATCGGCAGTTAGCAAAAACCAGATAGTCAGTCGCAATATTAGATTTAAATACCCAACCATGCAAATCCCTTCCAGAACAATAGGATTAAAATCAGACTCATGACACCGATCAAATGGTCAAATTGTTCAAGAACACGCGGCAGCTTGAGTACTGAATGTTTAAAAATTAGTAAATACGCCAACCATCCAATGCCGATGGTTGCGAGGGGTTTAATGATATTCTCAACGGTGTACGCCTCGTAATACGCAATATTAGCTAGGAACAGCCCACCGATCAACAGAATTATGGCTGCCCAGAAACCAGGCTTTACCTCTCCTTTTCCCCCACGCGGCAGAAATATGAATTTGGCAAAGGATATTGCTGTTCCAAGGGCGGCAATATTCATAGCGATCGCTTGCCAAGGCAGCAAATTCTTCGTTGTCAACACCTTCGCCCCAAAGCCGGACAACAAGGGAAAACCAGAGATCGAGAAGCTGGCTATAACTAAGGCAATCCAGATTGGGGTAGCGATCGCTTGATGTTGTAGTTCCTTGAAATTGCGACTCGGTAAAGCCCCGGCAATTAGAAAAAGCGCCGATTTAACCAGTCCGTGCGTCAGCGCATAAAAACCACCTACGGACGGCGCAGCGAGGATAAAGCCCAACTGCGAAACCGTGTGAAACGCCAGCATCCGCTTGGTATCTTTTTCAAAGACTGCATAAAACACTCCCAGAAGCGCCGTCCCAACTCCGAAGATTCTCACTATTGGGTCAATCTCTTCCACCATCAGCGCACACCGCACCAATGGATAGACACCAGCTTTTACCACAACTCCCGACAGCATCGCCGACACTGGCGTTTCCGATTCGGAGTGAGTCAACGGCAACCATAATCCTGATACAAAAATTCCTCCTTTTGTCAAGAGTCCCAAAAAAATCAGGGCAAGCGCTTCTGGAGGTGCTACGCGCAAACCTGCAAAACTAAAGGAGTGATGCGCCTGATAGACCAACACCGCGCCAACCAGATAAAAAAGCATTGCCACGTTGCTGATAAACAGATACCGTAAGCCAACCCAAATCGAGCGGTCAGTCCGGGGATAGGCAATTAACAGAAACGCAGCAATACCACTCACCTCTAACGCCACGTATAAACTGATCAAATCCGAACAGACAAACGCGGCATTCACACTGCCGTGCAAAATGATCAGTTGTGCGTAAAAAAAAGCTGTCTTATCGCTGTGCCAACAGTAGAGGATGACTGCTGCCGTCACCAGCGCATTAGTTAATATAAAGTAGCCGCTTAATTGATCGATTGTTAAAATAACGCCAAAATTATCTAGTAACTGTAGTGTTAGTGGCGACTGAGTGACAAATAGCTGCATGCCATATCCTGCTGAAGCAAAAGCCATACACAGTGCGAGATATTTGTCAACTTTGGGGAGCAAATAAATGACAAACCCCAAAAAAAATGGTAGTGCAGTCCATGCGATCGTAATGCTATTCATGGCGTGTTATTCTTCTCGATTTCGTTGCTTTCCAAAGTCGGATTATCTCGTGCCAACTTCATAACGCCGACCAGCATTAACGCCTGAATCGAAAATCCGATCACAATCGCCGTCAATATAACCGCCTGGGGAACCGGATCGGCGTATCTGACATTTTTGACGTTGGAAATAATTGGTGTGAATAAGCCATCTCGTGATGCAATCAGCACATAATAGGCGATAACCCCGGTACTCATGACATCCATAGAGATGATCTTCATAACGAGGTTCTTTTTAAGGATGATACCGAAAAATCCGCAAAATATTGTTGCGAATATGCACGCTTCTAACACGGAAATTGCCTTTTGGGTATAGAGTTAAAGGTAAAAGAGAAAATATAATTCGTTTCTTTTACCTTCTTATGTTTAAAGGTAGTGCTATAAAACTAGCTAAGGCGGCATTGCGAAAATAACTATCCAGTTTAAAAATGATAAAAAGCTGATGAAACAAGTAATATTCTTCCTGCCTTCTGCCTTCTTGTATTAGCCTATTAAATTGGCTTTTTCTAAAGATTCTTTTTCTTCTGGTGATTGTTTAAATGCAAACCGCAATAAAGGCGGTGCTAAGAAGGTTGTCAAAATCACCATAATAACGATCGCAGCTTGCAATGGTTTATCAAGGGTACCACTAGCTGCACCAATGGCGGCAAACACTAACCCAACTTCGCCACGGGGAATCATCCCCACACCAACGGCTAACCGATTAATTCCAGGTTGACCAAAAACCGCCCAACCTGTGACAACTTTACCGATAATTGCGATCGCAATTAAGAAGGTAGCAATAATTAATCCTTCTCGATTTCCTGGAACTAAAGGATTAAGAACGCCTAGATCAACTTTCGCGCCAACTGTCACAAAGAAAACTGGTACTAAGATATCAGCAACCGGTTTAACCTGCTCATCTAGCTCCTTGCGTTTATCCGTTTCATCCAAAACTAAGCCAGCGGCAAATGCGCCTAAAATAGCTTCTAAATGAATAGCATTACCCAGAAAAGCCATGAAAAAAGCAAAGATAAATGCTGGGATAATTAAGTTGCCTCGCGTTTGCAATTTATTCGCAATGGCAACAAAACTCTGATTAAAATATTTGCCAAGGAGAATTGAGCCAATGAGAAAAACTGTAGCGCTGACAATTAGATAAATGACGTTGAAAATATCAACCTCACCAGTTTTGGCAAGACTCGCAACTACTGCCAATACAATGATGCCTAAAATGTCATCAATGACGGCTGCACCGACAATAATTTGACCTTCACGAGATTTTAACTGTCCAATTTCTGACAAAACTTTGGAGGTAATCCCAATACTAGTAGCGGTAAGGGCCGCACCTGCAAAAATTGCCGGAATTACTGGGGCATTAAACAATAATATCAATCCTGCCGTACCAGCTGCAAAAGGAACAGCTACCCCAACACAAGCAACAATTGTTGCTTGATAACCGACTTTCTGTAATTCTTTTAAGTCTGATTCTAGACCAATTTCAAATAACAGAATGATCACACCTAGTTCGGCGAGTACAGAAACAACCTCACTCTGGCTTTGAAAGATTGATGTGACTGCATCAGGACTTAGGTTATTAATGAATTGCAGGATAGCCATGATAATGGAGTCGCTACCAGTTGCTCCACTGTCGGGAAACACTACCAAATGGAGAGCAGAAGCACCCACAAGCACCCCACCAACTAATTCTCCTAATACAGGTGGCAAGTCCATCATTCTAAATAATTCGCCACCAATTTTACTAGCAAGATAAATGACTACTAAACTTAGCAATACTCCAGTCAGCACAATAGGAGCATATTCTGCCTCGTTAGTTGTTGCTAGTAAAGGAGACTGCAAACCTCCGGTGAGAAAATTTAACCAGGTAAACGAATTAAGTATTGGTTCTGAAAAAATCATGTTTTTGCTTGTGTTTCTGATTCATTTTGGAGCCAATTAAAAAGCGTAATTAATATTTCGTAATTCTACAATTACGAATTACGAATTACGAATCACGAATTACAACTTACGAATAGCTGTCAGTGTAGTTACTAACGCCAGAAGTATTAGCAGAACTTGCATGAGGATTAACTAAAGCAACAGCTTGTTTAAGTGCATCTACACGATCTACAAACATGTGATGCTCTGGTACAAACCTCGAAATGCCAAACTTGTCTAAGCGCTTTTTGACTTTGCTGGTTGCACCAACAATTAATACATTACGACCTTGTTCACTAGCATCCTTGATGGCGTTTTCAATTGCCAAAGAAGCAGTTACACCCAACATCGGTACATCGGTCAAATCCATAATCAGCACATCAGAGTCTGCCATTGCTGAATGTTCACGAGCGATCGCTTTAGATACTCCAAAAATCATCGGCCCGCTCAGGTAAAATAGCAGAACGCGTCCATTAGCTAGATCAAGCCATTTTTTCTCTTCGTTATTCAAGATAACTGCGTCATCAGCATCGCTAATTACCTTCACTTCCTGAGATTGTAATTCAGAGAGGCGATCGATAGTTAAGATATTAGCAATGAACACTCCCACGCCGACAGCAACAATTAAGTCAACAAATACGGTCAAAAACAACACACCGTACATGATGATTGTGCCTTTCAGCGACACCTTATGAGCGCGTTTCAAGAAGCTCCAGTCTAGAATGTCAACCCCGACCTTGAGAGCAATACCAGCCAATACCGCCATTGGGATAGGTTGAGTGATACTCGCAGCCCACAAAACTACAACTAACAAAATTAATGCGCGAGTTAAACCAGAGACAGCTGTTCTAGCACCAGTTTGGATATTAACTACCGTTCCCATCGTGGCACCAGCCCCAGGTAGCCCGCCACACAAACCAGATACTAAGTTACCGATACCTTGACCAATCAATTCTTTGTCAGATTTATGTTCAGTACGAGTCAAACTATCTGCAATTACTGCCGTCAATAAAGTATCAATACAACCCAACATCCCCAACATTGCCCCATCCACAATCATGACTGTCATTTGGGATGCAGTGAAGACAGGTAATTGTAATGTCGGCAATCCTACGGGAATTTCCCCAATTCGTCTGATATCCGTACCGCCGAAGATGGTTAAAGAAACTATAGTTCCGATAATTAATGCCACCAGCTGCGGAGGAGCAAAGCGCTTAAGCTTGCTTGGCATGAAGAAAATAATTGCCAGCGTTAGTAAGCCCAAAGCTGTTTCAGCAGGATTAATCTGAGTTAATAACTGAGGCAGATTTTGCACCATTCCCAGTACGCCACCTTTAGGATTTGGCTGTCCGACAAAAGGAGCAATCTGCAAAATAATCAGAATCACGCCAATCCCAGACATAAACCCAGAAATCACGCTGTAAGGCATGAGGGTAATGTATTTACCCAACTTAAATATCCCAAAGAAAATTTGAAATATTCCTGCTAGCATGACTACGGTAAATGCCATTGCCAAGCCGTTTTCGGGGTTAGCTGCGGTCATGGAACCGACAATTGCAGTCATAACCACGGTCATTGGCCCGGTTGGCTCAGAAATTAGGGTTGGTGTTCCACCAAATAAAGCTGCGAAAAAGCCGACGCAAACTGCACCATAAAGACCAGCTACAGGCCCAGCACCGGAAGCAACACCGAATGCTAGCGCTAGAGGTAACGAAACGATCGCAGCAGTTAAACCACCGAATAAATCGCCTTGTAAGTTTCTAAAATGGATCGTATTAGTCAATGACATACTGGGGTTTTGGTTACAAAAAAAGCAAAATAAATTTTGGGTTGTAAAAATTGCCAGCTACTTTGAGTACGTTTCATGTATTATTGCCATGAAAAGTTAGGCAAAGAAAACTTTAATTCTTCGCAAAGCAGCAGACTATATTGCCTTTTTACATGGCGAGTCGCTAAATACGAATCTTCAATAGAGAAGGCTTAGGACAAAGATGGTTCAAAAATTGGACTGAAAAAACTTACATAAATTGCAAGTTTTGTTTATCGCCAATTTTAATTGGGATCAATAATAGCTTACAGGCTTATATGTCAATTTTGCTTATTCACAAGCCTCAATATTAAATAAATATTAAATTGCTTTCATAGATAAAAGGCTATGATTGTTGACTAATCTTTGATTGCTCTAATCAATACAATATGTAAAGTTTATATTAATTATTATTGCAAAAGTTTTTTGACCAAAAATCAAACGCAGAGTAATGACTTCTGGCATGGGAATACGTTGATTTGCACTTTTAAGCACTCTCAATATAGCGGCTCTCAATTGCGTGAAATACAGACCTAACCCCTAGCCCCTTAAGAGCAAGCGTTGGGGAGTAAGCCTTAGCATAACGGTATGAGGAGTATCAAGACTGGTGCAAATATCGCAGTTTTGATAAACCCTATTAAAACCGTTAAAATAATTTACCTGTCAATTACATTTGTAGAGACGTTGCCATACAACGTCTCTACCTAAAGGAAAATCTCACCAATAACCTTAACTAAACGGTAAGGAAGTAAGAGTTACAGAGAGTTCTTGCCTAAGTCATGGCGAAGTTTAAGGGAATTTAGCGTGATTTCATTCAACGAATGTTACTGAAGCTCCTTCATTTGCTGGAGGTACACCGGGTAATTCCAGACAGTATCCAGCACCATATACTGTCTTTATATAGCGGGGGTGGCGGGGATCTGGTTCTAGCTTGGTTCTCAAGTGGCGAATATGGACTCGAATGGTTTCTATGTCATCATCAGGATCGTAGCCCCAAACTTCTCTGAGGATTTCGCTGGGAGAAACTGTTTGACCGTGGCGTTGTAATAAGCAGTGAAGTAACTCAAATTCCAAGTGAGTTAATTTCACCGTCTCATTAAACCATATTGCCTCAAATCTTTCGGGAACGAGGGTGAGTGAGCCATAGTTGAGAATTTCACTATGCTTTGCTGCTTGGGGAATGCGGTCAGTACGTCGCAAAAGTGCCCGCACCCGCGCCAGCAGTTCTTCAACTTCAAAAGGTTTAGTGAGGTAGTCATCTGCGCCAGCATTGAAGCCTTCCACCTTGTCCTGAGTTTGGCTCAAAGCCGTCAACATTAACACGGGAATCTCAGAGGTGCGCTCGTCGCGGCGCAGGCGTTGGCAAACGGTAAACCCATCTACTCTAGGCAACATTAAATCAAGCATGATCAAGTCTGGTTGAAGCTGGAGGGCCAGCGCTTGACCTTTGATACCGTCTTCAGCCTGACTAACATCGTAGCCAGCCATTTCTAAGTTGACGGCAACTAGTTCTGAAATCGCTGGGTCATCGTCTATGACAAGAATCCTCGGCATTCTTAAAAATTATTACTACTTATTAAGGATAAATAACAACCTTTGATAGATACAAAGATTTTTGAATCAATGATGAAAAAGGTTTTAAATCTTACATAAATATTAAGATTAAATGACTGTGAAATCAAGACTCAACTACACGAAATCTTATAGTCTATGATGTGTTATACTCCCACCTACAATCCGTCTTGGTTTTTACAAAACGGTGTGATCATGACTGTATACACCGCTTTGTGGGGAAAACGTTACTGGGAAAGTACTACTAAAGACCCAGAACCGTCTTATCACGAGAAAATTTTTGTTGGTGGCCAAGGTGTGCCAATTTTTGGCTTGGTTGCCATCCCGGAAAATGCTCACAGCACGATTATCGGCACTTATGGCATTACTGGAGAGTTAGAGACGGAATGGTTTTTGAGGGTGCTAGGACGTAAAGCCTACGCTCAAGGATATGCTGTGGTGTTATTTGATTGGCGGGCCCACGGCAAAACGGCCGAATTGTCGCCGACTCTAACTTCTGATGGTTTGTATGAGGGGGAAGATTTTGTTCGCATCGCCGCAGCAGCCAAGGCAATGGGATGTCCCGGTAAATTTTGGTTTACAGGGTATTCTTTAGGAGGACAATTGGCGCTATGGGCGGTGAAGGTAGCTGGTGAGGTGATTAGGGAGTATGAAGATTTAGGATTAGAAGATAGCGATATTGGCGGTGGTATGGTCATTTGTCCTAGTTTGGATTCGGAGCGATCGCTATCTTATCTAGTTACAAAACCCTTCGGCAGATATTTGGAAGCGGGGATTGCCCAGAATTTAAAAAAACTGGCATGGCGAATCCATGATGCTCACCCTGGAAGTATTGACGCAGCAGCGATTGAACGGGCAAACAGTATTTGGGGTTTTGATAATGAATTGGTAATTAACCGACTAGGTTTTTCTTCTGTAGAGGCATATTACCAAGCGAGTAGTGCTTTACAAATATTGCCGCAAATCTCGAAACCTACTTTGATTTTATATGCTGCTGATGACCCACTTTTTGACCCAAGTATCATACCGGAATTAGAAGAAGCGTGCGATCGCAATTCCACAATAGATTTGTTTCTCACCCAGTACGGCGGCCATGTTGGCTACTTGAGTAGTAAAAAGTGCCAGCGCCAAATACAAGACCCTGACCCTTGGTGGGCATGGAATCGGGTTTTACAATGGTTAGAGGAAAAGCGAAGAGAGTAGTAAACGAGACAATATTTTAGCTGCTAGGTTACTCAACGGATGCAATCGTATTGTTTGGAAGCCTAAAAAAGTGAACAAACTAGCTTGTTTTCACTATTTGTCCTAAATAAACTATTGCAATAGAGAGGATGGCATTGACTGAAAAGCTACCACAATATTATTGGTAAACCAGCGATAACAGAAGCAACACCTGTCCAGAGAGTAAAGCGCTCAACATCTACTTCATCCAAAGCAACGCTCATTTCCTTAATTGATAATAGCAGCGCTGCCAGTAGCAGCACAAAGAAGGCAAGGTACTCCAAATTAATAATCATTCATCCTCACTATATTTTGTAAAAAAATAGTTCTAATAGATTTTTAACAAGCTTTGGCAAGGCTTTTTTGTTGCAGATATAACATTTTGCCAGAAAAATGATTTACAAGTGAAGAGATATCTACTTCAGATAACCAAATCATGGTTTCATAACCAACCCGACCCATTTCTGGCTTTGGCCCCATAGGCATTTTCACCAAATATTCCCAGATGCTTGACTCAAATCGGTAGTTCTTTATGACGCCTTCCCCACCCACAAAACTTACTATCTGACCTTTACAAAACTTAGGTACTGGTAAAACACTTGCAGACATTCCTCGTAATTCCTTGGAGTAACACTGTAATAGCTAATGTTTTAGCCAAAAGAAAATTTGTTATTCTCTGTCAATGGTTTTAACATATTCTCTTTCAGGGGATTTAATCTTGAGTTAAAGATCGTACATCTAGAGTAATAAAAAGGGCAGGTACATATAGAGCAATAAATCACAATATTAGTCAGAAAAAGCAATTGTAGCTACTATAACTCAGTATTAAGTAGTTATGTTTACAGCCAGACGTAACATCTGACGGCATGGCTATGCTTACCGCATTGGTCTAGTGCATAGTATAGTAGCGCTAAAGCGTCAAATCAGATCCACCCATAATAATCGTCGTAATTAAACAAACTATTAAAGTACAACTAACTCCCTTGATTTTTTGACTCAATGACCGCTTCTAATGATATTTGGCTACCTGCACCGACAGATTTAACTCTTTTACAGAATGAAATTCATGTCTGGCGCATAGACCTTGACCAACCAGAACTACAGCTGCAAAATTTAGCAGCGACTCTTTCCAATGACGAAATGGCTCGTGCTGAACGGTTCTATTTTCAGGAACATCGGCAGCGTTTCATCGCTGGTCGCGGTATTCTGCGAGCTATATTAAGTCGCTATTTGGGTATCCAGCCCTTACAAGTGCAGTTTAATTATCAACAGCGTGGCAAACCAGTGTTAGCAGATACATTTGCTGATAGTGGACTGGCGTTTAACTTGTCTCACTCCCAAGGGTTGGGTTTGTGTGCGGTGAATTGCACTCGCCAAATTGGTGTAGACCTAGAATATATTCGCCCGATGTCTGATTTGGAAGCTCTTGCCAAACGGTTTTTTTTACCGAGAGAATATGAAATGTTGCGATCGCTATCTCCCAACCAACAGCAAGAGGTATTTTTCCGTTACTGGACTTGTAAGGAAGCTTATTTAAAAGCAACTGGAGACGGACTATCCCAATTAGAGCAAATTGAAGTATCGCTAACTCCCACAGAACTAGCCAAGTTACAGATAACTGAAGACTGGAGTCTTTTTGAACTAGTACCTGCTAACAATTATGTTGCTGCTGTTGCCGTAGAGAATTCTGGCTTGAATTTGAAGTGTTGGCAGTATTAATACTAGTTATTAGTCATTAGTCATTCTTCCCCAATGCCCTACTTATCTTCCTGCATATTTCTTACAATCTTTGTCACCAGCTTTCTAGGTACAAATCTGACGCTTTTTGCCAGTAGTTTATTCATAAAACCAGGAATGACAATGGTTTTGCCCTTCATTAAGCCGTGAAAACCAATTTCGGCTACTGTTTGTGCATCCATCATCCTCTTACCCTTGAGCAACTTAGAGTCAGCCATCCCGGTTCTTTCATGAAAGCCAGATTCTGTTGAGCCTGGACAAAGAACTGTCACAGTGACGCCTGTACCTTCTAATTCATTAGCGATCGCTTCAGAAAAAGATAAGATATAAGCTTTGGTAGCAAAATAAACCGCCATCAAAGGCCCTGGTTGAAAAGCAGCAGCCGAGGAAACATTTAATATTTTACCTTCACCTTGCTTTACCATGTGCTTTACAAATAGCTTGGTTAAATGGGTGAGGCACACCAAATTTACCTGTAGCATTTCCAATTCAGTAGCTAGGTCTGTTTCGTGAAATAATCCATAGATACCAAATCCAGCATTATTGACTAGCACATCAACATTAATATCGGCGAGTTGCAACTCCGTGAAAATTTCTTCAGGAGCTGTTGATATAGATAAATCCTTAACAATAGTTTTGGCAAGATTTCCGAATTCTTTTTGAAATTTAGCTGCAATTTCTACAAGCTTTAACCCGTTTCTGTCTACTAAGACCAAATTGTAATCATGAGCAGCAAAAATACATGCTAATTCGTAGCCAATACCACCGGCTGCTCCAGTAATAAGAGCAGTTTTTTTGCCCTGACCTTGATGTGTTGTGTTCATGTAAGAATATTGGTGAATTCAACTTGATGAAGCTGCGTTGCATTTACAGTGGTTCTCGTTCTACAATTAAGTACGCGTAATATCTGAACCGACAAGAAATGTCTTGAGTTATTACCCTTTCAAATGCTTATGTGATCCATTGGATAGATGTAGCAGTCCAAACGCAAATTTAGGACTTATGCATCGAATAAGTTAGGACTTAAAGGAGTTCGGTTATTTCAGACTGCTATCATTTAGCTTTTGATCGCTTACAAAAGGCAGAGGGTAAAATCAAACTTTTATGCCCGACAATAACCATTCTATCCTCGATTGCTTCTGTCAAGAGGTCAATACTAAAAATTTACATGGTTGGGCATAAAAAAACAAGGCAATTATATTGCCTCTGTTGGTGTATGAGTTGTTGCTGGCATCTGAAATATTGGCTGTTCAGTAGTACTGAGTTTTAAAAAGCTTTGACTAAATAAAGTTATTTTTTAGGTTCGTAACGCACCGAAAGTATCCAGGATGGTGCGTTACGTTTCTAATATATCCTACGCAAGTTGTGAATTACTAAGCGATATTTAAGAAACCGCTTTGAATCAAGTAGGCGGTATAAGTCATGAACAATTGAGAGTCAATGGGAGGACAAGCAATAGAACTGCCTGCTAGTGCATGGAGAGTATCTTGGCAGCTAATATGAGGTCTTCTCGCTTGCAAGTACAAATCAGGAATAGTCAGTTGTTCATCAGACCAACGTTCCAACAAAAATGGTCGCAGAGTGTACAAAGGATTGTCCGCAGAAGTCACATTATTGATTAACTCAGATTGCCATTTTTCATAAGGAATCATTTCAACTGAATAACCGAAAGAGCGTATCCACTCAACTAGCATTTTCAAAGCAGCAGGTTGGGGATGTTGTAAATTGAATGCTTTACCTATGGATTCTTTTTGCAGTGATAGATAAACGATCGCTTTACTTACATAGTCCACAGGTGACATATCCAACATATAATCTACATCAGGGAAATATCCCATTTGTAGACAGCCTTTGGTCATCAGGTTAATAAAGTCATGTGTGTTACAAATGCCTGTTTTGCTATCGCCAGAAATCAGTGGGGGTCTATGGATACTTACAGGAAGTCCACGGTCACGAGCAATTTTTACTAACTTTTCAGCTACCCATTTTGTTTGAGAGTAACCAAGATAAATACCTTCCCAATGATTGAATTCATCCTGCTCTTTAACAACCTTACCAGCATAAGCAGTAGATTCAAAAACAGCAACACTAGAAACGTAATGTACAGGCTTGACTTTAACTTGACAAGCCAATCTCAAAACTTCCTGAGTACCTAAAACATTGGCTGCCTTCAGTGCAGAGTATGGGAAAACATAATTTAACAAAGCACCGCTATGATATATAGTATCAATATCGGTAGCTAAAGTTTGAAACTGTTCAGAGCCAACACCTAACAATGGCAAAGATAAATCGCCGACAATAGGAATAATTCTGGAGTTAAATTCTTCCTGCCAAATTGCATATTGTTGCAGATTATTTTGGAGTTTGCTTTTGCCTTCTTCAGCATTAGCAGCACGCACTAAGCAATAAATATCCGCATTGGTTTCCTGTAACAATTCCCGGATGAGGAAAGCTCCTAAAAAGCCTGTTCCTCCAGTTAAAAAGATGTTCTTGGGTTCACCCATAAGCACATTAGATGCAGCACCGGGATTGATGGTAGGGTCAAGAACAGCCTCGGCACTTAAATCTAGAACAGAGGGGGCAGTGTTGGCATTAGAGGCTACTACCTTTGTATCTTGAACTGGTGAACCTTCTTGCACTTCTTCAGCTAAACGCTGTGAAAGAGCTTCAATATTTGGATAATGCCACAGCAGCAATGGAGATGGTTGAAATCCTAGTAACTTTTCTAAGTTACTGACTAGAATCATTGCTTGGGCTGAATCCAAACCATAGTTTTCTAAATGTTCTGTGACATCTATTTCATCAGTTGCGACTCCTAGCAACTTAGCTAAGTTAGATACCAAAAATATTTGAATATCGTCTGCGGTGAAAGACTGTTTTATAGTCATTTTTAAATCTCCAACAATGATGTAGAACGAACAGGGTGATACTGACTGTAATAATCGGAAGCTTGCAGCCCTTGAATTTTCAAATTTTGGACACGGTACAAAAAGGCTGCACCAGTCATAATTTGATTAGCAACATCAACTACACCACGATTATTTGGTTCCGACAGGTAAGAACCGCGTACCCAGTCATTGAAACCACCCATTGCCGGGCCACACCAAATTTGATAATCGACTTCTCTACCTTTTTCACCAGAACTAGACCAGCGAGAAGATAATCCTAAATACCAACGGAAAATCAACGCCATTTTCAGTTTAGGATTATTAACTGCTTTTCCAAGTTTCTCAGGATTCTTTTGAGACAAATAAGCAGCAGTTCCTTCCCATACTTCAGCAATAGTTTTGCGAAAAACTTGTTTTTCTAATTTCTCTCTTTCTGCTAAAGGAATCTCTTCAATGGAATCATAAGCGCGGTAGAGTTCAAATAATTTCTGCGCTCGCATGGGGAACATTGTACCCCGTTTGAGAACTTGCAATTTGACTCCCATTTCAAACATATCTGCTGCTGGAGCCATTATCATATCAGCCATTTCTGCTTGGGCTAATAACTTTTTGGTATGTTCACAAGCCCCAGATTCAACACATGACTGATTAATGGAACCGGTCATTATATAAGCAGCACCCATCATGAAAGCTGCTAATGCTGATTGTGGTGTACCAATTCCCCCTGCAACGCCAATTCTAATGGGTGTTTGGTAATGATATTGTGCTTGAATTTCATCTCGCAAGGCGATAATAGAAGGTAACACACAAACCAGGGGACGATTATCTGTATGTCCTCCAGAATCAGCTTCGACGGTAATATCATCAGCCATCGGAACTTTGGCTGCAAGGGTTGCTTGTAACTCAGTAATTAACCCTTGTTCCAGTAGTTCTTTGATTATTCTGGCCGGTGCTGGTTGCAGAAATTTAGTAGCAACTTCTCGGCGAGAAATTTTGGCAATGATTTTATTTTTGATTTCAATTTGATTAGCGCTATTCAATCCCAATCCAGCAACACGGTAATAAACAATGTTGGGAGTCAAGTCGAGAAATGCAGATGCTTCTACTGTTCTCACTTGGTATTTAAGGTATAAATCCACAGCCCGGCGTTCAATCGCAGGTTCATTAGGGCTATGAATTAAATTAAATGCATAAGGCCCTTGAGGTAAAGCTTGTTGAATGCGATTTATGGCTGCTTCCAAACGTTCTGGAGTTAAACCACCTGCACCAAAGGAACTCAAAATTTGCTCTTTTCCCAGCGCAATGACCATTTCTTCGGAAGCAATTCCGCCAGCCATTGCACCGGTAACGTAGGCATATTTCACTCCATAAGAGGAGAGAAAATTGGGATCTCCAAATTGTTGAATGCAGATTGGGGCTGCAAATGTCAGCAGTTCTACTTGTGCTGTTGTGCCATTATCACCAGGGGATAAATAACCCTCATTAGTGACACCGATTTTTCCGGCAACTTTCACGATGTAGCAGGGTTTATTTAACACCATCAATTTATCTTTGATGGTTTGTTGATCAAAAGATACAGTTTCTAAAGAACCTTTCCAAACCTGGTTTTTGTTATAAGACCAGGAAGAAAAATTAAGACCATTATCGTGTTTACTTAGTACCGTATCTACGGTTGTCACGGCAGTTATCCCTCGGATTACAATTATTAAATAAGGGGAGTGGGGCGTGGGGAATAGGGAATGGGGAAGAAATTTTTTCCTTTTATCAGTTCACCTTTCCCCTTACCCAAAGTTATTGACGGTTGAAGTATGTAGACTTATGTCAAGATTCGTCGTTAAGCAAGTTTTGGGCGCAAGCTAGTTGCAATTGAATGATTTCGCTCATTTGCTGACTGTAATCTTGTCTAGCTTGTAAGAAAGCAGTGTGTGCTTTAGTTATCTTTGAATTATTAGCATTGAGCTTTTGATACTGAGTCTTATTTAAATCGAACATGCTGATGATGCTACTAATTTTTCGAGTTCTGACGGGTGGTAAAGAAACAGGAATTGATTGTCTAATTGCGCTTGACTCAGAAGATTGTAATTGTTCTCTCGTTTCAAAAACGTTATCAATGATATTTTTCGGTTTTACTTCTTCTGGCTGAGGCAAGATGTTAGGGGAATAACTTTCTTGTTGAGTTATGTGGTTGTAAGTGTTAAGAAAATCTGTGATTTCAGATTGTTGCAAATTAGGTATGTTTGGATGCTGTATTTTGAAGCGTTCGCACTTAATATCCTCAACCAAATTTTCAACAAGTTTACGATTCTCTTCGCTCAAAATTGTAGCAGCGATCGCTTTCCCGCCCAAGGTAACTGTTCTCAATGTTGCTTTGTTTGAATTAGCACTTTCTTGGGCTTTGTTGTACAACGGTGATAAATCCACATTCACCTGATGACTGAGTAGCTTTGCTAATGCTTTGACCATCGAAGCATGGTCATCCATCCCTCTACGATTCAGAGAGACTGTGATGTGTTCTTTGTCGCCGAGAATTTTATCAATCCATCGGGAACAGACACTACCCGCGCCTGCTTCTAAAAATATTTTGACCCCATCACCGTAGACACGGTTAACTAATTGCGGAAAATCAAGTTCTTGGCACAATCCTTTGGCGATGTTGTGAGCGATCGCATCTCTTTCAAGTGCAACTGGTTGATAATCGGCGGCAGAATAAAACACAATTCCAGGAAGATTTTGTGATGGTAAGCTGTTTACCTTCTTGATTTCCTCGAACTGCGATCGCATCGCCTCACAATGTATCACATGGTCGAAGGGAGCGGGGAAAGCGTTGCAACCTAAATTTTCAATCACTCGCTTACAGGCGGCATCTTCACCAGCAATTAATACTTCTTCTGGTGTGTTGATTTGAGTTAAGTAGACGCGATTCTCTTGTTTCAGGCATTCTCTAACTTGCGATGGAGTAGCCATGAGAACATAGGTATTCCAAAGATTGTTATTTGGTGAATCGCTTAATCCCCAATATTCACGCACAGCATTTTTTGGCCCAGATAACTTATCGCCAAATAAAGGTGATGAGTTTAAAGTGTTACTTCCACCCTCAAAATCACTCCAAACACCTTGGGCAACCATCATGCTAGTTTCACCCAAGCTATACCCAAATACAGATTGCGGCTTGACTTGAAAATCATCTCGGAAAATTGCCGTCATGTATCTGGCAAAGGCGATTTCGCTTTCAAACATTGCTAGCGAATCATCTAACAATTGCTTTTCGAGCGTTTCTAGTTGTCTAGTTGTCAATTTCGGTAAGCTTCTGGGATAAACCAGCTTTTCAACATCGGCAGCCCGGTTGTAAAGATTGTTACTTTTTAAGTCCTCGAAGACTTTAGGAAATAAGCGAAAAACAGTCCGACCAATGCCAATATAAGAATTGACTGCTGCGGGGTAAACATAAGCAACTGCTCCAGTTTTACCCAATGGTTTCGCTGTGAAATAACTTCCTATTGGTGTTTGCCAATCTGTGCCTTTCTCAAAAGCATTATTTACACCTTTGCGGGCAGATTCAATTTCTTTGAGTAGTTCTTTGGTGTTACGTCCTGCGATTGATAAGACGTATTTTGCATCAGAATACTGTTCAAAGGTAGCAAATGTTTGGCTAGCGGTAGCTGATAAAGAAGAACTGGCTTCAATGGATTTTTGGAGATGGTTTAGGATATCGGATATAGTGGAGCGATCGCTAACTGCGATGGGAAACAGATGAAAAGGCATTTGTTGCAAATATCTGTTATCCCGCTCCTCTTGGCTGGGTTCTTCCGATAAGATTAAATGGGCGTAACTGCCATCTATACCCATGCTATTAATTGCTGCTATTCTGCGTGTGCCGCCCTTATCGACAAACCAAGGTCTTGATTCCATTGCCACATAGAAAGGGCTACCTTCCCATACTTGCGGTGTTTTGACACCAGACCATTTGGGTGTGGCGGGAATATACCTGTAATAAAGACAGAGAGCGGTTTTGATTAAGCTAGCAATTCCCGATGCTGTATAGGTGTGGCCGATATTGGCTTTGACGCTACCTAATGCACAGTGCAAACCGTTGCCCACTTTCGGATAAGCTTGCAGTAAACCTGTGATTTCGGCTTCATCCTCCTGGGGAACGCCACTACCGAAGACTTCCACATAGTTAACCTCTGTGGGTTGAATCTCCGCCATCTGGAAAGCTTGTTTGCAGACATTGCTGATAGCTGAAGCATCAGGTTTAACCAAAGCATCACTCAAAGTAGAATTACCTTGTGCGAAACTCATGGCATCAATTACTGCATAGATGCGTTCATTATCTTCCTTAGCAGCTTCGTAGCGCTTGAGGACGACAGCACCGGCACCTTCGCCAACTGTCCAGCCATTAGTTTGTTGGTCATAACCCAAGGTATTGACACCCGTATTAATTGGGGCAAATTGGCTGCGGAACAAGACATTTTCCACACCACCGGCTAAATCTACTGCACCAACAACCACCGCGTCTACTTCTCCAGTAGCGAGTAGCATTTGGGCAATTTCCAACGCCTTGAGGGCAGAATTTTCGCCAGCGCTGACGGTGAATGCAGGGCCAGTGAAATTCCATAAAGCAGAAATCCGGCTTGCCATGATGTTGGCAATGTGACTCACATATTCGCCGATTTCTACTGGTTGGTGAATGCTATCTTTGACAATGGTTTCTAGTTGGGAAAGTTGTTCAGCAGGTAAAGAAATTCCTTGGTTGAGTAAGCCGTCCTTAACTTGCCAAGAGAGATTCCATCTTTGCTGTAGCTGATGCACAGAGAATTCTGTCTCGGCGGCGACAATCACAGCCACATTGCCACCCTCCTGTAGTTTCGCATCTTTGACGGCGCGATCGCTAACTTTCAGAAGCAACAATTGTTGTGGGTTTAACTTCTCTATTTCATTCGGTGGGATTTTGCACGATAAAGTATCGATTTCAAAATCTTTGATATATGCCCCTACTGGTGCTTTTCCATCTGCTAAACCGTACTCTTTCAGGACACTTTCTTGATTTTCTATCCCATGCCATCTTTGAGGCGGTAGGAAAGTAAAATGCTGTGTTCCATCATAAATGCTGCGTTCAAAAGCATCTAAACCATTGCAGTTACCAAAAAAGGCATCCATGCCGACAATGGCGACTTTGGTAGGTGGAACAGGTGGAGTTGATTCAACTGATTCTGCTGTAGTTCCTTGTTCTAAAATCAGATGAGAATTAGTGCCGCCAAAACCAAAAGCGCTAATAGCTGCCCGTTTGATTGGTGCGTTATTATTAGGCCATGCCGTAGCTGTTCTAACAATTTTATCGGCGGAAATTGTACCATTTTCTGATGTTAAAGGTTCCGAAATATTCATGGTTGCTGGAATTACACCATGAGACATACTCAAAATCACTTTAGTCAAGCCAACCATGCCAGCAGCAGTTAGCAAGTGACCAGTATTTGCCTTAGCAGAACCCACCATAGGCGCAGCTTGATGTTTACCAAAGAATGTCTCTATGGAGTTGAATTCGGTTGTATCTCCTAGTAATGTGCCAGTGGCGTGACATTCTAAATAATCAATAGTTTTTGGACTAAATTTTGCCTCATTGTAGGCTCGTTCAAAAGCTAAGGTTTGCCCTTTAGGATTAGGGCTGAGTAAGTGTTTACCTTTACCATCATTCGAGAGTCCATTACCGCAGATGGTAGCGAGAATATTATCACCATCTCTAACGGCATCAGAATATCTCTTCAGCATCACCATCCCAACACCATCGGCGGGGATTAATCCTCTAGATGACTTATCTAAGGGACGGCTGATACCGTTTTCTGCATATCCTTGAACACCGGAAAATAACATCCGCACGAATAGGGAATCTGCACAACTGATGGCTCCAGCTAACATGACATCAGCTTTGTGTGACCATAAGTAATGAGATGCTAGTTTAATCGCATAAAATGATGAAGAACAAGCAGCATCCAGACATAAATTAATCTGAGATAGCGATAGAGCTTGAGCTACGATAGATGCTGGTAAACCAGATATCATCGCATTGTATAAAGATACTTTAGTTGCACTTGGTAAAGCAGCTAAATCAAAGTCTTCATCCTGCAAAAGTTCTCTGACAGCAGGGTTAATAGCTTGCTGGTAAATTGGAAAGAATAATTGATTAGATAATTTTGTCGGGAATGACAAATTACCTAAAATTACGCCACATTTTGCAAGAACATTTTGATTACCCCAATAACCACTTTGTACAATTGCTTGTTTGGCGGCATACAATGACCATTTGAAGGTGTTATCTAAACCAGCAACGAATTCTGATGGTAGATTGTATTCAGATGGATTAAACTCGAAATTGCGGATGTACCCGCCTTTGAGGGAATAGGTTTTGTCTGGTGTACCTTTGACTGGATTGTGAAATATTGTCGGATCTACTCCGATTTCTTCGACGGTTGCAGAGGATGTCGAATCTTTTTGATTAACGATGTTTTGCCAGTATTCTTCAGGATTCTTTGCATCGGGGAATAGGCATGATAATGCGATAATGGCTATTTTTTCCACGATTTATATGCTCCGAGTTTGGGTATTTAGCAAGAGATAATTAAAAGGCAGGATTTACGCTGTTCCCCAAACTTTGAACGAGGCAAGTTATAGCAATCCTAAGATTAAGCTAGCTTTGATAGTTTGCAGTAAAGACTTTATTGCTTAGTACAACATTTCATGAATTATCTGCGAACCTTTGCGTTTCCCTTTGCGCCCCTTTGCGTTTAAAATTCAACCCTCAATTCCCCACGAGTTCACACAAATCTGTACTTATAAAACAAGGACTAAAGTCATTACTACGAACTTTCAACTTGACCGATTACTAGCTTCTAAGCATTTTCATTGACCAAATAATGGCGTGGGCACCGAGCATTCGTGAATAGATTTTTCCTTGGCGGTCGTGTATGATAAAGTTTGCGATCGCACTACTTGGTGTCTTAGATAGTACTTCACAAGAAACATAAAATATTTCGTTATGTGGTATCATCGCAAATTGTTCAAATTTTTCTACTTTTCCAGGTAAACAACCTTCTTCATGAAAGTCTTGTGTCCAAACCCATAAGGCGTGCATACTCAAGTCAGTTGTGTAAGGATTAACCCATTGGACAGGGAATTGTCCTTGTTCCTGTGCGCTGAGTTCTGTCCACAGACATTCTGTAGTGATTTTTTCAGGGCTGATATTTAGAACTCTTTTAATTTCTTGAAAACCGGGGCCGTGAAATAATGTAGCCCCCCCATTTTGATAAAAAGCTTTTCCTGTAGCGGTGATGATATTATCTTGTTCGAGATTGAGAGATTCATAAATGGGTGCAGATGGGATTTCTCGCTGGAGATTGAGTTGAGCGCTAAAATGAAAATGGATTTTCCCTTCTGGGTTTTTACTCGAAATCTTGGCTTTAAGTTCGATTCTTTCAAGACTAACTTTAGAAATTTCTTCTATCTCTAAAATATGTTCTTTTGCTAATGTTTCATTGAAAGTAATCCCCTTTAAAACTTTAAAATTTTGGTAATTAAATAACCGATAACCAGGATATAATTGTTCACAAGCATTAATAATCCAGGTCATTGCACAAGTTGCTGGTAAAACTGGAGAACCAGCAATAGTATGATCGTGCAAAAATGGATTAGCCTCCAATGTCATTTGGCGACGAATACGATGGGTTCTTAGTTCTGAATCTAACTCCGCCGCCAGGGGAACGAGTGGGCTACCAATAACAACTTGTGAGGTTGTATGATTGGTATTATCCATTTCTTTAACCAGCATTTGTGCCCCGACTGCAATCGGAATTATTTCAATTTTTCGTTCTTGAAAAATCTTCTTTAATTCTGCTGTCACCATCCCACTATCCCAAGCACCCCAGTTGATAGCGACTACATGACATGAGGGATAACTTTGCTTAAATATATGGGCTGATTTGTTCAGAATTTCATTTGCGATCGCATAATCAGATTGTCCAGGATTTCCGTAAAAGCCTGTTACGGAAGAAAACAAAACTAAATGCTGAAGTTGATTAGGGTTGACGCAAGTTAGCAGGTTTTCCAATCCTTGAACTTTGGCGGTATAAACTTTTTCAAAATCCTCTTCTGTTTTCTTTTCAATTAACTTATCAGCTAAGTTTCCAGCGCCGTGGATGATTCCGGTAATTGGACCAAGATGTTGTACAGCAGTGGCGAGTTTTTCTTGTAAAGCTTGCGTATCTGTGACATCAACGCTGATATATTCGGCTTTAGCTCCGGTTCTTTCAATTGCTGCTAGAGTCTTTTTAATTTCACGGCTGGAGGTAATTTTGTTATATATTTTTTGCACATTCATGGGTGTGGGCTTCTCTCCTTGAGAAAGAAGGCTTTCCATGATACATTTTTTCAATGCGGATTCATCAGAATTTTGAGCAAAATCTGGCTCGGTTTCTAATAGTTCGGAGCGACCGAGGAGGATGAATTTGCAGGGTTGCTGTTGGGCTAATCTGATAGTACACTCAGCCGTAATCCCTTTTGCACCGCCGCTCACGACAAAGACAGATGATGGACTAAGCTGGGCTGTTTGTGTCATAAATCCTCGTGAATACCTGCATAAATTGGGTTTTTTGGTGTGCAACTGATTCTTGAAACCCCCGCTTCCATTCCTCTCCCCCACAGGGAGAGAGGCTTTGATTCTTACTCCCCTTCCCTTCAAGGGAAGGGGTTGGGGGTTAGGTTGGAGAGAAAGTTGCACATAACATTAATCAACTTTTTAATCGGCGATAATGGTGACTCGTCCTTGTGAGCCGTAGCCAACTTCACTTATATAAAGGTTGGGGTCGTGAAGTTCGGCGATAATGTTTTGTACTGACTGTTTAGCATCAAGTCTGGGGCTTAGGTCGATCGCACGAGTAAATACTTTTGGCCATTCCCATCTCAGAGTTTTGCTTAATCCAAATAAACCAGCGGCGATCGCACCGAAGTTGACTTTGTACTCTAAACCGAAGGCTCCATCAAGGTGAGCTACTGTGCAGAAACAACTACGTCCATGCTTTGCAGCTTCGTTGAGGGAGGGTTTAAGGTGTTTCGCCATCAAAAATACGTGCTTGACGATCGCCTTTTCTGATTCGTTATAAGAAATACTTCCGGTGTGATTGCTTACAAACATCGGATGTAGATGGATGAAAGCCCCAATCGTTCCGCAGTGAGATGCGATCGCTTGCAATTGTTGTTGAAGATGTTCTTCACTCAAGTTTGCTAAGGTGACGCGGGTTACTCCTGTCGGTAAGGGCGCTTGTTGGGCGATGAGCGATTGGGGGAAGCTGATAACTACTACTTTCCAGCCTTTCTCGATTAGGGATTCAGTTAATTTATAAGTGGTGAGGGAACCATCATCGGTGATTAAACCGATGTGTCCCTCTGGTAACGTGAAATCCAAATAATCGGGCTGTGCTAGGCTTCTGAGTTTGACGGTATAGCGCGGGATATTATGCTCTAATTCCGGTGGCTGCTGTTGGACAAACTCAGGTTCAGACTTTTTTTTTTCACCTCCAGCCAACTGCTGTAGGTAATCGACTATTTGACCGATGGTGCGGAGGTCACCGAGTTCTTCGATATTCGGTTTGGGTAAGTTGGGGTACATTTCTTGCATCGCCCCTAAAATTTCTACCCGTTTAATCGAGTCAATCCCTAAGTCGGCTTCCATGTCCATTTCCAGTTCCAACATCTCGACTGGATAGCCGGTTTTATCACTGGTGATGGCTAACAGGGTTTCACCTAAGTTTGCAAATTCATCACTTGTAGAGGGAGCAACTTCTGGTTCTGGAGTGAATGCGACAACTACGCTTGGTTCTGGTGCAATGACTACCTCAACTACAGGTGCAGCCTCTACTGGAACCTCGGCTGCTTGTTGTACTTCATGAATTGCAATTTCTACAGAAACACTTCTAGAAGCGTGAGATTGCAGATACTCTACAACTTGACCGATGGTGCGTTTTTCTGACAGTTCTTCTAAATTGGGCTTGGGTAGGTTGGGGTACATTTCTTGTAGCGCCCCTAAGATTTCCACCCGTTTGATGGAGTCAATTCCTAAATCCGCCTCCATCTCCATATCCATTTCCAGCATTTCGACTGGGTAGCCGGTCTTGTCGCTGGTGATGGCTAAGAGATTTTTATCCAAGTCAACAATATCAATGGTTGCGCCAGATACAGGTGCAGCAGTTGTGGGCGCTGGCTCTGGGGTAAATGCAACAACTTCGCTGACTGGAGGTGAGCTAATTTTGACTACAACTTCAGGTTGGGGTTCTACTACTGGGACAGGTGGCTCTACTACTGGCTCTACTGTCTCGACAGTGGCGAAGTGCGGTGTGGGAAGTAGAGACGCGAATGATTGGGTTTTTGGGGATACAGGAGTTTCAACTACAGGTTCTACAGCAAGCGGCAGAGGTTCTTGGCTAACTGTTGAGCCGTTTTTAGCTACAGGCTCAGTTACAGGCAAAGGCTGGCTTTCTACTCTCTTGGTAGTAACAGGTACTGGTGCATCACTAACAGTTGTTTCTGTTGTGAATGGGATGAAATTGCTGAGTTTCTCTGTTAGTTGGGTTGCTCCATCACCAGAGATGATTTGAGAATATTCTTGCTGTATGAGTTGGAAAAAGCTCTTAGTATATTCCAGTTGCTCTTGAAGATATTGCTCATGGATGCGTAGGGTTTCACCTTGTTGGGAATGAAACTGCATCATGCTGCGCTCTAAGCTTTCCATGACAACTAGCTTCATTTTGGCAGTTTCGGCTGTTGATTTACTTTCGCTCAACAAGGAATTCTGCTGCTGCATCAGTTGGAAAAACGCTTTGGCGTATTCCATTTGATGGTTGAGATAAGTACCGTGAACTTGTAAATTCTCGGCTTGATTTTCCTGGAACTGTGTCAGGAGATATTCTAAACTTGCTAAAAGTTGTTCGTAATTTGTAAGTTTTTCTGGTGTTGGTTGCATCTTAGATTCCTGGACTGGTTGTGACAGGGTAACAGGATTCATCTGTTGCTCTGGCTGGGTGATGATACTAGCAGTCACACCGTTCATTGCTGGGGTAAGTTTTTTATGTCCGTTAGTTTCTATCACTGCTACAGGTGGAGTCACACCTGGGCTGCTAAATAAAGGAGCCGCTTCAGAATATTCAGGGGTGGGTAATGTGACTTTATGCCCATCCTGCAAAGCTAGAGCGAAGGCATTTTTCGTTTTTTCGGATCTGTAGTTTATCCCGTTTAAACGGACATTTAATGTCTTCTTCGTCTCAATTGGCGGGATAGTTTGGGGAAGTTGGTAAGGATCGAGGTTATTCAAAGCCATACCTATCACCCGCAACTGCACAACTGCTTCCCGCAAGGAGCGATCGCTATTCTTTTGAGTGCTGGGATTCAAAGATACGGTGATATGAGGGCGATCGCCAAGGATATCTTTGACTAAGTTGGTGAGAATTCTTCTCGGCCCAAATTCCACAAAGCAAGTACCACCCGCCGCATAGATATTTTCAATTTCCTGCTTAAACAGCACCGAGTTGGAAAGGTGCGTTTCCAGGATTTTTTGAATACCTTGGGCTTCTTTGGGATACTGCTTACTGGTAACGTTGCTGTAAACAGGGATTTTGGGACTTTGGAATTTGACAGACTTGGTGGCGATCGCAAATGATTTCTGAGCAAAGGCGATTAGCGGTGTATGGAACGCTGCTGAAACAGGTAACAATACAGCTGTATATCCTTTCTCGTGTAAAGCCTCTTTGATTCTCGCTATTTCTGCGGTAGGGCCAGCCAAGACAAATTGAGTCGGAGAATTTTGATTAGCGATCGCAACTTGCGGAAAATGCCTCAGCACTGCTTCCACTTTGCTGATGTCTTCTTTGACAGCCAGCATACTACCCGCATCATGATCCGGATCTTCTGGAGCCGCCATTGCTTGACCCCTAGCTTTCACTAAGAACAAGTAATCTTCAGTACTCAAAACCCCCGCAGCCCATAGCGCTGTTAGTTCACCAAAGCTGTGACCGGCAACAAAATCTGACTTAAATCCAGCTTGTTGCAGAATGCTGTACATCCCTGCACTCAACACCCCGATGGCTGGTTGAGCGTATTCTGTACGTTGTAAGGCAGCAATTTGGACATTCTTTTCTGCCTCTCCAAACACAGGATGAGGAAAAACGATTTCTGACAACGGCTGCAAATTATCTTTGAGCAACAGGCTATCCATATAGCCATGAAGACGGCGCATCAACGGAAAATTCATTACCAGTTCGCGCCCCATCTCCAAGTATTGCGAACCTTGCCCAGAAAATAGAGAGACAACTTTTCCACCCAACTCCATACCAGAGGAGCGGTAATAAATCCCTTGGGGATGCTCCCAAGATGCTGCTGTTCCTTTGTGTTTCAGCCACTCAATGCTAGTTTGCAGAAACTTGCAAGCTTCTTCCAGATTCTCGGCTACAAATCCAAATCTGGCAGCAGAAAGGGGAATCTGTTGTGATTTGCACTCATTGACTAATTGTGCATAGTGTGTAAGTGCATCTGGCGATCGCAACTTACCTAAAATTTCTTCCGACTTGCTCAACAATTGGTCTACTGTGGGAGCAAACAACAGCACTTCACTAGCATCACTGTGTAAGCGGTAAGCGGCGTTTTGGTCAGCTTCATATTCTTCCAAAACGACGTGATAGTTGGTTCCGCCAAATCCAAAGGAACTTACACCTGCGCGTCTTGGTGCTTCCCCTTCTGGACGAATCCAAGGTCTGGTTTCAGTATTCAAATAAAAGGATGAATTTTTAATGTTGAGTTTGGGGTTCGGCTCGGTGATGTTAATTGTGGGCGGTAATACTTTGTGATGTAGCGCTAAAGCAGTTTTAATCAAACTCGCCGCACCCGCAGCCGCTTTTGTGTGTCCGATTTGTGATTTCACACTACCCAAAGCGATGTGCTGCTTTTTGTCATCATGTACATCAAAGAAGTCTTTTAAAGAACCGAATTCTGTCGGATCTCCAGCCATTGTGCCGGTGCCATGTGCTTCCATCAAACCAACAGTAGCGGGAGAGAAGCCGGCATCTTCATAAGCGCGTTCTAAGGCTTTGACTTGACCTTCTTTGCGAGGAGCATAAATGCTCTTGTAACGCCCATCGCTGGAAGTACCAATACCTTTAATTACGGCATATATTTTATCGTTGTCCCGTTCAGCATCTTCTAACCGTTTAAGGACAAGCATGGCGATACCTTCACCCAGCATCATCCCATCAGATTTAGCATCGAAAGGTTTGACATTTTCACTAGGAGTAACCGCCGGTGTTTTGCTGAATGAGATGTAAGCCATGATGGTGTTATCGGTATCAACACCACCAGTCAGCATCATGTCAGAACGATGCTCAACTAGTTCGCTAATTGCCATTTTCAAAGCACCAAAGGAACTAGCGCAAGCAGCATCAACTACGCAATTCATTCCGCCAAAATTTAGGCGATTGGCAATTCTACCCGCGACTACGTTAGCTAACATTCCGGGGAAAGCGTTCTCATCCCACTTCACGTATGCGCTTTTGATTTTATCAACGATTTTTTGGGTATCTTCATCAGATAAACCACTGCTTTTGAGTGCTTTTTCCCAAATCGGATATTCCAATCTGGCAGAAAGTGGCATTCCTAACTGTTTGGCCATAGCCACGCCTAAGATTACCCCAACCATCTCGCGGTTAAACTCGCGTTTTTCGCCATAGCCTGCATCTTCCATCGCCTCTTTCGCAACTAATAAACTTAATAGTTGCGATACATCTGTGACTTCCAAAATGCTGGGTGGTATGCCGAATTCCATCGGGTTAAAATCTACCTCTGGAAGAAAGCCACCTCTTTTACAGTAAGTTTTATCTTCAGCCGTTCTGGGATTTGGATCGTAATAATCTTCGACGCTCCAGTGAGTGGAAGGAATATCAGTAATACAGTCAATTTTGTTTACTATATTTTGCCAGTATTCCCGCAGATTTCTGGCTTGAGGTAATAGAGAAGCCATCCCAACGATGGCTATAGGATTGTGTTGTAATTGTCTGTTAATTCTGTTGATTGACACTGATTTATCTGATTTCATTTTTTTTCCCTCGATAGATTTAATTACAGCCTGTTCACAATTATTTATCAGGCTCTCTAACTCCGTTAATGCAGTATCAATTGAATAAGCAGACATAGGGCATAGTGAGTACTGTGGATTGTGTAGTTACAGTAATTTCTGTTGCCTACTAATAATCAAAAACTCTTGTTTTGTAAGCAGTTAGCTATTTTATCTTTGCTAAATGCTTGTTTCCAAATCGACACCACACGATACATACTGCCAGGGTAAAGCTTTATGTTTCCAGGCGGCTTTGGCACACTGCGTAGGCGTAGCCCGTCGTAGACATCGCGAAAAAATGTTATCCAACGCTAGACTCTTTTAAATTGTGGCAATAGGTCAATGACGTTGTTAAAACTGGTAAAATAGTCTTGGAGTGTAATAGCTGCTTGACCAGTGAATTTAATCCATTCGTAATGGTAGAGATTTTGAGTAATGGTATCCTACTGGAGCGATGGAAGCTGAAGAGTAGCTAAGAGAACAGAAACGTTTTTTCATGCGAAGTTGTTTGATTATCTAGTCTAACCACAGCATCATAAATGTTGTTAATGACAACGTTCTGTATCTTGATCAATGCCATAGCCAATTTCAGCATCCGGGATAATATATTTTATGCGATATAACCCAGTCAAGTTGACAAGTTCGTTACAGAAAAGACACCACCTTTAATCCAAGTTTATGTAATTTTTGCAATTAATTAAACGATCAAAAGGTGATGCGTGAGCAGTTATTTTTAGTTATCTTTAATTTTAAAATTTAAATTAAATAACTAGTTTGCCTAACTGCTTTTAAGCATTGAATTAATAAAAACAATAACACACTTTATATAAACTAAATCATTTCTTTAAAGTTATTTTATAAAGAAACCTCCATGATTGCTGATGTGAATTTTGAATAGAATTCAGCCTAATGGTATAATTTTTGACAATATAAATGTGTGAGATATTTTGTTATCTAAGGGTTAGGCAAAAATTTGTGCTGAATTAAGTTAACAATGTAAATCTGTTGTCTAGTAAGTAACAATTCAACGAATACAGAGATAAATTGAATAACCATAAGTATGTTTTCTCAGAGAAACATCATAATTAAATCAAAGTTGTTAGTTATTTTTCAATATAGGTCAAGTTAAGAAGCAAAGCGGTTATTTATAAAGCAAACATTAATTTTTAGTATGTTGCTTGATAAACATAATCATGGTTACATCAGTTAAAAGGGCGAATAGAATTGCCTGCGCGCGGCTATACAAATATAGGCAAAGCCTTCTCGCAGGCTAGCCCGCCTCCGCAAAATAAAAAAATTGGGTATTTGAAACCCACGGAGATAGGTTTAAACTGTGTAGATGCGGTTCCTAACCGCCCTTTAATTATTATGAGTAAACCTGATATAGAGGTTCGCGTAAACGAGAACCCCTATCAAAATGTCTTATACTACACAACCTTGCTAATAATAATCTGTTAGTAATATAAAATCTAATTAATAACGAACCACCTGTTGGTATTTAATTAGCAGATAAAGCATTAGTAATGAATAAAATATTTCAGCATCTAATCCTACTGTGATGAAATAATTTAGTGAGAGAATCAGGATTTATGCAAAGATAATTAGTTGACAAAATCTAATTTATATGTCATTGTTAATAACAAGTTTATCCAAGCTTTAAGTTCATATTTACTGGCGCTTCGTTGTTCTTGAGAATTAAGTTTTCTGGTTAGCGCTATTGTATTTTACGCTACTGGATTAAATGTAAAGATAGGATATAACTTAGGAAGCTTTGAAGTAACACCATCATTAATTTTAACGCCACAATAGTTAGTTTGGGCGGTAAAAGCGTACAACAATTCATATAAAACCAATTTAGACCTATCCACTTTATTAAGGTAGAAACCGTAGAGGAAAAATTCTCTTGGTAATTTGTGGATGAGTCTATATCTAATCGACTAAATATAACCAGGCTATCCCCTAAAAAGAAGAATTGGAATGAAAATATGGCAGTAAATAAAGAAAGCCGATTATTCACAAAACCCGTAGGGCGATCGCAGGTAATTTTAGCAGCTTCTCTCACTTTTGCGGCCGGATTAATAGCTTTTTATAGTTTGGTACCGTTTTGGTCTAAAGCTAAAGTTGAGACACCACCAGCAAATCCTCCCAAGGCTGTCGCTCCTGCGAAAGTTGCTGTAACTGCCTTAGGACGTTTGGAGCCAGAGGGTGAAGTTACTTCTTTGAATGCTCCCAATTCAAATAATGGCGTGCGAGTAGAAAGACTGTTAGTGAAAGAAGGAGATGCGGTTAAAGCAGGGCAAGTACTGGCGTATCTAGAAAATTATGGTCGTTCTAGAACAGCTTTGCAACAAGCTTTAGACCAACTACAAGTTGCCAAAGCTAAACTAGCGCAGGTGAAATCTGGAGCTAAAACCGGAGATATTGAAGCTCAAAAGGCAGCGATCGCCCGTTTAGAGCCACAATATAAAGGAGACATTGCAACGCAAGAAGCGACAATCGGCCGTATCCAGGCTGAAGTAGACAATGCTCAAGCTGAAAACGATCGCTATCAGCAATTATATAGACAAGGTGCGATCGCAGCTTCTATAGCAGATACCAAAGCTTTGCAACTCAAGACTACACAACAGCAGCTAACAGAAGCTCAAGCTACTCTCAAGCGGACTCAAGACACATTCCAAGAACAACGCAAGCAAGCACAAGCGCAGCTCACTAGTATTAGCGAAGTGCGTAGTGTAGATGTTCAAGTCGCACAAACCGAAGTTAACAGTGCAACAACTGCTGTTCAACAAGCAAAAGCCGACTTAGATTTAAGTTATATAAAATCTCCCATAAATGGCAAAATTTTGAAAATTCATGCCAAAACCGGAGAAGTAATCAACACCAGCACAGGATTTGCTGAAATCGGTAAGACATCTCAAATGTATGTGATTGCAGAGGTGTATCAAACCGATGTTAAAAAAGTGCGTGTAGGACAAAAAGCCACCATTACCAGCACTGCATTTACTGGAACATTACAGGGAACTGTGAAAGAGATTGGTTGGCAAGTTGACAGGCAAAGCATCTTCAGCCTCAATCCTGGCTCAGATACAGACCGCAGAATAATTGAAGTAAAAATATCCATCGATAATCCCACAGATAGTGAGCGGGTAGCTCGTTTAACTAACTTACAAGTGGATGTCGCCATTCAAATATAGTCATTGAGTATAGGACATGGGGCATAGGGCATTGGTCATTCACAAATGACAAATGACAAATGACAAATGACAAATAAATTCATGAATTTCAAAATTCCTTTAGGATGGCTACAGCTAGCCCAGCAAAAAGTTCGTTTACTAGTAGCTGTAGCCGGGATTGGTTTTATTGTGCTACTAATGTTTGTGCAACTTGGTTTTCAAGATGCCCTCTATTCAAGTGCAACCGCAGTACATCAAAACCTCAAGGGAGATTTATTTTTAGTTAGTTCGCAATATAAATCTTTGACCTCAAATCAAAGTTTTTCGCGGACTCGTTTGTACCAATCTTTGGGGTTTGATGGTGTAGAGTCAGTTAGCCCCATGTATTTGCAATTTGCCAAACTAAAAAATCCGGCAACCGGTGAGAAATATTCAATATACGTTATTGGTTTCGATCCAGGTAGACCTGTGATGAACCTCCCAGAAGTTGAGAAAAATTTAGATAAACTCAAAATTCCCGATGTCGTGCTTTTTGACCGGAGTTCTCGCCCAGAGTTTGGCCCAATAGCTAAAAAATTTGATGCGGGAGAGACTGCACAGACAATTGAAATATTTCCCTACAGTTTATTAATTGGCTATAGAGTCAGAATTGGTGGCTTATTCAGCCTAGGGCCTTCCTTTGGAGTAGACGGGAATTTGCTTGTCAGTGACTCAACTTTCTTGAGGATAAATCCCAATACTCGTCCGGCAGATATGATCGATATTGGTTTGATTTCCCTCAAACCTGGTACTAATGCAGAAACAGTACTGAAAAATTTGCAAGCAAGTTTGCCTAACGATGTCCAAGTTTTTACACGCCAAGGCTTCATTGATTTTGAGAAAAAATATTGGGCTGTCAGAACGCCTATTGGTTTTATACTTAATTTGATGTTGACAATGGCTGCGGTTGTTGGTGTAGTAATTGTCTATCAAATTCTTTACAGCAATATTGCTACACAGTTCGTTGCTTACGCCACTTTAAAAGCCATAGGTTATGCCAATAGATATTTATTAAACGTGGTATTTCAGCAAGCTTTAATTTTGGCACTTTTAGGTTATATTCCAGGGTTTATTACTTCTGTTTTGTTATATAGTTTTGCAGCAGAAGCAACTAAACTACCAATAGTTATGACCGTTAATAATGCAGTCATTGTCTTAACTTCAACAGTTTTGATGTGTATGGCATCAGGTGCGCTTGCTATCAACAAACTTCGCTCCGCAGATCCAGGAGATATTTTCTAGCTATTCTTATCAGCAAAATAATCAAATTATTTTCCCTGATATAGATACGATTTACGCAAAAACTCTCTGAAACTCTTATTCCTTTGTGTCCTTTGCGTCTTTGCGGTAGCCTACGGCAAGCCGCTCTGCGTCTATGTTTTTTCATTATTTTGCGTAAGTCTTGATAAATTCATAACTAAGCATTGGTGAAGCGTTTTCACAGAAAGATTACTCTTTATACCCATTTTAGATTTTAGGTTAAAAGTCTTTACCAAAACTCCAATTAGTTCGGTATAACTTTGAAACCTTTCATCTAAAAACTCAAATTCACCTATTTAACAATAAGCCCGAATTTATGAACCTCAAAAACAAAACCCTCCTAATTACTGGGATTGATGGACTTGTCGGGTTGCGTACAGCCGAGTTAGCTATAGCGCAAGGAATGAATGTTCGTGGACTGCAAAGTTCTACAGAACAGAACAAAGAATTACAGAATTTAGGTGTTGAAGTAATTATTGGTAAAATCACCGATTCTACTATTGCCCAAAAGGCTTGTCAGGGAGTAGATATCGTTTTACATACAGAGCAAATTGCCGAAGAAGCTGGTGCAATTAACCATTTTCGTGATGTGAATGTTGGCGGTACTGTCAACATAGCTAAAGCCGCTAAACAGGCTGGTGTCAAAACATTTGTGCATCTATCCAGCGTGATGGTTTACGGTTTCAACTATCCTAATGGTGTTACAGAATCTGGGCCACTCTCTGGCGAAAATAATCCCTACTGTCAAACAAAAATAGAGGCAGAAACAGCAGTATTAGAACTGAATAATCCTCCAGATTTTGGCATCATCGTTATTCGAGCTGGAGATGTTTACGGCCCAGGAAGTATTCCCTGGATAGTCAGACCAATTTTAATGATGCGTCAGAAATTATTTGCCTATGCCAACGATGGTAAAGGAGTAATCAATCATGTATATATAGATAACTTAATAGATGGCATCTTTCTAGCGATAGAAAAAGAAACCTACGGTGAAATATTTAATATCACCGACGGACAAGAAACATCGTGGAAAGAGTATTTTATGCGTTTAGCAGCAATCGAAGGTTTATCAGCACCCCTTTCATTACCAAAAGATGAAATCAAGTTGTTTCTAAAGCTACGGGTTCAAGGACAAAAACTTTTTCGCAAAAAAGTTGATATTTTACCAGAGTCTATAGATTTTATGACTCGTCCCTATGCTTATTCTATTGCCAAAGCACAAAGCCTGTTAAATTATAAACCAACAATTGACCTAGAACAAGGAATGCAGCGAACACATGAATGGCTGCAAAAAACAGATATTCAAAACTTGATCAAATAAGCTGTCACCCATCTAACTTGCACATTTTTTTGTGTTGACTGTTGACAGTTAACTGTCAACGGTCAGCAGTCAACAAACCTGATGAGTTATTGTGTAATTTAAAAGCGTAATAGCTTAGTTAACAGATTTTCAGGAGCCAGAATTCAGAATGATTGGAAAATCAAGAAGCTATAGCATGGTTGATTGATTTTCTTGAAATTATTCAGCTTATACCAATCTTCTATGAAGATGCACAGAATAAAATACTTGAAACTCCATGCCTAACAAAGGAATTATTCTATGCAGGCTCACATAAATTTGGTATTAGATATCAAATTATTCTGGATTCTGACATCTGCCTTCTGAATTCTTCCGTTGCATCTGCCTAACAATTATCTGCAATCGAGCATCAAATAATCTACAATTTTTCCGAATACTTGTTTTATATGAGTAGCAATCAGCCACGATTGAGCATCGGATTACCTGTATATAATGGTGAAAAATTTATCAGAGAAGCCATAGATTCACTCTTGGCTCAGACCTTTGAAGATTTTGAGCTAATTATTTCAGATAATGCATCTACAGATAAAACTGAAGAAATCTGTAGAGCTTATGCCGAGCAAGACCAACGTATTTGTTACTACCGCAATGACAAGAATATCGGTTGCGCCCGTAACTTCAATCGCGTTTTTAAATTGTCTTCGGGTGAGTACTTTAAGTGGGCAGCCTATGATGATTTACATGCTCCAAGTTTTATCAAGAAGTGTGTTGAGGTGCTTGACCAAGATCCTACTATAATCTTGTGCCACTCCCAGACATATTTCATTGATGAAGAGGGGAGTTACCTTCAAAACTACAATATCAAACTCAAGGCTGATGCACTAAAACCACAGAAGCGTTTTCACGAATTGCTGACCAAGCATTTATGTTATCAATGTTACGGTGTAATTCGTGCTAGTGCCTTGAGAAGGATACCGCCTATGGGTGGTTATGGTAATGCAGATGGAATTCTCTTATTAAGACTTGGTATTCTCGGTAGGTTTTATGAAATTCCTGAATACCTGTTTTTTGCCAGAAGCCATCCAGAGCAATCAATGAGTATGTATTTTCCCAATTATTTGTTGTTTAGTAACAACAGTAAAAAACACTTATTGAATATGCTGCCTGATTTCTATGAGTATTCAGTGTGGTTTGATTCGGCAAAGAAAGGAAAAATTTTATTGCCACATTGGAGAATATTCTGGGAGTATGTACTTTCTATATGGCGTAGTCCCCTGAGTTTGTATGAGCGGCTGTGCTGTCATATAAGTCTACATCAGCAGTTAAAAGGGACAGAATATCTTTTGCTGAAAGATTTTCTAATAGCACTGCAAAAACTTTGGAAAGCTTGGCAAACAGCATCAATTAAAAAACAGCAAGTCAGACTTGCAACTAATCATTTAAAAAATTAAAGCTGGCGATAGCTGCGTTATCGCCAGCGACGAACACAGCTTTTTGCCAACCCAAGAATCACCTATTATCCACTGCAAACTTATGCTGAAACTATCTCAATTTTCTCATGTTTTGCTTGCTACTTTAGTGAGCATCAGCTTTGCTAAAACAGTGAATGCAGAGCCAACTGCAAAATTAAGTGTAGTTGTAAATGGAATACGCCACCAAAAAGGTGAGATTTGTTTCAGAGTTTACGCAAATGAAAAAGGATTTCCGATGAGTAGTACTAGTGAAGCTCAAAGTGGCTGCGCTAAGATTACTGGCAATTCTGTAACAAAAGAATTTTCCGGTTTAAAGCCTGGAACTTATGCTGTCGCCATAGTTGATGATCAAAATGGCGATCGCAAGCTCAATAAAGACTTTTTCGGTATTCCCAAAGAAGGTTTTGGGATTTCCAAAAATCCAACTGTGTCCATACAAACAGGCACACCAAAGTTTCGTGATGCCAGTTTTGTTGTAAATAAAGATACAACTGTCAACATCATCATGAAATATTCGCTGGATTCCTAAAAGCGACTGGGGAGTGGGGATTAGGGATGAGGGAGATAAGGGAGATGAGGGAGATGAGGGAGCAGGGGAAGAAGAACTATTGATTGATTCTTGAGCCATGCCCAATGCCCCATGCCCCATGCCCCATGCCCAATGCCTAATGCCCCATTCCCCAATGCCCAATCTCTTATTCTGTCGGAGACTAAAAATTTAATGCAAGATTTGGCAATATTTCTGTCTAAGTCTTTGACGGGTTGGCTGGTTATTCAGGTGTGTTTAACGCTTGTCTTTATTTGGTATCTGCGCTCATCTAAAAAAAACTTGTTACCAGATGACCAGTTACCCAAAACAGCAGTGATTCTTTGCCTACGCGGAGCTGATCCGTTTTTGCCTAGATGTTTGCGATCGCTCTTAAATCAAAACTATCCACAGTATGATTTAAAGTTGATTGTTGATAGTCACGAAGATCCCGCTTGGAAAATTGCCAGTGAAACCATCATAGAGCAAGAAGCGACCAACGTTCAAATCAGCCCTTTGAGAATAGTACGCAACAATTGTAGCCTCAAATGCAGTTCTTTAATCCAAGCTGTCCGTGAATTGGATGATTCCTACAAGGTGGTTGCTTTAGTAGATGCTGATACGATAGTCCATGTGAATTGGCTACGAGAATTAGTCAGTCCTTTAGGTGATGCGAAAGTAGGAGCAACAACAGGTAACCGTTGGTATGTACCTACTGGTAGGTATTGGGGATCATTAGTGCGCTACGCCGGTAATGTATCCACAGTAGTGCAAATGTTCCTCTTCCAAATTCCTTGGGGTGGGACTTTGGCTGTGAAAACAGAAGTACTTCACCAAACAGAACTGCTAGATAAGTGGGGACAAGCTTTAGGCGAAGATTTTATGATGCACGACATCCTTAAAAAACATGGGTTGCAAGTAAAGTTTGTGCCTTCACTGCTGATAGTAAATCGTGAAGAGACTGATTTATTCAACTTAATAGATTATCTCAAGCGCCTCATCCTTTATTCTCGACTCTATCACCCACGTTGGTTAGCTTTAATTAGTGAAGCTGTTTCTAGCATTTTGTTTCCTACTACAGTCATCATCTTAATTCTAGAGTCATTGTTAGCGGCAAAATGGGAAGCTGCGGCTCTCTTGTTAGGCTGCTATGGAGCCTATACTGTAGCATTACTCTTGATAATGCTCGTGTTGGAATTAGAGATCCAGCGAGTGGTTCGCTCTAATGACCAGGCGATCGCAAAATTATCAGCTGCTACAATCATTAAAATGTTGATTAGCATTCCCTTGACACAGTGGGTTTATGGATTAGCGATGCTATCATCCATTTGGATCTCAACAGTCAACTGGCGCGGTGTTTCCTATCGGGTTCAAGGGCCCTGGAATGTCCGCCTAGTAGAATATCGCCCTTATCAATGGTTAGATCAGCCTATTGATAGTAAGGTTTCTCTTTGAATTAAATCGCTAAATATGAACTAGGGCATGAAAGTTATTACACTAAACATTCCCTAGTCTTCAAATTATATTATCTTATATTTAGTAGAACTATATTAGCTATAACTCTTGTTAGAATACACGCTTTGGCTTGTTGATAACCAAATGTATTTGCATTAATGGCAAGAGTTTAGACAAATATATTAAGGGGAATTTTGACTGATTAATTTGGATGTTTTGATAGTTTTTCAGAGGATGTTTGTAAAGCCTATAGTTGTATTGAGATCCCCGCTAGCCCCTTTGAAAATGGGGAGATAAACTTTTCAAACTCTTCTTTTTTAAGAAGAATTTAAGAGGATCTCAAGTTTTTAGATACATTATTGGCTATTTTTACAGCATTCTCTAATCCAGGTTTATAAACATCCGCTTCACAATCAAGAATTTCAAGTATCTGAAAGTGCGTAAATCTTTAGTCTAACTATATTAGTGGGAATTTCTGAGCGAAATAATTAGGATTTTCATGAAACATTTGCTGCGTAAATCCTAAATTCAAAAACAGCATTTTCGTGAAATATTCCTCTTTTTTATGACTAAGAAACCACTTCGTATTGCACTGTTTACAGGATTGTACGCTCCTTTCTTAACTGGAGTTTCCGTTGCAGTACACCAACGGGTTCGTTGGCTGCTAGAGCAGGGACATGAGGTTTTTCTAATCCATCCGCAAATCAACGATCGCTACCCTAAAAATGTTGGCGATCGCCCCATGCCAGGTTTGAATGAAATTGAGTCTTTCCCCAATTTCTCTGCTTACGCATTCCCTACACAACCACTGTTATTCTATAAATCTCTTCCTCAACCATTAAACTATCGACATTGGAGCGATACCAAACTGCTGGAAAAATTTCAGCCTGATATTATCGTGGTTGAAGAAGCCGCGCAAATGAGAGGTTTATACTCATTTTTCTTGCAAGGTTATGGTCGCCCAATCGGCACTGAATACGGAAGACGAACAGGTACACCAACAATATCACTCTTCCATACTGATATCGTCGCATATATCAAATATTACTTTGGGGACAAGTTCTTTAACTTGGTTCGTCCGATCATTCCTACTTTGGTTAAGCAATTTAGTGAGTCTTATGACTTCAATTACTTTTCTTCTAAAGAACAACTCGCTAAATACGAAGAACTAAAATGTCAACGCGCTGAATACGTCGCTTATCAAGGTATCGATTGCGAAAAATTTCACCCGCGAAACATTTGTTACAACCCCATTCCTAACGACAACCGACCAACTCTTTTGTTTGTCGGACGCATCACACCCGAAAAGAATGTCAACCAACTGCTTGATATATTTCCCCTCATTGCTGCCAAAATCCCTGATGTTCATCTAGTGATTGTTGGTAGTGGCCCGCTAGATGAGGAGATCCGTGAGCGTGCCCAAAAGTTTGGATCGGGTATTACTATATGGGGCGAGTCTCACGGTACAGAACTTCTGGGTTGGTTTGCCAGAGCTGATGTCTTTGTCAATCCCTCCGTCACCGAAAACTTCTGCACTACAAATAACGAAGCACTAGCCTCTGGAACCCCTCTGGTTGCCGTTTTTGCACCGTCAACTTCAGAACAGGTATTTCCTGGTCGTAACGGCTTTCTTGCCCAACCTAATAACCCTACAGACTTCGCTCAAAGGGTGATTACGATTCTAGAAAATCCCGATTTGAAAGCAGATATGACTCGGCACGCTCGCCCCTCTATACTCGAATTTGATTGGTCGGCATGTATGCAAAAATTTGAAGACAAACTTTACCAAATCGTTGAAGGATCACAGAAGGTGGAGGTAGGTACAGGCAGTATAAGACACTAACGATAATACCCACTAGCGATCGCTAGTAAGCTGTTAAGCATTTAATTTGCACATTGAGATCGCAAGCAGTTCTTGCTGGGAGCAAGGGAGAGGGTTTGCAGCTTTTATTACCATGAAAATGGTGCAATTTAAATGACGATTAGCTTATCTACAGTACTAGCGATCGCTTATTCCTAGTTCTTGAGCATTATTAGTTTCAGGGGGACGGTTTTGTATCCAGGCAAATAAGGCAGCACCACTAACTAAAATTAGGGTAATGGCTGTTAAAATTTGCAGCATAATACTGTAACGCATAATGTGATTTTGGATTTTACAGGGTTTAGCAGTCGAATATTAAGGATTAAACAAGGTTGAAGTGTTCCATGTGGATGTTCATAGGTGGAACTTCAAGTTGATGCAACGCTATTTCTACTTGATCCATCATCTTTGGTGACGCACAGATGAAGTATTGCCGTGTTGCCCGTCTTTTGGGTATATAACGTTGTAAAAGTTCCTTGTCTACATAACCAGTTTCCCCTGGCCAATCTTCAGGTGGTTCCCTAAGTACATGAACCACATTTAGACAAAGAAAAATAATCCCAAGGTAAGGACAATGAATGGAAAGGTGAAAAAGGTAAGGATAGGCAGTAAAATAGCATTTAAAATGCCAAAAACTATGGCGGAGATTGCTGCTTTAGCAAAACTATCTACTTCTATTCCCAAAAATGGAATTCTAGAAATAATCAAAAAGCTAATATATAGCAGTGACTAACCAAGTTATAATGAGTCCTATCATAATTATTCTTCTCCTTTTTAATGACTTTTATTTATTTGTTTTATGAAATCTCGGAAGTCCGACTTTTTCATTTTTATTCGTTGACGGATTATTTATCTCTTATACAATTTATTTGCTCCTATTTTGTTGGCTATTGATATAAAAGTGGATGTAATAACAAGGTAGCTTAGTAGGTAAACTTATTAATTTATTTATGAGAAAACTACTAAATATTTGATTTATATTCAATCTATAAAAAGAATGTGAACAGAAAGTGACAACAAAGCAGTCGTCTGCGAGGAAAATTCAATATATATGAAATATATGAATATATATAAATTAATTAGTCGTATATATTACGCCGTAGGCTAAAGCACTTTGGATTGTTGACGGTGCGTTGCACTGTGCGGATAACACACGCTACATTAAAATTCCTTAACATAGTTAAAAAGATTAGCACTGACTTACTTAGTGCTGTAATTACTAGCGATCGCTAATTGTTGCGTGCTAATGAATTTCTTGGCATCGAATATCCTGACGTGGCACGATACTTGTTAAAAATTATGTAAAATTATTATAATTTTTCAGCAATATTACTGTGGCAGTCTTAAATTAGTATGCCAATAGCTGTACTATCTTGATCTCATACTACAGTTGGGACAGTGATTATTATGACATACGTACAAAAAATATTGACGTTTATACTTAGAGCAGTTTAATTGCCTTGGGCACAGGGCAAATAGCGCAAGCACAATTGCACTAAGGGGCAGGGGGAGAAAGAAAAATATGATCTAAGTAAATTGGATAATTTATTTTCTGGAAGTCCCTAACCATAAAACTGAGAGTGGGTTATTCACCACTCCCTGCTCTCTACGCTTCAATAACCACCCGTAGATTACCGCGTTTTTTCGCAACGCGACAAGCAGTCGTAGTACCAGAACGCTCAAATTCTAAATCAAGGATGGTGGGGCCGACTCGCAAATTATGAAAGGACAAGCGATTAATTGATTCTGGCAAAGCGGGGTCAATTATTCGCAAGCAGTTATTTTGAGCATCAGGTACCAAATTAACCATCATTTGTAGCAGTTGGAAGACACTACCAGTAGCCCAAGCTTGGGGAGTGCAAGCGACTGGATACTGCACAGGGGCATTATCACCGTTCCGTTCGTAGCCGCAGAAAAGTTCTGGAGGCCGTTGATAAGGCTGCTGACTAGTCATGTCGAATAAACCTTGGAAAATTTCTAGGGCTTGATCGATAAGACCGAGCGATCGCAATCCCATTGCAATTAGAGCGTTATCATGGGGCCAAACCGAACCAATGTGATACCCCATCGGATTGTAAGCGGGTGACAAACTACTTAGGGTACGGATGCCCCAACCATTAAACATATCTGGTGCCCGCAAGCGTTCTGCTACACTATAGGCTTTTTCGTGGGTAAAAAGACCCAAGTGCAGACAATGACCAGGATTTGAGGTAATACTGGCTACTGGCTTGCCATCTCCATCCAAAGCCAAAGCGCAGAAATCTTGGTCTTCCACCCAAAAATCTTGATTAAAACGAAGCTTAAGATTTCTAGCCTCTTCTTGCCAACGATCTGCCAAATCAAGCCGCTTTTTCATCCTAGCTATTTCTGCTAGGCGCATTTTTGCAGCATAGACATAAGCTTGCACCTCACAAAGGGCAATTGGGCCGTTGGCTAATTCTCCCTTGTGGTCTACGATACAGTCGTCAGAGTCTTTCCAACCTTGGTTAGAAAGACCGCGTTTAGATTTACGAAAGTAGCTGAGGTAGCTGGTTTCTTTCATATTGCGATCAATCCAGTCCATTGCTGCTAGAGCATTCGGCCAAAGTTGCTCTAGGAGTTCTTGATCGTGAGTCCAAGCATAATGTTCGGCATAGAGCATTAGCCACAGAGGAGTAGCATCAACTGTACCGTAGTAGGGTGTATGGGGAATTTCTTGACAACGAGCCATTTCTCCCAAACGTAACTCGTGCAAAATCTTACCCGGTTCTTCTTCGCGCCATTCGTCGTCGATTTTACCTTGGTATGTGGCTAGTAATATCAGAGTCTCTTTGGCGATTTGCGAGTTTAACATCAGGGTTTGGGAAGCTGTAATCAGCGAATCTCGCCCAAATAGTGTAGAAAACCACGGCACTCCAGCCGAAACTGTCTTATGCTTACCAAAAGACTGGCGCAACAAATACATATCTTGCTCGGCCCGCTCAATCACTCGATTGAAAATGCTCTTATCTGAGCTAATGCGGGTAATTTGCTGTACCCAGTGTTGCTCCTCCATTAACTCAGCGGCTTTCGCCTGTCCTAATGTGATGGCGGCGCTGACGGTTGAACTGGACTGGTTGTTTTTCAACATATTCACCCGGTAGCCCAGCTTTTGAGTTTCATGAGAAGCCAACTCTAGCTGCCAAACCGCAGTGTAACCCTTGAAATAGTCTGGTTGGCGATGCTGGAATAAAATACGAGATTCCATCACCGAGCCATCAAGACCTTGATAGGCAAGTGTTAAAGATTCTTCCCTAAAAGCTTGTAGCTCTTTGGGTACAGGTGGAACGCCATCGGCTAGAGAAGATGTTCCTTCTTCAGCCGTCGGTTCCACTAAGCGTAAAAGCCTACCTCGTTTTTCTCTGTCATAGCCCCGGACTTCAAATAAATCAACAAAATCTGCATCAAAGCTGATACTTAGTTCAAAACTGACGGTTGTTGTGCTGTAGTTAGATACCTCTATTTCTTCAAATAGTGCCCCATTCAGCACCATTTCTCGGCGAATTCCTACAGTGTCAGCTTTCAGACGTTCATCGATTCTGGGGTTGGTACACAAAACTGAGAGTGAAAACCCTTTTTCAGCAGTGCTACTGAGGAGTAGAGGCGATCGCCCTTCAATTTGCAATTCTAAGCGATTGAGAAATCTTGTATCACAACAAAACAATCCCATGCTAGGATTGCCATCGTTGAGGGAGCAGCCAGAAATGTTCCCGATAGTATCTGTCACAAAAAACAAATCATCATCTTTAACCGTCAGTGTCGGTTGTGATTTTTCACTCACAACACCAGGCCACTCCGGGATAGGTAATTGTTCGGCAGGAATAAAAGTTTTTCCATCTAGGAAAATTTTTTCCGAGGTCATTAGCGTATCCGGTGTCATTAGCCAAAGTTCCGTGTACAGGTCTATATTTTTGTGGTCTTCCGAATAGAGGTCGCTGACCCTCACAACTTTAAAAAAAAAGACGCTCTCTAAAACTCGTTTGAGCGATTGGAGCTAAAAAAATAATCCTTACATGATAACTACTGACAAAATAGCAGTGTTCAAATCTGTATAAGCAATTTATAAACTTATATTTTCTAGCTCAAAACTCAAGGCTGAAAACTGAGGATTTTTAGATAATTTATTAGTCGTTAAACTTTCCCAAGACACAATACACATAAGATACTCAGCAAAAAGGCGAAATTCACAGTTTTTGTTGAACATAGACAGTATTTGTTCTCTAGTAATATACGATTTTGTCTTAAATAGCTATGGTGTTTAATTAAATTAATTTATGATAATTAGTTTATTGATTAATTTATGTGAATGTAGCAGTAATGATTTTTGGGTAAAAACATTTATTTACAACGTAGGCAAACTAGGCAATGTCTACGACAGGTTACGCCACCGCCTAGACTGTCGATCACTGCTCAGTGTTTATTAGCAAATACAACAGTTAAAACAATACAGCAATTAGTTATTTGGTACTTAGCCATGAAATATTTTAGTTATGCAAGCATATTTCAAAGTTGGTCAAGAATGTATATTGGGCGTAGTAGGTTGTCAATCAACAAATCAAGTTGTACCCACTCCTCCTAATTTGTAACAAAGTGTTGCGCCTGCTTTGGCAGAAAGTGCTTAAGCGCGTTCTTTACATATTGCAACCCTCTATTTAACTTGAGAGTCCCTTGGAATTTGTACAATGCAGCTGTGACTTTTGATCTTGTCGAGGTTGAGCGTTTAACAATAATTCATGAGCATTTCGACTTCTGTGCTGAGTGATCTGCTAAAGTCCCTACCATACTTGCGGCCCCAGCTATATTTTAAGGCTTCACTAACGGCGCTCTCCCATGCGATGGAAGATCAAGTTTTGGCTGCGACTTTAGCACAACCCCTTGTAATTGCTAGTTTCCAGCGAGAGCGATTCTACCGCCAAGAAGCTCATCGCTACCTGCGACTTGCCTTGCGGAGTAACCAAATATACGTATTATCTGCTCCAGAAACGGATTTCGCCAACAGTTCGGAACACTACGAAAAAGTCGCTTTTGAGCCAACGGATAGCTTAAGCCATGAGTGGCATTTGGTAGTGATTGCCGACAATTATGCAACTTGTCTAGTTTGCCGGGAAAGCCTTGGTTCTATTGCTAAAAACAAGCAAATACCAGAACTAAGCCCTAATCTGGATATAGACGCAGCGCGAAGATTTGAGGGAGTTTGGACATCGGAAAGGGGAGTTAGCCTCAAAGCGGCCGAATTGCTTTTAGACAGGGTTTTGGTTTACAGACCAGAACTGGCAAGTAAAATTGAGGAGGCGCGTCAGAGGTTTGGTATAGGAGAGCCACGAAGCTACTCTGGAGCAGAACATCTCAATGAATATGCTTGTGACATCGATACAGACCCCTTTGTACAGCGCTTAGTAACTTATTTGCAAGCTAGTCAGTATAAATTACACAAAGCCTACCGTTCTATTGCTGTCCAAGCACGAAAAGAACAATTAGTCAACTCGATTAGCACTGCTATTCGGCGATCGCTCGATCCTCACGAAGTTCTCCAGGTGGCGGCACAAGAATTAGGACAACACCTAGAAGCTTGTCGCTGTCTAATTTACCGCGCTCAAGCCACAGATAGCCAAGCCATAATTGAACACGAGTTTTTGAATCCCGGTATTTTATCTGTTCGTGGACAAACTTGGGAATTAGAGAAAAATTCCCTATTTCAGGACATAGTGCAACAAGGCGAAGGAGTTTGTATTAGCGATACACTGAATGACCCTCGTGTTAACAATTCGCCAGCACTTTCCTTGATCGCCAAAAAGTTTGCCATTCGTTCTTGGCTGATGGAACCAGTATTCTATCAGGGGCGATTATTAGGCATTGTGGAGTTACACTATTGCCGAATGCCACCGCACGAGTGCCAACCTGGGGAATTGGATTTGGTAAAAGCGATCGCTACCCAAGTGGGAGCCGCTCTCATCCAAGCGGAAGCTTACGCCAACCTAGAGGAACTTAACCAGCAGTTAGAAGCCTTAGACCGCACCCGCAGCAACCTGATAGCCATCACCGGGCATGAACTGCGTACCCCCCTATCCACGATTCAAGTGTGCCTAGAAAGCCTCGCTAGTGAGCCGGATATGCCCTTGGAGTTGCAGCAGGTCATGCTCAACACTGCTCTTTCCGACTCAGAGCGGATGCGAAAATTGGTACAAGATTTCCTTACACTTTCCAACCTGGAAAGCGGTCGAGTGGAATGGCATCCAGAATCCCTGAGTTTACAAGAGTGTATAGATTTATCACTCAGCCGCAATCGTACCCGCTCCTCAGAGGAAAAGCCGCCTAAAATCAAAACTAAAATTGCCGACAACTTACCTCTGGTAAGAGCCGATGGTGATTGGCTAGTAGAGGTACTGGCAAAACTCATGGATAATGCTTGTAAATTTACGCCACCCCAAGGAGAAATCACCATTAAAGCGATCCAGAACAGGCATCAAATGGTCGAGGTGACTGTAGCTGACACTGGACGCGGCATTGAGCCGAATCGTTTAGAAGTAGTTTTTGACCGCTTCTATCAAGAAGAGGGAGCGCTGCGCCGCACTACTGGCGGGACTGGACTTGGTTTAGCAATTTGCCGTCAAATTGTTAATGGCTGGGGTGGGGAAATTTGGGCAGAGTCAACTGGCAAAGACAAGGGTAGTCAGTTTCACTTCACCATCCCGATTGTTCAAAGTAGCAAAGAGGAAAAGCGGACAAAAGTTAGGAGTAAATAGGTATTGGGCATGGGGCATCGGTTTTTAACAAAGGACAAATGACTAATGACTAAAAACTGTTACAGTCTATGACGCGATCGCAATATGATCCTGGTTGCAGTGTTACGATTCCTTAAAAACGTTGAGAGAACGACTTTATGGCAGAAACACTCTCTGGACAAACCCCGCTATTCGGTGGCCACACAGGTGGCTTGCTCACAAAAGCAGCATTAGAAGAAAAGTACGCTATCACTTGGACTAGCCCAAAAGAGCAAGTTTTTGAAATGCCTACAGGTGGCGCTGCTACTATGCGGAAAGGTGAAAACCTGCTGTATCTTGCTCGTAAAGAATATGGCATCTTTTTGGGCGGTCAGCAACTTCGGAAACTCAAAATTACAGATTACAAAATTTACCGGATTTTACCCAACGGCGAAACCCTTTTGCTTCACCCAGCTGATGGTGTATTCCCTGAAAAGGTTAACCCAGGCCGTGACAAAGTGCGTTATGTAGACCGTCGTATCGGACAAAACCCCAGTCCCTCTAAAGTTAAATTTAGCGGTGGTACTACCTACGACGCTCCGTAACTAGCTACTAGTAGCTAATGGGTAATTAGTAATGGGTAATTGGTAATATAAAAACCCATTACCCATTACCAATTACCAATTACTTTTGAAAAATAATGATGTTTCCGGATTTCTCCCAGTTTTGCACCCTAGCGCAACAAGGCAACTTCGTCCCGGTATATCAAGAATGGGTAGCAGACCTAGATACGCCCGTATCTGCTTGGTATAAAGTCTGTGCAGGTCAGCCCTATAGCTTTTTGTTGGAATCGATAGAAGGTGGGGAAAAACTAGGACGCTATAGTTTAGTGGGTTGCGATCCGCTTTGGGTTTTGGAAGCAAGGGGCGAGCATACTACCCAGTTAAACCGTGATGGTTCGCAAGTCGTTTTTGCGGGCGACCCTTTTACAGCTTTAGCCGAATGTTTAGCACCTTTTCACCCAGTTAAGCTACCACAGCTACCGCCAGGAATTGGTGGTTTGTTTGGGTTTTGGGGCTATGAATTAATTCGCTGGATTGAGCCGCGCGTGCCAATTCACCCACCAGATGAGCGAAATATCCCTGATGGGTTGTGGATGCAGGTAGACCACCTCTTGATTTTTGACCAAGTGAAGCGGAAAATTTGGGCGATCGCTTATGCTGATTTACGTGACCCCAAAGTAGATTTAAAAGCAGCCTATCAACAAGCGTGCGATCGCGTCACCCAAATGCTTGAAAAGCTATCTCTACCGCTATCGCCAGAAAAAACCAGATTGGAATGGAAACCGCCAAGGAGCAAGGGGGCAGAGGAAGACACAGGTAGAGAGGCAGAGGAGTATAAGAGCGATTTTACCCGACCTGATTTTTGTGCCAGTGTCCAAAAGGCCAAAGACTACATCAAAGCAGGTGATATTTTCCAAGTAGTAATTTCCCAGCGATTATCTACAGCATACACAGGCGACCCCTTTGCCCTTTATCGCTCCCTACGTCAGATAAACCCTTCGCCTTACATGGCTTACTTTAACTTCCAAAATTGGCAAATCATCGGTTCCAGTCCTGAAGTGATGGTGAAAGCTGAAACCGATTCCGATGGTGGAGTGATAGCAACGGTACGCCCAATTGCCGGGACGCGTCCACGGGGTAAAACTACTCAAGAAGATGCAGCCTTTGCCAAGGATTTACTCGAAGATCCCAAGGAAGTTGCCGAACATGTGATGCTTGTAGATTTAGGGCGGAATGATTTGGGGCGTGTTTGTCAAAATGGTAGCGTCAAAGTTGATGAATTAATGTTAGTTGAGCGCTACTCCCATGTAATGCACATAGTCAGCAATGTTGTGGCTAAATTAGCACTTGGTAAAACAGCATGGGATTTATTAAAAGCTTGCTTCCCAGCAGGTACGGTAAGCGGCGCACCCAAAATTAGGGCGATGGAAATTATCCACGAGTTAGAGTCTAGTCGTCGGGGTGTTTATTCCGGTGTGTATGGATATTACGATTTTGAAGGGCAATTAAATACTGCGATCGCAATTCGCACAATGGTAGTGCATGATAATACGGTAAGCGTGCAAGCCGGTGCAGGTTTGGTGGCTGATTCTGAACCAGAAAAAGAATACGAAGAAACGCTGAATAAAGCCAGAGGTCTATTAGAGGCAATTCGTTGTTTGCGCTAAATATAGCGGTTCCCACATGGGTAAAATGCAGAAAAAATAACTAACCACATATTATAAAGACGGATACTTGTAGGGACACGGCATTGCCGTGTCCCTACAAGTGAGAATTATTATACTTACTTTCGCCAACTAATTGCACACTGGTTCTTGTTGGTTAATTGTAAAACCGGGCTTGAGATAAGTACAGTAACAGTTCGATTTGCTGTATGAGAATCCAGACCAGACTTTGAAAGTTGATTTATCAATATTGTTCTATTTTGAATTACATAGGCTTTAGTTTGAACTGCAAGATGTTTGGAAACAATTTGTGCTACTTCTAAGCCTACGTATCCACAATACCGTGACAAATTGGGAAGCTTTATAAATCCAATTAACATCAAACTTTTTCCAAAGCTAACAGAATTTTTTAAAGTATTGAAAAGTGAAAATAAGTCCTGGTATTAAAATCCAAGATCTCCCTTGAAGCTACGACACACTAGAAATGAACAAACTTGCTCATCCCAATTGGCTGAAGTAAACCCCCCAAAGAATTCCAGTTGCTCCAATAGCAATTAAGAGGTTAGTAAAAAATCTGCCGAATTCAATTTCTTGTCCCAGCCCCTTGTCGTCTTTACCAGCAGTGAAAAACAGTGACCACGCTTGATTTGCATTAATGGTCTCAAAGTTATTGAAATCAGGTCTAAAAACGACTGATCCAATCAAATCTTTTCTGGAGTAGTCAAAATCTGTTTTCATAAGTTTGCCTCTAAATTGTTTTATTTGTCAACTAAAGAAAATTCGTAAATCTGACGTGTTTCCTCTAAAGGTTGGTTAACCATCCAACCAAACCGTTTCCGATGAAAATTTCCAAGGCTATGAGTCAGACAAAACCAATCATTGCCAAACGACCATTTAATTTTTCAGCATATTTGGTAAAGCCTGTACTTGGGGTTTCATCAACATAAACCTTGGGTTCAATTGCAAATCTATAGAGTTGGCCGCGCTCGTTAATAGTAAAGCCTCTATTTGTTAAGCTGATACGCGCCTAAATTGTATAAACACTCTTTACAGTCGTTAACTGTTAACGGTTATCAGTCATCATGTAAATGTTCAGGTTAAATGCGTAACAGCTTATCTTTCACTCTTTGCTTTTGTTATCTGTAAACGAATATTAACTAATGTAAATATTTTCTACAACCACTTGACACAAATAAAAAAGTAGTAAAAGCCGTACTAAGCAAGTAGGGTATTTTGGATGCGTGCGCGAAGTGGGGTGTCTACAACAGTCTGTGACGCTCGAATGCAAGAGCATTTCGCACAATAAGTTTGCAATTGTGCGTAATCTATTTTAAACAAAACTTACATTTTATATAAGCAAAACTTATTAATTTATAACTGAGAAAGTATTGCTTATTTGTAACGAACTTGTTATGTTTCTTTACATAAAGATATACAAACAACATTAATGCGTTAAACCACAGTTGATTAAAGCTTTCTAGATAACTATGCAGTTAAGCCTGCAATGTGCTTTGCCGAGTATTCAAACTCATAGGCAACAGAATCACTGTGCCTTTGGTAAAGCGATGCATACGATGGGCTGTGACCCTTAAAAGACCAGCAGCGTACGACACGAGAAGACTCGCTAACGATGACGTAAAGATTGCTAAGTGCCTTTGTTAAATGCTAAATGCATCTTTCTTCCGTCTTTGAATATTTGATTTTCACATTCGATAGAACTGTAATTTTCTTTTGGGAATTTTTGTTATGTCTTTTACCATCCAGTCGGCTCAAAGTATTTTTCCCGGAACTCTAGTTGCTGACCTTGTTCCAAATATTGTCGAATCATTTTCTCAGCTCAATGCTGAAGATCAACTAGCATTACTCTGGTTTGCCTATACCGAGATGGGTAGAAGTATTACAGTTGCCGCTCCAGGAGCAGCTAACATGATCCTTGCACAAGGCTTACTCGAACAAATTAAGCAGATGCCTTTTGAGGCTCAAACGCAAGTCATGTACGATTTGGCTAACCGTGCTGACACTCCCCTGTGTCGTTCTTATGCATCCTTCACGGTGAACATCAAATTGGGCTTTTGGTATCAGTTAGGAGAATGGATGGCCCAGGGAATTGTTGCTCCTATCCCAGAAGGCTACAAGCTTTCTCCTAAAGCTGCTGATGTGTTGCAAGCTATCCGTAGTGCTGATTCAGGTCAACAAATTACAATTCTACGTAATACCGTAGTTAGCATGGGATTTGACCCGAATGCTCCCGGTAGTTACAAAAAAGTTTCAGAACCTGTTGCTCCTCCCATTGCACCAGCGTTTCGGACTAAAGTCACCATTGAGGGCATCAATAATCCTACGGTGTTGGGCTATATCAATAACATGAATGCCAATGACTTTGATGCTGCGGTTGCTCTGTTTCTCTCTGAAGGTGCCTTGCAACCCCCCTTTGAAAGACCAATTATTGGTCAAGAGGCAATCCGCGCTTATATGCGTGAAGAATGCCAGGGATTGAAGATGATCCCAAAGCGTGGTATATCTGAGCCAGTGGAAGATGGCTATACCCAAATTAAAGTTACAGGCAAAGTCCAAACCCCTTGGTTCGGTGCCAGTGTTGGGATGAATATTGCATGGCGGTTTTTGCTAGATCCCCAAGATAAAATCTTCTTCGTAGGGATTGACTTGCTTGCTTCTCCTAAAGAACTGCTCAACCTAGTACGTAAATAAACCACTCTTATAGAGGCACGGTATACCGTGCCTCCACTGTGATTTAATTAACTGAAAATAGCTGTAAGTGTGGATAACTGAAAGAGCTTAAACGAAAGAAACTTATCGAGTAGATACTGTAGTTTTCAGGTGAGAAATGGAGATTTTGGGAGGCAGGCTGTATGGATGCTGATGAACTTCTCAAACGCTATTGTGCAGGAGAGAGAAATTTCACTCAAAAAAGTCTGCACTTAGTCAACCTCAGCGAAGTGTGTTTAGCTGGAATTAATTTGAATAGAGCTAACTTAGCTAACGCGACTCTATCACAGACTAACCTACGCGGAGCAAATCTGATCGAAGCAAATTTGACTGCGGCGGCTCTCTGGAGAACCGACTTCACTGGAGCAAACCTGATTTTGGCAAACCTCAAGGCTGCTAACTTGATACGGGCAACTCTCAGGCAGGTGGATTTGCATAAGGGAAGCCTTGTGAAAGCAGACTTGCGTTTAGCAGACTTGCATGATGCTGACCTCAGTGGTGCAAATTTAGCTGGAGCAGATTTGCGCTATACCAACCTCAGTGGTGCAAACTTGGCTGGGGCAAATCTCAGTGGTGCAAACCTGACTGGGGCAAACTTGAGCAATGCAGACCTGAGCCATACCAGTCTTGCCAAAGCTATTTTGTACAAAACTGATCTAAGTAACGTTGATTTTACAGAAGTAGACCTGACCAAGGTCGATTTGCACCATTGCTTATTTGATGGAGTCACCCTAACTGAACGAAGCTTAATTGAAGTGAGTTGAGCGTCGCTGCGGTCTAATTAAAAATCCAAAATTTAATAAATCAGCCTTTCGTCTTTAACGGTAGGCAAAAGTCCCCACACTCAATATACTCATAGGGTGGGAATGAATAGCGGGGGTTAAGGATTGCATCTGGAATTAATTTAAAACATAAGTAAAAACAAATTCCAGATGTATGACGAATCCCCAATTATTTTCTTTTGAGACTTTATCACAATATATATTTTATATATATCAAGGATTGTGTAGGTTTAGTAGAGGCGATCGCTACCCAAGTTGGAGTTGCCTTGATGCAGGCACAGAGCATTTTTATCAAGAAGAAGGATTTTTGCAACGGACTGTAGGTGGTAGCGGACTTGGTTTGGCAATTTGTCGCCGGATTATCGATAATTTGGGAGGAAAAATTTGGGCTGAGTCTTTGGGGAAAGATCAAGCTAGCAAGTTTCATTTCACGGTTACAGTTACAGTGCCTATTTCTTAACCCGCAGTTCTCCTTTTGAATCAGAACTTGGGATTTTGGGAAAAGGCGATCGCAAAAACGGACAAACCACAGTCCGGCATTTGCATTTGTATGTATGAAGAGTTTTGAAATCATGAAACTTTCAGTTAACCTGAAGAGTCATTGGGCATCGGACATGAGAAAAAGGGAAGTAAATTCTCCCTTGTCCCCTCACCTCCCGTATGCTTACCCTTTTCATTCGGGGGTTACGTAGTTAACAATGGGTTGAATGTTTTTCAAATCATCCAATCTTATGGCTAGAACTGCAAATGAATATGCCGTATACCTCCTACTGGAAAGCGGTCATCGGGAAGAAGTACGCTTTCCTACTATTCAAGAGTTTCAGAAATGGTATAGCGGCGAACTTGTGCCAAAGTCTGCTTCTAATGACTTTATTAGCGTACCGATCAAAAATATTCAAGGGGAATATATGGTAGTACGCCCTTCTCGGATTGTGGCAATCCGGGTAGAACCAATTTTTAGTTCCAGTGTTGAAAGATTCAACTAAATGATGAGAAAAACCCTTGCTTTGCTTTCCTTAAGTCTGGGAATCGCCCTTGTAAACCCTCTCTGGTCTTCTGTTGCTCAGGTTCCTAACTTACTGCCGTTGCCAGTACCCACCGCCCCTGATCTCCCTCTGCCAGTACCAACCATTCCTAATGTAACACCACCGCTAAAACCAATCGTGATCGGAACCGATTGTACGCCCCAGCACGCTTGCTTGGGTTGGGATGAGCAACTGTGGGGTCAAAGGGGTAAAACAGGCGTTGGCATTTCGCCCACCAGAGGTGATCGCAAAGCACTGTTGGCTTCCATTGATAACAGTTTGCTTTACCTAACAAAGAAAGAGGCGATCGCAGCATATCAAAATTATCCAGTTAAAGAAATTACCCTTGATCGCGTCCGCCGGAGTTTGGTACGTTTTCGCCAACTAGTTGTCAGTTCTAAGTCAGCAGCGCAACTACAAGCTGCTGTCCGCCGTGAGTTTGTCTTTTACCAGTCTGTAGGCAACGATGGCAAGGGTACTGTTAAGTTCACTGCTTACTACGAACCTATTTACACCGCTAGCCGTGTCAAAACTGCAATATATAAGTATCCTCTTTATCGGCTACCACCTAATTTCAGCCAATGGCCCAAACCCCACCCCAAACGGATTGATTTGGAAGGGAAGGATGGTTTAAAAGGGAATAAGAGCAAATTGCGCGGTTTAGAACTGCTTTGGTTCCGCGATCGCTTAGATGCGTATATGGTACATATCCAAGGTTCTGCCCAAATTAAATTAACTAATGGCAAAACAACATCAATTGGCTATGCAGGTGGAACTGATTACCCTTGGACTAGTATCGGTAGAGAACTAGCCAAAGATGGCAAACTTCCACTGCAAGGATTGACAATGCCACGTTTGATTAGCTATTTCCGGGGGAAGCCGCAGGAGTTGAGCAATTATCTGCCACGCTGGGAACGATTTGTTTTCTTTCAGGAAACAAGTGGTAGACCAGCTACTGGTAGTATTCATGTGCCAGTAACAGCAGAACGTTCCATTGCTACAGATAAGTCTCTCATGCCTCCGGGAGCGCTAGCGCTAATTTATAACTCGTTTCCCTATCCCGTCAGTGGTAGCAAATTAGAGAAGCGTATTGTCAGCCGCTTTGTACTTGACCAAGATACAGGAAGTGCCATCAAAGGCCCGGGCCGGGTGGATTATTTCATGGGTTCTGGTAAACTAGCAGGCGATCGCGCTGGCATCACAGGCGGTAATGGTTCACTATATTATTTGCTGCTCAAAGAATAGGGAATAGGGAATAGGGAATAGGGGATAGGGAATAGTTTTCCCAGCCCCCACTCCCCACTCCCACCTAATACGGCGGATAAGCAAAATCATCTTCATCGGCATAAACGTAAGAGTTAGAAACTCCTGCCATTGCCAATTTAGGCGTTTCTGATTTCACAGGTTCCTTTCCAAAATCTTTGTATTCTTCAAAAGTCTTGCAAATCATTGCAGACTCAAGAGAATCGGAAGCAATTAAATATTGTGTTAAAGTCCCTACCGTGGGATGTTTGTAGTCTACAGTTGAAGCTACCAGAACTGTATTTGGTTCAATACCTCTTTCTTCGCACTCAATTATGGGGCAGAAAATCCCGTGAGCGTGGAACAATGGCCCTTTTGGTGCCAAGGGTTGCTTGCGATAAACAGCATAAGTTTTTTCTAGTTCAGCAACGAATCCACTAACTACTTTGCCTTGTTGATATTCGCAGTAGGTTTTGCTGAAACTCGCTCCGGCTGCACCATTAAGAGTTAGTTGTAGTGGTGATTCATGTAAAAACTTTTTATTTTCACCCACTATAAAAATTAGATAACGAGTAAAGGTTTTAAATTTAAGTTTGTCTGCCAAAAAAGCATCATAATTCTCTTTGAGCGTACCTAGCTTTAGACCGCTTTCCCGGTCTTTAACAGACAATGGCCCCCGACGCACTAAAACCAAACGTGGAGTAGTGCTAATAAAAACTGTTTCAACTCCAGAGCTAAATTCATGCTCTACCTGCTGCCAATTCTCATCTGGCACAAAACCGACAGCATTGGCATTATCTAGCTTAATCGCCAAACCGTGGGATTGCATACCATCTATGCCATACCGAGGATTAATCATCTGACACCAGGGGATGACTTGAGAAGGCGGTGCATTAAATTTCTCGTCTTCAAAGTCGAAATTAGCAGATGCTTTCATCGTTTTAGGCTATCAAAGTGTTTTATTGAACAAGTTTATCGGCACCTGCTCCTGGAAAACCAGAAGCAGAACTTGGTACGTTGCCCCTAAAAGAAGGCTGAACGTGGCGTCAAACTGACGTAGTAGTTTTTCCAGATTAAGGCAGAATTAATCTATGTTGCAATCCCTGTATCGTTTTGTAACAACAGCTCCTTATCGAAACAGTACTAGGCGCTGAGTACTTATTGCTCAGTATTATTTCGGTGAACTCAAAGCAGCAAGAGTCTTTAAATCCGGCACTTCTAAGTCAGGTTGACTTATTGCTGATCCTGTGGGACAAACTGCTTTTTGGACTGCTCGACGGTTTACCCAGACTGTTGATAGTCCCAGAGATTTGGCTGTAACAATATCGTGATATACACTAGCAGCAACGTGTAATATCTGGTCTAACGGCAAATCAATTCTTTCAATAGCCAGTCTGAAGTTGTTTAAGGAAGGTTTGTAGCTTTTTGCCTGTTCTGCTGTAATTATCTCATCAAATTTTATATCCAAGTGCTTTGCCGAGAAAGCAAAGAGATCGTCATCTACATTTGAGATAATAACCAGCTTAAAGTTTTGCTTTAAGACTCTAAGTGCCTCAACTGTATCCGGGAAAGGCAGCCAATGCTGAATTGAATCAGCAAGTGAATTTAGTTCGTCAGCAGTTGGCGCAAAGCTAAATCGTTCACCAAATTTCTGGACTACTCTCTTCAAAACTTCTCGATATTTGATATAATCACCACTTTCTAGTTCTGCTTCAAATTCAGCAAAAAGTTCAATAATTTGATCATCATCCAAATTAGTGTTATGTGCTATTAGAAGTGGTTTTAGCACGCCTAAGATGCCGTTCTCCCAATCGATTAGGGTTCCGTAACAATCAAAAGTTAAAGCCTTGTACTGGTTAAATTCAGTCATTTTTCATACTCCGGGTCTTGATTAATTATGTTCAGTTTTCACAAACCAAAAGACGAGCGAACCCATCTGCGTTAGCGCAGCCGGCCGCAGGCATCGCCATATTTGCCGCTCTTAAAGCCTCTGAACATTTCTTCGATATCAAAGCATTTAAGTAGGTAGACAATAAAAGACTAAACTGTGTGAATATAAGTAAGTAGATTTGCACAACAAACTAAACTATCTTAATCAAGATGGAGTCGGCTAAAATCCTTTCGGCTCTTGCCTTCAGGATAGCTGTTGCTGCCTTATTTAAAGGACAAATTTTTATACTTACCTAGTTCGGGTATGGGATAATATTATCCCACAAAGGAAATTCTTCCTCAGATGTTTGTATGGATGCTAAATTTAAGTATATAAAAACTAATACTAGTAAAGAATTAAACTCAAAAGAACAGCAATCTTATAGTCAGCCTTATAGTAAGCCATCCAAACCTTTTTTGGTAGCAGAGGCAGTGGTTAAAATCCTGGAAGATATGGGAGTGCAATATGCCTTTGGTGTATCGGGAGGCGCGATCGCCCCAGTGTGGGCTGCATTACATCAAAGCTCCATCAAGGTGCTGCACTTCCGCCACGAAGCCGGAGCAGCTTTTGCAGCGATTGAGGCGCACTTTGCTAGCGATCGCCCGGTTGTGGTATTCACTACCACAGGGCCAGGGATCACTAACGCTTTAACAGGGCTGTTAGCTGCCCGTTGGGAAGGTGCTAAGGTGATTCTGGTGTCAGCTTCAACATCAACGCCACAAAGGGGACGTTGGGCTTGCCAAGAAACTAGCACCTACACTATGCCTAGCACAGGTATTTTTACTTCCGGGCAAATATTCCATTATGCAACTACTCTCGAATCCAGTGATGAACTCACAGAGGTTTCTCGAAGGCTTGCCCTTGGGCTAGGGCAACCAGGAGGGTTCGTAGCTCATATCAGTATTCCAACAAATATCCAGACAAGTTTACTAAAAACTTCGTTGCCGCGAATTACTCTTTCTCTGAGTCTGGCAACTGCAAGTGAAGAAACAATCGCAGAATGTGTACGCTTACTGTCTGAGGGGTCCTTTGCCATCTGGGTCGGTTTCGGGGCACGGGGTGCTGCAAAAGAAATTCGCCAGCTTGTCGAGACAACAGGGGCTGTGGTGATGTGTTCACCACGGGCTAAAGGTATTTTTCCTGAAAATCATCCTCGGTTTATCGGTGTCACTGGCTTCGGTGGGCATGAGTCTGTTTTTAGGTATATGCAGGAGTACCGGCCCTTACGCACTTTAGTTCTAGGAACACGTTTAGGCGAACGCACATCACTCCTGCTCCCCGTAATGGTACCCTCGCGAGGCTTTTTACATGTTGACATCGACCCAGAAGTTCCAGGAACTGCATATCCATCTGCTGAGACTTTTGCCATTCCGTCTGACATCAAAGTGTTTGTGAAAGCTCTGTTGAAACACTTTTTACAGCATCCTGCTCATTTGGCAAAAGCGATGCTACCTAGATATGAACACAGTACAATCAATCCACGTACGCATGGAAAAGTGCGTCCCGTAGTGCTTATGGATGCTATTCAAAGACTGATTGTTGAGCGAAGTGATGTATTGGTGATGACCGAGGCCAGCAGTTCCTCCGCTTGGGGAAATTATATGCTGCGGTTTGCCAAGCCACATCGTTACCGAAACTGTAGCGGTTTCGCGTCTATGGGGCATATTACCACTGGCGTTGTCGGTGCGGCACTAACTCGTGGTGGTAAAGCGGTTGCCATTGTTGGTGACGGTGCCATGCTGATGAATAATGAGATCAGCACAGCTGTGAAGTACCAGGTTCCAGTTGTCTGGATAGTACTTAATGACGGACACTACAATATGTGCGATCGGGGAACTGCAATGCAAGGCTTTCAGGGCGTGGATGCAGAAATTCCACAGACCAACTTTGTGAATATTGCTTGCGGGATGGGAGCCAATGGTATCCGTGTCGAGAGGGAGACTGACATCGAGGCTGCTCTAGAAAAAGCAATGGTGGCGATCGCTCCGTTCGTGATTGATGTGGTCATTGACGCTACTCAGCCTGCACCAATTGAAAGTCGTATTCGGAATTTGATTAGCCAGAGCAGTACAAATTATTACTGTTCACTTATTAAAAGTAGAAAAAGTTATTTATGGCACAACACGCAGTAGGTATTCGCTCACTGGCGGTGAGTTTACCCAGCATTAGACATAACAACGATTACTACAGAGAAAAATATCCCGAATTGGTTGCTCAAGCAGAGCAAAAAAGTTTAGGAAAGTGGTTCTCTCTAGATGGCTCTATCCCCAGGAATGAGTTTGACTTGGAGATGATGCCCTATTTATCAGATCCCTTTCGGGGGACTGTCGAACGATGGGTACTCAGTCCAAATGAGTCACCACTGATGCTACAGTGCCGCGCGGTAAAAGATACCCTTGCGGCTGCAAAGCTTTCTCTGGAAGATGTCGATTTGATGCTTGTTGCCTCGGTCTGGCCTGAACAAATCGGATTTGGTGATGCTGCCTTTCTGGCGCGTGAACTAGGTTTCCAGGGTGCGGCTTGGAATATCGATGCAAGCTGTGGTAGCACTCTAATTGCGTTGCAGACTGCTTATGCTTTGGTTTCGGCAGAACAGTATCACAACGTACTAGTAGTTATTTCATGTTCTTACTCTCAGTTTGTCCCCGAACATGATACTGCCTCATGGTTTCTTAGCGATGGTGCTGGAGCTTTTGTGGTAAGTAAACTTGAATCAAATCAGGGTATTCTTGGTATTAAGACTGTTCATGCTGGTGCGCTGTGCGATCTAATTTACCCTGCGATCGCCAAGAATATACAGGGCAACTTGCAGGTTAGTATGCAGGTCAGCAAGGATGCAAACAGATTAACTCGCGAAACGGCTGTAGGGTTTCTCCGCACTTGTTGTGAAGGTGCTATTAATGCAGCAGGTGTGACCCTTGAACAAATAGACTTTTTTATTTTCAACACACCTACGGCTTGGTATGCACGTTTCTGTATGCGTGTATTAGGTATTGAGCCAGAGCGTACAATCGACCTCTATTCACAATATGCAAACATTGGGCCAGTACTTACTGTAGTTAATATGTACCATGCTGCACAGTTAGGAAAAATTAGCGAAAACGACTTAGTTCTTGTTTATGGATTTGGTGCAGCAGGTGCTGCCTCTGCAAGTGTGATGCGTTGGGGCAAAGTAGCGCTAGGTTCTGCTCCTATCCATAAAATAGAATCTGACTTAGCGGTGACAAGTTCTAGAGACAGAAGCAAAGCTTTTTCTTTTTAAGAGTGTTTACTAAAATTTAAAGTTTACCTGAGTAGGTGGCTGTGAAGAAACATATTCTTGCAATCGGAATTTTTATTTTATCTCTCATTTTCCCGCTCAAGGTTTCAGCGCAGAATAATGACGAGATTTATGTGTTTGGTGATAGCCTCTCTGATATAGGCAATGTATTTAATGCCACAGGCGGAATAATTCCTCCAAGTCCAACTTACTTTAATGGACGTTTTTCCAATGGCCCAATTTGGGTGGAATATCTCGCCTTAGATTTAGGATTAAAGTTGAATCTAAACACTAACTTTGCCTATGGTGGTGCAACCACAGGGTCTAAGAATATTGGTATTGCTAATTTACCAGGATTGCAGCAACAGATTAATAGCTTTACATTAGCAAATCCTTCTGCAAACTCTAACGCCCTCTACGTTGTCTGGGCTGGTACGAATGATTATTTAGATTACTTTTTTGATGCTATTCCTAATCCTACCCAAGCAGTCAACAATTTATCAATGGCAGTGACATCACTTGCTGCTGTTGGTGCTAAAAACTTTGTAGTAGTTAACTTACCAGATTTAGGAAAGTTTCCAGTTACAGGCGGCAATAATCAAGATTCTAGCTTACTAAGCATTTTTACCAATACACACAATTCCAGTTTGACTGCAAATCTCAACTTTATGAGCCAGCAACTCAGCCTTAATATCAATATTATTCCTCTTGATGTTAATTCTCTATTCAATAGAATCATCGCGGCTCCAGGAGAATTCGGTTTTACAAATGTTACCGAATCTTGTGTTGGAGACTTATCGGTAGTGCCTATTAATGTTCCCAAGCAGCCAGTTACTTGTGAAGCAGATAAGTTTTTATTTTGGGATCAAGTCCATCCTACAACCTCGGCTCACAAACTAATTGGAGAATTAGCTTTCTCAGCCGTGAAGCCAATACTTGTATCCGAACCTTCTGCTATATTAGGAATGTTAGGTATTGGTGTTTTAGGTGCAGTTGGGTACGCGGTTGAAAGATACAAAGATGAGCGTCAAGTTAGGGTAAAAGTTCTACTTATGCCTGTTTTGGAAGTTCTCGATAGCCAAAGTTCAGAGTCCTGAATTAATAATGTAACTATTGGGATAAAAGTTATGGCGATTAAGTTTGAGAAAATCCTTATATGGGGACGTTCTGCTGAAGAATACACCAAAATGTTTGCTTTAACTCTTGAAGATAGCAAACTGAAAATTATTGACTGTGCAGGTGGACCTGCAAGCTTTAATGTTGAGATGACCCGTAGAGGAGGCAACGTTGTCTCTTGCGATCCCATTTACAAATTCAGTAAAACTGAAATTGCTCAACACATTCAAGAAGCTAATCGTGAAGTCATGAATGCGGTGCAAAGAAATCCAGATAATTTTGTTTGGCAGGATATTCAATCACCAAGCCAATTACTAAACATTAGAAGATCCGCAATGCAGGAATTCATTGAAGACCTTTCTTTAGGAATTCAGGAGAAACGTTATGTTATAGGTGAACTGCCTACTTTACCATTTGCTGATCGGCAATTTGATTTAGCCTTATGCTCTCATTTTTTATTCATTTATTCTGAACACCTATCTGAAGAATTCCATCTCGCTTCTATTGTAGAAATGTGTCGCGTTGCTATAGAGACACGCATTTTTCCATTGCTAGACACATCTGGGAAGCTATCTCCATTTTTGCTCCCAGCTGTCAACCAACTGCTCAAGCAGGGATATAAAGTAGAAATTAGACAAGCATCCTATGAATTTCAGAAGAGTGGAGACAAGTTCTTAAGTATATCAAAAAGCTAAGTCTTGAAAAATGATTTAGTTTTTTCAGCTTATAACTGTAGGATTGTCTTCTCTATAAATAACTGCCCCTAAAGCTTTCAGAGAGGCTTTTTGAGCTTCAGTTATACCTGTAATGCCAGTGGTGTTCATGCCTTGATAGGGCCTATCATTCCTCAAAGTGTTTTGGCACTCTCCAGTCTTTACATCCCATATCCTAATCGTATCATCTTCACTACCACTAGCCAGGGTTTGATCATGGGGACTGAAGGCAAGTGACCAAACCCACTTGGTATGTCCTGACAAAGTTTTGAGGCATTGTCCAGTACTGACATCCCATAACTTCACCATTTGATCGCCACTCCCACTCGCTAGAAGGCATCCATCTGAGCTAAAGCTGACTGAGTAGACAGAACTAGTATGACCTTGTAGAGTTCTAAGGTGTTTACCTGTTCTCGTATCCCACAACTTCACTGTTTGATCGCTACTGCCACTTGCTAGAAGTTGCCCATCAGCACTAAAACTGACTGACCACAGCCAATCAGTATGTCCTTGGAGAGATTGAAGGCATTGACCAGTGTTGACATCCCACAACTTTACTGTTTGGTCATGACAACCGCTAGCTAGGATCTGACTGTCCGGGCTGAAGGCGATAGACCAGACTCGATGGCTTTGTCTATTAAAGGTATGAATACATTGACTTGTACTGGTATCCCATAGCTTTATTGTGCGATCGTCGCTGCTACTTGCCAAAATCAGACCATTTGGGCTGAAGGTAACAGCTAATATACGGTTACTATGCCCATTTAAGGTTCTTATACATTGACCAGTTTTGGTATCCCACAATTTTACCGCTTGGTCTTCGCTACCACTAGCTAAAATGCGACCATCCGGGCTAAAAGAAACTGATGTAACCCGATTATTGTGTCCCTGTAAAGTTTGAAGGCACGTACCAATGCTAGCATCCCAAAGCCTTACAATTTTGTTAGACCCGCTACTAGCCAGCGTATAACCGTTTGGACTGAAGGCAACCGAGCGTACTCCATCACAATAACCTTGAAAGATTCTAATACAACGACCAGTACTGACATCCCACAGCATAACGTTTTGGTCATCACCGCCACTGGCCAGAATGTAGCTATCTTTGTCGGAACTTAGTACAACTGTCCATATTCGGCTGCTGTGTCCTCTCAAAGTTCTAATACATTTACCTGTGGCAACATCCCAAACTCTCACCGTTTGATCATCACTACCGCTAGCAATAATATGTCCATCCAAACTGAAGGTAACAGAATGTACTGAGTCAGTATGACCTTGCAGCGTTAAATAGCATTGTCCTGTGTCAACATTCCATAGCCTCACTGTGTGATCATGACTACCGCTAGCCAAAATGCGACCATCTCCACTGAAGGTAACAGAATGGACTCGATTAGTATGTCCCTTCAATATTTTAATAGATTGACCAGTGTTGATATCCCATATATTGAGGGTGTGATTGTCGTTTCCAGTTACTACTGTGTCACCATCGGGGCTGAAAGCAATTGACCATACACTATAATCATCTACCGATAAAGTTTTAAAACACAGACCAGTATTGATATCCCAAAACTTCACAGTTTTATCCTCACTGCTACTCGCCAGTATGTGACCATTCGTGCTGAAGGCGATAGATTGGATACCACTGCTATGCCCTTGCAAATTTGCAATACACTTACCAGTGCTAACATTCCATAGCCTCACTGTTTGATCGTCACTTCCGCTAGCAATAATATCTCCATTAGGGCTGAAGGTAACTGATCGAACCCAAGCAGCGTGACCCCTGCAAGTGAGCATCTGTTGTCCATCTACAACCTGGTACAGGCGAATCTCATTATTAGTATCGCCCGTAGCTAGAAGTTTGCCATTGGGGCTAAAGGCTACCGAAAAAATACCACCGAGGGTTTCAGCAAAAACACACTTAGCTAGATCAGCATGAGTAAAATTTGTATTATGTAAATTGATACTTCGCATATCTGCTTGCCAAACAGTCAGATAAGAAAAATCATAGCCACTTAAATTTGTTTCTAAATAAGAAAGAAGATTGAGAATATTGCCAGATGTATATCCTGGTTCTAACGGCGATGTCTCTCGGAGTTTTGTGAGAACTTGAGTTAATTGATTTTCAATGTTTCTTTTACTTCTTAAAACATTAAGCAATCCATCTATAACTGGTTTGATTATGAGACGAATTTGAGTATCTTTAATATAGTCTTTACCTGTCGCCTTCATCAGAGCATGACATCTGAATAAATCAATATTCTGAGTGGCAATCTCTTCACAGACCTTTTCTATCAAGCTACTAGTCATATACTCCATAACTACAGGCTGGAGCGTAAAAGATGATCTAGTTTTTTCAATGAGCGTAGGCGTAGCCTTCTCGATTAGCGATCGCCTTCCCAGAGATTCCACAGCCTCCATTAGTTTTGCTTGCGGTACTTGTGATATAATATCGTCTCGCAATTCGAGAAGCGCCATTGGCTCACGATTAATCGCTAGCCAATACATTATTTCCTTTTCTAAATCTGACAAACGCTCAAATTGTTGCTCTAAGATATCGCGAATGTCTCCAAAAACAGCTGTGTCTTGTTGCAGAAATCCAGTCACATTACCATCAAAAATATCTTTAATGGTTGTGGCAACTATCTTTAAGGCTAATGGATTGCCTGCATAACGTTCAATCATTACTTTCCATTCATTCTCTGCCGCAGATAGCCCTTTGAGTTTTAAGATTTCTTGCCCTTCTGCCACTTTCAACCCACTTAGTGGCAATGAGCGGACAGGTAGTGTTTGTCCTTCCAATAATGCCACTTCTTTTGGTTTTTCACGACTAGTCAGCACTAAGCAGCTTTGGTGAGTTGCTTCTCCTACCCGTCTTAAAAGCTCACCATATTCCTCATATCCTTCTCGATAAAGTCCGGCTCGACTCCCACTGCGGAGAATTGGTTCTGCATTATCAAGGATTACCAAACAGCGATGATTTTGTAAATAATAGAGTAGCCGCGATACCCTCTCACTAAAGCTTTCTGGTAAATTACCTTCTGTTTCTTGTTCGTCAGATAGAAATTGGATTAGGTTACTTAGAATAATTTTAACAGGCGGTGCTTCTCGTAGCGATCGCCAGATCACATATTCAAAGTTCTCCTGAATCTGTTGAGCAAACTTTACAGACAGCGCCGTTTTACCAATGCCTCCTATTCCCAATACTGCCACTAATTGGCAGTGTTCATTGAGAATCCATTGCTCTAGCGTGGTAAGTTCTTCTATCCGTCCATAAAAAACTGAGTTAAAGATAGCCTCTCCCCAATCTAAGCGAGTATTTGAGCTTGAGTAGTCACTTTTATCTATTTTTAACTGAAAAGCTGAAAAAAGCTTTTCAATAGTCTGTTTGTCAACTCCTCCTTCTCGATTTAGTACTTTCGAGATAGTAGCGGAATATAACCCAGAGCGGACACTCATTTCTTCGAGAGTATACCTGTTTCCAAAATTTTCCTTTGCTTCTGACTGATGCTTTGCCTCCTTAATTTTTTGTAACCCCTTGTTAGTAAGTGCTACGCCACGCTTGCGTCTCCAATTCTGTAAAGTCATGTATTAACTCACGTTTGGGTAATCGCCTTTGATGATAAAAAATAATTATCTACTAGGTTGCTATAGATATGAAGTGATAGCTATCACAAATGAATAATCTCATGTTGCAGAGGATTTTAAAGAGGTCTATAGCCAAAATGTTTACTGATACAAGCCACCTTTGGCAATCCACTCGTTTCACTAATTCAACACGGCTTGCTCAACAAACAATCTAGTCTGTGCAGCATTGCTAACATAAGCTCTTCAGCCGAAAGCTATTTGCATCATACGTAATGGCACATTAGTTAAGTATGATACTATTTATTTCATACCTAAAATTTTCAGTAATGTATTTGGATCGTAAAGCTTAAGTTCAATCTCAAAATCTCGATTTTCACTGGTAAAGACGTTTCTGAATTGGCAAGCTTGATAAGGAAAGTTTCTATATATCTAGCTTATCAATCCATGAATAAAACTGCTGCACTTAAATTTCCCCATTTGGCAACCTTCAGTAAAAAAAGGGCGCTTAAGCGAATTACCTTAAACTTGACATCAGATGAAGCTCAGAACCTTGAAAAGTATTGTGAACAGACTGGCAGACAAGCAATAGATGTAATTCGAGAACTCATTCAAGCCTTGCCTTAACCTAACTTTTCATGCCAAGTCTGAAAAGCCCCAGTCTAAAAGAGTCATAGCTAAAGTACAAGGGGTTGCAGATTTGGACAAAGGTTTTTAATATTTACTTTGACAAAAGTAATTCAAGAGCGTTAATCATAGATTAGACCTCATCTAATGTAGTGTGGTATATTCCCAAGTCTTTTACCGCAGACTTGGGAATATACCAAGATTGTACAGGATCTTTTTTTAACCTAAATTTAACCTTACTAATACCACCACAGTTCTTAAACTTTTTCTTAGCCTTACTAACAGCAAAACACGCATCTTTGATCGCGATTGACTTAATTTGCTAGGGGACTGATTTACTCCATTCTGGTAGTCCATTTAATATGTCAGTTTTAATCGCTTTGCAGTAATTATCCTTTGGCTGAGGGTTCTATCTTTTGGTGTTCCTGTGCATACCATTTATGGGCGATCGCTTCAAACTGTTGTAAAGGTTGCGATCGTGATAATTCAGTCTCCTCAGTTGTCGGTTAAGGGGAAAAGCGGGAGGGGTGCAATGACTGTGGTAATCATAACTACTTATGCGGACATGGTATGACTAATGGTTAATGACAATTAAATATTTCGTTACAATCGGCGTGTGAGTAAGGTTAGGCATTCAAGAGTTATCAGCCATGAAATTGATTTCCGATCCACCGATTCCTGTAAAAATTCAAAAGATGAAGGAACGAGTGCGGTGGATGCATCCAAGTTTTGTGCAACGGGGAATTGATCAAACCTGCATGGTTATAGATGATGGCAGAGAAGATAGCCCAGAATTTTCGTTTATGGTTATCGGTGATTCCGGTACTCAATCCCATTATCGACAACACCCACAACGAAAAGTTGCTGAACTAATGCTGACTCACCGCGATGATTGTAGTTTTGTGTTACACACAGGCGATGTAATTTATGTGGTGGGTTCCCAAGAGTATTATTCAACAAACTTTATTGAGCCTTACCGCGAATTTCTTGTAGGTGGCGACAACCCGAAAGAAATTCCCTATGACCGCATGGTGTTTAATATGCCATTCTTGCCAGTACTTGGTAATCATGATTACTACGATGTGCCGTTGATGTACCGTTTATTTGCTGGAACAACATCTTCATTACGTCGCCTGTTGCGCTACAAAGATATCGAGATTGGCTGGCATGGTTCATATCAAGGTAATGCCTATGCACGGGCATTTATGGACTATACAGGGGCGATGTCTTCCCCGGAATTAGAACGTCATTTAGATCAACACTATACTGCTAAGACTGACACAGGGCGCTGTTTGCGTTACGAACCTGGACAATTTACCCGCTTACCTAATCGTTATTACACTTTCCGTTACGGTGGGATTGACTTTTTCGCTTTGGATTCTAACACCTTTAATACACCATCACCCTTGCCTGCAACTCAAAAAGGAGAAATTTACCGCCGGGAATTGCAAAAGCGTCGCCAAGAAATAGATCAAGAAGAATTGCAGATTTTGGGAATATACAATCGCCTCAACCCCGATAAACCCACCGAAGCGGAACAACTTGATGACCTAAGTGCCAAACTAGACCAAATAAACGAGATCAAAATCGATATTGAAAAACAATTGGCTTCTCAGAAAATGCCTGCGGTCGATTTTGAACAACTAGAATGGTTGCGTAGTAGACTCATTGAGTCTTGGAACACCTCTGAAGTGCGCGGACGTGTAATCTTTTTCCATCATCCGCCTTATGTTACAGAAGCTACCAAGTGGAATCAAGCACAAACTTTGGCGGTTCGCCACCGCTTACGCTGGGTGTTTGAACAAGTTGCACAAACTCTTGGTTCTCTAATTAAAGAACGTCCTATAGTTGATTTGATTTTAAATGGTCACGCTCACTGTTTGGAGCATCTTTGCACAACTGATACCGGATTTGCTGACTCCCACATTAACTGTATTATCTCTGGTGGTAGCGGTCATCGTCCTCGCTATCAACGGCGAGAGGGGACTGAATTAATGGAGACTTTTGCTGATATTGCAGGTAAACCCATTCGGAAAGTGGCGGATTCAATGCTTTTTGTGGGTCGTCATGACTACAATTTCCAGAACCGCCTGCCTTACTCATGCGTGCGGATTGATGTTCTAGATAGTTGCCCGCCCAAGTTTATCATCAGACCGCTGATTACTGAACGGGTTGAACAAAAGTGGCATAACAGCGAACTTGAACCTTTTATGATTTAAACAAGATGCGATACCTACGGTGGTAAACTACGCGTCTTAATCACTCGAAAATCAAAATCCAGTTAAATCATGATTTTGGCTAACAAATATCTAGCATTTAACAAATGCACTTTTGCATCTGAGCAAAAGCTAGGTATATCCTAATTTTGAATAGAGTTTTGATAATTTCGGATTATGGCAGGACACAGTAAATGGGCAAATATTAAACGCCAAAAAGCGGTAGTAGATGCAAAAAAGGGAAAAACCTTCACTCAGTTATCGCGGGCGATTATCGTAGCGGCTAGAAGCGGCGTACCAGATCCGGCGTTGAATTTTCAACTTCGTACGGCAATTGAAAAGGCAAAGGCAGCGAGTATCCCCAATGATAATATTGAACGAGCGATCGCCAAAGGTGCAGGCACCTTTGGCGGGGATAATGTCATCTTTGAAGCAATTCGCTACGAAGGTTACGGCCCTGGTGGTGTAGCGATTTTAATCGAAGCCTTCACAGATAATCGCAATCGCACTGCCGCTGACTTGCGTGTAGCTTTTAGTAAAAATGGTGGCAATCTTGGTGAAACAGGCTGCGTTAGCTGGATGTTTCACCAAAAAGGCGTTTGTGTAATACAGGGCGTAGTTGACGAAGAACAGCTTTTAGAAGTGTCCCTCGAAGGCGGTGCTGAGTCTTATGAAATGGCTGAAGATGAGATGGCTGAGGTATTTACTGAGATAGGCAATTTGGAAACTCTTAATCAGACACTCAAGGATCAAGGTTTTAAGGTGACTGATGCCGAATTACGCTGGATTCCTAGTAATAGTGTAGAAGTCACTGATCCAGATCAGGCGCGATCGCTTTTCAAGTTAATTGATACTCTAGAAGGCTTGGATGATGTGCAAAATATCACAGCTAACTTTGAAATATCAGAAGAATTGATGGCTCTAAGCATTTCCTAATAAAAATTTACTCGCAGTTAGCAGCGAGGTTTTTCAATAGTTTACTCCTCTAACTTGCTCATGAGGGCGTGATCGCGTCAAAATAAGAGTTAAGACGCTGTAACCTAACTTAACAATGGCCCTAACGCAGCTTGAGCAAATTTCCCCCCAACCAACACCGCCAAATGAGCGGGGATATGAATATGATTTGGTAATTGTCGGCGGTGGGATTATTGGGTTAACTCTAGCTTCTGCTTTAAAAGATTCTGGTTTGAGTATCTTGCTGATTGAAGCGAAAGTAGCATCAGCCGCAGTAGCTAAGGGGCAAGCCTATGCAGTTCATCAGCTTTCGGCGCTAATTTACCAAGGAATTGGAGTTTGGGACAAAATATCGCCTCAAATAGCCAAATATTGCCGAGTTCGGCTTTCGGATGCCGATTATCCCAATGTGGTGGAATTTACCACAGATGATATAGATACAGCATTGGGTTATGTAGCGGAACACCAAGCGCTGTTGCAGCCTTTGCAAGAGTTTGTCCAAGATTGTCCAAATGTAACTTATCTATGTCCGGCTGAAGTGGTAAATACGCAGTACCAGCAGGATATAGTAGCGATAGATATTAAAATTGCTGATCAGTTACAGACAGTTCGTAGCAAATTACTGATAGCAGCAGATGGGGCGCGATCGCCAATTCGTCAAGCTGCTGGGATCAAAACCTCTGGCTGGAAATATTGGCAATCTTGCATCGTAGCATTTGTCAAACCAGAAAAACCGCACAATAACACCGCTTACGAAAGATTTTGGTCTAGCGGGCCCTTTGCGATTTTACCTTTACCGGGGAACCGTTGCCGCATTGTGTGGACAGCTCCCCACGAAGAAGCAAAAGCTTTATGTGCTTTAGATGATGAGCAATTTTTAAGAGAACTTACTCGTCGCTATGGCGATCAGATGGGGAAATTGGAATTACTAGGCGATCGCTTTGTATTCCAGGTACAACTCATGCAAAGCGATCGCTATGTTCTCCCCCGACTAGCATTAATTGGTGATGCGGCGCACAATTGCCATCCTGTAGGTGGACAAGGTTTAAATCTGGGGATTCGGGATGCAGCAGCTTTGGCGCAAGTTCTACAAGCAGCGCACCAAGCAGGTAAAGATATTGGCGATATTCAGATTCTTAAAGGTTATGAACGCTGGCGCAAGCTGGAAAACCTGACGATTTTAGGTTTCACCGATTTGTTAGATCGGATGTTTTCTAATAACTTATTACCTGTGGTCGTAGTTCGTCGCTTGGGTTTATGGTTTTTGCAGCGAGTACCTGTCTTAAAAGTGTTTATGCTGAAGTTGATGATTGGCTTAAAGGGACGGACTCCAGAATTAGCAAAACGATCAGGCTTATAGGCTACACCATACCAGCTTGAAAAATCTGGTTTGGGGTGAGATTAAATTCAGGAAAAGTTTGGGAGACAATGCAATCGTTATCTCGAAACTTACTTATTTGATATTCCTCATCAACCAAGTTACACACGGTGATTGTCGGTTGTTTGGGATTACCGATAAAATTGCGTCCACCCAAGGCAGTATAATCGACAATCCAGTATTCCGGGATACCCATCTCTTCGTAATCAGCGTATTTTAAGTAGTAATCGTCCCGCCAGTTAGTTGATACAACCTCAATTGCCAAAGGTATCGATGCGCCCAAACTAACGGTAGATTCTTTTTTCCATAATTTTTCGTTTTCCAGATTTGCACGGTTTAGCACCAACACATCTGGTAAGTAACCTGAATCTTTTTCAGGAGGTCTAACTATAACTTGGTTAGGTATGAAGTAGGGCAATCCTAGACGCTTGATTTCAACAGGAATTTCGATACCTAGAAATCCTTTAACTTCTTCGTGTTCCCCTACTGGCTGTGCCATCTCAACAATTTCTCCCTTATGTAATTCATAGCGTACTCGTCGATTTTCGGGTAGCCAATCGACGAATTCCTCAAAGGTTACTAGCTTGGGTATGGCTTGAGTCATGATTGAGAGTTATTGCTTTGCAAATATTATCTCTAATCTAAGGGGCTTCGGACAGCTTTTCCACCACGGTTAAGAACCAGGGTATAAATCATCGTAGTTTTCACATCCTTAGTGTCTAGCAAATGCCCACCCTAATTTTTGCATTGATGTCGAAGGAGGTTTGGGATGCAAGGAGAGGGTTCTACGAGGTGCGCTATTATGGATTCTGGAGTTAAGAGTATGGGCAATATTACTGCTAAAAGCTAGTACCCAAGATAGATGTAATAGTATTTAATATGTGCAACTTACTCAGTACTATCAACCGTAAGATTGAAAATTAGTATTTTTCTACATAAAATTAAAAATCTAAAATTAAAAATTGGTAACACTGATGGTTAAGAGTGTTAAAGTTTCAGGAAATTCATCGGAACTTCTCAGCGAATATTCATGCTGAAGAAACTACAGAAAAAGCAAATTTCGATCATTGCGGGTGCGGCACTGTTTGCCTTTTTAGCTGGGGCAATGGTATCAGCACCTGAAATTGGTAAAACCGTTGGACAATGGCTCAAGCTGAGTCAGAATAAGGCAGAGGAAATATCTGATGCTAGTATTGCCCAATCAACCGTCCTTCCACTGATATCACAATCTTTGCCAGAACGGGCGGCGAAACTAGCAGAAATCGCAGGACAGTCGCCTTCGCCAGACCGAAATCGCGCTCGTTATCTTTTAGCGAGTGATTACATTGAAAGAACCCAAGCCCAAAAAGCCCTGGCTTTACTCCAAGGATTAGAGAGAGACTATCCTATCCTCGCGCCCTATATTTTGCTAAAACAGGCGCAAGCACAGGATATGCTAGGTGAGGATGGCAAAGCCTCGGATCTCAGGCAAAGTGTGCTGAAACTGTATCCCAAAGAAGCGGCCGCAGTGAAAGCACTATATCTCATTGCTTTACCGAAGCAACAAGAAATAGCGATCGCTCAATTTCCTTCCAACCCTCTGACTTGGGAAATTATTCGCAAACGCTTGCAAGAAAATCCCAATCAGCCACAATTACAATTGATTTTGGCTAAATATGCCTATGACCAACCTGGCATAGTGGGCGTTTTAGATCAGTTAGTAAAACAGCCTACCCTGAAACCCGAAGACTGGGAACTCATTGGTACAAGCTATTGGGAAAATAATCAATTTCTGAAAGCGGCGAATGCTTATGCCAATGCACCGAAAACACCCCGCAACCTCTACCGGACTGCACGAGGGTTACAGGTAGGGGGTAAAGATCGAGAAAAAGCGATCGCCACTTATAAACAATTGGTGCAACAATTTCCCAATGCTGAGGAAACTGGGATTGCACTACTACGGTTAGCAGAAACAGCGAAAACAGGTAAAGACGGCTTACCCTATCTTGACCAGGTAATTAGTAAATTTCCTAAACAAGCTGGTACTGCACTGGTACAAAAAGCCAAAACTCTCCAAACCCTCAAAGATCAAAAATCAGCTAACGAGGCGTGGCAATTACTCATAGCCAAACACGGCAATTCTGATGAAGCCGCAGAGTATCGTTGGAGAATAGCCCAAGATAAAGCTAAAGCCAAAGATTACGTTGGTGCTTGGCAATGGGCGGAGCCAATTGTCACCAACAATCCCAATAGTATTTTGGCTCCGAGAGCAGGCTTTTGGGTAGGCAAATGGGCAGCTTCACTAGGGAAACAGCAAGAATCTCAAACTGCTTATGAGTATGTGGTTAGCGAGTTTCCCTACTCTTACTATGCATGGCGAGCAGCAACCATGCTGGGGCTAAACGTCGGCAACTTTGACAATGTGCGCGTCATGAACCCGGAAATAATCACACCCCAGCGTCCATTACCGCCTGCTGGTTCTGAGACTTTCAAAGAACTGTATCTGCTCGGTCAAGACCGCGATGCCTGGTTACAATGGCAAACAGAATTTCAGAATAAACTTCAGCCAACAGTAGCAGAGCAATTTACTGAAGGATTGGTGCGGCTGGCTAGGGGAGAAAATCTCATCGGAATTGACAAAATTTCTAAGTTGGAAGATCGGGAAACACCAGCTGAACAAGCTCAATATGAGACTCTCAGCAAACAGAGCAGCTACTGGCAAGTGCGTTATCCATTTCCCTATTTCCGAGAGATTCAAAAGTGGTCTACTGAGCGTCAACTTAATCCTCTGCTAGTCACCGCTCTGATGCGTCAAGAGTCACGGTTTGAGCCAAAAATCAAATCCGTTGCTGATGCTACTGGCTTAATGCAGGTGTTGCCGAGTACAGCTAAATGGATCGCCCCACAAATCAAGGTGGATAGCAAAACAATAAACTTAGAAAACCCCAATGAGAACATCATGCTGGGTACATGGTATTTGGATCATACCCATGAGCAATATAACAACAACTCCTTGCTGGCGATCGCTAGTTATAATGCTGGCCCCGGTAATGTTTCCAAATGGCTGCAAACTCTAACAACACAAGATCCAGATGAGTTTGTTGAACAAATTCCCTTTGATGAAACCAAAAATTATGTGCGTCAAGTATTTGGCAACTACTGGAATTATTTGAGACTTTACAATCCTGAAATTTCAGGCATCGTAACAAAGTACTCAGCTACACACCCAAAATTGCCAACACAGTGATTTTAACCAATTTGATCAGCAAGTAGGGAGCAGAGAAAGCAAATATACCAGGCGATTAGAAATCGCGGCTACACAAACGTACCCCGTTGGGGAACCCGCAGGGTAGTCTGCTTACGCGGACTCAAAGAATTTGAAACCCACGGAGGTGGGTTTTGTCTGTATAGCCGCGAATTCCATCCGCTAGGGCAAGCTTGATCTACATTGTTAAGAATTTTCGACCAATTTGTATTTAATTGCCTGAATCATTAATATTGCTGAATGATGTCAACTGCGATTCGACCGCATTAAGATAACCTAAATCATTCAAAACTTGTGCTGGTAATTTGTTGGTCTTGATAGCAGCCTGAACCACATCTTTCGCAGTCAGTTTTCCTATTTGGTATTCAGAGATCAAAGCGCTTCCACTAGGAATACCCTGTTCTTTGAAAGCACCTTGATAAGCTAGAAAAGCAGTATTGAAAGGTTGAATATAGCTGGCATTTGGAGAATTAGTACGTAAAGTATTAGAGTTAACATCTGCGTTGATTTGTCCGGCGCTATTGTTAGTATCAACTGTTTGAGCAGCAGCAATTCCAGGTAGAAAACTAATACAAGGAACGATAAGTGCAGAATTGATTAAGTTTGTAAGTTTCATAAGTTTCTCCTCAGTTTAACTAGCTTAATTAGAGTTATCTAATAACCAAAAATTGTTTTTTGGCAATTGGCAGAAACTTTATTAAGTAAAAGCTTAGAAAATCCAAAGTCCAATACATAAAAGCTATTATTTGCAAACTTTGTTAAAAGCTGCGATCGCTCACATATATGTAATGGCAACATTCTCGTCTAAATATTTTTTTCGGCTATAAGCTAAAACAAAACTATATTTTGGCTAATTAAGTTTGCATACCAATATGCTAGAAACTCTTGATGATAAAAGCAAATAGTTTTAATTTTCAAATTGATAAATAAAAGTTATGCAAGTATTAATTGCGATGGCAAAGTTTTCTATAAAGCTTACTAGCTATCCATTTAAGCTTGATAGACTCTGGTGAAAGGTAGGTGTTCAGGAGGATAAAATAAGCTGATCGTGTCAAAATGTTAAGTGAATAGTTTATTTGCAAACTCACTTATGCCGAAAGCAATTTGGAATGGCGTAGTTTTAGCCGAGAGCGATAACACTGTAGTTGTAGAAAATAACCATTATTTTCCTGCTGACTCCATTAACAAGGAGTACTTCACAGACAGTAATACCCACAGTAGTTGTCCTTGGAAAGGTGTCGCTAGCTACTACAGTATTGACGTTGATGGACAAATCAACAAAGATGCTGCTTGGTACTATCCCAGCGCCAAGGAGAAAGCTAAGAATATTGAAGGTTATGTAGCTTTCTGGAAGGGTGTAAAAGTTGAGGCTTAATAAAGGTTGCTGGAAGTATTTTATTTCCAGGGAATTGATTCAGAATTTACAACAATCATCAAACTAAATTTTGTGGAGGTTGGCTTGCGTCAACCTCCACAGTCTTAAAATATTTGCTGTATTTAGGAGGAATGCCTCCTTGCAATCTTCAGCATCCTGTAACCTTGTCTACATCTGAGTATTTTTTCCTTCTCTTTGAGACGCTACACCAACACAAAACTACATAATTCGGTAAAATTGGGTAAAGCAATTTTTGCGCTTGTTAAACAAAGGCATCAGCAAACCCATGCAACTGAAACTCAGTGCATCTCGACTTCCCTTCGCCCCCCTCTTATTAATTGCCCCCTTTTTCCTATGGGGGACGGCAATGGTAGCCATGAAAGGAGTAATACCCCACACGACACCACTATTCATGGCAGGTGTGCGTCTGATACCGGCGGGGATGTTAATTCTGATAGCAGCAGCATTCATGGGTAAACCTCAGCCCAAAGGTTGGACTGCATGGCTGTGGATTGCCTTATTTGCCCTCATAGATGGGACGTTGTTTCAAGGCTTTTTGGCAGAGGGATTAGTCAGAACCAGTGCGGGGTTAGGGTCTGTGATGATTGACTCGCAACCCTTGGCTGTTGCTTTGCTATCGTTGTGGCTATTCCAAGAACACATTGGTTTTTGGGGATGGCTAGGGCTAGGCTTGGGCGTCACGGGCATTAGTTTAATCGGCTTACCTGATGAGTGGATTTTACATTTTCTCGACTCAGGCGCAAATATTACAATTGGCAACTGGGAAGATTTGTTTGCTAGCGGCGAGTGGTTGATGCTATTAGCAGCGCTATCAATGGCTGTGGGAACAGTGCTAATTAGGTTTGTGTGCCGACATGCTGACCCGGTAACCGCTACGGGATGGCACATGATTTTGGGTGGATTGCCATTGTGGGGAGTTTCCTCATTTGTCGAATCCCAACAGTGGGAAAATCTCGGAGGATCTGATTTAGTGGCTTTGGGTTATGCTACCGTGTTTGGCAGTGCGATCGCCTACGGGTTATTCTTCTACTTTGCTTCTAGCGGCAGTCTCACTAGTCTTAGTTCCCTCACCTTCCTCACGCCCGTATTTGCCCTACTATTCGGCAATCTTTTCCTCTCAGAAGTCCTCAGTCCGTTGCAGTGGGTCGGTGTTTTCCTAACTTTAATCAGCATCTATCTGATTAACCAACGTGATACTTTAGCAGCGCAAAACGACACAGTTACTGTTGGCGAAATAGCTAATATACAGCAACCAGCTTTAGAAGCATCTGCTAAAAAATTGAACCCCATAACTTTAGCAGTTAGAGAATCTGAACGAGAAATTTTACCTTAACTCGTCAAAGGTGAGATGAGCTAGAGAAGGTTAATAACCTCATACCCAATGTATGGCGACAAATAACAAATAACAGTTAAGCTGATGCGCGCTAAAAAAGTATAAACACTCTTTATGGTTGTTAACTATTGACGGTTAACGGTTATCAGTCATCAGCCTTCATGTAAATGTTCAAGTTAAATGCGTAACAGTTTAAGATTTGCTAATCTTAAAGGTATTGTGGTATCGAATATTTCAAAAGCACGTTCAGGCTGAAACTTTCAATGATGAGGCTATGCCGTTCCTCAATTCTGATATTTACTTGTTTTTCTTGCGTAGGTTTTTATCCAAATGGCTCAAGCACAGCTACACCTAACCTAGCACCTAAAATTTTAGAACTTGCACAAGCTAGTTCGACAGTTGCTGCTAGTCCGGCTGTTTTGACATATGGGAGTCCAAAATCAGATGTGCGGAGATTACAAACCCAATTAAAACAGTTGGGATACTACAGTGGCGTGGTAGATGGAGAGTACAACGCCAGTACGAAAATCGCTGTTAGGGACTTCCAGAAAGTAAATGGTTTAAAAGTAGATGGCCTTGCTGGTCTGGCGACTATGGGAAGACTGAAAGCAGCTTTGGCTGCCAATAATCAGATTGTCACTTCTCCAATAGTCACCTCTCCTGCTTCGGCTTCCAAATCAACTACAACACTCAAGCCAACCGAGAATCCAACCGAGAGAGGTTTTCTCTGGTGGTTAATATTAGCCCTTGGAGTTCTAGGAAGTATTGGCGCATTTATTTCCTTGTTGAAGTGGTTTCGTCAGTCCAGACAAATGCAATCCGAAATATCAGAGACTAAAAGTTTGAGTGAAGCTAACAACAACTCGATGACATCACCCTTACCAGAGAATGTAACTAGTCTACAAACATTTACGCCGCCAGTCGTCCCACAATTACTGCTACCAGAAAAAACTTCTCGGCTTGCTAAACTCAATATTGTTGACGAATTAATTCAAGATTTACGCAGTTCTGACCCAGCAAAGCGGCGCAAGGCTATTTGGGATTTGGGTCAACAGGGAGATTCACGGGCAATTCAGCCAATGGTTGACCTGATGATTGATGCCGATTCTCAAGAAAGCAGCTTAATTTTGGCAGCTTTAGCAGAAATTGGCACCCGCACACTCAAACCGATGAACCGTGCTTTAGCAATTTCAATTCAAGATGAAAGTCCACAAGTGCGGCAAAATGCGATCCGTGACCTGACGCGCGTTTATGACATGATGGGTCAAATGAGTCAGATGTTGCGCCATGCGTTAGATGACCCAGATGCCGAAGTGCAAGCAACAGCACGATATGCTTTAACTCAGATGAATCGAATGCGTGGTTTGCCGGAGCAACAAAGTCTACCAGAAGATTCACACAACGATTCACGAGAATAAACCTAAAAATATTTTAATTGGATTTGAATATTAGTATCCGGTCCTGCTACCAAAAATGCTGCTTCGCTAAATTTGGGCGCTCTTGTGCGAATTTCTGGGTTACTGGAAAATCCAAAGCCTTCGCTTGGTATACCAAAAACATTGCTATTGAGAGTGCCGTCATTATTTTGATCGTGGAAGACAGCAACGGCGTAACTACCTGCTTTCAAGTTCTCAAAGGTAATGGGTAAAGGAGTGTCAGTAATCTTGGTACACTGCTTTTGTAAGCCGCGATCGCGATCGCCAGGAAATCCTTCACTGCTAGCAAATATACTGACACAGACTTGTCCATTTTTACTCTTCAAGCCATCAATTTCTACGGTGAGTTTGCCATTAAAACTTGCTTTGGCACTAAATGACCATGCCAGATTTCCCAGAACTGCCAATAGCAGCATACCAACCCTCAATCCTCTAACCATAAAATTTCATAAAGTAAAATAAGTTTTGCTGAAATTAAATTTTCATCGTGATTTAGATCACACAAACTCATGGTGGCATTATTCAGTCAATACTCGCAAGCACCCTGCCATATTTAGTCTCTGGCTTGGTCTAAGTAAGCCTGTGTAAATAACTAATAAACTATAGCGGTTCTCGCTTGGGTGCACTACATTTTTTTCGCCTCTCTCCTAAAAGGCTACGGTGTACACACAAGTCCTCTAGAGTTGCCTCACAGGCTTTTGATCCCCCCAACCCCCCTTAAAAAAGGGGGGCAAAAACCTCTCAAAGTCCTCCAATTTATAGGTGTGTACCGTACTCAACTGAGAACCGCTATAATAGTTTGATTTATTCTCGCTGGCTTGTATACATGGTAGCCACTGATAGCGTCTCCAAAAACCTTTGCAATACATAGGTAGAGGGATACAATAGTACACACTTACTTATGTGTATGTATCAAGTATTTCATGATATGTTTTTGATTGCGATCGCTAAATTAATAAAGCACGAATCAGGTAAAAAGTTAGAAAAGTAGGAGGTATAAAACCCCCTACTTTTTGCTGCTTGGATAGATAATTTGGCGGAATCAGTTCAATCTACCAATAGTGTGTTGCTAGCTCATATTAGGAATATGTCAGAGGGTAAATCAAAGAAATATTTACCTTAAAATTTTCCCATTGAGCTTTGTTCTCCAGAAAATCCAGTTCCATCACCTTCTTTGAGAAATCCACTGTAGGCTTCCATACCGTGTTCACCGATATCCAAACCTTCTAGTTCCTCTTCTTTGGATACTCTGATACCTAAAGTAGCTTTCAGTGCCAGCCAAAAAATACTACTGAGTAAGACAGTGAAGCCACCTACTGAGACAACGCCCAGCAACTGAGTACCAAACTGTCCAAAGCCACCACCTGCAAATAAACCTTTTGCTGGGCCAAGTGCATCACCATACCAGGAATAAACACCAGGGCCAACAGCCCACAAACCTACTGCTAAAGTTCCCCAGATACCACAAACTAGGTGAACTGAGGTTGCCCCTACTGGGTCATCAATGCCAAGCTTGTCAAAGAATGTTACAGAGAAAACTACCAGTACTCCAGCAATAAAGCCAATGAGTAAAGAAGCAGGAATACCTACGTAAGCACAAGACGCTGTAATACCAACCAAGCCAGCCAAAATACCATTGATAATCATTGACAGGTCTGGTTTACCTAAGTACAACCAAGCTGTAATGGTGGCGGCAATTCCACCGGCAGCAGCAGCCATGTTAGTTGTGACAGCAATGTGACTTATTGCACTAGGATCGGCAGCCATTACAGAACCTGGGTTGAAACCAAACCAGCCTAACCACAGGATCAGACAGCCCAAAGTGGCAATACTCATGTTGTGACCAGGCATGGCCACAACTTGCCTATCTTGATATCTACCAAGGCGGGGCCCAAGAAATGCTGCTCCCATCAAAGCTGCCCAGCCACCTACGGAGTGAACCACCGTAGAACCGGCAAAATCCCAAAAGCCTCTGTCTGCTAGCCAACCAGTTCCCCAAATCCAGTGTCCGGTAATGGGGTAGAGAATACCTACAAGTAAGAGGCTGAAAATTAGGAAGCTAACAAACTTAATCCGTTCGGCTACTGCACCAGAAACGATTGTTGCTGCTGTTCCAGCAAACACTAACTGGAATAAAAACTTGGCAGCTAAAGGTACACCAGCCCAACTAATAGCACCGAAGATACCTTTATAGTTGTCTCCAGTGGTTGGACTGTTATCTGCGCCTCCTAAGAAAAACCCATTCAATCCAATGAAATCGTTGCCATCACCGAACATTAAGGCAAAACCGATCAGCCAAAAGGCAATGCTGGAGAGAGCAAATACAATCAAGTTTTTGGACAGAACGTTGACAGCATTTTTCTGGCGACAGAAGCCGGTTTCTAACATACAAAAACCAGCGTTCATGAAGAACACTAAAAAGGCAGCGATCGCAACCCACAGCGTATCAAGAGCAACTTTGAGTTCTGCTGTCGTTGGCCCTGCGGTTGGAGTTTGAGCAACTGCGGCATAACCCCAAGCCAAGACAATCAGACAAGCTAAAGGTAAGCAGGCTTGCCAACTGGGAGAGAGTCGCTTAATTGCTAGATTAAATAGCTTGACTTTTGAGTTGGGCTGTGAATTGACAGCGTAATTCCTTGGAGACAAACGCCTATTTTTTGTTTTTGATTTTTGTTTGTACATGGATTTCAACATCATCCTCCAAACCATCCTTAAAAAAGGGAAAAAACAGGTTAAGTAGAAAAAACTACCGCCTGAAGTACAATCCAGTGGTTTTTGATATTTTTCCTTTAGACCACTTGTTTAAAAACCAGAGAATCAAATTACCTTAGTAGAAGTTTAAGAAACTATTGGCACATCTGTAAATATTTCTATATTGTTATTATTAGGTAATTATGATGTATTTTCTAAAACAGTCAAGTCTTCTTCACGCAATCTTTAATTTTCCAAAACAAGTTGTGTTCAGGAAATTGCTATAAATTGTCAATATTATGTCTATAAAAAAAGCGCAACATAGTTATAGCTAATTTTTACCCGCGCTTAAGATGGTTACAGCAACGTTAATAGAGTTTTCTAGTAAGACATTAACATACCTCTTTGGCAGATAAAATCTGCTTCTAACATGGCAAAGCCGATTTGCATGAAAAATATTAAAAAACTAGTGGTATAGGACTTACGCAAAAGCTAATGAAAGTAGCGGTAATTCATGAATTACCGCTACGCAAGAATAAGGTTTTCGGCTACATCTTGCGTAAGTCCTGTAGTACTCAGATAGTATCAATGGAAATTCGCAGTTTAGCTGTAATTTCAGATAAAGACATAACAGTGAGAGCTTTACAGAAATTATGAGACTACTTCTTGTTTTACCTTTGGTCAATTATGCCTAGACAGATAAATTTGATTGATTTTCTATTTACTCAAACTAAAAAGCTGTATCACAGAATACATTTTTTTGTTTTTGTGATAGCAAATAGCTCCTTATGCAGCCAATAAAGCATCTATATCCTTTATAGGTAAGTATTTTCCGATTTCAGGATTGGATAATTCTGAATATTATTAAGTTTTTATACAAAAAATTAATTATTTGTTACTTTAAAAGTTGCCTTGAAGACCAGTAGTTCTCCTTTCAAGCAATTACTGGGTGTAATCAAGAAGCTACTATCGGGTCAAACAACCAAATAAATTGCCCGCAGCTTCCACCATCTAACCTTGTTGATAAAACTTATGGTTATAGAAATAAACTCAACACGGAGCTTAACATAATTCATAATTTCTACCCGCGAAAAAGTTTGTATTAAAAGTAACGCAGATTTCCCAGGCTATTCTGAGATCCTGAGTTGGTCGAGCTATTTACAGAAGATTTTTCACTCAGGTAAACTCACAAGCGATCGCTATATTAATTGATCAGATGCATCTGTTGAGTAAAGGCGCTCTGCCTCCTAGTAGAGGACGGCGGAAATAAGTAGACCATTGAAAAGTCCTAAACAGCTTATTCCATAATACTTTTGACTTTTGACTAATGTAGAATCCCCAACCGCCCAATGTAAGGGTGCGATTCGTTCACTCGAAATGAATAGAAATATTCAGGGATGAGTGACATTTGAGAGATAACCCCAGTGGGTTGAGTTCGCACTTTAATCTCTCTCAGATGA
>JAHHHS010000023.1 GCA_019359215.1 Nostoc indistinguendum CM1-VF10 | reverse complement strand
ATTTTGACAATTTGTGGATTAGTAAGATTGCGAATAGGAGCATTGATATTACCAACAAAAATAGACCTAGTAGCATTCGCCTTAAGTTAATGCATATAACTACATATTTTTGCCTTATTACTATCAGTAAATATCTCAAAGCCTTATTTTTTCGTATTGACTAGCTAGTTTGAGATGCTTGCACTTGCGTCTTATAAGCTAGCCGCAGTAAAGCTTTGATAGTTATTGGAGATGTCTTTTAGTTATACCTTTGCCTTAGCAAATCTGCAATTGAGGTTAGTAATTCAGTTGGTTGTACTGGTTTGGCAACGTGTTTTTGAAACCCACATGCTAAGACTCGATCACGATCGCTGTCTCCAGCATAGGCTGTAAGGGCGATCGCAGGAATTTCCCCTCCCATTGCTCTGAGTACTCTAATCAGGCTATAGCCATCCATCTCTGGCATTCCTAAATCACTGATTAATAAATCAGGTACAGTCTTTACTATGACAGCCAGTGCCTCAGTTGCTGATGCTGCAAGAGTTGTCAGCGCCCCATTCTGTTGTAGCAAGAAGTGTAAAAACTCCCGTGTATCTGCATCATCATCAACAATCAATACCCGTAGTCCAAACAGAAGTGACGAGTTAAATTCCTCCCCTGCCTCCCCTGCTTCCTCTGCTCCCCCTGCCTTCCCTACTCCCTCACTCTCCTTCATCACGGGCAGCTTGACAGTAAAAGTTGCTCCCTGCCCAATTCCTGGGCTAGCTGCTGTTACAGTTCCACCATGCAACTCTACCAGGTGGCGAACTATTGCCAATCCCAATCCCAGCCCGCCAAATTTTCTGGTTGTGCTGCTATCGGCTTGACGAAAATATTCAAATATGTAAGGTAGGAATTCAGGAGAAATACCTTGACCTGTGTCTTTAACTTGAATCAGTGCTGAGTTGGAATTCAATTCCTGACCCAATGATAGCCTGACTTCCACAGATCCATTACGGGGAGTGAACTTGACTGCGTTCGATAGTAAATTCCCCACAACTTGCTGTAAGCGATAATAATCGCCTAACACTCTACCAACATTGGGGTCAAGCTGTATGCTTATTTGGATGGATTTGGTTTGGGCGATTAACCTGACTGTTTCTAATGCAGCATCAATTACAGCTACCAGATTAACAGTGGCAAAAGTCAGGTTTAACTTACCGCGAATAATTCGGGATACATCCAGCAACTCATCAATTAATTGAATCTGCAATTGAGCATTTCTTTCGATGGTTTCCAAAGCACGATTTGTAGTAGCTTCATCAAATTTGCGGCTTTTGAGTAGCGATGACCAGCCTAAAATGGGGTTGAGGGGCGATCGCAATTCATGGGAAAGAACAGCGAGAAACTCATCTTTGTTCCGGTTTGCCTGTTTGAGTTCCTCTGCTTGTTGCCTAAGTGCCTGTTCTAATTGCTTCCTGGGGGTTAGGTCAAGAATAAAACAGATCCAAGACGCTGGATCTCGCTCCACTAAAGCACCACCGATTAGTATGGGAATACGGGAACCATCTTTGCGGATGTATTCTTTTTCATAGGGAGTACATACTCCAACCGTTAAAAGTTGCTCTAGCCCCAGATCATCAAAAGTGTGATATTCAGGTGGGGTGATGTATTGTCTGCATATCTTACCTGCCAAGAGTTCCTCTCGGCTATAACCCACCATTTCTAAAAAAGCCTGGTTTGCCTCAGTAATGCAGTCAGGAGTAGCGAAGATAATGCCAATAATATTGGAATCAACTAACCGCCTTAATTGAGTTTCGCGCTGGCGCAAATCATTTTCTGCTTGTTTGCGCTGGGTAATATCCTGGGTAGTACCCATCATTCGGACTGGCTTCTCCTCAGCATCGTAAAAGACACGACCTTTGGCAGCAATCCAATGAATGCTACCATCAGGCCAAACGCTGCGGTATTCAACGTCAAACTCAACCTTTCCCTGAAAAGAGCAGGCGATCGCTTCATTAATGCGTTGACAGTCATCTGGATGTATGCACTTGAGGAAAAGCTCATAGTCCATTTCGACTTCTGGAGCCAGTCCAAACAACTGTTTACATTTCTCTGTCCAAATTAACTCGTTGGTGGTGATATTCCAAAACCACATACCCAGTTCAGCAGCCGTAGTGGCTAACCGAATCCGTTCTTCGCTCTCGCGCAAGTTTGCTTCAGCTTGCTGGCGTTCGCGCAACGCAACCTGCTGTTCAGTAATATCAGTACTAGCACCAACTACCCTAACTACTTGACCATTTGCATCCCGGACAGCAAACCCCTGGTCTACCACCCACAAATAGCGGCCATCTTTGTGACGGACTCGGTACTCGATGTTATAACGGTTACTACTGCCCATACTAGCGATGAACTGGTCATTAACTCTTTGTTGGTCATCAGGGTGGATGAGTTGTTGCCACCAGTCGAAGGTCGGTTCAGTTTCTTGTTGTGTATAGCCAAAAATCTGGGTTAGACCCTGGGTTCTTTCCACACTACCTCTGTGAATCTCCCAGTCGTAAATTAGACAATTAACCGCCGCTGCTGCTAGCTCAAACCTTCCGTTACTTTGCCGCAAAGAAATTTCTATGTGTCGTCGCTCTGTAATATCAAAAGCGATCCCCAAAAGATATTGTGGCAATCCTTCAGCAGTTCTGCTGTATACAGTGTCATGGCTACAAAACCAGCGCCACTCTCCATTAGCGTGTCGAATTCGGTACTCAAAGGTGAGGACTTCGCCCTGAGCAGCAGAATTAAATTTTTCAAAATAGCTAGGGAGTCTAGCCAAATCTTCAGGATGTAGAAGTTGGGTAAATAACTCCTTTCCCATTGCCTGGATTTCTGCTGGTGTGTAGCCCCAACCGTGAGCAATTTCGTAATTAACGTAAGAATTTCGCTGCTCAATTAGGTCATAAATGTAGAGTATCCCCGGAAGAGTGCCAGCAATTTGTTGAAACAGACGTTGACCATCCCACTGCGGCTTAAATTCATCTGTATCAACAAAGAGGCAGGGGGCAGGGGGCAGGGGGATAGAATTCTCCCCTTTTCTCTTTGCTCCACTTTGGCCACGCTCAGTGACCACCTGCTCCCTTGCCTCTTTTTCAACTCGTTGAGTATCTTGATCACAGCTAGAGTTTTCCTCAAGCTGTGCGTGCTTAGATTCAGTAATATCCGAAAAAGTTGTAATGATCGCGTAGGGAGTGCTGACTCCAGCTTGGAATAGAGGTTGTGAAGACAACAATAACCAAACTAGCTGACCATTTGGTTTATGGAAGCCACACACAACATTCAAGCAAGGTTTACCTGTTTTACAGGCAGTGATCGCTGGGTGAGTCTCGCTGGGCAAAAAAGAGCCATCTTCATGAATAAATTGCCACTTGGGATTGAGCCAATTTTGCCCTACAAGCTGCTCTGCGGTCAGTCCCAAAATGCGATCGCAAGCCGCATTGCAAGCCTGGATAATGCCATCAGCCAACTGAAGCACCATTCCCTCTTCTTTACAAGCTACCAGCAAATAATTTGCTTTTTTACTAGCTTGTGAGTGCAGCAGCTTCTCATTAGCCAGTTGGTTTTGGAAATTTTCCGCGTCTGGCATTCTAAAAAGTTAAATAAATTTAAAGTTAATCTCAGATTTAGTGGCTCATATTTACATAAATTTTAGGGCAATTTGTTCCAAAATATTATCGGTCTTTTAATCTTGCTCTTAATCAGCGATCGCTTAAAACTTTGTTTTCAATCCCCAATGCCCCTGACATTTACATCAACTCCATCTCCCGCAACCCTTGGCGTAGTCTCTTCGCCTCTTCGGGATTATACCTTTCATGAAGGGCGATCGCTCTTCTAAAAGCTGTTAAACTATCTTGATGATTGCCAACTTTGAGCAAAACTACCCCTAAATTTTGATACGCTTCGGCATAGTTGGGATTTAACGCGATTGCATTTTGATAATACGCGATCGCATCTGTAAATAAACCCAAAGCTTTAAATATCATCGCCAAATTATAATGTCCAAAAACAAAATTAGGGTCAATTTTTAAAGTTGTGGCGTAAGCAGTTTTCGCACCGTTAAAATCTCCTGCTGCTTTGAGTAAGTTACCTAAGTTGTTGTATGCGCCTAGTTTGAGTATGGGGTAAATTGGCAATTTGATGGCAGCTTGATAATGAGAAATAGCCTGTGGAAGTTTTTGCAAGCGACTATAAGCAATGCCTAAATGATAGTGGAGTTCATATAAAATATCGTAGTTTTCTTCAGCACTAATAATTCCTCGTCTAAGCAACTCCATACCTTGGGTAATCTTCCCGGTTTCCACATACAATGCCCCTAATTTACTACAAACATAGGGGTCATCAGGATGAGTAGCAAGAAACCCTTCCATCGCCGTAGTTGCTTTGGCATATTTGTTATTTTGAGCGATCGCACTTTTTTGATATCCTACGTGTAAAATTGCCACTCCTGGTAAATAGCCTACTTGCCAATGAGGTTCTTTGGTTATAATTGCTGACACGCTATCATCGACTAAGGCATGGTAAGGACGGTCAAAATGGATATCTGGATGATTGCGAAACAGTCTAGAAACCAGAGAATAGGGAGATTGTTCTGCACCAACTTCGTGGCGGACAAGGTTGATGAGCAGGTATTCGTCTCTTGCGATCGCCTCTCGCAACTGCGGTACAATTGCTGGAGTCAGAGCCTCATCAGCATCTAATACCAGAATCCAATCACTAGTGATATATTTTAGAGCTGCATTGCGAGCAGCGCTAAAATCATTACACCATTTGAAATGATAGACTTTTGCACCGAGTTGTTGGGCAATATGGGGAGTGCGATCGATTGAGCCTGTATCCAAGACTACCATTTCATCCACCACTTTTCTGACACTGTCTAAGCATTTAGGCAGTGTTGTGGCTTCATTTTTCACAATCATGCACAGACTTAAACTCATAAGGGATTTTCAGTTAAAAAAACATCTAATTGTAAAAGCGCAAGGTCTTGCACTCTTACAAATATACAAATAATTTAAGCTCATCCCACCCCTAAAAGGGGATGGGATAACATGAAAGACTGTTGACTGTTGAGTGTTGACTGTTAACCGTCAAGACTCAACGGCGTTGGGGCTTCTCTCATCCGATCTTTAAAAATAGTGGGTTTTCTCGGCGCTTTTTTATAATTTATCAAAGCAGATTCAGTTAGGTATTCTGATCGAAAAAGGGGAATGAATAAATGGGTTTAAGACCACGCTAAATCGTAAATTTAGCGGTCACTGAGCTTATTGAAGTATGGTCTTCAATGAGTGGCGGGTTTGAATCAATACACTTGGGTTAAGCATTTCTTTCTTCTCTTTGCGTCCTTGGCGTTCTTCTCTAACGAGACGCTGCGCGTTGGCGGAAGCCTGCGGCAAGCGGCTTTGCATCTATGTTAAAAAATTGATTTTGGCAAATAGTTTTAAGCTTAACTGAACTGTATTGGGGTTTGAATCCCCCACTCATTGATTCTGACTCCTGAATTCTGGCTTCTCAATTTTTCTTCAACAAGGTATTTAGAGAGATATAGAACCTTTGATACTGACAAGAGGGCTTTTCAAACATTATATGAGTAACGATGAATTTTATAGTGATAAAATTATCAATGCGAGACGCTGCGCGAACGCTATTTAATCTGAGTTTTGCAAGAGAGACGCTGCCACTTGTGGGTTGCTATTTACTTAATTTTTAAACTAGATATTACCCATTTTAAATGCTTATATATCTAAATTATACATTATTATAGAGAGTCATATACAATGAAAAATCCATTTGCTAAAACTGCAAATTTACTTCGCAAAAATATCAAAAAATATTTGCGATCGCTGAACGTTTGGTTTTTAGATACACCAGAAAGGGCACTCTTAGAAGCTCAACAAGCAGCTCAGAGAATTAAAAACATTGAGAGAGAACATTTTAGCGGCAAGAAAATTTCTTCAAAATCAGTAGATTATACTGAAAACGTGATGTCTTATTGGCAAGTATACCTAGATAAGAATTTAACTATTATTAAAGTAAGACTGATAGAGTTTCGGCTTAGTCGTAAAATTTTCAATTTATCTAATTCTGATTTATTAGAAAAATTGAAGGTGATTGATGAAGTTTTAGAGAAGTACCTTATTAAAGATGAACTAATCCATAACAGCGCGTTAGTCTCAAATTCTCAATTATTACAAATTAACCAGAGCGAAATTAACAAACAGCCAGATTCATCTAAGGTTAATGATATCCCAGCTACACCTCAATCTAGGTCTATTGGCAAAAGACTTAATAGAATTAAAGCAGAATTTTCCCCGCAGGCAGAAGAAGAATTTATAAGAAATTACCGAATTTCTCGAAATAAAACAAGGATTGCTTTGAGATTTCTAATATCTCTAATCATTATACCCATTTTAACTCAGCATTTATCTAAAGAGTTCTTAATCATCCCTATATTAGAAAAAAATATAAAAGAGAATACAACTCAAATTTTTATCAATTCTGATGTAGAAAAAGAAGCTCTTCATGAATTATATAATTTTCAATCGGAACTGAGATTTGAATATTTACTTAATCAAGCGCCTCCACTTTCTTCAAATGTAACTCAAGAGAAAATAAGAAACAAAGCAATTGAAATAGCTAAAGAATCTCATATTCAAACCATTAACGATATTAGCAATATTATTGCAGATTTAATTTCACTAATTTCTTTTAGCCTAATCATCGTTCTAAGCAAAAGAGAAATTGTAATTGTGAAGTCTTTTATGGATACTATTGTCTTTGGCCTTAGTGATAGTGCCAAAGCTTTTTTAATCATTCTCTTGACAGATATATTCGTAGGCTTCCACTCACCACATGGGTGGGAGGTTATTCTTGAAGGTTTGGCAGGACATTTGGGTTTGCCAGCTACTAGAAATGCAATATTTTTATTTATTGCGACATTCCCTGTAATTTTAAACACTATCTTCAAATACTGGATATTCCGCTATCTCAGCCGCTTATCTCCGTCGGCATTAGCTACATTAAAAGAAATGGACGAGTAATTTGTAATTTAGGGAACTCCAAAAATTGAAGGAAACAGGGCGTCACCGAGCGTCTGGTCCCTAAATGCGATAGGATATTTTTTTTAGTTGGAAGTCCCTTATTTTGCTGCATTTGTCTCTTGATTCGCTAGGCTATGTATATCCTGGTTCTTCCAAAGCGTACTATGGATTTTGAAAGCAAAGCCAATGCCCCAACTCCCACAGACAACATAAAGTTTGCTCAACCAACTACTACCCGTAAGCCATTAGAATTGCTGCGAGATACAGAGGCTTTACTACGCCGCCCAACCGTAGCGGTACTGTCGTCGATTTTACCACCAAAACTGAGCAATAGATTCCAAGCAACCTCAGTTTTGGCAGATGATTCTTTTAAGGAATTAGCAGAAATTGACCTAGACACTATTAATGATTTTGAACTGCAACCTGCACGAATTTGTGTTGGCTTAACCTTTGTTGGTTTTGGGGCGCTGATGATATTAGTGCTGCTACTGTACTTAAACACGTTGCGTCCAGAACTCAGTACGGGTGAGCAGATTCGGCAATACTGGTATCAATATGTTTGGTTTGTTAGTTTGGGTGTTACGGGGATGTTTATGCTGGGTCGTGAAGCAATGCGTCCTATACCAAAGCGAAGGAAATAATTCGTCATTCAGTTTTATAAGGGGGATTTAAAAATAGCCACAAAACTTTCCGATGCAGGCGAAACGCATTCTAGAGCAGGCAGATTAGCCTATATAAGCTAATAAATAAAGGCAAAAGAATGTTGGAGTAGTTCAAATATACTGTATAACTTATTGAAATAAAAATGAAAAATTGTAACTTGAATTAATCTTATTTGTAACTAAAGAGATTACGTAGATATTTAAAGCTGCAAAATATTATTAAAATGGCAAACAATGCCAACGTTCATCTACCTCACTTTACTAATGCTGCCTTTGATATTGTCGCGATCGCAGCCTCAGCAGGCGGTCTACCTGCTTTAATTAAAGTACATATCTACATATCGACTCTACCTCCATTACAGCCGCGATCGCCATTGTGCAACACCTCGCTCCAAAATATCCGTCTCTCATGGCAGAAATTCTTACAGGGCACACGGCTTTTACTGTCAAAATGGCAAAGGAGGGAGATTGCCTTACCCCAGGGATGGCTTATATTGCTCCACCTAATCATCATTTGTTGGTTAAAAGTGACGGCACTCTTTCCTTATCACAGTCGAAATGTCCCCTGCCCTTACCTATGACTTCCGTAGAAAAAGACCCCGAATTTGAAAATCTACTAGTTTATCTCAGACAAAGCCGGGGATTTGATTTTACAACGGCGGCAGGAGGAGAAAGGAATTTGATTTTCTGACGATAAACCCCGCAAAGTTTCTTTGGTGGACTACTAGTTTAAACTATGGAAAAATCTAAAATCCAAAATTGATTGACTCTGTGCTTACTCATTTACCGACTATTAACGCCCTGAAACAACCCACTAGCTATGCTTGGGTTGAACAAGCGATCGCTAATTTAGACATCATCTTACTCGACCACTCACACTGTGAACGTAAAGCAGCAGGCGTAGCCTTGAACATGATGTTTCGCTACCCTTCTAATACTAAAATGGTTCGGGAACTAACTGCGATCGCCCGCGAAGAACTAGAACACTTTGAGCTAGTTAATCAATGGTTAGAACGCCGGAATATTCCCCTAGCTCCCCTACCACCACCACCCTACGGCGCAGGTTTGAAAGCTCAAGTCCGCCCCAAAGAACCTGAGCGATTCCTAGATTCCTTACTAGTCACTGGTTTAATAGAAGCTCGCTCTCACGAACGCCTGGGACTATTAGCTGCTCACTGTCCAGAGCCAGAATTAGCAAAATTTTATCGTGGGCTAATGGCATCCGAAGCGCGTCACTACGGTATATATTGGGTATTAGCTGCTACTTACTTCGACAAAGAAATTGTCATGCAACGGCTTGATGAATTGGCAATTGTCGAAAGTGAGTTACTGGCGACTTTACACCCAGAACCTAGAATTCACAGTTAGTAGACTAACCCAACAGATATGAAGCTTCAGTTAACACACCTGAGACTGCTTGTATCCAACTACAAAGATTCTTTTCTGTTCTACCGGGATCTGCTGAAATTTGATGTCGATTGGGGCGATGAAGATAGCGGATATGCTGAGTTTAATACCGGATATCTCAAGCTGGGTTTGTTCAAAAAAGAATTAATGGCAGAAGTAGTCCCAAGAATTGAACAGCCTTCGTATATTGTCAATCGAGATAAAATTGTCTTGATTTTCGCAGTCGATAACGTGGATGAGGTCCATGAGCAAGTAAAAAATCAGAATGCGATCGTTGTGACTCCACCACAAGATCGCCCAGACTGGGGAATTCGCACGGCTCATTTTCGCGATCCTGATGGCAATCTTATCGAAATCTATAATAATCTTGGAATTGTTAGTTAAAAATTTGCTGCCAATACAACTATCCAATATCTGAATTACAAACTCAGCTCTAATACCAAGCTCGGTAGACTACAAATAGGGGACATATTTGCAATATGTCCCCTAAAAATTTTATGTATTTCTAGCCTGACAAATGTCTTGGTCATTAAAGCTAGAATAATATTTAATTACTGTTCTAGCCAGCCTAGCTTAGACTATTTAAGTTCACTGTCTATATAGATAGATGCTGGCTTTTTCTTAAGAACTTTATTCATCAAACCAAGTACCAACAGACCAAAAATTGCGCCAGGTTCAGGAATAGCAGTTGCTGTCAACTCACCACCAAGATCCAATCTACAATTTGGGTATGTGTCGCACACCTCTGGTGAGATATCATCCTTCAAGAATATCTTAGCCGTTGGCAATCCTTGCTCGGCATTTAGATAGGTATAAAAATCTAACCCTGTCACATCTGTTGCAAAGTCAATTCCCAAATCAAAACCATTAGATGTGTCAAAATTGCCAGTTTGTAAAACAGTCTCTGTTACTGTATCAAAATTGAAATTGAAAGTACTGTCAGATTGTGGAAATTCGTAGTTAAAGTTTTGCAATAAACTTCCCTTTGGATTGAAGAAAGAAATTGCAAAATCAGTCAGTTGATCCTTTGTGACGATGCTTCCGAGAAAACTATCATCATAGCTGAACTGCCCCTTAGCTGAATAACCTTGATCTCCTAGCCAATCAAGCTGATAAGAAGCAGCATCAGCACTGGAAACGCTCATTAAAGTAGCTATAGAACTGAAAGCAGCAACAGCTACAGTAGCTTTGATTTGGTTACGAATGCTTTTCATTTTCTTGATAAAAGTAATAGATTCTGATGCTGTGTTCGTCTGCAAACTTTTCATCTGTATGAAAGCCAATACTGATTATTCTTTAAAAGATGAACTATATAAAGTGAATTCATCTACCTAAATAGTGAGATTAAACACAGTATTTATCACTGTAATTAGGTTAGAAAAATTGTATCACTTACAGTCAAAAATCTGCTCACATCTGCTGATTGTTTTTTGTAAAATAAGCCAAAAACCTATAATTTATGCTAATATTATTGACACTACTTTTTTTAAATAATTCTTTAAATTATCTTAAACAAATAAGATTTTGTTCGCAATATTTATTATTATTAATTAAATTATTTTTTGTGCAGAATAAAATATTCTAACTCAAAAATTTATAAAGTTTATTCTTTATATTTACCTGTTTATATATAGCCCTAGACTCTAGATAGCTGGTTTAGTTTGAATATATGCATCAATTTGCCAAAAATCAGGCAGATTTCATATAAATTTACCTTTAATTTACTAACTCTAAATTAAATAAAGCATTACCCAAATTTAATCAAGATCAAATATTTTTGCTTCAGCATTCTTTTTTAAGTAACCAAACCATCCTCATGACATTCTCAAGACGTAAATTCTTTGCAGTAGCAGGTACAACTGCTGTCGGCACCTTGATGGTGTCTCCTATGGAAGGTCTTCTAGCCAGACAAGGCTTTGGTCGAAAATTTGGTAAAGGATATGGGCCACTTTTACCAGATCCCAATGGTTTGTTAGATTTACCAGCTGGATTTCAGTATCGAACTTTCTCTCTAACAGGCGAACTCATGAGCGATGGCAATTTAGTGCCTGGCGGTCATGATGGCATGGCGGCTTTTCCCGGCCCCAGAAACACAGTTATTCTGGTTCGCAATCATGAACTTAGCCCTGATTCAGATACACAAGTTATCGGGCCAAGACCCTACGATCCACTTTGTAAAGGTGGTACAACAAACTTAGTTGTTGGGTCTAATTGTCAGTTAATCAAACATTTTACTTCCATAAGTGGAACCTATCGTAACTGTGCAGGCGGACCAACTCCTTGGGGTTCATGGATTACCTGTGAAGAAAACACCTCCACTGTGGCTACAAATGATCCAAAAGATCCCGCCAATAATGTCTCAACTTCCCACGGTTATAATTTTGAAGTTCCAGCCAGTACCACTACTCCTGTGAAGCCTGAGCCTCTAATAGCTATGGGAAGATTTAACCATGAAGCTGTTGCCGTAGACCCCAAAACTGGAATTGTTTATGAGACAGAAGACCGGGGAGATAGTCTCTTTTACCGTTTCATTCCAAAAGAACGTGGCAAGTTAGAAAAAGGAGGCACTCTTCAAGCTTTAAAATTCAAAGATATTTTTCAAGCACAAACCTTTGCTGGTTTCCCCAAACGGAAGCCCATGAAAGTAGAATGGGTGACCATTACTGATCCCAATCCGCCTGAAGATACTGTACGAGAAGAAGGTTTCGCAAAAGGAGCAGCTCAGTTTGCTCGTGGGGAAGGTATCTGGTATGGTAACGGTGAAATTTATTTTTGCTGTACAAGTGGCGGTACTTTAGAGCTTGGTCAAATCTGGCGCTATATTCCCGCTAAAGAAACAATTGAACTATTTGTAGAGTCTACATCTGCTGCCGAACTCGAAAATCCTGATAACATAGTTGTCTCACCCTATGGCGATCTCATCCTTTGTGAAGATGGAGATGATCAGCAATTCTTAGTAGGTGTTACTCCAAAGGGTGAACTCTATCAATTCGCCCGTAATGCTATCAATGAGAGTGAGTTTGCTGGTGCTTGCTTCTCACCTGATGGTAAGACTTTGTTTGTCAACATCCAAACTCCTGGTATTACTTTCGCAATTTGGGGCCCTTGGACAAGTAATAGAGGCTAATATCAAGTTGTAATATCAATGCCAGTGACGCCGATAGCGTTCGCGTAGCGTCTCGTAGAGAAGCGTTAGCGAGTCTTGCCTACGGCACGCTACGCGAACGAGCGTCATAGCCTGCCGCACGATCGCTACTATATCGTGAATTATCTTAGGCAAGCAGACAAGGGGAGGAGAAGACAATTCTCCTCCCCTTGTCTTTTGATTGACACCTTGAGAGTACCGCCTGAAGTCAACTCTGCAAGAATTGCTATTTGCTGAGTAAATTGGGATATAGAACCAGAAAAATTTTCTGTGTAAACTTGACCAGCAAATGGTAATGAAAAACTATTATCAAGATTTTGTAATTCGTGATTGGGTGCAAAGCGATCGCACCAGAGCCGCCCAAGTCATCAGTTATGTATTATCAGAATACGGTCTGGGTTGGGAACCAAAGGGCGCTGACCGAGATGTGCTGCAAGTAGAGGAATATTACTTAGCTACTGGGGGAGAGTTTTGGGTAATTGAACACCAAAGTCAGTTAGTGGGTACTGGGGCATACTACCCCATACACCGAGGTCAAAAAGCCGTAGAAATCCGCAAAATGTATCTTTTACCCAGCATTAGAGGTTTAGGATTAGGGAAATATTTGTTACAACAACTAGAAGCAGCGATCGCAGAGCGTGGTTTTAAGCAAATTTGGATTGAAACCGCCAGCGTTTTGGTGGAAGCAGTCAAGCTGTATGAAAGCAACGGCTACGCTCCAGCAACAGGAGTAGAAACAACAAGGTGCGATCGCGTGTATTTTAAGTCATTGCTTAAAGACTAATGACTAATGACAAAGGACAACCCTAAATGCACACTTGGATTAAAAATCTTACAGGCTTACTCGATCTTTTTCTCCAATCCCATTGCCCTCTGTGCCAACGTGCAACCTCGCAAGCATTTTGTCAAAACTGCACCAGACAACTGCAAAAATGTCAACGTAAAGACCCAATTTCTCTGTGGCAAGAGCCAATACCAGTATTTGGCTGGGGGGAGTATGGTGGCCCGGTGAAACGAGCGATCGCGGCGATGAAATACGAAAATCAACCCCAAATAGCTCGTCCCTTGGGTCAATGGCTAGGAGAAGCATGGTTGTTAAATTCTCCAAAGCAACATAGGCAACCTGTGGTGGTTCCCATCCCAATGCACCCTAGCAAGCAAAAGCAGCGTAAATACAATCAAGCCGCACTAATAGCACAAAGCTTCTGCGAAATAACTGGATTAAAATTGAAACTAAACGGTTTAGCAAGAGTGCGAGAAACTGAAGCGCAATTTGGTTTATCAATATCTAAACGAGAAAAAAACTTGGCTCAAGCTTTTGCTGTTGGCCAAGAATTTCGCCATCGTCCCCCAAATGTCCCAGTGCTGTTAGTGGACGATATTTATACTACTGGTGCTACTGCTAGGTCTGCTGTGCAAACACTTCGTCAGGATGGAATTGTGGTCTTAGGATTAGTAGCAGTAGCTACTGCTGTCAAAGATGGATAAATTAAGAATTAATGGGCAAGCTTTAACAGATCAGTCCATCAATCGACCTAATTACCCTATTTTTGTGGAATAATTGCTTGAAATGTATGAATAAAGTTTTTGCGGCAGGTTTAAAACAACTCATCATCATTCCTGCCACATTGCTGGCAATAGGCATAAGTACAAGTGCAGCTTTTGCTCAAAATAAATTGTATAGTCCAATTCCTTTATCTAACACTACTGAATTTTCTGATCGCCTCTCAGACAAAGATATTCCCACAGGTCAAGGTGGGTTTGCCCGTGATTACACAGTGAAGTTAGAAAAAGGCGATAATTTAGCAGTTGACCTATCATCTGAAAACTTTGACAGCATCATCACTCTGTTAGCACCTGATGGCTCGACTTTGGCAGAAAATGATGATGGCCCTGATGGTAGTAGCAATTCCCTACTATTTACTCGCATCGTAGAGACAGGAAATTATGTGATTCGTGTCCGGTCTTTTGGGGAAACTGGGGTTGGGGCTTTTAAACTCAAGATGACAAAGCTGCAACCGATTAAATGAAGTAGTCATTTGTCGTTTGTCATTAGTCATTTGTCATTGGGCAATTAATTATTCTGCTTTGCTCCCTCATCTTAAAAGACGGTCAGTACACACAGAAATAAGGCTTCAGTCCACTCGACGACTGCGCCGTAGGTATCTCCTGTGTGTCCGCCTAATTTGTGGTTGAACCACGCACCAGTTAAAGTGGCGATCGCACTTCCAGCAATTATCATTGCTAGTGCGAGAAATAGTTGCTGTTTATCTATCAGCACAAGTAAACCACTCAAACCAAACAGCAACAACAATCCTAGTAACAAATCTTTGTAAAAACGAATGGCTTGTTTGTGAAATGCACCTTTACCGGTTGGTTTCAGGTAAGGATATCGCGCGATCGCTACCTGTTGTCCCCAACGTCCCCAGCCACAAGCAGCCATCAGCAGCAACCAACGATTTTCTGGCATATCCGTCAAGGCAGTTATTTTTAGTAACACTAAGGCGATCGCTGCCATTGCCCCAAATGCACCTGTGGCACTATCTGCCATCACCTCCAGCCGCCGATCAGGGTCGCCCACTGCTAAACCATCAGCAGTATCCATTGCCCCATCTAAGTGCAGCCCTCCAGTTATGGCAATCCAAACACTGACTATCAAAGCACTGCGAGTTAGGACTGGCATACCCAGATAATTCATCCCCGTATCCAGTAACCCTAAAATTCCCCCAATTATCAACCCTACAACCAAAGCAAGACGTGCTACTCCCCGAAAGTCTAAGCCATGCAAATATGGTAGTGGAATACTAGTGTAAAATATAATACTAGCTCCCAGCTTTAACAGCAGCTTTTTCCACCACTGTTGCTGTTTCGTCATCTTAGGTACATTAATATTTGGTTAATTGCTAGATAATAGTCTTGGTTTCGGTACAATCGACATAAGCAGACTTTAAAATTTTAGATAAGATTTACTTCTATTAGAGATCCTCTTTGGAAGTTTTGTTATGCTAGCCTAAGTGGCACGTAAATAATTGAAATAGTTTTTATACATAAAACGAATGATTCAGGAAATTAAAATTCCATCAGAGATCAAAATTTGTGTTTTGTATTCGTTAACTAAAAACTTACTCCAAATTATTAGACGATTGCCCCACAAAATTGATATTTTTTTAAATGTAGGAAGTAAACAAGCTATTCAATTATGACAGTTTAGCTATGTTGTCGCTCTCCTTAGCTCAATCGCTATTTTCCTATGAGTCACCATCTACCCGACACCAGGATACCAGCTCCGTGCATTATTAACACGGGCATCATTGTGAATAAGCTCGACATCCGGCGATTGCTGGCAGATTTAGGCCGAGTCCACTACATCTACACCCAAGAAGATAAGGTACTGAGCGAGGGTGAAGGGGATGTGATGGAAGTTTTTGCCAATCCACAAAGGTCTACCTTGGTGGCTAACCATGCGCTATATCTAAATGTTTGTAGTTTTGATTACTTAGAACTCAAACAGTCGTCGCAACAAGAAACCTATTTTGATTTGATGCAAGAAGGAGTGTGTCTGCGGTTGATTCCCCGCTCAACCCCTCTACAAGAGCGACGAGAGCGAACCTTCAATGTCAGCGCTATAGAAGCGATGATGGAGCAAGTCCTCTCAGCCAGATGGGATGCAGAAATTGACGATGACTGTTCTGATTCTTTTTAAAATAGCGACTCTTATACCAAATTTATGTGAAGCTGCGATTTATTGATGTAGGGGCAATTATATAGATTGCCTCTACATCGTATAGTTTTGCGTAAGTCGTATAGGCGCATCTTCAAAAATATAAAATGGTATGAGTGCGAATTTTTCCTTTGAATGTCTTGCTTGCTGTAGTCAGACAAAAGCTAGAGCCGGAGTGTTTTTTACTCCTCACGGTATTGTAGAAACCCCCAGATTTATGCCAGTGGGAACGCTGGCTAATGTCAAAACTATCACCCCAGCCCAGCTACGAGATACTGGGGCGCAAATGATCTTATCCAATACTTATCATCTTCACCTACAACCAGGAGAAGCGATCGTGGCTGGGGGTGGTGGGTTGCACAAATTTATGGGTTGGAATGGGCCAATGCTCACAGATTCGGGTGGGTTTCAGGTGTTCAGCTTAAGCGAAATGCGGAAAATTACTGAAGAAGGCGTTACTTTCCGCTCACCCCATGATGGACAAATTATTAACTTGACACCAGAGCTATCCATTCAGATTCAAAATACTTTAGGGGCCGATGTGATCATGGCCTTTGATGAGTGTCCACCCTACCCAGCCACTCGCCAAGAGGTTGAAACTGCAACTGAGCGCACTTATCGCTGGTTAGAACGCTGTATAACGGCTCATCAACGCAGTGAGCAGGCGTTGTTTGGGATTGTGCAAGGGGGCGTATATTTGGATTTGCGTTGTCGTGCTGCGGAAGCTTTGGCTAAGTTGGATTTGCCTGGATATGCCATTGGTGGCGTGAGTGTGGGAGAACCACCAGAATTGATGGCTGATATTGTGAAAGTGACAGCACCGCTTCTACCGCCTGAAAAGCCACGTTATTTGATGGGTGTCGGTACTTATCGGGAAATGGCGATCGCGATCGCATCTGGTGTAGATTTATTTGATTGCGTAATTCCCACTCGTTGGGCAAGACATGGAACGGCAATAGTCCAGGGCGGACGCTGGAATTTAAAAAATGCTAAGTTTCGTGAAGATTTTACGCCATTAGATGAAACTTGTCCTTGCTACACTTGCCAAAATTTTAGCCGGGCTTACATATCTCATTTAGTGCGATCGCAGGAAATTTTAGCTTATACATTGTTAAGCATTCACAACATTACCGAACTAATTCGCTTTACACAGCATATTAGAGAAGCAATATTAAGCGATCGCTTTGTTACAGAATTTGGTCACTGGCTAAACTCATCTGAATCAGCATCAGATGAAGAGGAAATTACAAATGACAAATAACTATTGACCAATGACCAACACCTAAACTATGTTAAGATATTTCTCAATTATGAACGCTGTGTTGGATAGTTGGATTTAAACAAACATGGAAGCAGCACTTTTATTAGCAAAACTGCCTGAAGCATACCAAATCTTTGATCCTTTGGTGGACGTTCTCCCAGTCATCCCCGTATTCTTCTTGTTGCTTGCTTTCGTTTGGCAAGCAGCCGTGGGATTTAGGTAAGTTAATCTATTTTTCAATTTATAGAACAGGTACTATACCTGTTCTATTTTTTTGTGGGGCTATATTTGATAAAGTTAATATTTATTAATATATTGTAATGATTTAATATAATAAATAAGATGTGAATCAAGCCATGTCAATATGAAGCCTTAAAAGCCAAGCTTAGAGTCAAAGAGAAATCAGTTATGGGTAATATCAAATTCGTTAAAGAGAATAAAGAAGTAGTGGCGGCAGATGGTGCCAATCTCCGGCTCAAAGCGATGCAAAATGACATTGATATATATAAGTTCATTGGCAAGATGACCAATTGCGCTGGGAATGGTCAATGTGGTACTTGCGTTGTCGAGATAGTCGAAGGACTAGAAAATCTTTCCCCCCGCACAGACGTAGAAAACCGCAAATTCAAAAAAAAGCCGGAAAATTACCGCCTTGCCTGTCAAACTTTAGTGAATGGCTCAGTCAGTGTGGTTACGAAGCCTTAAGTTCTCAAATCTGCCACTGCTTCAATTTGTATCCAGTCATAAGTCAAAATACTTACCAAAATTAAGTTTCCTGATTTTGAATTTTGAATTGGTATAACTCTGTCGTCGATGATGCTATCCTAATGTTGTTGACTGGAAATTTAAGAGAGGTTTTCTTGCCATGCAAGTTAATGACCTGGGGTTCGTAGCGAGCATTTTGTTCGTACTAGTTCCCTCTGTGTTTTTACTAATTCTGTACATCCAAACTGCTAGCCGCGAAGGTGGAAAAGATAGTTAAGAGTTTGTGTATCAAATAAAGAACCCCTACACTACTGGTGCAGGGGTTTTTATTTATCAACCACTAACTCTATTTTGACTTTAAGCGATCGTCCGCGCCAACAATACCGGACAAGTGGCATTGACTCGAACATAGTCAGACAAGGAAGATCCGATAAGCCGGTCTATATCAACAAAACTCTTAGCGATGGATGGACGACGATCTGGAGAACCGAGCAATAATAAGTCTATATTCAACTCCTCTGCCAACCGACAAATTTCTTCACCAGGTTTGCCACTGCTGATATAAGAACGAGATTGGATGCCCTGTTTTTGAGCTTCTGCAACTGCGGCTGCTAAAACTGGATTTTTATTTGAACTAACTTCAGTGATTTCCGATTTTTTTCCGCCTAAATCTGTGGCAACATTTGCCAAAATTAACTCGCCGCCCTGAATATCTCGCAGTAAAAACAGTGCCAATTTCAAGCAGTTTTTTGCTGAATCAGAGCTGTCTATTGCTACCATAATGCGCTTAATTCTTTTGACATAAATATCATCTTTTACCAGCAACATGGGGCGAGAAGATAGCTGGAAAACATACTGACTAATTGAGTTCGATAAAATGGATTGCAGCCGCTTAAGTCCGCGTGAACCCATAATAATCAAGTCAGCGTCGATTTCATCAGCTACTTGGCAAACAACATCTTTCGGATCGCCTTCGCGCAAAATTGAAGAAACCTGGCTAGGATCTAAGTTCAAAGTTTGAATGGCATTAGCTAAAATTTTACCGCCATTTTCCCATTTAGCTGTCATGGTAGCAGCAGTGTTTTGTGCCTGAACAACATGCAAAATCGTTACTTTTGCAGATTGAATTGAAGGAATTTCTTTCAGGGTTTTGAGCATTTCTTCTGCGTGTCCCAATCCCGATACAGCCAGCAAAATTTTTTCTATCATTTTACGTGATTGTTGTTAAATTTACTTTAGTTGTCGCTGTTATTACTTGGCTAAGGTCAGATTTTTACTGCCTTGGTCAACAACCTAGTTAGTAACTTGGCACAAATAAACTTTCTTTTTTAGTATTTAACACTCAAACAAATGACAAAGTACAAAAAGCTCAACAAATGTTTAAGTTCATTTGCACCTATTTACTTAAAAATGATCAACTAGACTTCAATTATTAAGCATAGTCTCAATTTAGCTTGGATAACTTAATCAATTATGATGTTAGTTATCATTTTTTATCTATATTCACTTTTTTTAATTAGAAGTTAGTTAAGTATTGCAAAGAAATGCCAAAATAATCTTCAAAAAGATTTATTTACTGTAAGCCGATATGCTTGGATTAAGGAAATTTATTTGTTGAGGTACTATAAAGACCTCTCCCTGGTTTTACGTAGTAAAACCGTCCCTCTCCGAGTCGGGGAGGGAAAGACTTGAACTTTAGTTGGACTCAGGGAGGGTTTATCGAACTTCCCTTAACTTAGATGCGCTCCTGGTTGTCCGTTTTGGACTACAAAGGAAGCTAGGGTTTTGACAGAAGCATTCAAGTCAATAATGCTTGATACAACACGGTAGTCACTTTGCCAGCGTTGTGGGGTAAGGTTGCACCGGACGTATCCCCGAAAGGCTCCATCAAAAAACTTAGTATGGGGATTGTTGGGTAGGGAAGCTTGAACTGGAGCGATGAATTGGGCGGGAAAGTCAGACGTAATTGAGGTTCCTACAAACTCTGTGCCTACCGTCGCTGAGTTTGGATTATTAAAATCAAGCTTTAGATCATGTACCCAACTAGAGTGGATATCTCCGGTAATCACCACTGGATTAGAAGGTTGGCGCTGGTTTAAAAAACTTAAGAGCCGATTACGTTCAACCACGTAGCCGTCCCATTGATCTAAATTGAAGACACCCGAACCTGGACTACTATTAAAATTGTACTCGGCTAGCATGGTCTGTTGAGCAATCACATTCCAGCGCGATCGCGACTGATCTAACCCTTTTCGTAGCCACTGCTCTTGTTCTGAGCCAGTCATCGTAGCATTTGTATCAAAAGCTTCAGGACAGCGAGGTTTAAGTCCGTCATCACAAGGTTGGTTAGTGCGGTATTGCCTCGTGTCTAGTACATTAAACTCAGCTAAATTACCGAAAGTGAACCGTCGATAAAGCAGCATATCTGGGCCCTTGGGCAATGAAGACTGACGTAGGGGCATATGTTCGTAGTAAGCCTGGTATGCATTGGCTCGTCGCTTCCTAAAAGCCTCTTGGGTTTGGTTATCTTCGGGGATTAAATCGGCGTAATTATTGTCAACTTCATGATCATCCCAAGTGACAATCCAGGGAAAAGCAGCATGAGCAGCTTGGAGATTCGGGTCAGTTTTGTACAGGGCGTGGCGATCGCGGTAGTCATCAAGAGTAATGATTTCTGGACTATTATGCTGGCGTGGTCCACCAGATTCTGGCCCGTATTCGTAAATATAATCACCTAGATGAACCACAAGGTCGAGATTTTCATCAGCCAAATGCCGATAAGCTGTATAGTAGCCATTTTGCCAGTCTTGACAGGAGACAAAAGCAAAATTAAGTTGTGAGATAGAGCCATAAAATGCTGGTGCTGTGCGAGTCCGCCCAATGGGGCTAACTTCCCTACCTGTTTGAAATTGATACCAGTACCAACGGTTAGGATCTAACCCACGCACATCAACATGGACTGAATGTGCTAACTCTGGTGTTGCCAGCACTGTTCCTCGCCGCACCACCTGTCTCATGTTTTCATCAAGGGCAACTTGCCACCGCACTGGCACATTTACCAATGGCATTCCACCTCCAGAGAGTGGATTTGGAGCCAGTCGTGTCCAGATAACAACACCATCTGGCAAAGGATCACCAGAGGCAACACCAAGACTAAACGGATAGTCAGAAAACCTTGAGTTAGCCAATACCGGATGCCATTGGCTAGCGATTGTTAATCCCGTTAAGAATCCTACACCCAACAAAAAACTCCGCCGTCTGCAACGATTTGCTAGCAGGTGCTTACCATCCATAAGTTCCATATTCACCCCTACCTAGATGTAAATACAGTTGGCATTCAGGAGGGTCAGTTGTGAAAAGCACAAATATAGCGGTTCTCAGTTGTGTGCAATATACTTTGATCTCACTTCCATTCCTCTCTCCTAAAAGGAGAGAGGCTTTGAATCATACTCCCCAACGCTCGCTCTTAAGGGGCTGGGGGTTAGGTCTGTATTTAACTCAACCCAGAAGCGCTATAGTGGCTTGATTTGACTTGTCTCCTAATTGCTGCTCAACCAAACACAAGGAAGCTACCAAACTAGGATCAAGCGGAAATTAAGATTTTGTTAAGTTTAAAATTTGGATTGGGGTATTGGGACTGAGAGAATTTTGTGGGGGATTTAGACCCCAACTGAAACAGAACTGGCGATACAGCAATCTTGTCAAACCCTCTTCTAATTACAAATTACGAATTACGTAGCTTGCTTCTCGCCGGAGGCGAGTATTACGAATTACGAATTATTTAAAACCTGCCATTTCCCTGAACAATGTGCTTAACGGTAGTCAAGGTTTCCAGGCTGATAAATCCCCGACGATGACCTTTTTGGTTAGACATGCCAAGAAACACTGAATCTCCCCGCGAGGGATTACGGGAAAAACGCGGGGAAGTGTTGATGTAGGTAGAGGCACTGTTAACTCCTAAAGCAAACTGCCGACTTTCCTGATAGGATTCAGTAACGATAGAGTCGGCATGACCACTACTGTGTTCATTAATCCAGGCGATCGCACCCTCTAAGCTATCCACCAATTTAAAAGCTACTGTTTTAGTTAAATAAGGGTTTCCCCATTCGCTTTCCTTCACGAGCTGCAACTGGGGAAAGGCTTCTACTAATTCTGCATCTCCTTTAATTTCAAAGCCTTTTTCCATTAAGCTGTTCCACAGAACTGCCAAGGAGGATGGTAAAGCTTGGCGATGAATAAGTACTTTTTCAATAGCATTAACTTGGTCTGGTTCGCTCTGATGGCTATCAAGAATTATCCAGCGCACCATTTCTAAGCTGCTATTGAGCGACCAGTAGAGATAACAATTACCCATTGCTGACTTTAAAACTGGGCAAGTAGACTGCCGTACTACCTGCTGTACCAAGCTGGAACGTCCGTAGGGAATCACTAGATTCAGGTACTGGTCTTGGGTAACTAAATCCCGAATTGAAGCACCATGTTCTGCTGTGATCAGTTCTAGACAGCCTGTAGGTAAACCAACTTGGGCGATCGCACTTTGGATTACTTCAGCAATGACCGCGTTAGAATGGCTAGCTTCAGTACTACCTTTGAGAATGATACTATTGCCAGTTTTGATACAAAAACCTGCTGCGATCGCCCCTAAATCTGGGAACGCTTCATAAATAAATCCAATCACTCCCAAAGGCATTAGCTGGGTGTAACTTTGTGAATCTTCCAGTTGATAATCAGCAGTTCTGACGCGCCGTAGCGGATCTGATAATTCCCCTAATCGTTGTAAGATATCTACGGTCATCTCTAGCCTTGTGGGAGTCAGCTTTAGCCAGTCTAGTATCAACTCTGGCACTGCCATTTCCCGACTGGTTTCTAAATCCAAGGTATTGGCTTCTAGAATGTCGTCAAATGAGCGCTCAATGGCTTGTGCCATCGCCAGTACTGCACGGCTCCGGTCTGCTCCCTTTGTGATCCCCAGCTTTAGGGAAGCTTGATAGGCTCGTTGGGCGCTAGTAATCGGTTCGGGGTGGTCATCTAAAACTTCAACAGTCATTGAGTTAACGTCTGTAGGTAAGCCAGACCATGAGTGCTGGCAGAATAGCTAATAGCACCGCCACCATTGCCCAAGCAATGATGCTGGAACCATTTGCTAATCGCAGCGCTAATGGCAGCCATATAATCACTAGCACGAAAATAATGCCAAGTGCTATAGGCAGATAGCTTTCTCCCAAGCGGGGATGGACAACATGCCAACTATTTCCCATCCAACGCCAAGCCCGTTTGTAGGGATAGGTGGTAGAAAGTTGTTCTAGGACATGACCATTATCTTCTACTACAAAGATTTGCTGACAGCGATCGCAACCAAATGCTTCTGTCAGCGTAATCGGAATTAACTGACCCCGGCGACGACAGGGACAGGGGTATTCAGTATTGAAATCTATTTTTTCAGGTTTTTGAGATTGCACAAGCGTTATAGTAACTTGAGCGTGTTTTACACGAACTACGACAATATAATCTTTATGGTAAATGCCTTCGAGGCTTCTGCTATTAAAGATTGCTCTCTTTATAAAGATGGATTAGCCATGCAAACATCACCATGATTGCAATCAGTAGATGCAGCAAACTCTAAGTATCCTAATTTTCAATCAGTACGGGGCTTTCTGTTTGTAGTCTTTCCCCAAATCTGACAATCTTATTTAAAATTTCCTTCTACTAAATAAAATCTAGACAAAGCTAGATATTAGTTGACATTTCAATGGGAGCATGGAAGTAGTTATCCCTTAACGCCCAGACATGACTGAACTATCCGTGCATATGAATTCCCCCATAATTTGAACAAGTTTTACTAGATGCGTAAAATCTATCTACGAATACGACAGTTCCACCATATCTAAATTACTTTATATTTTACCTGTCTATGAAATTCATAAAAGTTGGCATTACTAACAATATTGATAACAATTCACAGGAGTACAGCGTGAATCGCCAAAAAGTTCAATCGACCAACCCAAAAAATGATGGGTGAAGGCAAGCAAGGAGATTAGGGGAAGCATGGGAAGAAAAGAACTTGATTTTCTTACCATAAACTCATCAAAATTCCCTTGCCAGACCACTAAAAACACTAAACCTCTTGAACTTAAAATTTCAAGAGGTTTTACTTGGAAGCGGGTAACGCGATTCGAACGCGCGACATTCACCTTGGCAAGGTGACGCTCTACCACTGAGCTATACCCGCAATCAATTGCCATATATCAATATCTCAGATTTATCCCTAATTGTCAACTCCTTTTTTTAGTCATTTGTCATTAGTGAATAACAAAGGACAAATGACTAATGACACGCCCTAGCCTAGTTCTTCTGACTCCGCAGTTAAATTGCCTATGCTGGTGCTTTGAAAAGAAGCTGGCAAAGACTGGCTATTACGAGAATATGGCTCTGCTAGGTTAGAACGCAGTTGCCGCATGAGGCTTGCCATTTCTAAGGCATTCAGGGCATAATCCCAGCCATGATTACCTTTGATGCCTGCCCGTTCTAAGGCTTGTTGCATAGTGTCTACTGTCAAAATGCCAAAAATTACTGGCACTCCAGTTTGAAAGCTAGCGGCGGCAATGCCTTTAGAAACTTCGGCGGATACATAATCAAAATGGGGTGTTTGTCCTCGAATAACTGCACCTAGACAAATTACAGCATCATAACGATGGGAAAGTGCTAGTTGGCGAGCTACTAAAGGTACCTCAAAACTTCCCGGAACCCAAACATAGTCTACCTGATTACCTTGGGGGTTAGGATCTACACCGTGGCGTTTCAAGCAATCTTGACATCCTTCTAACAGCTTTCCGGTAACTAGGTCATTAAATCGACCAATCACCACTGCAAACCGCAAAGGCTCCGTTTGGGTAAAAGTTCCCTCGAAAACTGCCATGACTGCCTCTTAATCAACTATAGTTCTGGCCAATATACATTTCTTATTTAAATGTAGAGGAGCAAGAAAGCACGGTCAGAAAAAAGGAAATCGGAAAAAATCTCTCCTTTTTTCCTTTGGTCTTTGACCTTGGCTTTTTGCCCCTCTAGTTCTTATATTATGTGCCTGCGCCAGAGCGAAGCCGTCGCCTACACGACAAAAAAGTTTAACAAACCAACTAAAAATACTAAACCAATCCAGGCGACGGAACCAACCCAGAGCAGTTTTTTAGATTCAACCCAATTTTGGGGGGTGGCGTAAGCAACGGGGACGCCAACAACCAGGACAAAAGACAATAGGACTAGGCTTATCAAAGCGAATTGGAATATTATGGTCATTTTTGCTTCTCCCAATACAGCGAAATAGTGATATGTCTTACACTAACAGTAAGGTGTACAGTGTAGGCAACGAGCGTGACTCCTGGTATTGCATAGGACATTTCCAGAAGCTCTGGCCAGAAGCTCTGATTTTATGTCCTCGTGATCCCCCACGGTCAAAAATTTGATTTTTTCTTCCTTTCGTACTCCACATATTTTACGACACAGGATGAATTGCTTATGACTTTTGCACTGATGTGTCAACCAATGGTAAATTTGCATTCTTTGAAAGGATGCCTACTCGTTTCCCGTTGTCCAACGTTTCATGTAGGTTTCCCAGAGGGTAGTAAGCGAGGTATATCAATGACCGTGGTGGCGAGTAATCACTTAAATCATACAACGCCCTGATCATCTATTTTAGAATATTTGACAATTAAGGTGCTGACTCTGAAGGTTAAAGGGTGAGGCTTTTGCCTATTTTAGCTAAAGGGTGATACTGAAACTTTTTTCTTGTTTTTGAGTTACCGAAAATTACAACATTTTAGCCATTTGTCCTTTGTCTAAGTACTAATAGCCAATGACCAATGACTAATGACTCTTAATACTATGGATTTAATTATTTGCCACACAACAGCAGATTTTGACGCACTAGGGGCTGCGGTAGGGTTAACGCGCCTATTACCGGGAAGTAAGATTGTGCTGAGTGGCGGTTCTCACCCGCCTGTAAGGGATTTTTTAGCATTACATCGGGATGAATATCCCCTAATTGAACGCCGTTCGGTGAATCCAGAAAAAATTCGTTCTCTGACTGTGGTGGATACGCAACAGCGCGATCGCTTGGGTAAAGCTGCTGAGTGGTTAGATTTAGCCCATATTAGAGAGATTATAATTTATGACCATCACTTAGGACAAGAATCAAATATTCCGGCTACCGAATCATATATTTCCTCAGTAGGAGCAACTACAACTTTAATCGTTGAGCAATTGCAACAACAGGAAATTTCCCTAACTGCTGCCGAAGCAACTGTGATGGCTTTGGGTATCCACGTTGACACTGGCTCTTTGACTTATGACCAATCCACACCACGGGATGCCCTAGCTTTGGCTTGGTTAATGCAACAAGGTGCGAGTTTATCGGTAATTTCCACCTACCGTGACCCTGGTTTGTCTGTGCAATTGCAGCAGTTATTAACTAAATCGCTGGAAAATTTAGAATATCTTTGTCTACATGGATATACGGTTGGTTGGGTAACTCTAAAAACTAAAAATTTTGTGCCTGGGTTATCGAGTTTGGCATCGGAACTCATGGAATTAACCGAAATTGATGCCTTACTGTTGGCTAATGAATATGCTTTGGATGAAAGTGATTCACGCTTAACAGTAATTGGGCGATCGCAAATTCCCAAAACGAATCTTAACGTATTATTCCAACTTCTAGGTGGCGGCGGTCATTCACAAGCCGCATCGCTAAACTTAAGAGGAGTTGATTCAGAGGCAATATTAAAACAACTCCTTGACGGGGTAAAAGCACAAATTCCCCATCCCCTCACCGCTAGGGACTTAATGTCCTCTCCTGTCCGCACGATTCTGCCTGAAACTACTATTGGCGAAGCCCAGCGCATTTTATTACGCTATGGGCACTCTGGTTTATCTGTAGTCGATGCCCAAGGTCAACTAGTAGGTATTATTTCGCGGCGGGATATTGATATTGCCCTGCACCACGGATTTAGTCATGCGCCAGTCAAGGGCTATATGACTACGAATCTCAAAACGATTACACCAGATACAACACTGCCACAAATTGAAGCGCTGATGGTGACATACGACATTGGGCGCTTACCAGTATTGGACAATGAGCAGTTAGTTGGTCTTGTAACTCGTACTGATGTCTTGCGGGAATTACATCAGGAAAGGGATGAAGACGAAGAGGACGAGCAAAAATTCAAAATTCAAAATGACGCTTACGGACTCGCTCTAAGCGTTGGCGGAGCCTCTCGTAGAGAAGCCATGCCGTTGGCGCAGCCTCTCGTAGAGAAGGCTTACGCTACGCTAACAAAATTCAAAATTCCTCTCAGTACTGAGTTGCAAAATCGCCTTGCTCCGCAACTTTGGCAATTGCTCACCATAGCATCGCAAGAGGCAGAAAAACGGGGTTGGCATCTTTATCTAGTAGGAGGTGCGGTGCGGGACTTGCTATTAACCCAAGCAGCAGCAGGCACCTTGATGATCAAAGATATTGACCTTGTGGTTGATGGCTTTCACAATTCAGCAGATGTTGGTGCTGGTGTGGAATTAGCAAAAGCACTCCAACAACTTTACCCTGCGGCTCGTTTAGAAATCCACGGGGTTTTTCAAACTGCTGCTTTGTTGTGGCATAAAGACCCAGAATTAGATTCTCTATGGGTAGATATTGCCACCGCTAGGACAGAATTTTATCCTTACCCGGCGGCGAATCCAGAAGTTGAGGCTAGTTCTATTCGTCAAGACTTGTATCGTCGAGATTTTACCATCAATGCGATCGCCTTGCGCCTTACTAATTCCCGTGCTGGTGAATTACTCGATTTCTTTGGCGGCCTAATCGATTTACAAGCCAAGCACATTCGGGTTTTACACGCCAATAGCTTTATCGAAGACCCCACCCGGATTTATCGTGGCGTGCGCTTTGCCGTGCGCTTCGGATTTCAAATTGAACCGCAAACTGAAGAGTTTATCCGCTATGCCATCAACAGTGGCGTTTACGATCGCACTTCCCAAGAGAATAACAAAACTCCAGCCCTGCAAACTCGGCTGAAAACAGAATTAAAACACATTTTAGAAGCCCCCTACTGGAAATCGGCTTTGCAGTTACTCGATAATTTAGGGGCATTGCAATGTATCCATCCTACCCTCAAACTAGACGCAGAACTCCTGCGACAACTACGTTTGCTAGAACGCTGCTTGCGGCGATTTGATGCTGAACAAATTCTCATTCACTGGCAAATGCGTTTAGAAACGTTAATCGCCTGCCTAGCACCACAATATCGGGCAAAAGTAGCAAAAAATCTGCAACTGCAAGAGGATAGCATTGCTAGGTTGAACAACTTAGCTCAAGCGCAAAGTGAGGTGATGACACTATTACCCACTTTGCAACGCCCCAGTCAAGTAGTGCAGTTGCTGCGACAATACGATTTACCAATGCTGATTTTAATTGCTTTACAAAGTCCGCAAGAGATTAGACATCAAATTTGGAAATATTTAACTGTTTGGACTAATGTGCAGCCACTATTAAATGGCAATGATTTAAAGAAACTTGGTTACAAACCAGGGCCCCGGTATCGGCAAATATTAGATGATATAGTTGCTGCTACCTTAGATGGAGTGATTAAACATAGGGCTGAAGCTGAAGAGTTTTTAGCACAATACTATCCTAAATGAATTAGTGAAGCGATCGCAGTAATCTAAATTGTATCTGGATCGATATTCAACTCTCGCAATTTTGCTGCCAAACGTTCTGCCTTTTGTTCTGCTTGTCCTGCCTTTTGTTCTGCTTGTTCTGCCGTTTCTTCAGGTGTTGCTACTAGTTGTCCATCTCGTGTAAAAAACCGTAATAAACCTTCATGAACTCCCAAATATAACCCTAATTGCTGACTCCATAAATATCCTTGTTCACTTGCTTCTAGAGGTTGATATTCTCCATCTACTAAATGAAATCCCGCAAATTCTTGTGTGTAAGGGTCGAACCAAAAATAATCCAACGTGCGGAAAGTATTTTGATAAATTTCTTTTTTTAGACCTTTATCAGTATTAGCTGTTGAGTCAGACAAAATTTCTAGAATTACATTCGGATATTTGCCATCTTCTTCCCACACTACCCAACTTTTGCGAGTTTTACGTTCAGTTCCTAGAACTACAAAAAAGTCTGGACCTCGGAAGTATTCTGATTTGCGTTGGTGTGGACTGTAATAGATAGTCAGATTTCCCGCCGCATAGAAATCATTTCTATCTCGCCACAACCATTCCAGACATATTAAAAGTAGGATTATTTGCCGTAAATGCAGTTCGCTTTCCAAGGGAGGTTCATCACTATATAGATCGCCAGCGGGAAATATAACATCTTGGCAGATGCCTTCTTGAGAATCTAATTCTTGAGCTATGGTCATAGAATGGATACGGCATCAAGTAGTTATGAATTTATTTTAGCAGTGTTGTAGTTAGCGATCGCGTAGCATCCCGTAAGTAATCGCACTCGTTTAGACTATCTAAATTGTATCTGGATCGATATTTAATTCCCGCAATTTGGCTGCTAAACGTTCTGTTTTTTCTTGTGCTTGTGCGGCGATTTTTTGTGCTTGTGCGGCTGTTTCTTGTGCTTGTGCGGCGGTTTCTTCTAGTGTCGGTACTAATTCTCTATCAGGTGTGAACCAACGCAATAAACCCCAATTAATTCCCAAATACAACCCTAATTGTTGACTCCATAAATATCCTTCTGCATTCGCTTGTAGAGGTTGATATTCTCCATCTAGTAAATGAAATCCCGCGAATTCTAACGTGTATGGATCAAACCAAAAATAATCGGGTGTTCGGAAAATATCTTGATAAATTGTTTTCTTTAAACCTTTGTCTGTCTTCGCTGTTGATTCCGACAAAATTTCGATAATTACGTTGGGATATTTGCCTTCTTCTTCCCAAACTACCCAACTTTTTCGGGTTTTGCGTTCGCATCCCAATACAACAAAAAAGTCTGGTCCGCGAAAGTACTCTGATTTTTTTTGGTGTGGACTGTAGTAGATAGTTAGGTTCCCCGCTGCATAAAAATCATTTCTACCTGGCCACAGCCATTCCAGGCATTGTAAAAGTAACATTATTTGTCGTAGATGCAGTTCTGTTTCCAAGGGAGGTTCGTCACTATATAAATCACTTGGTGGAAATATCACATCTTTCGAGATGTCTCCTTGAGATTCTAATTCTTGGGTGATGGTCATAGAATCAATCCAGTATCAATTAATTATAGGTTAATTTTAACAGAGCTTAATTTGATTTTGATATATAGAATTAACATTTTCATCAATCAGATATTGCAGTGTAATGCTTACTATTTAGCTTCTCTTTAAATTCGGATTTGGCGCGGTTTTTCTGAAACTTTCTCTTTAAATATGATGATATTCACAAAAGCGCCTCTGTCTTGAGCGGGGGAATTAGCAAGATTAGCGTAGGCGTAGCCCGCCGCAGGCATCGCTATGTGATCAGTATTTTAGAAATCGAACTGCTGATTCTGTATGAGCCAACTAATAACCTGGATATTGAAAGGGCAAGCCTTGCAAATGACAACCTATTTACCCAATACACCAAAGCAATATTATCGAAACTTGCTGGAATGTCACGATATATGTTATTTCAAATCGATTTAGCTCTGGTTTGTCTGCCCGCAAACTCTGCCAATGCTATTCGCCAAGGTTGAAGTCGCACTATTAAGTCATGTAAATCTCTAACTCCCCAGCAGAAGCCGTAAAGCATACAGGCAAGTTATAATTCTCTTGCGGATCAACGTAACAAAAATTTATGAGTAACCCACTAGTACAAGCCTTTTTCGTAGGCAGAGCAGTAGCCGAAGTAGTTAATGAGCGTTTAGAGGTCGCCTTGACCGATGCTTTGAGCGATCTGGGCAAATTTGATGCAGAAGCTAGAGAACAGTTGCGCCAGTTTACAGAAGAAGTCATAGAGCGGGCAAATCGGTCAGCAGAAGCAGCTAATGCTGGTCAATCTACCACAGGTACTCGGCAAGCCAGTTCTGATTCAGGTGACTTGCAAGCAGATATTGATGAATTACGAGCAGAAATTGCCCTGTTACGCACAGAATTGCAACATTATCGCAGAACTTCTGCATAAATTTAGTCATAAGTCATTGGTCATTCGTCAAAAATTTTGCACAAGTGACAAATGACACTTAAAAAAACAGTTTAGGAATCAGAGTGTCTTTTCTTCCAAGTGATTCGGTTGCAAACCAACGGTACACAAAGTAATTTATGGAACAAGGTTATTCAGATAAAGCATACCGTTGGAATCGGGAACAATACTCTAGCAGACGGCGTTTTGTGGACATTTGGTCTTTCGTCTTGACCTTATTGTTCAAACTTTGGCGATACAACAAATCTTGGAGTTATCCGGGTGGTGTGACTGAGGCAAAGCAAGCTGCAAGACGCAAAACCCAAGCGGTTTGGATTCGCAATACCCTGCTAGATTTAGGGCCAACCTTCATCAAAGTAGGGCAATTGTTTTCTACCCGTGCTGATATATTCCCTGTTGAATATGTAGACGAACTAGCCAAGTTACAAGACAAAGTACCGGCATTTAGCTATGAGCAAGTAGAAGCGACCATAGAGAGAGAACTAGGCAAGAAAATTCCTGAACTATTCCATAATTTTGAACCGATTCCTTTAGCTGCTGCTAGCTTGGGGCAAGTACACAAAGCTGTGCTGCATAGTGGGGAATCGGTTGTTGTCAAGGTGCAACGTCCTGGACTAAAAAAATTATTTGAAATAGATTTACAGATTCTTAAGGGAATCACCCGCTACTTTCAAAACCATCCCAAATGGGGACGGGGGCGAGATTGGTTAGGTATTTATGAAGAATGTTGTCGAATTCTTTGGGAAGAAATTGATTATCTCAATGAAGGTCGTAATGCTGATACCTTTCGCCGGAACTTTCGCGGCTACGATTGGGTGAATGTCCCAAAAGTTTACTGGCGTTATGCTTCTTCTAGAGTCTTAACCTTAGAATATCTCCCTGGAATTAAAATTAGCCAATACGAAGCTTTAGAAGCAGCAGGTTTGGATCGAAAGGCGATCGCTCGTCAAGGCGCTCAAGCCTACTTACTACAGCTGCTCAATAGTGGCTTTTTCCACGCCGATCCTCATCCAGGCAATATTGCCATTAGTGCAACTGGTGCTTTGATATTCTACGATTTCGGCATGATGGGGCGGATTAAGTCTAACGTTCGCGAAGGACTGATGCAAACACTGTTTGGTATTGCCCAAAAAGATGGCGATCGCGTTGTTCAGTCTTTAATCGATTTAGGCGCGATCGCACCAACCGATGACATGGGCCCAGTCCGACGTTCCGTCCAGTACATGCTGGATCATTTCATGGATAAGCCCTTTGAAAATCAATCGGTCGCGGCAATCAGTGACGACCTTTACGAAATAGCTTATAATCAGCCATTTAGATTTCCAGCAACCTTCACTTTTGTGATGCGAGCCTTTTCTACCTTAGAAGGGGTAGGCAAAGGTTTAGATCCAGAGTTTAACTTTATGGAAGTTGCCAAACCGTATGCAATGCAGCTTATGACCGATATGAATGGTTCTGAGGGAAATAGCTTTATTAACGAATTAAGTCGTCAAGCAGCTCAGGTAAGTAGTACCGCGTTTGGTCTACCACGTAGATTAGAGGATACCCTAGAGAAGCTAGAACGGGGAGACATGCGCCTGCGCGTTCGGTCTATCGAAACTGAACGCCTATTGCGCCGACAGAGCAGTATTCAGCTCTCAATAAGCTATGCTCTGTTAATCAGTGCTTTCACGCTTTCAGCTACGATCTTAGTGGTTACGAATTATGTATGGTGGGCACTAGCGCCTGGTTTAATTGCAGCAGGGCTTTCAGTGATCATGATCAGACTACTTTTACGCCTTGACCGTTACGATCGTATGTATTAATTGTTGTACGAAAAAATTATGAAACTTAATTTCACGGGTTTTAGCGATCCGGGACTTATTCGTTCTAATAATCAGGATGCTTACTATATCGACCCAGAGGGGCGGTTTTTCGTTGTTGCTGATGGCATGGGTGGTCATGCCGGAGGTGAGGAGGCAAGTCGGATTGCCACTAAAGAAATTCAAAACTATTTGGTAGCAAATTGGCAATCTCCTAAATCTTCCCAAGAATTGCTAGAGCAAGCTTTGTGGCTTGCCAATGAAGCGATTTTGCAGGATCAGCAAAATCATCCCGAACGCGCCGATATGGGTACAACGGTTGTAGCTGTGGTTTTTCGCTCCCCAGAGACACCCTGGTGCGGTCATGTTGGCGATTCCCGGCTGTATCGCTTCCGAGAGTCGCAATTAGAACAAGTAACAGAAGACCATACTTGGGTAGCACGAGCAATCAAAATCGGTGACATCACTTTAGATGAAGCGCGATCGCATCCTTTTCGTCATGTATTATCGCGCTGTTTGGGGCGTGAAGACTTGCATCAGCTTGATCTGCAACCACTAGATGTCAAAATTGGCGATCGCTTGCTGTTATGTAGTGATGGTCTAACAGAAGAACTTGTCGAACAAAAGATTGCTAGCTGCCTTCAAGACACTCCTTGGCTTGATAAAGCCGCTATCTCTCTAGTTGAGGCTGCCAAAGACCACGGAGGGCACGATAACATCACAGTTGTCATCGTCTCACTCGAAGAAAATAGTCATTAGTCATGGGTCATTGCCCAATAACAAAGGACAACTGACAAATGACTAATCTGGTAAATATACTCAGCAATTTGTTCAGCGTGAGCATTTTTCATTTTTACAATTTGATACAAATACTTTTAGCCTCAAAATTAACCTAATGAGGCTAAACTAAATTTGCATAAATTGATAAATTGACATCTTGCACGTAATCAGGTAAGACGACTATAATTCACGTTTATTACCATTTATCCCCCAACATCCTTAAAATTCCTACCCTCCAAAGCTTTCTTCATGCTAGGGGAGACAGCATCTTAGTTTTTCTGGTTTAGGAAAAACTATCGGGGGCTAAGAATCACACGTCAGCTTCTCCCCAAAGGAGAGTTGTGCAAAGCAAAAAGGACTCAGGGAGATATTTATACTTACCTTAGGCAAAACAAAGCCTATTTTCCGGAATATGGCTTAACTAACTTGGGTGGTATATCAGTAGGATTAGGTGCGAGATATCAGAGCAGAAAAAGTCCACACTTTGGATGTGGGCAATGTGTCAAACAATTGTTATCTTTCGTAATACGGAGGAAAAAATGTTGGACAGTTATAAGCCCAATTATTATCCCATTTAGACTTCTGTAAACGATATCACCTTTACACGTTGTTTTTCGGAGTTAACTATGAACCAGCCAACGAAACTATCCTTGGAACAGCAATTCAGCATCTGCTCATTTGCTACTCAGGTGCAAAACATGAGCCACGATCAAGCTAAAGACTTTTTGGTTAAGCTCTATGAGCAAATGGTAGTGCGCGAGGCAACTTATCAAGAACTTCTTAAGCACCAGTGGGGCTTAGATTCCGGTTCCACTATGGCATAGAGTCGTTCTACTGTCGCAGTGGGCGACCTCCTTCTCTTGCTTGGTTCCAAGGAGGAAAACAGCTGGGGATGTCGGGGCGTCAACTTCGATCACCAATTACGCAAAAGTTGGGCAAAAATTCAACTCAAAAAATTAATTAGCAATAAGTACGCTTTTCAAAGACACATCTTCTACAGCCTAGACTTACTTTAATTTTGTAGTAAAAATTTACTCTTTACCTTAGCCAGCCTTGCTTTTGGTTCAGTCTACACTGTGAATCAACCTGCGTAAACTTCCAATCTACCGGAATTATTATATACACAGTAAGATTGAGAGAGAATTTAGATAGCCGTGATTCGGCAGCTAGTTTTTTCACTCTTTATACATATAACTAGAAGTTACATCTTTATATATATTTTGTTTATAAAAGTTTACATACTTTGAGTGACTACCCCTTGGCTACATCTAAAAGATGTAACATTAAGAAATTATTCCTAGTTAGAAAGATCGTGTGGAGAATCTGTATCAATACTTTGCAATTTTGCGAGAATTTGAGGCTTAATCTTTTCATACTCCTTTTTGAGTACGCTCTTACTAATTTGTGGATCGGCAGAGGACATCAATGTGTTGCTCATTGCGACCCACTCTTGCAGCCGTTGGCGTTGGGCAGAAGCAACGCTGGAAAGTAAGATATGGGTACAGCGATTTGGTGTTTCTCGTGCAAAGAACAACAAGCGATAGTAACCTGTATGCTGTAGTAACCGAGTAATTTCTTTACCAAGACTGGTTTTGAGATCAAGGTAGTAAGGTAACCATTTAGCGCCATGTTTGCGGTTGTAGATGACAGTAATCCATAACAGCATGGGATGGGGGATAGAAATGAAAAGAAATTGGTTATAGCGGGTACAGAGTAAACGCTTTTGAATTTCCTCTTGCGGTAGCATCACCCACAGAGCTGGTAAAACCTCTCCATTGGTATGAATGGTCTGGGGAAACACAATATCGGCAACTGGTTTATTTTCAGGCCAAGAAATAGTCCGGGCAATTTCCTCGTTTGACCAGGAAACCTGCAATTCGGCTTTTGCCTTTTGTTCAAGCTCATTGTTTACTGTAATAGCGGGAACTAGGGCATGGCTGTTTTGCTTAATTTTGCGTGTATGGTCAGGCTTTTCTAGAGATACTAAAACTCTGAGGATTTCAGCGATATTTTGGGGGCGATCGCGTGCTACTTTAGCTAGACAACTCATCACCAAATCTTCGATTTCTTTTGGTAGTTCTAATCCGGGTGCAACCTCGGTAAAAGAACGTGGTTTTTGATAGTGATGTGTTTTATACCATGCTCCAAAAGAGTGAGTTGGTGCCACCAGTGGCATTTTGCCTGTGAGCATCTCAAACATCATGACGCCCAAACTATAAATATCAGCACGGTTGTCTAATTCTTTACCCTCCATCTGTTCGGGAGAAGAATAAGCCAATGTCCCCAAATAGAATTTTGTATGGTCGCCATCGGACTGTAATAACTTAGCAATACCAAAATCTAGAACCTTAACCAATTCTCCGAAACTGGGATCTTGAATCACCAGCATATTGCTTGGCTTGACATCACGATGGATAATTGGGTAAATATTGCCCTCAACTGGGATGCCATCATGAGCGCACTGTAAGCCCAGGCTGAGTTGACGTGCCATACTTAGAAATCTTGGTAAAGGCAGTCGTTGCTTGCGAATAATATTGTTTAGGCTTTGTCCTTGTAAATATTCCATGACGTAGAACGGGGTGTTATTGTCATCTACGCCATAGTCCATGACACGGACAATATGGATGCTTTTTTGCCCTAGCAAAGCACAGGTTTTTCCTTCTCGCTCAAAGCGGTCTTGCAATCGCATCTTTTCATTTTGGATTGATAGCGCTAGAAACTTAACCGCAACAGGTACACCTCCCAACAAAGTATCTTTAGCACGATAAACCCGACCCATTGCTCCAGTACCGATTAACTCCTGGAGTTGGTAGCGTTTGCTTAGTAAGCGACCAATGTTGGGGTCTGACATAGAGAATTTGAATCCAAAAGCAGGTTGTAAGTGTTTAGGAGGAAAAGTGCATTCAAACTGATATCTGAATTGTTGCGCCCTGAAATGATTTTCTAGGCTCATACCACAAGTCAGAAATGGAAGCTAAAAGGTAAAAAACTTATATACTAGGACTTTTTGCGATTTTGAATCGTTGGTATATTTACGCGGTGCTGTACTAGCTTGTTTCAGCCCTCTTTTAGAATATTGAAAGCATTATCTAGCAGTTTGCAACCAGGACATTTATTACAACTGGTGCAATATGTCAGATCAAACAAGCAGAAAGGGTAAATTTATAATGACGCTTTATACCATTTTGCACTTTCATTGTGGTGTAATTTTAGTTTGCCCAATTTTGACTAAATAGATAACTTTAGGAGCTGACAAAAACCTTTATTAGGGAACACCACACTCGCCACAGAGTTCTAAGAGGTTGTTTGAAAAGTCCTCTTGGGGGTATCAAAAGTCCTAGATACCTCTAAAATCCCCCGATAAATCAGGGGACTGTGATTTCTGTTCCCCTCTTTTTAAGGCTAGGGGGGATCTAAAAGTGCTTAAAGTTACAGCAAAACACTTTTCAAACAACTTGTAAGAAGTTTTATTACTCAAAACCGTCCCTCTCGGAGTGGGAGAGAGACAGACTTGAATTTTAGTTTAAGGCAAAAAAAGGTTCGTCAAACTCAGATTATTTTAGTGAGCAATGACCCACAGCTTAATTAATACTTTCCTTTTACCTCCAACAAGGGTGTTCTCTGCGTTTATTTTGTTAGTATGGATAATTTAGAGATATTTATTGCTTTACCAGTTTTTTAACCTTCAGGCTCATTTTGACTACGTACAGATGGATTATTTATTGAAAAAACTATGATAGTATTAATTGGTAGTTTTTCGTTCTCTCTGTATGTTATAAGTAATGTCAAAAACTGATTTATTACCCATCACGTAGTATTGAATTCGACGGGCGATAATATTGTTCAATCGGGAAATAAAATCATAAAAGAAGCGCGGATTTTTACCCATTTCGGTCAATGCTATTAACCATTTTCCTTGCTTTAGAGGCTCTACAACTTGTAAGTAAGCTAAATGTTTTTTATAGACTGTAATATTATAAGACATAGCACGCATTAAAGCTGGATTTTTCTTCACCACATCTTGTTGCATGAAAGAATTACTAGCATTCAAATATTGATTTAAACGTGGCAATTGGCTTTTATGTACAAGAGATCCGGGGCGTGAACGGTAGAAATAATAAGGTTTTGGCTCAAGGAAAAAGCGTGCCCCTTTTATTAAACATTTCATATCAATCCAAAAATCTTGACCCATCCTAATGGCATCATCGTACTCGATGCCGTGCTTAACCAAAAATTCTCGTTTGAATAGAGGCTTGCTTATACCAAGATGTAAACCTGGTTCTCCATAGGCATCAGTTTCTACAAAATAAACGATATCAATTTGGATAATTTTATCTATATGTTCTTCACTTTCTTGAATCAATGTACTCCAAGGAGATGTTTCGCCATCTTTGATTAAATAAAGATCGTCAGCAATCATGTCTGCATTTTTTTCATTTGCCAGTGACACGAGCTTTTCTAATCTTTCAGGAGCATACCAGTCATCTGAATCAAGCACAGCAATCCATTCTCCTTGGGCTGCTCTCAGGGCACGATTACGCGCAGCAGCAGCCCCAAGGTTTTGTTGATTCACTATTACTTTGAGACGTGGGTCAGTAAAACTTTTAACGACTTCTAAAGTTTTATCACTTGAAGCATCATCGACTATAATAACTTCAATATCTGTGAGCGTTTGCTCTAAAACTGACTCTATTGCCTTCCCAATATAAGCTTCAGTATTGTAAGCAGGGATAATGACAGAGACTTTAGGATTCATGAAACTGGACTCCAGACTACACGGTTCGGTAAAAATACTAAAAGTCTAACAATAATTTGATAATTTCTTATTTAGTATACAACTTAGTAGGTTAGTGAGAATAAACAATGACTCCTTGAGGTCAAGTATGAGACATTAGTCCTTAAGCAAGCAGTGAGTGTATTGGCATTGTTTCGGTCGCCTCCCAGCTTAGACGCACAGCAGGCAGCGCTATCCTTTGGTTGACTGACGTTCTAGGCTAGCTTCCATTGTGTTAGTTAAAAAATGACCAGCTAAGATACCACTACTGAGGTAGTATCTATCTTCCGAAATTCGGTGTAGGGTTTCAAAGCCACTACGACGCTGACGATCGCCTATTACCCAGTAACGCTGCACAATAGTATCTAAACCAATCCAGCCTTCACCTTCAACCTGCCCTAAAATATTATGCTGGAGTAAAAAAGTATACTGACGCTCTCCCTCATGCAACCGCCCCTTGTATTGCAGAGAGATTTCTGAGCGATCGCTACCTGGAAATACCAACTTTGTAGCCATAGTAAACCAGTTATCTCGATTCCAAGCGACCAAGGTCATACCCTTGACGCTGATTGGCATACCATTACGTTCCAGCCAATTACCTTGCATTGTCCAGCGTCCTGGTTCTAATAAAAAAGTATGAGCCACCTTCTATATTCCCTGTCTTGATCGAGTGCCGCCAAGACTACAGTTATAGTCTGTCTTTTATTTTGTAACTTAGTTACAAAAATCTGTCTTGATCGAGTGCGGCCAAGACTACAGTTATAGCAGTGCTAAGTTACGTTAGCGATAGCGGAGCGTTGAGCCAGTGCTGAATGAAGAAATTTTTTATCTTGTTTATTGTTCCTGTGATTCAGGAGTGACTTTGGTGAATTTCTCCCAAAAGCACTTCTTGAGGTGCCCCAGTTGCAGTAGGTAGGTTACCAGGAATACCCAAATGTCGCCAATAGGCTAAAACTGCAAAGGCGATCGCTTCTTTAAAATCTGCACTCAAACCGACTTCATCTGTAGTCAAGACTGGTATTGATGTTAACAATACCTCTAATTGACGTTTTAAATATAGATTGCGACTACCACCGCCACATAATAGTACCCTCTGTGGCATTTCCGGCAAAAAAGTGCGGTAACTATGAACAATTGAAGCAGCTGTAAGTTCTGTGAGAGTTGCCAGTATGTCGGCAGGATTGAGTTTATATGCTTGGGCATCTTTTAAACACTGATGCAGGTAAGTCACACCAAATAACTCTCGACCAGTAGATTTGGGTGGTGGCAGATGAAAATAGTCTTGGTTAAGCCATTGTTCTACCAATGGCTGGCAAGGAGTACCAGTGGCTGCCCAATTGCCATTTTCATCGTAAGTTTTAGCACCAGCGCTTAAATGTTCCACTGCTAGATCCAACAGACTATTTCCTGGGCCAGTATCCCAAGCGCGAATTTTTGAAAGCCAGTCGCCATGCCGAGGCGGAATATAAGCAACATTACCAATACCACCAATGTTTTGAATACAGCGCCCCTCCTGGGGATGACTAAGTACATAGGCGTCTACTCTGGGCACGAGAGGCGCACCATGACCACCAATATCGATATCAGCAGCGCGGAAGTTGCTCACAGTTGTAATGCCTGTAAGATGGGCAATTAAGGCACCGCGCCCTAGTTGCAGACTGTAACCTAGTAGGGAGTGAGGAGCGGTTTTCTTCTTTATTCCACTATCCGCAGGTGGTCGATGATAAACTGTCTGACCGTGGGAGCCAATGAGAGTAGCTGGCTGATGACCAATTTGAATATTTTGGGCGGCTTGAGCAAAGACTTGAGCGATCGCATCATCTATTTCTGCCAATTCTGCCATTGAGATGGCAACGCCAGCACCAACTGCCAATATTCTTTCTCTAAGTTCAGCTGGATAAGGATATGTTGCCCCAGCCAGCAACGCAATTTTGAGATCCAATTCTGTACCGGAAATCTCTACTAACGCAGCATCTATACCATCTACGGATGTGCCACTAATCAAACCGATAACGCGAGTAGAAACAGCAACTTCTTCAGTCGGATGCATTGATAAAAATTCTTTTGTTGATTGTAAGAGGTAGTTCAATTCATGTTACTACGCATTTCAAAAAAACTAAGGTGGTATAGTTTGCTGGATAAAAACCTAACTTTTCACGTTATATGGAAAAGTTCTTGCTGTTCTCTTAATTGCTGGTTGAATCCAAATTAGTCCAAACTCCAGAAAATTTAATACTTTATAACCAATAAATAATAGGTGTTTAAGGGTGAGATATTCAAGATGAAAATTGTCCTGCTTCATCCTTTATATTCATCCTTTGTTCTTTATTTGACAGCCCCTAACTGAGTAAGCGCATCTTCTGTAACACGACAAATCCGCCAATCATCTAATATAGATGCTCCCATACTACGGTAGAATTCTTGGGCTGATTCGTTCCAATCCAACACACTCCACTCTAACCGCCCACAATCACGTTCTACGGCTATCTGGGCTACTTTACTTAAGAGAGCCTTTCCAATACCTTGCCTGCGATATTCTGGTAAAACAAATAAGTCTTCCAGATAAATTCCTGGCTTGGTCAAAAATGTTGAATAATTATGGAAAAACAGGGCAAAACCAACAGCTTGACCCGCAGATTCTGCTAAAATCGCTTTTATATATTTGTGCGAACCAAATAAATGTTCCTTAAGTTCGAGGGCATTACCAGTGACAGCGTAAGATAATTTTTCATACTCAGCCAGCCCCTGAATTAATTTAAATAGTATGCTGTGATCAGTTGGTTCAGCAAAACGCACAATCAAATTGCTACGCGAAGTCATTAGTCTATAGTTCATAGTCCATAGTCTATAAGTAACTGTGCAATTTTTTTGAGTAATGACCAAAGAAAAGCCAAAAAAAGCTACCAAACACCCGGTTTTGCAATTTGCAATAAGTGAAGCTCAAGAAATATGCAGATACAAGCTCTTTAAATCGGTTAAGAATGTAGATTTAATAACAGAGCAAGTTTTTTAGGGTGTATTGTTGCCAAGAGTATGGTACCATCCTAAATTTTAGTTGCGCTATGACAAATGCCCACAACACAACGCCAGTTGCAACAAGCGATAGCGCAGCTTAAAGCCTTCTCTTCTGTTTATAGCCCTTCTCCTAAAGGAAACACCACGCAAATGGGCATCGTATGGCATCTGCTAGCCTCTCCGTTTGGGATTAATGGGAGACACTACGATAGCTTGCTTACAGGGGTGTGCTAACCGCATAGCAACTCTTAGAGACGCTACACGTAGCTTACTTCTTTGTAAGATTAAGCTATCGAGCTTCGGGAACCTCCGCAACGCATCGGCTTTCCTACGAGATTTAAAGTTTTGCACTTTATTAATCCATATTCGTTAATAGAGCTAATTAGATCAGGTATTGCATCTATCTTCGGGAATGTAATTAAATTAACCAACCTTTTAAACGTTTGGCTATGTGGGGACGGCGTAATTTCCGCATGGCTTTGCTTTGAATTTGTCGCACTCGTTCACGAGAAAGATTGAACATATTGCCAACTTCTTCTAAGGTACAGGGTTCGCTGGTTGTCAAACCATAGCGTAGAGAAATCACATCTTTCTCTCGTGGAGTCAACACGTCACCCAAAACTTCCCAAATCTCCTGACGCATCATGTTTTCATTCATTTTTGCTTCTGGAGACAGGTTATCTTCATCTTCTAGCAAATCCATCAATTCCGTGTCTTCTTCTTTACCGACGCGGTGGTTAAGAGAAAGCGCTTGACGCCTTAGTTGTTGTAGTTGGCGTAGTTGTTGCACGCTAATTTCCAAAGTTTCTGCCATTTCTCCTTCGGTAGGATTGCGACAGAGTTTTTGTTTGAGTTCCCGTTGGGCTTTTTTCAGCTTGTTAAGCTTTTCAACAATATGAATAGGTAGTCGGATTGTCCGCGCATCGTTAGCTATAGCTCTGGTAATCGCTTGTCTAATCCACCAATAGGCGTAAGTAGAAAATTTATATCCTTTATCTGGATCAAACTTTTCTGTAGCGCGATTTAAACCCATTGCTCCTTCCTGAATTAAATCCAGAAAAGGTACTCCCCGATTCAGGTATCGTTTAGCAATAGAAACCACCAATCTCAGATTCGAGCGAATCATTTTGCGTTTCGCTACTCTACCTTGATACAAGCGATTTTCTAATTGCTTTTCCGTCATTTCTAGCTCGGAAGCCACTTCTGCCTTGCTAGGTTCCTGTCCTAGTTTTAATTGTAAGGCTGCTTGTAATTCCCTAATTTCCTCTAGAAACCTAACTCGCCGCGCTAACTCTACCTCTTCATCAGCTTTTAAGAGCGGATAACGGGCCATCTCTTTAAAAAACGCGCCGACGGCATCATCATGCTCAGTTTTATTGTATCCCGAAGGACGAGCCGCGGCCATCGCATCCCCGTCACGTTCGTCTGAGTCAAGATTTTCTACTACAATTGGAGACTCTTCATCTGCCACTGCATCTAAAATATCGAGTAATGGTTCTTCAATATCAGCAGTGTTCTCCAGTATTTCCATTTTTCCCAATTCAACAATATTCATAGTTTCCTTTAGGGATTGTTGCTTTGTTTGGTACATATTTGGTACATAATTTAGTTACAGCTACTCGTTTGAAGCTTGGTAGTTTTCCCTAAGGGACGAATGCACCCGTTTATATATATAGCGAAATACAGGCTTATGCTAATTTAGCTTCAGGAATATAAATTGGCATCTACCTACCACCGACGGGTTACAGTTAGATACAACCTATAACCAAACTGGCCTTCGCACCCAATAAAACTTTCTTTTCAGGCTCCTAACAGATTATATTCTTCATTTTTTTCTTAATTACCAAATATGTCAAACCCCCACCTCAAACTTTCTCAACCTTAACAAACATAAAAATATCAACTAATCATTCAAATCCCTTAAAGTTTCATATATTTTTCTAAAGATTTTTAATGCTTAGAGGTCAAAAACCGTTAGGTAAATTTAAAACCTGCTGCTGGGGTTATGCGCTCATAGTTTAAAGTTACCTTGACGATACAAATTATAATAATGGCAGCTTAATTTCGAGATATTCTTATTTGTATAAAAGCATCTCATATACACAAAGGGTTGAATATCTATCGATAGGCGGAAAAAGGCTACTCCCTATTTAGTAGTTGGAGTAACTTTTGTAGATTTAGCCGAGATGCTTTTATTTGTAGAGTAGGCACCAAATATTTATTGCACGTATAGAAGAGACATATTTGTCTAGTAGATTACATAAGAGGAAACTTATCAAGTATTATGAAGAATAACAGTATTGAGAAATACAATTTACGTCTAACAAAGCAAAAAATAGAGTTAAGTAAGCCAGGTTAATTGTGATCAGCTATGTGAGTAAAATGTCTAACTATAAAGCCATAAACTATGTATATTAATGACGTTAATTTATCTCCTATGATGGTGGCTGAACCTGGGGAATCATATCAGTTAAATGCAACTGTTAATAGGTGGGTTGAAGTACTGGTAGACTGTCCAGGAAGTACAGGACTATTTACTTATCGATTGCCAGCCCAGTTAGAAATAAAACCAGGGGATATTTTAAGCGTGCCATTTGGGGCACAACAATTAGGAGCGATCGCCATTCGATTACTGGCACAACCAAATGTCGATTTACCACCAGACAAAATCCGGGAAGTAGAAGATATAGTCAGCGTTGGATTTTTCCCAAGTGCTTATTGGGAATTACTCAATCGAGTTGCTGCATATTACTATACGCCCTTAATTCAAGTGATCCGGGTTGCTCTGCCACCAGGGTTACTGGGGCGATCGCAGCGTCGTATCCGTCTTGTTGGAGGCAGGGAGGCAGGGGGGAGTAGTTATTTACTGGCATCTCCTAATCCTTTAGCTTTTTTGACTCCTACTGCGCGGCAAGTTTGGGAACTTTTGCAAGCGCAACCGGCGGGAGACTACAGTTTTGTCTACCTCCAACAAAAAGTTAAATCTGCCTATCGGGGAATTCGGGAGTTGCTGCGATTTGGTTTAGTAGAAAGCTATTTAGAACCACCGCGACTAACTCGACCAAAGCTGCAAAAAGCAGTCACGCTTACAGGTACAATTGACCACGAATTAACTACTCGCCAAAGAGAGATTTTGGAAGTGCTGCGGCGGCATAATGGCGAGTTGTGGCAAAATGAATTACTACAAATTTGCAATGCTAGTTCTTCTATCCTCAAGACGTTGACACAAAAGGGTTACATTGTCATTGAAGAACGGGAAGTATTGCGAACCGAACAGGGGCCAGCATTAGCAGGCGATGGGGCTAAACCTTTAACTACTGCCCAAGCTAGCGCCTTAGAAACAATCCAGACACTAGACGGATTTGCGGAAGTTTTATTGCATGGAGTAACAGGTTCAGGAAAAACAGAAGTATATTTGCAAGCGATCGCCCCTTTATTCAACCAAGGCAAATCCGCCCTTGTTTTAGTCCCAGAAATTGGACTCACACCCCAGCTAACTGATCGTTTCCGCGCCCGTTTTGGTAATAAAGTCAGCGTCTATCACAGCGCCCTCTCCGATGGTGAACGTTACGACACTTGGCGACAAATGCTTACAGGAGAACCCCAAGTTGTTATTGGTACGCGTAGCGCGGTTTTCGCCCCTTTGCCGAACTTGGGTTTAATCATCTTAGATGAAGAACACGATAGCAGCTTTAAACAAGACTCACCCATACCTACCTACCATGCCCGTACCGTCGCCCAGTGGCGAGCAGAATTAGAAAATTGTCCCTTGGTGTTGGGTTCCGCTACCCCTTCGTTGGAGAGTTGGGTAAGTGTGAAGAGGCAGGAGGCAGAAGCCAGGAATTATTACTTAAGTTTGCCCGAACGCATTAACTCTCGCCCACTACCGCCTGTGGAAATAGTGGATATGCGGCAAGAGTTGCAGCAGGGAAATCGTTCTATATTTAGTAGATCGCTGCAAGAAGCTTTGCAAGAACTGCAAGAGAGAAAACAACAGGGAATTTTATTTATTCATCGCCGGGGACACAGTACTTTTGTATCTTGCCGCAGTTGTGGATATGTGTTGGAGTGTCCGCACTGTGATGTATCGCTGGCGTATCACCACACCGAAGAAAAAGCGCCGGAATTATTGCGCTGCCATTATTGTAATTATGCGCGATCGCATCCTAAATTTTGCCCCGATTGTAGTTCCCCTTACTTGAAATTTTTCGGTAGCGGTACTCAACGAGTAACTAAGGAATTAGCGCGACAGTTCCCAGAGTTGCGCTTGATTCGTTTTGATAGCGATACCACTCGCAACAAAGGCTCACACCGTACCTTACTCACCCAGTTTGCCAACGGCGAAGCGGACTTATTAGTAGGTACGCAAATGCTCACCAAAGGTTTAGATTTACCCCAAGTAACACTTGTGGGCGTTGTCGCCGCCGATGGATTGCTAAATTTATCAGATTATCGTGCCAGTGAACGGGCTTTTCAAACCTTGACTCAGGTAGCTGGACGTGCTGGTAGAGGTGATGATCCGGGGAGGGTGATTGTACAAACTTATACTACAGAGCATCAGGTCATTGCAGCAGTGCGATCGCACGATTATCATTCTTTCTCCCAAGCTGAGTTAGAACAACGCCAAGCCCTCAATTATCCCCCTTATGGGCGGTTAATTTTGTTGCGCTTAAGTAGTCTCGATCCCATTCAAGTGCAAAATACGGCGCAAATCATTGCCACAACCTTAAGTACAGAAGAAGAATTTGAGATATTAGGCCCAGCACCAGCAAGTATTTTGCGGGTAGCTAATCGTTATCGCTGGCAGATATTGATTAAATTTGCCCCCAATGCATTGCCACAGTTGCCAGATTGGGAAGAAGTGCGATCGCTTTGTCCTGCTTCTGTTAGTTTGACCATTGATGTAGACCCATTAAATATTATGTAAACATGAATTGTATATATAATCACACATAAAAATTTTTTTCTATTCCCCAGAATAAGCTGATTTTAATGTTTGTCTCAAGGGTGGTAGTTGAGTCGAGCTATGCATAATAAATCCTCAGATAGATAAAGTGAATCGCAATATCATCTATTAATAAAGTTAAGGCATACATATAAAAGAGTTTTTCAGAATTTGTTGCTAAAGTTACTTACATATTGACAGCACAGACAAGAATAAACTCTGCTAGCAGCAGTGAAAAAATTACAGTAATAATTTTGAAGATTTATTACTTTTTATGTAATCATACTGCGCCAAGTTGAGGAGTTAAGAAGTTCCCTTAAAAAAAGTTCAGTATTTACCTAATCTCAAGTATTTATTAAATAATTTGTACTTAGTCTGGAGGATAGGTTATGGTTTCTAGACCAGCTTCATCTCAGGCAATAAAAATACAGTTTTTTCAAAAAAAAAGGCAAAAGTTCACTCGCGTAGCCTCTCGTTGGCGCAGCCTCTTATAGAGAAAAAAGGCATATAGCAATCCTAAATTATTTGTGAGAGACAAAATCGCTGAATAGCCTATAAATACGTACTTTTAATCTCCGTATTTTCTCACGTTTTAATTCGGATTGCTATAACGAAGAATTCCTATCAAGAGCGCTTATAAAAAGGCGTTGGGAAAACCCAATATTTTAAAGATGGGATGAGAGACGCACCGATGTCGTTGACGGTTGAGGGTTAACAGTCTTTCGTGTTATCCCACCCCTAAAAGGGATGAGATAAGCTTAAAACTTTTGACGACCGAAAGGCAGCAAGACTTTGAGTCCTCTACCAAAAAATGCAGATTTGGTAGAACCATTGCTATGAAAGAGTTTCCTCGATCTATCTGACTTCTTTCCAAGTAGAGGAAGTAGTGTGGTGGCTTGAATCCTCCACAATATTTCATCCCTTCTGCCCTCTGGGTTGAAAGTCTGAGCAAAAATATTAGTCCCCAATTATCATCACGCTTGGTGATGAAGTTTTTTCATTGGGACTGCCTTCTTCAATAACAGAATATTGTGCGCTCTAGCGTTGGTGAGTGGAGTGATCAAACTAAGAGTAACCAGATAATCGATCAAAAAAATGGTTTACCTGAATCTTGCGGTGATCATGTTCGTTTCTAACCAGTCAACGATCGCCAAGAATAATCATCGCAAATACTTGGCCAATCTCAATGGACTACTCGTGTACCAATTTAGACTATAACGGCAGGTATATATGATTTACAATATTAAACCCGGAATGCTGGTATTAGCAATTGTTCCAGCAATGATTAATTTTCAACCAAATAACGCTGTAGAAGGTAAGACTGCTATTTCCGGCTTTGTACCAACAGCAACCCAAAAATTTACCGCAGCTACTCGAATTGTTAATGTTACCGATGGCAAGATCACAATTGATGCTAAAGGTGATAAAGATAGCAAGCTCAATTATATTGCGATCGCAGTGGCTAACCGTCCCTCGGTCAGAATGAGCAATCCTACTAATAATCAGACAAATGTATCGCCAGATATCTCGATTACAGCAGACGTAAATCTTCCTAACAGTGGGATTGCGCTTAATAGTCTTTCAGCCTCAACCATCAAGCTGATCGATAGCAGTACTAACAGACAAGTTGCTGCAAATTACAATACTTCGGGTGGTGGAGATGTGATTGTAGTTTCCCCGATAAATCATCTCAAGAATAGTACCAAATATCTTTTAAAAATCACCGACGGGGTAAAAGATAGCAATGGAGCTGCATTCTTACCCTATAGCATCAGTTTCACAACAGGCACTCTTAGGAATGAAGCAAGCCATATTACTTTTGAGCAAATCTCACTACCGAATGTACCTACCAAACCTTACACCACAGTATTGATTGGGCCTGACAATAAACTTTATGCTGCCACCTTACAAGGTGAGATTTTGCGCTTCCCGATCAATGCTAATGGCACTCTAGGTAGGCCACAAACGATTCCCTCATTGCAGACTGCAAATGGTGGTAATCGGACTATCATTGGTATGCACTTTGATCCCTCATCAACAAATGCTAGCAACCTAATTCTATGGGTAACAAACAACTACTACTGGCATGGAACTGTTGATGCGCCGGATTGGACTGGGAAAATTACTCGGTTGAGTGGTTCGAACCTAGAGACAGTAAGAGATTATGTGGTTAATTTACCACGATCAAGCCGGGATCATCTAACAAACAGTATTGAGTTTAAACCCAATGAGCCAAAAGTGCTGTATGTGTTGCAGGGTAGTAATAGTAGTACAGGCGCAGCAAACAGTGTCTGGAGTAATCGTCCTGAGCGATTGTTAAGTGCTGCTGTCTTACGAGTTGACTTATCTAAGATCACCTCACTTCCTTTAAGCGTTAAGACGGAGGATGGAGGTACTTATAACCCCTTTAAGCCAGGAGCAGCTGTAACTATCTTTGCTAGTGGTGTACGTAATGCCTATGATCTAGTCTGGCACACCAATGGTCAGTTATATGTGCCAACGAATGGTTCAGCAGCTGGTGGCAATACACCAAATACACCTATCCCCCTACCTATTGCTTGCCAAAACCGTATCGATAAAGCTACTAATGGGGCTTATACCAGCCCATCCGTACCTGGCCTCAGCAATATAGGTACGCAGCGAGATTATCTGTTTCGCGTTGTTAAAAATGGTTATTATGGTCATCCCAATCCTAAACGTTGTGAGTGGGTGTTGAGCGGGGGAAATCCCACAGCTAATACAGACCCCGGTCAGGTAAATGAATATCCTATTGGTACTCTACCTGACCGGAATTGGAAGGGTATTGCCTACAATTTCGGGGAGCATTTTTCACCGAATGGTATCATTGAATACCATAGCAATGTTCTAGGTGGCAAGCTAAAAGGTAAACTCCTAGTGATACGTTACAGTTCTGGTAAAGACATCATTGTGCTAACACCAGGTGGCGCAAACTTGGATATTATAAATTCCCAAACGGGTATTACTGGCTTCACCGGTTTTAACCCAAGTCCATTGGATTTGGTTGAAAATCCCACGAATGGACATATCTACGTAGCACAGCTCAATGAAGGCACTGGCATGGGCAAAATTACACTTCTGCGTCCACTCAATTAATACAGCAGTTTTCCTTTGCATGAAATACAAAGCTATGGGTTTGGAGGCGGGGGCAGGGGGCAGCCGAAGTGAGGCAAGGAATAGAAACTCTTTTATTTTGTTTAACAGGTTGAGGAAGTTTTTGTGGATAATTTAATTTCCTTTGGCAGAACAGAGAATATATTTGGTGTCTGGTAAGAAGACTTCATTGCTTTTAGTTTGTTTGCAGCATCAGAATTGTTAATTAATCAACAATTCTGATGCTGCAATCTATATCTGCAAATGTTAACTTGAGCATTAACCCGAATATTACGATTGTCCAGATACAAAAACGGGGACTGGCAACTGGGGACTGGGTAAGTGCCCACAATGGACGTAGTATCTACCATAACCCCCAAACCATGATTTATTTGGAGAAATCCTGTTAAATATTTATATTCATTGAAAGTAGCAAACTTCGAGAATGTATTGTATAAACAAATAATACTAACTAGCGAGATAGATGAATTAAGAGTAAATAATTAAATATTCTTAACAATCACTTTAATAAGTATCTGGATAGTAATAACTGAAAATAGTAAATCCAGATAAAAAAATTGTGGTGATATTGAGATATCACCAAATTCCTTGAAATGAATAAGCAGGGGAGCAGGAAGCAGGGGAGAAAAACCGCCCACAAAGGGTGTTGCTCTCAACCCTCGCAAGAAAAGGAGCAGCGTGCTTTCGCCCACAAGGGGCAAGGTTTCTACCTTTTTTCCTGTTCCCTGCCTTTTATCAAATCAAATACCCCAACAGTTAATCTATTATTTCTAAGAATTGGCTTGCTAGCACTTAAATTTAATTGAGCGCGAAATATATGGGACAAGGTTTTTTGCAAATTGGCTTAACGCTGTGTATTGTCATAGCAATCACTCCGTTACTGGGTAAATACATAGCCCGTGTCTTCTTGGGAGAAAAAACACTACTTGATTTTTTAATGAACCCGATAGAGCGAAGTATGTTCGTACTCGCGGGTGTCCGTAGAAAAGATGATATGACGGGTTCGCAGTATATCCGGGCTGTACTATACAGCAACTTGCTCATGGGTATTCCAGTGTATTTACTGATATATTTTCAGAGACTCTTGCCTTGGAATCCTAACAGTTTCGGTGCGCCCAACTGGGATATATTACTGCATACAACCATTTCATTTGTAACGAATACCGACCAGCAACATTATGCTGGTGAGACAACCTTAAGTTATTTTAGCCAGGTAGCGGGTTTAGGCTTTTTGATGTTCACCTCCGCCGCCACTGGCTTATCTGTGGGAATTGCCTTTATTCGGGGGTTGACGGGTAGAAAGTTGGGAAACTTTTACGTCGATCTCGTCCGTGGAATTACGCGAATATTGCTACCGATTTCGATTATTGGAGCGATCGCTTTGCTTGTAACAGGTGTACCACAAACATTATATAGCACTCTGGATGTGAGAACCTTAGAAGGCGGGACGCAATATCTTGCCAGAGGCCCAGTGGCATCCTTTGAAATGATCAAACTTTTGGGACAAAATGGCGGTGGTTTTTTTGGCGTAAACTCAGCTCATCCCTTTGAAAATCCCAATGGCGCTTCTAACTTGATAGAAATGATCGCCATGATTTCTATACCAGCAGCCTTGATTTACACTTACGGTATATTTGCCAACAATATCAAACAAGCTTGGCTACTTTTTTGGATGGTGTTTGTGATTTTCGTAATTCTGGTGGGAGTAACAGCCGTGGGAGAACTGCAAGGTAATCCCCTTGTTAATAACGCTTTTGGATTAGAACAGCCTAATTTAGAGGGTAAAGAAGTTCGATTTGGCTGGGTACAAACGGCATTTTGGTCAGTTATGACTACCGCTACTATGTCTGGCGCTGTGAATGGGATGCACGATTCTTTGATGCCGCAAGGAATATTTTCGACACTCTTCAACTTGTTTATCCAGGTTATCTGGGGCGGCCAAGGAACTGGAACAGCTTACCTATTCATTTACTTGATTCTCACAGTGTTCCTAACTGGACTAATGGCAGGACGGACCCCAGAGTTTTTAGGACGCAAAATTGAAAAGCGCGAAATTGTCCTCGCCAGCGTGGTGCTGTTAATTCACCCAATTCTAGTTTTGATTCCCAGTGCGATCGCCTTGGCTTATCCTATTTCTCTATCTGGAATTAGCAACACTGGTTATCACGGTATTTCTCAAGTAGTTTATGAATACGCCTCAGCAGCAGCAAATAATGGCTCCGGCTTAGAAGGGTTGAGGGATAACACCTTGTGGTGGAACTTGAGTACTTTAGTTAGCTTAATCGGAGGACGCTACATTCCGATAATTGCCCTCCTGCTGTTAGCTGACGGTATGTCTCGCAAACAACCAGTCCCCGAAACCCCTGGTACCCTGAGAACTGATTCTCTAGTATTTACTAGTATTACTGCTGGAGTAACACTGGTTTTGGGAGTATTGACTTTCTTTCCCGTTCTAGCTTTAGGCCCCATCGCTGAGGGTTTGAAACTAGCATCTGGCAGTTAGAAAATTTATGAGTTATAAGTCTGGAATTAAGAGAATACCAAAAAATAAATTATCTGGTTTCATAGGGGAACCAGTGCGTTGTGGTGAATCCAGCGCCATAGTTGCTCGGTGTTAGCGTTAGCGAGTTTTGTCTGCGACAACGCGAACGAGCGTATAGCGAGTCAGACGCTGTAGCAACTGACGTTGTATTAGCGATCGCGTAACGCATTCTACAAGGTTGGATCTATTTTTTATTGGAAACTCCTAACTCTTAACTTTTAATTCCTAACTCTTAACTCTTAACTTTTAACTCCTAACTCCTAACTTTATTCATGAATCAAGTGGCAACTAACTTTAAAGCTAGACGGCCAAATCCTCGTTCTGGCGATCGCCGCCAAGCACGCAAACAGGCCAGGACAAGTAATAAGTGGCTGTACTTAAGGGCAATCAGAGATGCTTTTGTCAAGCTTAACCCTAAGTATGCAATCAAAAACCCAGTGATGTTTGTAGTTTGGGTGGGGACAATCATCATCCTATTATTAACGATTGATCCCAACCTATTTGGCCCAGCCATGCAAAAGAACCCGCAAGTTTTTAACGGCTTGTTGTCGGGAATTTTATTCTTTACAGTTTGGTTTGCCAATTTTGCCGAAGCAGTCGCAGAAGGGCGGGGTAAAGCCCAAGCTGATGCCTTGCGATTAACGAAATCAGAGGCGATCACGAAAAAACTTGCTCCCGATGGAACAATTAGTGAAGTTTCATCCACCAGCCTTAAACAGGGCGATAACATCTACGTTGTTGCTGGCGATATCATTCCCGCCGATGGCGAGGTAATCATGGGTGTTGCCTCAGTCGATGAATCGGCAATTACTAGGGAATCCGCACCAGTATTAAAAGAACCAGGCTCCGACGTTTCCAGTTCCGTCACTGGTGGGACGCGGATTATCTCAGATGAGCTAATTATCCGCATTACTACTGATCCAGGTAAAGGTTTCATTGACCGGATGATTGCCTTGTTAGAAGGGGCACGGAGTAAAACACCCAATGAAATTGCTCTGACAGTATTGCTGGCAGTTCTCAGCTTAGTATTTTTGTTAGTTGTGGTTACTTTGCCTGCACTTGCTTACTATGTCAACAGTCCAGTTAGCATGCCAATTTTAATTGCCCTATTAGTAGCATTAATTCCTACGACCATTGGCGGCTTATTAAGTAACATCGGTATTGCTGCTATGGATCGAGTTGCCCAACTTAATGTCATTGCCACTTCAGGGCGAGCAGTCGAAGCTTGTGGTGAGGTCAACACTTTATTTCTCGATAAGACAGGTACAATTACCATCGGCAACCGTTTAGCGGAAGAGTTTATTCCCATCAACGGTCATTCAATATTGGAAATTGCTAATGTTGCCTGGGCTGCTAGTGTCTTTGACAATACACCAGAAGGTAAATCCATTCTGCGACTGGCAGAAAGGTTAGTAGAACGGTTTGATTTCGACTATAGTCAGGCAGAAGCAGTTGATTTTTCCGCGAAAACACGGATAAGTGGCACTAACTTGCCTGGTGGGTACGAGGCTAGGAAGGGAGCAGTAGAAGCTATTAAAGAATTTGTCCGTTTCCGCAACGGACGCGATACACCAGAATTGGATGCTGCCTACGAACGAGTTTCTCGCCTGGGAGGTACACCTCTGGCAGTCAGCCTAGATAACGAAATCTATGGGATTGTTTATCTCAAAGATATAGTTAAACCTGGTATCCGCGATCGCTTTGAACAACTGCGACGGATGGGGGTACGTACCATCATGCTAACTGGAGACAACCGGATTACAGCTTCTGTCATTGCCAGACAAGCAGGGGTTGATGACTTCATCGCCGAAGCCACACCAGAAGACAAAATCAGTGTCATTAAAAAAGAACAAGCAGCAGGTAAACTGGTTGCGATGACAGGAGATGGGACTAACGATGCCCCGGCATTAGCCCAAGCTAACGTTGGCGTTGCGATGAATACAGGAACGCAAGCTGCAAAAGAAGCTGCCAACATGGTCGATTTAGACTCCGATCCCACAAAGCTGATCGATATCATTAGTATTGGCAAACAATTGTTGATTACTCGCGGAGCATTGACAATGTTTTCCATCGCTAATGATATTGCTAAATACTTCGCGATTATCCCAGTGGTCTTTGTGGCTGCTAATTTGCAAAGCTTGAATATTATGAATTTGACTAGCCCTAATTCTGCTGTCCTATCAGCGCTGATTTATAATGCTTTGATTATTCCCGCTTTGATTCCTTTGGCATTGAAGGGGGTGCGGTTTAGACCACTGACAGCTAATCAGCTACTTCAACGTAATATCTTAATTTATGGCTTAGGTGGGATTATTGCGCCGTTTATCGCCATTAAGTTGATAGATATAGTGATTACAATTGTGGGGTTGTCTTAAGAACAACAAAAGTACAGACGCTACGAAACAAAAGCATCCTAACCAAAGTAAAATAATAAACATTTTTACTTTTACCTGTTGAGAGAGGGAAGAAGAATATGAATAAACAGGTCGATGTTTGGGAAAAGTTTCTGCCGATAGATGTAAAAGAGGCGATGTACTTTGTTTGGTCGCAATGGCGTAAACAATATCTACCACTCGCCATTTTGATCTTGCTGTGCTTGAATGTGGTAATTGCCCCAGTTCTTATGTTGTTGCTGACAGCATCTTTGAATGTCCTTATACTTGGGTAAAAGAATTAAAATTAAAAATTAAATTTTAATAGTAATTGGAAAACTTTTATGGCAATTATTCGAGAAACTATCAGAGCAATTTTTATAACTCTAATGCTTTGGTTGTTGACTGCAATTATCTATCCTCTGATAATTCTTGTAGTGGGTCAAGTTTTTTTGCCCTACCAAGCGAATGGCAGCATCATGGCGAATCTAAAAGGCGAACCAATTGGTTCGGCTTTGATTGGTCAAGTTTTTACATCTGAGCGATATTTCCATCCTCGTCCCAGTACTGTTAGATATAGCCAAGGCAAAAGAGCCAAACCAACTGGTATATCTGGAGCCAGTAATCTAGCTGCAAGCAATCCAGAGCTACTTAACCGGATTCTAGAACAGGGAAATCAATTGCGAGACGAAAATCTTCAACCGATCGCTGATATAATTTATACTTCTGGTTCTGGTTTAGACCCACATATTTCCTTGAGAGCAGCACGGCAGCAATTGACGCGGGTTGCTGGTGCGCGGGGAGTAAGAGAAGATGAGATCCTACGTTTAATTAATAAGTATACTGATGGCAGATTTTTATGGATTTTTGGCGAACCGGGAGTCAACGTTCTCAGATTGAATTATGATCTTGACTTGCAGGATATTAATCGTCAGGAAAATCCATAAATGGGGAGTGGGGAGTTAGTTGGGAGTTATAGCGTTGAGGCTGGTTAACTACATAAATACCCCACTTTATACTTTGTTTGTTGCCGAGCCAGAACCCTTCCTCACTAAGGAGGAAAGCTTACACATCCACACTTGTAAAAAACTCCGTAAGAGTAATATAGCCAATGCGATCGCTAAAGTTGCCAAGAAATATAGGATTACTCAAATTATAATTGCAGAGAGTCAGCGAACCTCCTGCGGAGGCACTTTGCTAACGCACTGGCAAAGGCTCTTTAAAGAATCATTAACCCAAAATTTGGTGCGCTTGCTCAAAAATATAGATTTGCATATTATTGGCAGCGAAAAAATTGTTTCATCCAAATAGGGGATCAAATTTTCTCAAAAACCTCAGAAGTAAAGCTTCCATGCAGACCATAGGGGATATGATGCTTGAGATGTAGCCGCGCGATTGTTCCTTTAGAGAAATCAGTAGCATCCAAAATTATCACATCTGAGCGGTGATGAGCAGCATCATAAACCAAAGCTAATACCCAACCATCATCTTCCTTTTCGGAACCTGGGCGTGGGACAAAAATTGGTTCACCTACAAAACCACGGGGTGCAGCACTCCAAAATTGTCTTTCTCCAGACTCTAAATCAATTTTCAACAATGCTTGTAAGGGAGCATTACCAGTCTCTGCATGAGCCGCACCTATATATAGATATCGATAAGGGTGTGCTACATTTGCCGGATGTATGCTGGGAAATTCACAACAACGGTCATCAATCAATTCCCGCCGTACTGTCCCATCCTTTAGATTCAGACAAAATCGCCAAAGTTGCCCTGGTGAAAGCGCCTCAAAATCAACTTGCCGAAAATCGCTTTCGGGTTCAACTTCTGGTAAAGATTCGTAGCAAATGGAGTCAATTAAAACTTCGCCTCCTACTTCAAAAGCATTAACGTGGTGGAAGACGAAACCAGACTGAGTTTCCAGAACTTTTATCTCTTCTTGTCCTTCTTTGGGGGTGCGGGGAATAACTATAATTTGAGTTGGCTGATTTCGTTGAAATTTTATACATTCTCCCGCCGCACGTATTCCCAAAGCGAAAGGTATGGGATTAAAGCTGACAGGATTTTGAAAGAAGATGCAGTAATTGGGAGTAATAATAAAATCGTGAATGAAACAGAAACCTGGAACCTTATGAGCGTGTTTCTTGACAATTTCACCTGCTGAGTTTAGCTCAAAAATAGTAATGGTGGTAGATAATCCCGGCTTAATCGAGAAGTTTACCAGACAAGGTGCATCCCCATCTTGGTCGAAACTATTTTCAACGCGGGGATGTGCAGCGAAAGCTTCACCTGCTGACAAAGCACCATTAAAATATTCATTCCCCAAGGTTTCAAGAGTGTAGGGATCGAGGCGATATGCTTCAGAACCTTCCCACAGCGCTAAGAGTTTACCACCCCAATAGATAACATTTGTATTAGCGATATTTTTGAGCTTGAAGTCAAAAATATTAGCTAGCCAACCGCCGGGTTTTTGAGTGCCAAAAGTACCGCGATAAAGAATTTTTCCCGCCTTTTGCTCTGCTAAATAGCCAGTTGTACGGACAAAGCGATTGCGAAAATGGGCACGACCGTTCGTAAAGGTAATTTTACTAATCATCCCATCTCCATCAAACGGGTGATGAAGAAGTTGCCCATTTACATCGAGCAAACCGGGGCCATTTCTAAACAGCGTACCTTGTAATTCTGTAGGAATTTGCCCTTCTATATCATCAATCCAATAATCAAACTCTTGGGTGAGAGATTGATATCCTCCTTGCCAGTCTGCACGAGTGTAGGATTTTTCTGCAACTGGGGTTTCTTGAACTTTTGAATTTTGCATATACTTGATATCTGCTTCTCAACTATGGTAAAGATGTTCAGAAATTAGATTTTTTGAAAAAGCCTAGTTCTTATAAAGTTTTAATCGTTCACAGCTTTATAAGACAATGTTGATTTATGGTTTATCAGAAGAAACCACGACTTTTGCTAGATTCCAATATCTTGGGAGCTTTGCATCTGTATACAAAATCATTTCTTTGTTAATCAACTACTTTCGACTCTGATTCTCTCAGCACTAACTCAGACATGAAATCAGGCGAAAACGTTTGTTCTTTATCCTTTGATGTCTCAACTTGTTCTTCAGCAGCAGGTAGCCAGTTGATAAATGGTAGGGGTAGCAGTGTGCTGAGATTAGTAATTAGCACCAATAGCCAAAGTGACTCAAAGTTAGTTGCAGTGATCCCCAACCAATAGGTAATTAATGCCCCCAATGCTTGAGAAACCGTTCCTGCTGAATTAAATATCGACATCAACAAGGCAAATAACGTTGCTTCCACTCCAGAGGGACAAAGCCTTGCTGCTAAAACCATTACTTGCATAAAGGCAATTTTTCCCATCACCGAGAGAATTAGGCTATCACCCAAACTAAACCAGTGGTCATCTATACCTAAGAGTCTGTTTGTGTGAGTCACTAACAACAGCATTGTCATCCCTAAAAGTGACGAAAGGACGGTACTCCAAGCAAAAATTACGCGAAAAGGGATGCTTTTGAGGAAACGCTGAAAAATCCAAACACCTGCTAAAGAAGCGAAACTTGTAACTAAGTTTACCCGCCCTAAAAATTCTGGTTCAAAGTGAAGTTCGTTGGTAGAGAAGTAGAAAAAGGCTGATTCAGCATTTGGGGTAGCTTGCCAGATGAAGATAAACGCTGTTGGTAGCCAAATTCTTTTTTGGGTAATGGCTTGGCGTAGCTGCCCCAGTTGATGTTTGATTGATAAAGAGTTGGTGTGGTTAGTATCTTGAGTATTTTTGCTAACAGGGGACTCAGCAATTAACCAAGCTACCCCTGAGACGATGAGAGGGAATAAGGCGGTAATTCCAAAGACAGTACGGGTAGTAAAGTATTGGAGCAGCAGACCGCTAAAGTATGCTGTTATTAAACCTCCGATCGCAGAAGCACCCCAGCACAAAGATTGTAATGAACCGGCTTTCGCTTGCGATTCGCCTCTAACTCGTTCTACAACCAACGAGTCAACTATCACATCACTCATGGCGACAGAGAGAGAACCAAGAGCGATCGCTAACGTAGCTGCCCAGCTACTATGAACTATTGTGGCCAGACTCACCCAGGAAGCAGTTCCTAATATCCCAGATAAAATCAAGTAAGGACGCCGCCGATAGCCAAATATAGGCAAGCCATCAGAGATAAAACCAAACACTGGCTTGATCATCCAAGGTAAGAAGACGATTCCCAATAGCGCCGACACCTCGACTGGACTCAGCAGCAGTTCATCTTTGAGGAAAAAGCTAACGGCTAAACGCGATAACCCTAAAATTCCTTGGACAAAATAAACGGTGAGAATTGCAATTAACTCAGCATTGGGTTCGTTACCCAAGAAGATTTTTTGTGTTAACGAGTCTTTGACCTTGGACAAGCCAGATGATTGAAGCACCATTCGATAAATATTTTTTAAGTTTTATCTACTTTTCTATCATATCGATTCTTAAGATGTGGGCTTGAATATCAGCTCTATCCCAAGTTAAGCCTGTAGGCTGACTAATATCGATATCTCCAAGCTGAAGCAATCCGGGCATTGTCTAAGTGTTGTAGAGTGGCTGCTCATAAAATAAATGGCAAAACAATTAGGGCGAGTTTATCTAAAAACTCGCCCTAACTTGTATTTAATGTTGACTTATCATTAGAATTTTTGAAATCCTACTTACGGCACACTACACGAGTGCAGTCTGGGAGTAAGATATAGAGAAAATCAGGCAAATCTTACTGAGGTGACATCAGAAGTTTAGAAAACTCTTAATGTGAGCGAGAAATTGTTCTGCTTGCAAGCCGCGACACTTATGACAATTGCAAAACTGACTTTTTCTTGACTCGACGAGTTAGAACTGAAGTAGCACCCACAAAACCAATCACAAAAACTCCTAATACAGAAAAAGACTCAGGAACTGCGACTGTAACGATATTACCAGTGATACTCTTGTAGCCAGTGGCGATCGTGTGATTATCTGATTCAAAACCAGTTCCGCCAATATTGGTGAATTGAACCTGATCAAAAGTTCCGCCAACACTGTAAAAGTTGATGAACGCATAAGGTTCTGAAGAGTTCTGACCTTTGAATGCCGAATTAGGATTACCGTAGTAGCTGGCTTTATTTGGTTGTTTTGCGATATAACTAACCACCTCAGCAGTGGTCATAGTTTCTACAACCTTACCTTGTGAAAGAAATGTGAGTACGTTGCTACTATCTCCCGCAGACCACCAAAGTCCAAAGTAGCTTTGTGGAGATGTCAAATTGAGTGTGGAAACCTTTTGACCATTACCCGATCTATTTGTGTCTACATCAAAATACTTACCTGTTCCACCAGCAGCACCATATTGGTCTGGATTCATGATCAGAGTATTCTTATAGCTACCAATATTTGTTGTTCCCTCATTCCATTGAAAGCCTGTTGCACTATAGCCTTGTGTTTGTGCATCAAAATTTTGTACATGAGCATTAACAAGATTTGATAATTGTGCATTTTGTACGCCTGGGTTTTCTATTGATACCGTAAAAGATGCAGCCATTACAGGGCGGGTAACAGTAGCTAAAGATAAAACAACACTAGAAGCGATCGCGGACTTAATTAAAATACTTTTCATCTTGCAATTCTTTTCGTTTTTTAATCTTTCGTGTTCATAGCCTCATTGTGCTATGTGTTTCTAGATTCCAACATCAGAAGGATTACTACTTTTTCAATTTGATTCCACTCAGACAAAAATGTAAGTTATTGAATTTCATTTAGAGGAAAATCACTGATATTATGTTCGTTGATGTCCATAGCTTTATGTAGAAACCACAAAGTTATCAGTACTAAATTGTAAACAAGCTTTATTGATAAAAGGTGCCATTTTATAATTTGTAGGATGTTAATTTTTTTAGGTTTTAAAAAATAAGAGACATTGTGCTATGCCCAATCCTTTGGATATTTCCAAAAAATTCGATAGAACATTTGTTCTTTATTTGAAGAAAAATAAGCTATAAAGTTAAACTATTTATATTAATGTTTTTTATATTTAAATGTTGTTTTTATTAAAGAATAATAAAGATAAGGGACGGTTTTGGATGACCCTATTTACTGAGAAATAGAAATAAATTAGTAGTCATTGTATTAGTTTTGCCATTCTTCCCTTGCTCTGCCTACTCGTCTTTATCCCTGACTTTTCACGGCATCTGAAAAACCTCACTTCTATTTCTCTCTTCTTTTAGGCTACGGTCTAGTACCACCACCTAACCAAGTTATGGCTCCACTCCAAGCCGCAGCAGCCAACAACCCTAGCCCGGAATTAGCTTCTGGCACAGAGTGCGGTTTAGCCTTATTTGAGAATAACTCTTGGCTGCTAAATGGCAAGTTAGCCAAACTAGGATTTAAGCAAACATTAGTATTCGGTGGTTGATTGGGAATAGCAAGAGTTTGACCCTGGTTGACCTCTGGTTTTCCATCGGTATTCACCTCTATGCGTAGCGGTGTAGGTTGACAAAATGATGGTTCACTGAGGTTAATAGCTGCAACTAAATCCCAAGCTGGGTTAGGAATCAACGGGTCATTTCCAGAAATATTTGTCAGAGCGTAGTCCAATAATTGTGATGCCAGAATGCTCTCAGGAGTACCAGTTGCTTTCCATGCTGCTTGGTCTGCTCGAGTAAACCCAATTTGGTTAGTTGCATCCAATGGAGTTAGAGATATTGGCAATCCTGCGGAAAAGACCTTTTGTGCTGCTACCGGATCAATCCAGATATTAAACTCAGAAACTAGGTTTTGTTTCAATATCGGGTCAAGATGTTCCCTGAGATTTCCTGGAACAAAAACTGCACCGCCCATAATTTCCAGGCGCGAAATCTTTTTAGCGATACTTGGGTCGATCGTCAGTGCATCTGCTATGTTTGTCGCAGAACCAGTCATTAAAATCTCGACTGGTTCTGGCGACTGATTTATTGTGTCTACAAGCAGTTGAGCAGCACTTCTTTGATCAACAGTTTCAAGGGCTTGATCTGGCAGGTTGGTAAAAGGAGCCCAAAATGTATCTGTATCTGCTCGAAATGCATCCGGGAAAGTATTATTCCCTGACAAGGGTGTTTCCCTACCAACAGCAACAGGTATCCCAGTTATTCCCAGTCCTGCCAGCATCCGCATGACATTATTGCCAAATATTTGAGGGCGGGCTAATCCCTGACTTATGGTCATTGCTTTGACTTCAAACTTGGGATTTTGCAATATGTACGCCCAAGCATTCATGCCATCCTGACTACCATCATCATCCAAAATTATCGGTGTACGATTCAAGGTACTACCAAAAGCAATTGGTAATGCTAATAATAGTGGTAGAGAAGAGAGAAGTGAATAACAAAGATGGCTTTTGGAAAAATACTTTTTTTTCATGAAACTTTAGTTCTAGTTTGATTTAAACTTGAGTTTGAGAATTGACCTAAAAAAATTGCTCTTTCAATGGCGTTCTCATGTTATTGGTTTGTTAAACAACTTATCATTAAGGAAAAGAAGATTGTAGTAGAGCGATCGCTACATCAAATTTAGGAAAGTTTTATTACTTAACTATCTTTACCGATAACAATAAAATTAAAAGCTGAATTTTATTTCGTAACTGCCGTTTTGTCCAGTTGACAGGCATGAGCATTACTATGCCCTTACTGCGTGGTCTATCTACGTGAAAAAAGTAGGCAAACTTCTGACACAGCATACTAGCTAATTTCCTCTACAGAGTGGATTGCACACAACCGAGAAGCGGTATAGAGTTAAGTCGCCAGTATTTTCAACTATTGAGTTAGAAATGTTTATGCTGATTATGCAACATGGCTATATAAAACAATAGTCCATTAAATCTTTAAGTAAAAATCTGAAAGCGCCTATGCTGGGCTTTGCCCTACTAAAGCTAACAGATGAAATTAGATGTTAACGCAACTCTAGGGCAGAGTATGACTAATCTTTTGCTAGCTTCCATATTATCTACACCGATTAAAGACCCCGTAGCAGTTTTCCTGATGATTTTGGGGATTATGCTAATTGCACCCCTGCTATTTGAGAGAATCCGACTACCAGGTATTGTGGGATTAATTCTGGCGGGGGTCATAGTTGGCCCTAATGGACTGGGATTATTGGCACGAGATAACACGATTGTGCTTTTGGGCACGGTTGGTTTGCTGTTTCTCATGTTCATGGCAGGACTGGAAACTAGCTTAGATGACCTGAAATCTAATGCTGATAAGGCAGCCATATTTGGAATATCTACCTTTGGCGTGCCGATGGCATTAGGTACTGTAGCTATGATCGCCATCGGTTATGGTGTATTACCTGCGATTCTAGTCGCTTCTTGTTTTGCCTCCCATACGCTACTAGCACTACCAATTGTCAGTAAATTGGGAATTATGCGCTCTCAGACATTGACTACCACACTCGGAGGCACATTAATCACCAATGTTTTGGCACTTTTGGTGTTAGCGGTGGTAGTGAGAGCGCATCAAGGCAGTTTAAGCCTACAGTTTTGGTTATTTCTGATTCCTTCACTGATTATCTACACATTTCTGACACTATGGGGTTTACCTCGTATCGGTCGCTGGTTCTTTCAGCGATTTGGACATGATGAAGGGGCAGAGTTCACCTTTGTCTTAGCTAGCTTGTTTATAGTTTCCTATGGGGCACAATTAATCCAAATTGAGCCAATTATTGGTGCTTTTTTAGCTGGAGTTGCTATTACCCAGCTAATTCCGCAACTTAGCCCTCTGATGAATCGGATTCAATTTATCGGGAATACTTTGTTTATACCCTTTTTCTTGATTTCTGTAGGAATGTTGGTTAATCCTTTGATTCTGATTCAAGAACCGCGATCGCTCCTAGTATCAGCTGTCATGGTAACTGTTGCCATTATCGCTAAGTTCATTCCTGCATGGGGTTCGGGCAAGTTATTCGGATTTAACTTTGACAATATTATGTTGATGTTTGGGCTATCAGTAGCTCAGGCAGCTTCCACTCTGGCTGCAATCACCGTTGCTTACGAAATCGAGTTGATCGATCAGTTAACAGTGAATGGCACGATCGCTATGATTTTAGTTACCTGCATTGCTTCTCCTTGGGTAACAGATCGGTGGGGGAAAAAAATCAAACCAGGAGAGGTGAGTATTCAAAGTCATCAGGTAGGAAGTCTAGGCGATCGCGTTTTAGTACCAGTTGCCAATCCCAGCACTGAAGATAACCTGCTCAATTTGGCAATACTCTTAGCAAAATCAGCGACAGGTACTTTATTGCCACTGCACATTTTAATTGAACAAAATTCCCCTATTCCTCCAGAAGACAAAGCCAGACAAAACCAATTGCTTTCAACCGCAGAAATGATTGCCCATGCTGCGGTCGTCAATGTTATTCCCATTGGTCGAATTGATGAATCAATTGATAAGGGAATTGCTCGTGTAGCAGAAGAAAAGCAGGCCAGTGTGATTGTCTGCGGCTGGAAAGGTTACTCTACTTATCAAGAAAATCTCTTTGGCGGTGTCATTGACAAGATTGTAAATCGCAGTGCAGTGCCTGTTTTGCTAACTCGATTCCCATTGCCAATTGAGCATACAACACGAGTTTTTCTGGCTTTCACCAGCCAACAAACTTATGCTAGTTCTTTTAAAGAGAGTATCCAATTAGCTAAAAGTCTGGCAACAGAACTTAAAGCATCTCTACAACTTTTACAGGTTGTAACAGCACGGGGAGTACCTATCGATTTGAGTAATGCCGGATTGGCAGAAGATAAGCTGTTAAGCATTTAATTTGCACATTGAGATCGCAGGGGGGCAGGGGGCAGGCAGCAGGGGAGAGGGTTTGCAGCTTTTATCACCATAAAAATGGTGCAATTTAAATGACGATTAGCTTACACCCATTCAAAATGTGCGAGGCAATTTTGTGCAGCAAGTTTCTCGTTTACTAACAACCAACGATCTGGTAGTCTTAAACGGGTCTGTTGAGCAGAAAACTCAACTAGCTTCACTTTTAGGCGGGATACCAGAAGCGATCGCTCGCAATCATCCTGAAGTTGCTATGATTATTGCCTACTTTCCCAAATAGCCCCAAGATTAGGAAGAAGTAGGGGAAGAGGTGAGAATGTCCAATCCTCAATACCCAATACCTTCCTATGACTTTTAAATTTTGAATTTTTAATTTTGAATTCGGAGCGAAGCGACGTGACATCTTCTATAAACCAGGTTTATCCCGTTATTTGGCACAACGACTCAGTGTCACTAATTGATCAAACTCGCCTACCCAACGAATGTGCATTCGTGGAAATTCACCGCAGTGAAGATATGGCGCGAGCAATTAAAACGATGATTGTTCGAGGTGCGCCAGCAATTGGTGTAGCTGCGGCCTATGGTATGTATCTTGGTGCAAGGGAAATTGAAACAAGCGATCGCCATGAATTTTTAGATAGCTTAGATAAAGTAGCCCAGTTGTTGCGTTCTACTCGTCCGACGGCAGTAAATTTATTTTGGGCAATTAGCCGGATGATGAAAGCCGCCTACGAAACACTGGGAACTGTAGAAGAAATCAAGGAAACCCTTTTCCAAACAGCCCAAGCAATCAATGTTGAGGATTTGCAAACTTGTCGAGCGATCGGCGATCATGGTTTGGCAATTTTACCCAATACTCCAGAAAAGCTGACGCTGCTTACTCACTGCAATGCTGGAGCATTAGCTACGGCTGGTTATGGCACAGCTTTGGGTGTTGTGCGTTCCGCTTGGAGGGAAGGACGTTTAGAACGTTTATTTGCTGACGAAACCCGCCCCCGCTTGCAAGGCGCAAAACTCACCACTTGGGAATGTGTGCAAGAAGGTATTCCAGTTACATTAATTACTGATAATATGGCAGCCCATTGCATGAAACAGGGTTTAATTCATGCTGTGGTTGTGGGTGCCGATCGCATTGCTGCTAATGGTGACACTGCCAATAAAATTGGTACATATAGTGTAGCGATCGTAGCTAGAGCACATAATATCCCCTTCTTTGTGGCTGCACCCCTTTCCACCGTTGATTTTGAATTATCTGATGGTAGCCAAATTCCCATTGAGGAACGCGATCCAACAGAAATCTATCAAGTTGGTGATACCATTCTCACTCCTGAAGGTGTAGATTTTTATAACCCAGCTTTTGATGTGACTCCGGCTGAGTTGATTACAGCGATCATTACAGAGAATGGAGCGATCGCACCTCATCAATTAGCAAAATCACAGTTAAAGAAATTACCGATTGGGTTAAATCCGAATTAATGGAGAACTTGCGCCGAGTTTTCGATAACTCTAAATCCGAATAACGGAAACTTTATAGGGGATTGCCCCAAACAAATCTCCGACTTTTTAAAAAAGCCGGGGACTTTGTTTTTTGACTACTTTAAAATCTGACGGATCAAAATTTATCAGCAATTTTTTCAATAATTTTATCTAAACTTCATATTTTGACTAAATTCAATAAGTAAAATCCGCAATTACTTTCTCAAAATAAGCTTTTACTTTCTCAAACCCCAGTTTGCTTTCTCATTTTGGTATTTTCCGCAAGTAAAACAAGCTTTGACTTTCTCAAACTCCAGTTTGCTTTCTCATTTTGGTGTTTTCCGCAAGTAAAACAAGCTTTGACTTTCTCAAACCCCAGTTTACTTTCTCATTTCGGTGTTTTCCGTAAGTAAAATAAGCTTTTGCTTTCTCAAAATGCCATTTAGCTTACTCAAACCTCAGTTCGCTTTCTAATTTTGGTGTTTTTTGCAAATAAAATGCCATTTCGCTTTTTTAAAATGGTTGATTTAGTAAAAATACTGACTTAGCAAATAAAAATTGTTAGAGTTTTATCAAAGTTATTTGGTCATTCGCTTAAAAAGCCTAGACAACGAACAAATAACAGCTAAAAGTTAAACTATAGCGGTTCTCAAACGGTGTACACAGAAGTCGTACCCCCCTTAATCTCCCCTTGCCAAAGCTACGGTGTAGACACAAGTCTTTTAGAGTTGCGCTACAAACTTTTGATCCCCCCAACCCCCCTTTTTAAGGGGAATTTAGGGGGATCAATTGACTAATTAACGCTAAATTAACCAAAATGCTGAATAATTGCGTCGGCAAATTCAGAACATTTTAAGGGTTTAACTGGCGGTTCTAGCAACCGGGCTAAATCGTAGGTGACTTGACTACTCGCGATCGCATCGCTTAAACCTTTCTTAATTAAATCTGCGGCTTCTTGCCAACCCATAAATTCCAGCATCATCACACCAGACAAAATCACTGAACCAGGATTAATCCGATCCAAGCCGGCGTGTTTGGGTGCAGTGCCGTGGGTAGCCTCAAATATGGCACTAGAATCACCAATATTTGCCCCTGGACCCATTCCCAAACCACCAACAATCGCAGCCGCCGCATCAGACAAATAATCGCCGTTTAAGTTCATTGTCGCCAAAATCGAATACTCATCCGGTCTGGTTTGGATTTGTTGAAAAATACTGTCAGCAATCCGGTCATTCACCAAAACTTTCTCTTTCCATTTACCCTCGCCGTGGGTTGCCCAAATTGTGTTAAGAACAGTTTCAACTTCCTTGACAATTTGCGCTTTCTTCTCATCGGTGAGACTATCAAACCCAGGATCAATCTCGCGGGCGTTTTCTTCCAAGGAAATATTCGGATTTTTTTCCTTGTTACTCAAAATCCAAGATTCCCGTTCGGTGACAGTTTCTTGGCGAAATTCACTGGTTGCTAGTTCATAACCCCAATCGCGGAAAGCCCCTTCGGTGTACTTCATGATGTTGCCCTTATGCACCAAAGTCACTTGTTGCTTGTTTTTGGGCAATAGCAAAGCGTGTTTGATCGCACGTCTGATTAAACGCTGGGAGCCAGTTTTGCTGATGGGTTTGATGCCAATACCAGAATCAAGAGGAATGCGTTTTTTCCCGTGTTCTGGGGTGGCGGGGATCAGTTCTTCATTGAGAATTTTAATTAAGCGATCGCCGATTTCGCTACCTTGTCGCCACTCAATGCCTAAATAAATATCTTCCGTATTTTCTCGATAAACAATTACATCCAGCTTTTCGGGATTTTTGTGGGGTGAGGGTGTACCTGCATAGTAACGGCAAGGACGCACGCAGGCATAGAGGTCAAAAATTTGCCTTAGCGCCACATTTAAAGAACGAATCCCTCCCCCAACAGGAGTAGTCAAAGGCCCTTTAATGGCTACACCATACTCTTCAATAGCCGTAAGAGCGTCCTGTGGTAAATACTGGTAAGTTCCATATAAATCGCAAGCTTCATCTCCAGCGTAAACCTTGAACCAGCTAATTTGACGTTGACCCTTATATGCTTTGGCTACCGCAGCATCGAGAACTTTTTGGGTAGCAGGCCAAATGTCGATACCTGTACCATCGCCACGAATAAAGGGGATAATTGGATTGTCCGGTACAATTGGTTCACCATTTTTGAAGGTGATTTTTGCTCCGGCTGCCGGGGGGGTAATCTTTTCGTACATCGTTTACACACTCCTAATCGATACGCTGCTAGTCAAAAAAACCTTATGTGGCAGGCTTGTATATTTTGCTATGTCCTTTGTTCCCAAGCCATAAGGCAAAGATTTTCCCCCTATTCTCCTTGTACATTATTTGGGGATTAAGTGTGGGATTCAGTGAAGCGATCGCAATTTTGTACGATCAAAAATAGTAAACTACTTTTCGCTATCAATGCTCCTCCAAGGTGAAGCAAGATAGCTTACCACTCTTTCACTGACCGCTAAAACGAGAATGGCATGACAGACCCAATGATTTTATCAGGCCCTGCTAATGACATCGACTCCCTCCGACGACCATTAATCGCTGGGTCTGAAAAAGTCCAACAACAGATAATCCCACAGTTAGCTGATTTGGGTAATGAGGGATTAGACGTGTTGATGGAATTTTTACTGAAACGACGTGAGAACCCAGCAACTTGGATTGATGGCAAAGCTTACCAAGTCCTCTATAACTCTGATGCACCTCAAGCCAAAGAGTTTTTGCGCTCCTATTTTCCTGAAGGAATTGTACCTTTAAAATCAGAATGCGAGATTAACTACAATTCTTTGCAACAGTTACTTGCTGCTCAAGACTTCCAAGCAGCCGATCGCGTCACCATAGAAAAAATGTGTGAACTGTCAGGCCCAACAGCTGTACAACGAAAATGGTTGTACTTCACTGAAGTAGAAAATATCTCGGTTGTTGACTTGCAAACGATTAACAACCTCTGGTTAGTCCACTCTGAAGGTAAATTTGGCTTTTCAGTGCAGCGAGAAATCTGGTTAAGTTTGGGTAAAAATTGGGAAAATTTCTGGCCGAAAATTGGCTGGAAAGAAGGTAACAACTGGACGCGATACCCTAACAGCTTTACCTGGGATTTGAGTGCGCCTAGAGGTCACTTACCCCTTTCTAATCAACTTCGCGGAGTAAGAGTCTTTGCTTCTTTACTCTCTCACCCTGCTTGGTTGAAGAATTTAGAAAAATGATTTTGAGCCTACGTATAACATAGACTATGATAAATCCCACCAACCGAGAATTCTACGTAATCATCGAACGGGATGAAGATGGCTACTATGTCGGAGAAGTCCCTCAGTTAAAAGCCTGTTACAGTCAGGGAGAAACAATTGATGAGTTGGTAGCTAATATGAAACAAGTAATTGAACTTTGTTTAGAGGATCTGTGAGAAGTCAAAAATATCATGCTGTCGTCTGCGATCGGAGTATGACTTAAAGAGTTTAACGATCAGAAAGTTCGGCCCTAAACGAAAGAGTTTTTGTAAGACAGAAATTCGTTTGTAACCTTATTATGCATAGGTTTTTCCCAATGGTGATGCAGTGAATGAGGCTCTAAAATTTCTGATTAGAGTTGTGCAGGATAACCAAGTTTCTGCATTTACAAAGCAGCTTCACAGTCCCTCGAAGGGTGCGGATAAAATCTCTTAATGCTTAGTTGGAAGTGCCGCAGATCCCAAACTGAAAATATCAAATCAGATAATGGCAAACGTTCGTCTAGAAGATATTAAGCGTAGATTTAATAATGTCACTGCTATTGAGGACATTACTTTTGAAATTCCCGATGGTGAGTTTTGGGTTTTAGTTGGGCCATCGGGTTGTGGTAAGTCTACAATTTTACGAACGATCGCTGGTTTAGAAACTGCCACATCAGGCAAACTTTTTATTGGCGATCGCTTGGTGAATAATATCCCAGCCAGACAGCGAGATGTGGCGATGGTATTCCAGAACTACGCCCTCTATCCTCACATGAGTGTGGCGGAAAACATCGGCTTTGGGTTGCAAATGCGGAAGGTTGACCGGAAAATCATTCAAGAACGAGTGATGAATGTGGCGCGATCGCTTTCTCTGGATCACCTACTGGATCGTAAACCCAAACAACTCTCTGGGGGACAGCAACAACGGGTAGCATTAGGAAGAGCGATCGCTCGTGAACCCCAAGTGTTTTTACTTGATGAACCTTTATCTAATTTAGATGCCCAATTGCGCGATGATACAAGGGCGGAGTTGAAACAGTTACATCAAGAATTAGGCATTACCACAATTTACGTCACCCACGATCAAGTTGAAGCGATGACTTTGGCTGATAAAATTGTTGTGCTAAATCGCGGACGGATTCAACAAATTGGCGATCCCCAAACTATTTATGCAAGTCCTGCTAATCAGATGGTGGCAACTTTTTTAGGTAGTCCACCAATGAATATTTTGCCTGCAATCTATGAAAATAACGGTTTTGATGTAAGTGGACAGTTATTAACAATTCCAGCAGTTGTGAAAAAATTACAGTTGCGTCATGGACACAGTTATGATTTGGGGATTCGTCCAGAGCATATTTTTATCAACGAATCGCCAAGTTGCGTTCGCGAAGCGTCTCCGACAGGAGAAGCGTTTCCGACAGGAGAAGCCTCTCGAAGAGAAGGACGCGAAGAAGGAAATGAGAGTCAGTTGATTGTAGAAGTTAAGGTGGTGGAACCTTTAGGAAGGGAAACTTTGATTCGTGCTGGCTTACCTGGTTCGGCAGTGGTATTGAATATTCAGGTGGGTGCTGATGTGCGTCCGCGTCCAGGCGATCGCCTTTCTCTACAACTTGATTTAAATCACTTGTTTGTATTCGATCCTAAAACTGGGGATAGAATTTTATAAATAGTTTCTTAAACTGCCAGAATAAACTGCCAAAATAATCGCAATTCACAATTTTTTGTAGCCAAAATCTAAGAAAATAAAAACTGCAATAGAGATTTAATGGATTCGCTGCAAAAATTTATATGACTATTAATCGACGCCATTTCTTGTTTTTACTCACAGCAGGTGCGGGTGCTTTTGTATTAGATGCTTGTGCATTGGCAGAGAAATCTCCTCAGGGAAACACTGCAATTCTTGAAACAACACCAAATACAACAGCAAATAAAACAGGTGCGATCCAACTACCGCCTTTACCTTACGCCTACGATGCACTAGAACCGCACATTGATGCCAAAACGATGCAATTTCACCACGATAAACACCATGCAACTTATGTGAAAAATCTAAATGCAGCCTTAGACAAACACCCAGAACTCAAAGGCAAAACTATTGAAGAACTGTTACAGAAACTTGACAGTGTACCACAAGATATTCGCAGAACAGTAGTTAATAATGGCGGTGGTCATGTTAACCACTCAATGTTCTGGACTATTATGAAGCCGAAAGGTGGGGGAGAACCAACAGGAAATATAGCCTCCGCAATTAATCAAAATTTTGGCAGTTTTGCAGCTTTCAAAAAGCAGTTTAACGAAGCTGGTGCTGGCCGTTTTGGTAGTGGTTGGGTTTGGCTAGTACGTAACAAAGGTGGCAAGTTGGAAGTGACAACTACAGCTAACCAAGATAATCCCTTAAGTGAAGGCAAATATCCCATTATGGGTAATGACGTATGGGAACACGCATATTATCTCAATTACCAAAATCGCCGTGCAGATTATTTAGATGCTTGGTGGAACGTGATTAATTGGGATGAGATTAATAAGCGATTTGCAGCAGCAAGTAAATTAGCTTAAGCATTAGGATAAGGGGAGAGATAGAAAAATAAAAAATTATCTTCCACCCCTGTCAAAGTAATTCGTAATTACTACTAGTGGATGTTTGTACTCTTCATGATTACGAATTACGAATTACGAATTAGTTAAAGAGGCTTTTGAGTAGGTACACCAATAGCACGAGGAAACTGAACTGGTGTGATGGCTACCTTACGCAAATACACACAGTGCCGGATGCTGTGACTTAGGGGTGTTGTAAATTGTTCGATTGATTCAATAACACCACCCAACTGCTTCACAGCATTCTGCAAAGCTGTTGTTTCATCCTCAGCCCAATTACCGCGATAAATTATGGCTAAACCTCCCTGTTTGAGCAGCGGTAGGGTATATTCTGCACAGACAGAGGCTGCACCTACAGCGCGGATCAATGCAATATCGTAAGCTAGTCGATGCTGGGGGTGCTGACCGATTTCTTCAGCCCTACCAACAAGAGTTTTGGCATTAGTAAGAGCAAGTTCAGCTAGTATATTGTCGAGAAAAGCGATTTTTTTCCGAGTGGAATCGAGAAGAGTAATTGTGCAATTAGGTACAGTAATTGTCACTGGAACACCCGGAAAACCTGCACCTGTACCAATATCGATCAGAGCAGGGGAAGTAGGGGACAAACTTATTGATAACAGGGGTGCAATTCCTCGCAGAGAATCCCAGAGATGTTTTTCCCAAAACTCTTGGGGATCAGTGATGCGAGTTAAATTTAGTTGGCGGTTACCTTCTAGGATTAACTCATAAAGCTTTTGAAATTGTGCTTGCTGTTGGACAGTTGGTTGCCAATTCAGAGTTTGCTGCCATATTTCTGCCATCTCAGGCAATAAGTTTGTCATTTGTCATTTGTCATTTGTCATTTGTCATGGGGCATGGTTATTCTTCTTGTCCCCTTGCCCCCCTGCTCTGTTCTCACACCGTCGGTAGAGGTTCTTTAACTTTGGCTTCTAGTGTTTTTGGATCTACTGATTGTAGTTCACCGTGGTTGAGTGTCCAGCAACGATCTGCGATCGCTAACATATCCCCAGCATCGTGTGTCACTACTAACAGTGTCCAATCTTGTTTCAGTTTCGCTAATAAATTTACCAGTTGCCGACGCATTGACCAATCCAAACCAGCTGTGGGTTCATCCAATAACAGTAAATTTGGTTGGCGAATCAATTGCACTGCTAAAGCTAAACGTCGTTGCTGACCACCACTCAAAGCATGGGGAGCGGCAGAGAGCGATAAATGCTCTAATCCCACCTCACTCAGGGCTTGTCTGACTCGTTCTGACCCTAACTCAGGATGTCCTAAACGTAATTCCTCTAAAATCGAACCACCGCAAAAGTGCCGTTCTGGAAACTGAAATACCAACCCAGCTAATTGCTGTAACTGTTCGGCAATGAGTTCTTGTTCCCGCCAAAAGAGTGCGCCGGTAGTGGGTTCGGCTAGTCCCGACAAAATTTCTAGTAAGGTACTTTTTCCTGAACCGCTTGGGCCAATAATCAGACCTAGCTGCTGGGGTGCTAATTCCAAGTTGATCGATTTGAGAATTGCTGTTGGACAAGCTGTGGGGTGATAAATTATATCTCGGAGATAGAGCATTTGTTAAAATTACCAAAAAGTCAGCAAATTACTGATTAGCTACACTGAGAGCATCTAAAAAATTCTGGAAAAATTTTTAGTGCATTACCTGCCTTAACACCTTAATTTAGCAGCAAGAATCATCCATATTTTTCTCCATTGTGGCAGACTCACCCTTAAACAATGGCTATGACCAGCCTGGGAACATGGAAAACTTACCGAAGTCAAACTTTATATAAAAAAATTCTGGTTGAAGCAGAGGCAAGTTAACACTTCGACTTCTCTACGAGACGCTGCGCGTTAGCGGAGCTTTCGCTTTAGCGATACGCTCAGTGTAAAAATTAACCATTTGTTGCATTCTAAGTAACACATACAACTATTTCAACCGCAAATATTCTGAGGGTTAAAATGACTAAAAGGTTTTCTTTGCTTCGATTAGTAGCGTCTACTAAACTCACTACCCTTACTCAGACTACTTTTGCTGCTGCGTTCGCCTTTGGCGTTGCCCCTTGGGCAATCGCACTTAATCTGTGGATAAGCCCCTCCTTAGCTGGCGATCCATTTCGTAATAGCGAACCTCATCAAATTGGCGACCAAACAGAAGCCGCTTTTAAAGCGATTTTCCAACAGGGCAACTATCCAGCAGCAGAGCGTTATCTGGAACAAGCGATATCCAAAGAGCCAAATGAACCTCTAGCTTATGCCATGAAAGCATCTTTGGCATACGGAAATAAGGATTGGGTTAAACTAGACACCTACAGTCAGAAAACTCTAGAAACGGGACAAAAGCTGATTTCTAGCGATCCATTACGTGGTAATTTATACACTGCCGTTGGTCATTTTTTAGAAGGTGCAGTAATTCTCACCCGTGAGGGTACAGTCAACGGTGTGCCGCAAGCTTTTGGTCGGTTACGGCAAGTTTATGAGTATTTAGATAAAGCCGAAGCAATTTCTGCCAACGATCCAGAACTGAATTTAATCAAGGGTTATATGGATTTACTATTGGCGGTTAATTTACCTTTTGCTAGTCCAGATCAGGCAATTGGACGCTTAGAAAAAAATGCTGCTCCTGGGTATCTCGTGGATCGCGGTATTGCTCTTGCTTACCGGGATTTAAAAAGGTATCCACAGGCACTAGAATATGTCAACCGGGCGCTCAAAACCACATCAGATAATCCAGAAATTTATTATCTCAAAGCCCAAATCCTGAAAAACCTGGGGCAAAAAGAAAAAAGCCAGCAGATGATTCAAGAAGCGATCGCTAATTTTGATAAAGCATTGACTAAAAAATCTCAACTCCCAGGCGATTTAGTCAAACAAATTGAACGTGAACGCAGCAATGCTGTTACCCTGAAGAATCCTTAGTCCCCATTCCCCACTCCCCACTCCCTACTTTGATATGCTTATTTGCAGAACAGTAATTGAGATACTAGACCAAAATGGAGATTCAGTTCCGCGAAATTAATCCTTTTGATATGTGGATTTGGCTGAAATTCAGCACAAATCCTTCTGCGCGTGAAAAGCAGTATGTAGAAGAAGTTTTCAATTCCTGGTTTTATCTAGGTAAATTGGGTGCATTTAATGCAGAGAATCTCCAGGTGCAGGACACTGGACTCGATATCAGCTACATGAATTATGATGAGCAAGGGTATGACAAAAGCTTGCTAGCACTGATGCACAACATCGGTGAGTTTGAATATGAGGGTCAGTGGGGACGTTGTTGGTTTGACTTAGGAACCAGTGATGCGATCGCATTGGATATTTTAATCAACGCCCTCAGCCAGTTAAGTCAGGAATATGTCACCATTGAAGAATTATACATCGGTGGCGAAAATCCAGATTGGCCTATTGAGGATAGCGAAAGTCGTCCTCAGTCTATTTACGATAATTAGTTACAAAAATGAATAAAGCAGGCGAAATTCGGGTAATAGCCTTGGGGCTAATTCGGGATGGCGAACGCATATTTGTTTCTGAAGGCTATGATCCCGTAAAGCAAGAAACATTTTATCGTGCTTTAGGCGGTGGTGTTGATTTTGGCGAAACCAGCCACGCCGCCTTAGAGCGAGAGTTTCAAGAGGAAATTCAGGCAGACTTAACGAATATTAAATATCTAGGTTGTATAGAGAACCTGTTTACATTTAATGGTAGGCAAGGTCATGAAATTATTCAACTTTATCAATGTGACTTTGTTGATTCTAAATTTTATCAACTGGAAAGTTTAATTTTTTCCGAATCACAAACTCATAAGCATAAAGCGTTATGGATGGATATCTCTAGCTTTAAATCTGGGAAATTCAAATTAGTACCTGAAGTATTTTTTGAATATTTATAAATCATCTGGAAATTTACTAAGATTGCTTTGCCGTTAATTATGTCATCGCACTCAGCAAAGAGACAATTGTCTCTTTAACAAAACTAACTCACCGTTGGAATTACATAGATAACAGCGGTAGAGTGTCCCTAAAGTTTGCCAGAGATTGTGGACTATGATTTTTACCCTGATGAACCAAGCAACTTAAGCGATAGCTAATACCATTTCACGAAAAAGATGATGAAGATAATTACCCCTACGAGGAAGCAAGCTCCACCTTGGTCTCGTAAAGAAGGCATTGCTGACAAAAAATATTTACAGAAACTTCATCAAATCCTTGCACAGAGGGCTTTAATTCCCATCTCACTCTGGAAATTAGCAGGATTCCACCATCACACTACCATAGTTTTTTTGATTTTGTTGTAAAAAAAGCGTACTAATTTCAGGGTATTTACTGATATCAATCGCTATTTGTAAAGGTTACCTTTAACTAAGTTCACAAAGCTTAGTTACATCGATTACAACAGGTTCTACTAAGTTGTTACATTAGCCCCCTTAAATTAAAGGTTAAATCTACTAAAGTTTCAACCAATTCAATTTTGAACACTCCAACTTTAAGTTCTCAGTTATCAGTGAGGGATGGATTTTACTATGCCGATTTGGCAACCTCCTGACCTAAGACAACAGAAAAAGTTTAAAGTAATTATTATGCTAATTTATTGCTTATCGTATCAAATATAGCAGATAGTAAAGCTGGTTTCCCAAGAACAGCGATGTCTACGACGGGCTACGCCTACGCGACTGCTACAGATAAAAATACGAGTATTCAACTCCAGTTTTGGCAATCATAGAATGTCTAACAGCAAACGCAGAGAAGACAGGAAATGTCTCCGGCTTTGCGCTGCCTTGTGTACGTGCAAATCGTCTGATCACCCTCAAAAAAATACTGACGATTAACGGTATCGACATCCCTAGTTTAACCATCAACGATTAAAAAAATTTCAATTTGATAACAAAGTTTCTACAAATGATGCGATTTTAAGTCGCCATCGCACAACTGCGCCTGTCTTGAAAGGTTCGATAGATGAGATGAACAATCCAAATAACTACTTAGCAACTTTTCTCAGTTGTTAAGAGCGTATTACCAAATCCTCTTACACAAATTCGGAGTAAAACAATGGCTGGCAAAACATACTACGTTTCTGGAACAGGTGATGATAAAAATGATGGCTTGAACGAGAAAGCCGCATTTCGCACCCTCCAAAAAGCCGCGGATTTGGTAGCTGCAGGTGACACCGTCTATGTGATGAATGGTAATTACACAAATATTTACGCTAATATCCTGAGTATTTCAGATAAGCATGGTAGCGCTAAGGAGCCGATCACATTTACTGCTTATCCTGGGCACAAACCTGTTTTAGAAGCACACAAAAACAATTGGAATGCTATCTCAGTTACAGGTTCTTCTTACGTAGTAATTGAAGGACTAACCCTGGTGGGAGTACGAGATGAAATTACATTAAAATATGCGCTCCAGGAAAAAAATAATTTGAATAACCCAGCGACATCTGGAAACGGTATTAGCGTTACATACATCAATGGCGACCAAAAGCAGCGTTCACATCACATCACAATTAATAATAACAACGTTTCTAAGTTTCCAGGAGGTGGAATTACAACAATTGAAGCAGACTACATTACAGTAAAAAACAATGTTGTTTCTGGGAATGCTTGGTACTCACCTTTTGGAACCCAAGGAATTACAATGCTTAAGCTTTGGAACTCTGATAACAACGTCAAAGATTACAAAGTAATTATTCAAGGTAACACCTCTTTTGATAATAAAGAATTAGTTCCTTGGGCTGCAACAGGAAAAATAACAGAAGGTCATGGAATAATGTTTGACACTTCTTATATTGAAAAAGTTGCATACCACGGTAAAGCCTTAATCGGTAATAACTTAATTTACAAAAATGGTGGCGCAGGTATTCAGATTTACAAAGGAGAAAATCCTATAGACATTGTTAATAATACAACTTACAAAAATTCACAAATCCTCTCAAGCGCAGAAATTTTCCTCAACAGTAGTAAAAATGTTCGGGTTGATAACAATATTATGTATGCAACCGACGGAAAGTCCGCCACTTCTATTTCTCATTCTAGTAATACTTCATTTGACAACAACTTTGCTTACAACGGAGTTTTTAAAGGCACAGGCTCAGAAAATATTTTAGACAAAGACCCGTTGTTTGTTGATGCAGCGAATGGTGACTTTAGGCTCAAATCTGGAAGTCCAGCGATTGATGCTGGTTCCAATGCCTTCAATAGCATCACTAACAATACTCCCGTAGATGGCGATGGCAACGGCAATGTATTGATTGACATTGGTACATATGATGTCTCTACCAATAAGACTCCTGTCCCCGAAATTCAAGTTCTCAATAGCACTGATAGTTCTGAGTACTTAAAAGGGAATGCCCCAGCCAACAAGATTTATGAGTTTGAGGGTCAAGACACCATCGTAGGTAATCTAGGAAATGACCAACTTTTGGGAGGCAACGGAAACGATACTCTCTGGGGCAATGAAGGTGATGACCAACTCTATGGCGATAGCGGCAATGATAAGCTTTCGAGTGATAACGTTAACGATACGCTGTTTGGTGGTATCGGCGATGACCAACTATTAGAGGGCACAGGCAATGATTGGCTTTATGGGGGCAATGGCGAAGATATACTTACAGGGGGTTCTGGCACCGACACCTTTGTATTGGCTTTAGGTGAGGGCACGGACACGATTACTAATTTTGAAGTGGGTAAGGACAAGTTTGCGTTGTCAGGAGGCCTTAAGTTTGGTCAATTGTTGATACAGCAACAAGGAAGTCAAGCCTTTGTTATGGATAGTTCTGACAATCAAGTGTTAGCAAAGTTGGATAATGTCACTGCAAGTATACTTTTGGCTCAACCTTCCTCTTTTATCACTCTTTAGTTGTAGTTTTTCACTCCCCTCTCTAAAACAAGAGTTTGATTCTGGTTAGGGACTTCCAAGAAATAAATTATTCCAATTTCTGGACTCAACACGACTGTTCCTGCCCCCCTGCCTAAATGCGATGGGATGTTTTTTTATTTGGAAGTCCCTTATCCTGTGTAGGTTTGGTTCTAAATTAGTAGAAACTTGAGCAAAACTGATTAAACAACAGCCGCCTCTGGAATCGCACCCTGCATTCTCCCAAAAGCATCAATCAAATTTTGTAATTGTTGATCTGCTTTAAAAACTCCTAAACCACGCACTGTCACTTTACCAGGCGAATACACAAAGCGTGTCTTGAGATTGTCTGGTAAATTCGCCGCCAACAAGTTCCAAGCGGGTTCCTCCATCGGCGTTTCTAAAACAATGTGCTGCTTGTTTTCTGGTTTAATCCGGCTAAATCCAAGTTTTTTCGCTAACTGTTTAAGTTCCATGACTCGCAACAGTTGATTGGCAGACACTGGCAAAGTACCATAGCGATCGCTCCACTCGGCTGCAATCTGCTTTAATTCTGATTTAGATTTAGCTGTGGCCACCGCTCGGTATGCACTCATCTTTTGATCTAAATCGGTAATGTAATCTGCTGGAATAAATGCCGTGAGGTTAAGGTCAATCTGAGTATCCTCGACTTTCGGAATTTCTTGTCCTCGGATTTCCCGAATTGCTTCTTCTAGCATTTCCATGTATAAATCAAAACCGATGGCATCCATTTGACCGGATTGTTCTGCACCTAGCAAGTTACCCACACCTCTGATTTCCATGTCACGCATCGCTAGCTGATACCCAGAACCTAGCTGAGTAAATTCTTGAATCGCTCGTAAACGTTGCCGGGCTGCATCAGATAATTGCCGTTGCTTCGGATAAAATAACCAAGCATGAGCTTGGATACCTGCACGTCCTACACGACCACGTAATTGATACAGTTGAGCCAATCCAAAGCGGTGAGCATCTTCAATCAAAATGGTGTTGACTCGCGGAATATCTAAGCCAGATTCAATAATTGTCGTACAAACAAGGATGTCTGCATCACCATTGCTGAAAGTTAGCATGGTTGATTCTAACTCGCTTTCATCCATTTGACCGTGAGCGATCGCAAACCTAGCTCCTGGTATCACTTCTCGTAAATTGGCTGTTGTCTCTTCAATTCCATCTACTCGTGGAACTACATAAAATACCTGTCCCCCTCTGTCTAATTCTTGACGAATTGCACTGCGGATACTTTCGGAATTGATCGGTGCTAGATGGGTTTTTATTGGTCGTCTGGTTGGGGGTGGTGTAGTAATTAAACTCATTTCTCGAATTCCCGACAAGGACATATACAAAGTCCGGGGAATGGGAGTAGCCGAAAGGGTAAGCACGTCCACCTGAGTTTTCAAGCTTTTAATTTTCTCTTTCTGGTTTACCCCAAACCTCTGTTCTTCATCCACCACCAACAGTCCTAAATCCTTGAATGCCACACCTTTACCCAAAAGTTGCTGTGTACCAACAACTACATCTAGTTCACCTGTTGCTAATCGCTTTTGAATATCGCGGCGTTCTTCAGCAGACCGAAAACGGTTGAGCAAACCGACATTTACCGGGTAAGGTGCAAAACGTTCTTTGAGTGTATGGTAATGCTGCTGTGTTAAAATTGTTGTTGGCGCAAGGAGTGCCACTTGTTTACCGGCGGTGACTGCTTTAAAAACAGCACGAATCGCCACTTCCGTCTTTCCGAAACCGACATCGCCACAAACTAAGCGATCCATTGGGCGATCGCTTTCCATATCGCGTTTTACATCTTGTACAGCTTTGAGTTGATCCGTTGTGGGTTGGTAGGGGAAAGAATCTTCCAATTCTTCCTGCCAAGGCATATCGCCTGGGAAGCTAAAACCTTGCTGTTTTGATCTCGCTGCATACAGTTTCAACAAGTCCACCGCCAATTTTTTAATCGCTTTGCGGACTTTATTCTTGGTATTTTCCCAAGCTTTACCGGTCATCCTGTTGAGTTCCGGTGCTTTGTCACCTCCGGCGCGGAACCGAGATAAAGCACCTACTTGATCGGCGGCGACTCTGAGTAACCCGTCAGCATACTGTACTACTAAATAGTCACGGGTTTCGTTATTAATCGTCAAACTTTCCAGCTTGACAAATTTGCCAACCCCATGATTTCTGTGAACCACATAATCGCCGGGACGCAGCTTATTGGGATCGACTTGCTTAGAAGTCGCCTTGTGACGCTTGCGAATATAGCCGGGAGTCGCCAAAGAATGCTGCCCAAAAAATTCCCGATCTGTAACAATTACTATTCGGTATGTCGGCAGGATAAAACCTTCGAGTTCCGCAAGACCAGAATATTTTAGAGCTATAGGAATATGGTTTATTTGTAGCTTATCTATTGCTTGGTAGTCGCGGGGATTGGGGATAAACTGAGCCGGACAATCATGTTCTTGCAACAGCGAAACAGAACGCGAAGGTTGAGCAGAAAGCAGCCAGATCGAGAAATTGCGATCGCGTTGTTGGCGGATAGTTTCAGCTAGTTTAGCAAACTGGTGCGGCGTGACTGGAACCGATCTGCTGGCAAGATTAATGCCACTATTTTCCTCGGACAGTTCCGATAAATATAATGTTTTAAATTTGGCAACATCAGCCAAACACTCATCAAACGACTGATGAATTTTCGGGAGATTTACTTCTTCCCCAGTCCCCAGCCTCCACTGTTCTTCTGCATTTTCTACCCAGCGATCGCTATGAGCATGGCACTGTTCTGGCTCATCAATGGCAATTAGGGTATTTTCTGATAAGTAGTTTAGCAGGGACGCTGGTTGCTCGAAAGCCAACCCCAAAAAGCGACGACTCCCTTCCAAGAGTGATGAGTTCTCAGTGCTAAGTTCTGAATCAGGATTTAACTCATAACTCCCAACTCCTAAGACCGAACTATTCTTCAGTGCCGCCATGACGATGGGAGCAAAGCTAGTGGGGGTAAGAATTAACTGGCCAACTTTATCGAGGGCGGAACGTTGTGTTGCTGGGTCAAATTCCCGCATTTGCTCGATTTCATCGCCAAACCATTCCAGCCGGACTGGAAACTCAGATGAAACTGGGTACACATCAACAATATCACCCCGCCGGCTCCACTGTCCTTCTGTTTCCACCAGAGGAACCCGTTCGTACCCCAGAATAGTTATTTTCTCACTGAAGGCATTTAAGTCTAATTCCATCCCCCGCTTCAAGGTAAGACAGAATTGCTCAAAAGCTTCTGGTGGTGGTAAATGTGGTTGCAGCGCCCCTTGAGTAGCCACAATTGCCAAAGATCGCTTCGCTCCGCTACTGGGGATTGGGGATTGGGAATTAGGTATTGGGGTAGTGATATTAGTTATTCCTTTGCTTATTTGATCCCCTTGTCCACTTATCCCCTTCTCTCCATTCCCCAGTCCCCAGTCTCCAGTCCCCAGTCCCCTGTCTTCTGTCACCAAATCTGCCAATACCTGCATTTGCCCCCAACTCATCTCAGTTTCCGGGTCAAAAGGTTCATAGGGAGAAGCCTCGGAGGTGGGATAAAAATGTACTGTTTGCCATCCCATTGCCTCCAATTGTGCGTAAACACGTCCAGCTTCTTCAAGAGTGGCGCAAACCACAAACAAATCCTTGCCTTGAGACTGCGCCAATGCCGAAGCCACCAAACCCTTAGGTAGTCGAGCAATGCCATTTAACCGCAATTCTTGCTGTCGGTTTAGCTTAGAAATAAATTCAGTGGTGAGTGGCGATCGCGCTAAAGCACGCACAATAGAAGAAAATGACATAAGTACTACTAGCGGTGGGAGTCTTTGTAGGTCAGAAAATCTTGAGGGAGTTTATGTTAACTATTTTAAAAGGTTAACAGTTGACGGTTAACAGTCAACTGTCAACAGTCAACGTGAAAATAACTATTACTTTGTGTACAGTCAAAGCATTTATAGAAGCACCTTTAATACTAGATACTAGGTATTGAGCTACGTTCGCTCTGATAAGCGGCAATTTTAAACATGTCCTCCATCACTTTTGAAATTTCAATCATTTTGGTGCTAATTATTGCCAACGGCGTGTTTTCTATGTCTGAGATGGCGGTTGTCTCAGCTCGGAAAGTTAGGCTACAGCAGCTTGCCAATCAAGGAGATACCAAGGCAAAGGCAGCATTGAAACTAGCTGAATCTCCAAATCATTTCCTGTCAACCGTTCAAGTGGGTATTTCCCTGATCGGTATCCTGACTGGTGCTTTTGGAGGAGCAACAATTGCCAACCGATTGGCAGTCTATGTAAAAGTTGTGCCTTTATTAGCACCTTATAGTGAACCGCTATCTTTCGGAATAGTGGTTTTGCTCATTACCTATTTGTCACTCATTGTTGGCGAATTGGTACCGAAGCGTCTGGCATTAAACAACCCAGAAAGGATTGCATCGATTGTAGCGATTCCTATGCAAGCCTTATCGGCGATCGCTTCCCCAATGGTGTATCTCTTAAGCGCTTCTACAGATTTGATCCTGCGATTACTGGGAATTACAGCTTCTACTGAGCCGCAAGTTACTGAAGAAGAAATTAAAATCTTAATTGAGCAAGGCACCGAGGCGGGAACCTTTGAGGAAGCTGAACAGGATATGGTGGAGCGAGTCTTTCGTTTAGGCGATCGCCCTGTCAGCTACTTAATGACACCCCGTCCCGATATTGTCTGGCTAGACTTAGACGACTCTGCCGAAGAAAATCGTCACAAAATGGTTGATAGTGCCTATTCTCGGTATCCAGTTTGTCAGGGGGGGCTTGACAATGTGCTGGGTGTTATCCCTGTTACCGACTTATTAGCAAGGAGTTTCCGAGGAGAACCGCTAGACTTGACAGTGGGATTGCGACAGCCCATATTTGTCCCAGAAAGCACCCGTGGCTTGAAAGTTTTGGAATTGTTCAAACAAACTATCACTCACATGGCGCTGGTAGTGGATGAATACGGCGTGATTCAAGGATTAGTCACTCTCAACGACATCATGAGCGAAATTGTGGGTGATGTTCCTTCAACAGATGGACAGGATCATCCACAAGCTGTGCAACGCGAGGATGGTTCCTGGCTTTTAGATGGGATGTTGCCTGTAGAGGAGTTTTTGGAACTTTTTGGTATGGAAGAGTGGGAATCCGAGGAACGCGGCAGTTATCAAACATTAGGTGGTTTTGTGATCACTCATTTAGGTCGTATTCCTGCCGCAGCAGATCATTTTGAATGGCAAAATATGCGAATTGAAGTGATGGATATGGATGGAAACCGCGTTGATAAGGTGCTAGTCGTACCAAAGGGAAGTAAATCACCGGATACGGAAAAATCTGATTAATATTGGGCATCTGGCATTGGTAATTATTGTTAATTATTTTCCATTCACCATGCTCAATTTAACATAGTGCGTTACAGCTTTAGCCTAACGCACCCTTGTATCTTGTACTTTTACTTCGGTAACTTAGAGTTTTACTGGTACAGCAAGATAAGCTTTTTCTCTGTTTTTTGGCGAACTCACGTTATTTTATTTCTGCAACTTTTCTAAGTTTTTGATCCTTAACTCTGAGATAATCGTTTCACCTCTGTACCCACCAACAACTCATGCGCTTGTGCCAAAACTTGAGGGATTTTATCGGCGTGGGGATTGCGGGCGAGACATTGCTGCAAGTCTAATTCGTCTAGTCGATCAGCTTTGTTACCAGGAAACCACTGACCACCATTGCCAAGCAGGTTATAGCGCATTTTCGCATAGTCTACCATATCGTAGGCGATCACTAAATTTCGCAGCCACAAAATCACCCGAATATTTACCTCACCAGGGGTTTGGTCAAAGGTTGGTAGATTTGTCTCCCAGGATTTTACCCAATCTTCTCCCAAAGTAGCGATCGCTTCTTCTTCCAACCTTGCTAAAATAGGTGGCAAAATTTCTGATGCTTGATCTACTAATTCTAAAGTCTTCAGGTGTTCATCAAAATCTTGTGGTTTTGCTGCTCCCACACTCAGAGTATGCACCTCTTGATTACTCAAACAAAACAAATCATTAAACACCATTGGGCTCAAAGGGGCGCAAAGATTTACTAACTTTTGTGGAGGTTCATACAACAAACCTCCTTTATTAGATGGGCTAATAATAAACACCCCCATATCGTGGCGTTTAGCTGCTTCAATTGCTCCCCAATTCCATTGATTAATGTAGTACCAGTGCAGATTCACGTAATCAAATAGATTGGTATTAATTGTTTGCACAATCATATCTGTTGATCCGTGTGTGGAAAAGCCAATAAATCTAACTTTTCCCTCTGCTTGCAACTGGTGCGCTACTTCCAAACAGCCATCTGGACGGATGCTGTCATCAAACGACTCAGCATGATTGATACCATGCAACCCTAAAAGGTCAACATAATCTAACTGGAGGTTTTGCAATGATTGTTCAAATATCTTGCGGAACTCTTTCGCATCTGCCTTTGGACTGACTTTGGTTTGAACAATCAACTTTTCGCGGGGAAACTTGGGCAATATTCTCCCCAATTGCATTTCGGAAGTGCCATAACCACGAGCAGTTTCAATATGATTAATCCCAACCTCAACTGCCCTTTTAATAGTTGCTTCGAGATTAGCCTGGTTATCAGCAGGAATTTCATTGTTGGGAACATCTTCCCATTTGAACTGATATCTCATGCCACCGCAGGAAAACACTGGCATCTGTAATTCTGTGCGTCCAAATCGTCTATATAGCATCAGTAGATTGGGGATTGCTTACCAACTTAAAATGTCAAAACAACGGTCATTCGAGCTTTCAATGCCACAATAATTATCTCTGTTCAATTTGTAACACTAAATTAAGTTGCTCTAGAGTAAACAAATCACTGTTGTAGACCAAATCAAGTTGGATTCGCTGATTTTGTTGTGTAATATCAGCTCAAACGCTCATCTATAGAAAGCTCTAGTTTTTTAGCCATTAACCGGATGCTAGGCTCTTTGAAAATACTAAGGTGATCCCCAGGAATTTCATGTATCTCCAATCCTCCACCCGCCAACTTCGCCCAACCTAGTTCAGGCTCATCCTGAAAACGCCTATCACTAGCCATTAAGAGGGTTATACGACCCAAGTAAAGTTGTGGTATATACTTTGTTGCGTATTCTTCTACAAGTTTGAAGTATGCCGCTTGGCTAACTAGATATTGGAGGTTTCTAGTTCTGAGAAATTGATTTTTCAGAGCTAGATTGCCATATTTGTGTGACAACCGTTCTATGCAAAGTTTTAGAAGATAGGCAGGCCCCATTTTTAAAAATTGCTTTAAGTTATATGATAATCTCTTGGACATGGACATTTTTTTCATTGTACCTGGTACATAAGAATCAAACAAAGCTAGTAAAGCTATTTGCTGACCTTGGGCTGACAATTGTTGAGCCATTTCAAATGCTATGACTCCCCCAAAAGAATGACCTCCCAAAAAATAAGGACCTTCAGGTTGGAGAGTTTTTATTTCATTGATGTAACGCGATGCTAGTTCCTCTATTCCATTGAATCTAACTGGCATTCCTTGTCCATCCCGTGATATTAAGGCATAAACAGGTCGTTCTGAATCTAAATAAGGAACTAGAGACTGATATAAGCTAAAACCTTGACATAAAAATAAAGGTGGTTTAGAACCATTAGGTTTAATTGGTACTAAACACGATAAAGACGGCGAAAACTCTAATTGGCGAAGAGTTATGGCTAGTTGCTCAATAGTCGGATTTTGATAAAGAATAGCCAAAGGCATATCTTTTTTAAAGGCTTTCTGGACTTGTGCAAACAGGCGTATGGATAGCAACGAGTTACCTCCTAAATCAAAGAAGTTATCCGTGATGCTAATAGGCTCGATACCTAGCACTTTTTCCCAAATCCTTGCCAGTTGAAGTTCCGTCTCATCACTGGGAGCGGCAAAAGTTTCTTCTGCTTGTTGTCTGGTTTGAGCCGATTCTGGTAGAGAATGGCGATCTATCTTGCCATTAGGAGTCATTGGTAAAGCTTTCAATATGACAAAAGCTGAAGGCATCATGTAGATAGGTAGTTTCTGCTGTAAGAAACGACGCAGTTGCTCAACTTTAGCTGTCTGTTCCTGCTTCAGAGTCAGATAAGCCACAAGACGTTTGTCACCCTGAACTTTTTCTCTCATGATCACAACAGCTTCTTTCACAGAGTGGTGTTGTCTAAGGACAGCTTCAATTTCTCCTAATTCAATTCGGAAGCCACGTATTTTCACTTGGTGGTCAATCCGACCAAGGAATTCGACATTACCATCGCTCAAGTAACGTGCTAAGTCCCCAGTTTTGTAAAGACGTGCCCCAACTTCAGAACTAAAATGGTGGAGAATGAACTTCTCTGTAGTTAATTCAGGACGGTTAAGATAGCCTCGCGCTAGACCAATACCACCGATATAGAGTTCACCTGATTCACCAATAGGCACTGGCTGTAAATCTTCATCAAGGATGTAAATCTCTGCATTGGTAATGGGGCGCCCAATAGGAGCAATGCTATAATTAGTGCCGCGCTGACAAGTCCAGAAAGTAGCATCAATGGAAGCTTCTGTCGGGCCATAGCAATTATGAAAAACATTGTCTAGATTCAGTTGGGCAAAGAAGCGTTCTATGAGTTCGCTAGGTAAAGCTTCACCGCCGCAGGTAATATGCCTGAGAAATCGGCAATTCTCAATTCCCTTCTCTTCCAGTAAGACACGCAGTATAGAAGGTACTAAGGCCAAGACAGTGATTTGCTGCTCAGTAATCACCTTTACAAGGTAAGCAGTGTCTTGATGTCCACCAGGGCGAGCCATGATCAATTGCCCCCCAAAGCACAATGGCCAGAATATTTGCCACACTGAGGGGTCGAAGCTAAAAGAAATAGTCAGTAAAACTTTATCTGCTGGAGTTAATCTAAAGGTTGTTTGCCGCCAGTATAGTTGATTGCAGATACCACGATGAGGAATCATTACACCCTTGGGCTGTCCTGTAGAACCAGATGTGTAGATTACGTAAATGAGGTTATCAGCCGTCGTTTGATTTACAGGATTTTCTTGACTGTATTGGGTATTACCTTGCCAGTTTGAATCGAGACAAACCACTTGCGCCTGATGGGGTGGTAGGTTCTTGACCAATTTCTCTTGGGTTAACAATACTGGTGTCTGGGTATCTGACAAGATGAAGGCTAAACGCTCCGAGGGATATGCCGGATCTAAAGGTACATAAGCGCCTCCAGCTTTGAGAATACCTAGTATTCCGACGATCATCTCTAGGGAGCGCTCCAGGCAAATCCCCACAAGTACTTCAGACTCAACGCCTAAAGTACGTAGGTGGTGCGCCAGCTGATTCGCTTGTTGGTTTAACTGCTGATAAGTAAGCTGTATATCTTCATATACTACAGCAATAGCTTGGGGCGATCGCTCTACTTGCATCTCAAACATCTGATGGATGCACAGATTAAGATCAACTTCTTCGGTATCATTCCATTCCCGTAGAACTTGAGTGCCGATGAGGGGAGTTAAGGTATTTAATGGAATATTTTGCTTATACTCTGGAGTCTGGCTATTTATTTGCATTTTCTATGTATCAACTCCATCAACAAATGCCATTGTTTTAATTTATTATTTATTGTAAATGTTTTTATACGAAATTATATGTGAGGCTGCACATTAATAGTCTTGGATAAAAGCCTGGAGCTACATAAATAAAGTCTAGTTAGACTTAAAAGCAAAACGGTGCGCGAACAGGTTTTAGTTTGCAGTATCTAGATTAATGATATGCATCTTCAAAGATAAGGGTCTTCAGTTACTTTTATGGGGAATTAATACTAAAATGCCAGTTTAATAAACTGCGTAATCGAAAATTGCTAAAGTTACGAAAGCCATATCCAAGTCTTTTAATTAACTTAAGATTATTATTAATTCCTCTACAGTACCACTCGTGCTTCTCCCGTCAAAATAGCCTACTATTTCACCAAACCATCTAACCATTGTACCTATACTTTTCGGAAAATATGAAAGTGCATCATACATCCAATCTAATAATTTAATTATGCTGTGCCCCCAAGATACAGTTGATTCAAATATATCCCTAAAATCTTCTTTCAATCTGTGCATTTTAGCCAGAATCGGAGAAACTTCTTGGGCAGACTTTAACTTTTCTTTTTGCTTTTCGTTTAAAAAATTT
>JAHHHS010000022.1 GCA_019359215.1 Nostoc indistinguendum CM1-VF10 | reverse complement strand
ATTGTTATGTGCATTGATCACTTTCTGGCGCAGATCACAGGAGTAAGGTTTCATTCCACAGCTACTTAGATGTTAATATACTCCATTATCTCATATCGTATTGCACTCAATCAGGAACCGCTATATTCGCTTCTTGGGCTGACGCAATAGACTTAGATAGTGTATTTAGCAAACCCTGGAGTGAAAACTCCCCATTTACTACACCTGATGGTTTAGCTAATCCTCAAAGTGCAGTCACAACACTCTTAACTGTTGCAGCTAAGGTGGAAAAAGCTTATGGGTCTTTAGATGTAGCATGGGGAGATGTTTTCCGGCTACAGTCTGGTGATATAGATTTGCCTGCAAATGGCGGTGATGGATATCTAGGCATTTTCCGCGTCCTCAATTTTGCCCCACTGTCAGATGGGCGCTTTAAATCTGTTGCTGGTGATTCATACGTTGCTGCAATTGAATTTTCTCAACCTGTAAAAGCGATGACACTGAACAGTTACGGTAATGCAACTCAACCAGGTTCACCTTATGTCGGCGACCAGTTGAAATTGTTAGCCCGCAAGCAGTTGCGACAAGTTTGGCGCTCACGCTAAGACATCCTTAAGCATCTGGCTGAACGTAAGGCATTTTGACATACTCCCCCAAATAGAATGAGACTGTTGACGAGTTGATAGGGGGTCTAACCCCTCAGCCCTAATCCGTCTTAATTTCAGTGCGTTTCAACGCCCTTCGTCCATGAGCAATCAATTTATTGCAGGGCAAGAAAGCAACGCTTAGAGATCCCCCTAAATCTTCATTTTTTTAGGGGGTTAGGGGGAATCAACAAATATTTAGATACTTCTCATTGGCTTGATTCTCTTATTGACAGCAACAATGGCAAGAAAAATAGGCACAAACGCAGTTTCGATATTCAAAGAGAGCGATCGCTTGGATTGTAAAGTTTGGGCGGTATAATCGCCTCTGCCTAATGAAAACTCCTTAAAGACAAAGCCAAACTGCGATCGCTTTAGAATGCATCGGACTAATTGCTTAATCGTCCCTGCTGGTCAAAGTTAGCGTCAAATACTAATGAACCGTCAGTTGATAGTACGATGTAGCGATAGTTACGTGGAGCCGACCGCCAAAATTGCCCCAATTGTTTGATATTATAGCCATTGGGCACATTAATTTCAAAATAACCGTGTTCTGGAACCCAAGCGATCCACATCCCATTGTTCGCTTGACTATAGCCCATTCTATTCCAGAATAAATCGCGGATTGATCGCTCTTGCGTCTCGCTAATGGTTACACGCACCTGTCGCCAAGACGGACGGCCAGCGTTCCGCAGAGCTTCACGTTTCAAGTTATCGGGTAGCGATCGCCCGATACTGTTGTAATACCAGCTATAACGTGCCTTCTCCGTTAACATATCAAACCGTGTACAAGCGTCATACACCGCCGAAAGCAAGCGGCCATCACTGGCATAAACGCTATGCAAGTAATTGCCAAGTCGTAGCAAATTGAGGGCTTCTTGTTTGTATGAGCCACGCAGCTGATCGAAACTTGGAGCTAAGGTAATACGAGCGCCTTGCAAGCGTTCATACACTTTTGTTGTGCCCCAAGGGTAAGTTAAGTTTGTTGGCGCTGTAATTCATCCCAACGTTGCTGCACTTGTGGTTGCACTTCCTCAAGCGGCTGAACAGATGCAGGACAATTGGCTTGAGCTTTTGGTGTGGCAACTAAAAAGTTAAGTGTAGAGGCGATTGGTAATATCCACAGAAGTTTTTGGTATAGCATATTACTTAAAATGTAAGATTTGAACTAGAGACTTCCAAGATCAATACTTTTATCTACAAGCCCAACTATAGATTTACTAAAAGATAGGGGAGAAGTAGGGGAAGTGCAATTGTGCAAAGCCCAATCATCAGCAAACTGCCAGCATGAAATATATCCAACATCTTTGATACCCAAGACAACCACCAGATAGATGAAGAGTGGAGAAACTGATGATAGTTTGAGATGAGCAAAAGCAGAGAACAAAAAGTAGCTATTATGATTGTTGTCCATCATCTCAACAACTCGCGATCGCAGCGCGTGTTATGGCTGCTTGAAGAATTAGGTATCGAATACGAAATTAAGTTCTACGAACGCGACCAGAAAACGATGCTGGCACCAGCATCGCTGCACGAAGTCCATCCGCTCGGCAAGTCACCAGTGATCACTGACGCAGAAGAGACTATTGCTGAGTCGGGGGCTATCATCGAATACATAGTAAGCCGCTACGGCAATGGTCGGCTAATCCCGCCATCCGATACGCCGGAGCGTCTGCGCTATACGTATTGGCTGCATTATGCTGAAGGATCTGCAATGCCACCTCTGGTAATGAACCTTGTCTTCAATCTTTTTGATATAGGAGGCAGCAGCGTAAATGAAGGATTTATCGCACCCCAGATTAAGCTTCACTTTGACTACATAGAAGGTGAACTTTGTAAAAATACGTGGTTTGTAGGCGAAGAATTTACTGCCGCCGATATCCAAATGAGCTTTCCTCTAGAAATAGTTGCTATGCAAGCCGAACTCATCTCAAACCGACTTAAGATTAAGCAATTTATCGAGCGCATCCATGCACGACCTGCTTACGAACGCGCCCTTGAACGTGGGGGTACATACGACTTCGCAAACAGCATTCAATAATTCTCGTACCCCGACAATGGTGCAAAGTTCATGCATAGAAGCGATCGCATTTGTTGAGGTAATGAGTGCTTTTTGAGAGAAACTAGAATTAAGCTGAATTAATCAAGATAGCAAATTGCGATCGCCTACTTTCTTTAATTACGCAGGGTATTCTGGTGCTATGCCAATAGCGTACTCCTATAAAGAAGTAAGCTAGGCACAGCGCCTTATAAAGTACATCATAAACCACTAACTTAAACTCGACTGAACTTACTATTGTCAAGTTCATTAGACACTTCTTTAAGTTCCGGTTCAACCACTGTCAAATGTTGCTCCAAAATTGCCAAATTGCGAATATTAGACTTATAAAAAGCATCAAATAAATCACCCACAAAAGGCACAGTACCAACGACTGTTTCCAAACCAACATTAAAAATCATTTTGGCTAAGTCTTGACGTGGGATGCCAAAACGGGTTGCTAAAAATATGATGTAAGCTGAAAACCCTGTACTGATTAAATCACCAGCACCAGGAACCAAACCGATAATTGGGTCTATTCCAATATGAAAACGTGTTAAAGGAATACGTATAGATGTATCCATCAAACGGCTGAGTTTGCGGATGCGGTTAAGAGTACTAAGGCGTTTAGCAGCGTCCATAATTTTAGATATTTACACTACTTTTAACTTGCACCATTTTTAGTTATTAGTCTTGTACCCTTAGAAAGAAAAATCGTTACGACTGCCCAGAAAGCAGATATATGGATGCTCCAGTTTATTGCAATGCCTGCGGCGGTAAACTAGGTTCTATTATTGCTCATGGCTAAAACTAATTTAGAAATTTTAGTATAGCTAAAACGGGCATCTGATAGCATCGAGCTTTCCATCCCAACTACCGAATTTTTTTACTTTAAAAATAAAATAGATAGCAAGCCGGAATTTTTTTGACCAACTTTCGTTTTTGCAATTATCTGAAAAACCGCTTGTTTCTGAAGATATGTAATCGCTATTGCTCCGAATGCAACTACTAAAAAAGATACAGTAAAGTTGCTAGTTAGTTCGGGGAGATATTCTGCAATTAAGTTTTGCCAGTAATACACAAAGAAAATATGCCACAAATATATCCATAAGGAAGATGAACTGATAAAAACAATCAACCTAATCAATAAATTATCTCGTTCTAATAAATTGTGTTTTGCAGACAACTTATCAACTATAAAATATGCTAACATGGACATGAAAACTCCATAAAAAACATAGTAGCTTTTTGCAGGATACTTAAAATTTTCATTTGAAATAAAATGTCCTAAGCTATGATAAAAATAAACAGCTTGCAACAGAAATAAGCTTAAAAATAATCCAGATATTAATAATATGGTTTTGTTCCTAAGTTTGGGTATAATCATACCTAAGCTAAATAAACATCCGTAGGGAAGAAGATAAAATAAATAATCATTGATTATTACATCGAGGAAAATTATCCGCTTCCAAAAGCTGAAACGTTGAGTTAAAATAAGTAAAAACTCATATCCTAAATAAGTTAGTGACAGTAAAGTTAGAAATTTAACTTCAGATTTGCAAAGTCTATATATATATAGTGAGAAGTTTGCAAAAAGTGCCACTAGAATAAATACACGAATTATCCATAAATAACCAATACCTTTTAGCAATAAAAAGGTTTCTAATATTTTCTGCGAAGAAAATGGATAAGGTTTAGACAGAAAAGAAAATATAATATAAGTTGCAACAAAGTAAAAAATAAGGAATAACCATACCGGGGCAATCAAACGCGGCAATCTTTTTTTTACATAACTCCAAAACGATATTTGCTTGTTGCCGCATGAATAGGCATAAAGTGCCCCCGATACAACAACCATCAAAGGAACATCGAAACGTCTAAGATGAAAAAAAACATTGTTTTCAGGGCCAACATGGGCAAAAATAATACAAAATAGCCCGAGAGTTTTCAAAATATCAAATCTAATATCTCGCTTATTTTTGTTTTTTTTCTCTAATCTATTACTCAATTTATGACTCCTTTATTAGGTATATAGAAACATTTTTAAATAATCTCGACTTCGCCTTTGTCAACGGCAAAGTATATTGAACAAGCTCAGGAAAGAAAACGGCGTGCAAGTCTCTCAGCCCACTATATCTGCACTGGAGTTACCTTCTAGCAAAGTCCAGAAGTAGCCATCTGGCGCAACGAAGGAAAAACTTGTCTCACCAAACTCATTACTAATGATGTCTGTAACTTTTTGTACAGTACTTGCTTTGATGCGATCGCAATACTCCTGTATTCCTTTAACCTGATAAGTATATAAAGACATACCCAAGCTACCGGGTTGGGCTGCCTCAAAACGCGATTCTAAATTAATCTCTTCTGGGAACCGAATGATATAAAGTCTACCACTGCGTGCAGCCATCAGGTCAGATTTAGAAGAACGAGGATCATCAAAGGTAGTGACAATGAATTTTTCACCAGGGTTAAGGTCAAAAATATCTTTACCTGCTGGCGAAGATTCATAGCTAGTTTCGACATCATCACGCACACGTAACAAACCCAAAACTTCTTCATAAAACTTCAGCGTTTCTTTGCTGTCATCTTGAACGATGATTCCCATGTGGGTAAACTGACTAGTCTTGAGTGCAGCATTATGGTTAACTTGTCCATAGTGCGGCAGCGTATAGCCAAACCGTTGAAATAAAACCTGTCGAGCTAATGGTTGCAGTAATAGCATTTCTCGGACGCCAACTGCTGGCTCAATAAAAGGACGGCTTTTTCTCTCTTTGTTGTAGATGACTTCCCAATAAGGGTTAGAGTGCCTAATTGGCAAACCTGCCGCTTTTGCATCCTCTATATGATTTAAGATACTTAATACGTCCGCAGTTAAGCTTGTTGCCCAGCGATTTCCTTTAATTTTCATCGACGCGATTCCTAAACCTTGATGGGTGGGGTTTTGCCAAACCATCAGCCGAATCAAACCATGATCTGAATTTTGGTGGTAGAGGCGGATTGAGCGTAAAGATGAATTCACCCCATATAATTGATTGGCCACATCTGCGGTTAATTCACCCATTTCACCAATGCGATAGCCAAATTGCTCCCAATATTGAATTGCAGAGATTGGCTCCGAGATGCCGATACAGACTTCATAAATACCTTCAATTGCGGTTTGTTGTTTGTTGTTATAGAGCATTCGCCTTTGGAGGAAAACTTTTTGATTTACTAAAATTATGCAGAAATTGAAGTTCAGATGTGGTAAGGTCGCGCCATTGACCCAATTGTAGGTCATCCAATTGTAGGTGGGCTATGCTGATCCTTACCAGTCGTAAAGTCGGAAACCCTACAGCCGCAGTCATACGCCGTACTTGGCGGTTTTTTCCCTCTGTTAATGTCATTTCCAACCAAGCTGTCGGTACATTTTTGCGGAATCTAATCGGTGGGGTGCGTTCTGGTAATTGTGGCTCTTGTGGTAAAAGCCTAACTTCTGCTGGCTGAGTGCGGTAATCTTGAATTTCCACACCAGTTTGCAACCTTTTTATAGCATCTGCATCTGGAATTCGCTCTACCTGTACCCAGTAAGTACGTTTATGACCAAAACGCGGATGGGCAAGACGATGTTGCAATTGTCCATCGTTCGTTAACAGCAGCAAACCTTCACTATCCCAGTCTAAGCGTCCCACAGGATACACATTAGGTACATTAATATAATCTTTCAGGGTGCTATGTGTGGGAGCATCTTTTGTAAACTGGCTGAGAACACCATAAGGTTTGTAAAAAATAATATATCGGTAATGATTTGTCATTTGTCATTTGTCATTTGTTATTGGGCATTAATCAATAATTCTTCTTCCCCTGCCCCCTGCTCCCTCTCAATGCTTCTGGGTTAAGCCCAAAATCAGGTAGATTAACAGTTATTCCTTAACAGATAATACCTTTTCTGCGGAACACTACGCGTAGCTTGCTTGCCTTGAACCAAGGATTGAGTGCATAGTGAACTCCTAACTCTGCCAATTTTAGATTTTGGATTTTCGATTTAAGAAGAATCTAAAATTTAAAATCTAAAATCCAAAATTGAATCTGTTTGTTCCATATCTCATGCTCTATGACCAACTATTTTCGCTCTAATGTAGATGCAATGGCTAGCTACATTCCTGGTGAACAGCCTCAACGCGGTACAAAGATAATAAAACTCAACAGTAACGAGAACCCCTATCCTCCTTCGCCTGCGGCGCTAACTGTGCTGCAAAATATTGATGGTGAGTGGTTGCGACGGTATCCAGAACCTTTCGGGGGGGAGTTCCGGCAAGCTGCAAGTAAAGTTTTAGGGGTTCCTAGTGATTGGATAATTGTAGGAAATGGCAGTGACGAATTGTTGAGCGTGATAATTAGAGCCTGTGCAGAACCTGGGAAGAAGGTAGTTTATCCAATGCCAACTTACGTGCTATATCGCACATTAGCAGAAATGCAAGCTGCGGAAATTATTGAGATTACTTACAGCGATGACTACAGTTTACCTTTAGAAGAACTGGTTGCTGCCAATGGTTCTGTGACATTTATTGCATCGCCTAATAGTCCATCGGGGCATATAGTACCAACAAATGATCTGCGAAAATTAGCCAGCCAGTTATCTGGAGTTTTAGTGATTGACGAGGCATATGTCGATTTTACCGAAGAGAATGCATTGGCTTTGGTAAAGGACTACGAAAATGTCATCATAATTCGCACACTTTCTAAAGGGTACTCATTGGCAGGGTTGCGGCTGGGATTTGGGGTGGCAAATCCCAAGCTGTTGCAGGGATTGTTTAAGGTGAAAGATAGCTATAACATTGATGCGATCGCTTGTGCAATTGGCACGGCTGCTATTACCGATCAAGCTTATAAAAATGCTTGTATAGCAAAGATTAAAGCATCACGGGCTAAGTTAGCAACAGACTTAAAACAATTAGGTTTTCATATTTGGGATTCCCAAACTAACTTTTTACTGGTACAGCCAACAGAAGGAAACGCAGAATATCTCTATCAAAAGCTGAAGGAACGGGGAATTTTAATCCGCTACTTCAAGCAGCCTGGACTAGATGATAAATTACGCATTACTGTTGGTACTGATGAACAAAATCAGGCTTTAGTGGAGGCATTAATTTATTTGTTAGAGGCAGGGAGCAGGGAGAGAAACAAGGGTTAACTGAACTGTATTGAGATATAAAGTATGTTTTACTCGTGACTCCTGATAACAATATTTCTACTGCAACAATTGACGCTACGCTCAGAAGATGTTTGAAAAATTCTATTGTCGGTATCAAAAGTTTTAGATACCCCTAAATCCCCCGATAAATTGGGGGACTTTGATTCCGGTTCCTCCCTTTTTAAGGCTAGGGGGGATCAATAAGTGCCTAAAATCACAGCCAACTACTTTTAAAACATCCTTTCAGGCTTCTACCCTTGCCTGAAGCGGGATAGAGACAATAAATTCAGCTCCTTTTCCTAAAACCGATACACACTCCAACTGTCCTCGATGCTTATTAGTCACAATCTGGTAACTAATAGATAGCCCTAAACCAGTGCCTTTACCAACAGGTTTGGTGGTAAAAAAGGGTGTGAAGAGTTGCCGCCGCACATTTTCGCTGATACCAGAGCCGTTGTCAGCAATGCGGATGACAACAAAATTACCTTCAACAGTAGTACGGATTGTAATGATGCCTGGCTGACGTACGATATCAGCATAAGTTCGATGTTCGTTAAATTCTTCCAAAGAGTCGATCGCATTTGCGATTAAATTCATAAATACTTGATTCAGTTGCCCAGGATAACATTCTACAGGTGGGAGATTACCGTACTCTTGCATTACCTGAATTCCTGGATGATCTGGTTGGGGTTTAAGCCGATTTTGCAAAATCATCAGAGTGCTATCAATGCCCTCATGGATATCAACGGCTTTGACTCCAGCTTCGTCTAGGCGGGAAAAGTTTCTCAAAGATAATACAATCTGGCGAATGCGATCAGTTCCCACTTTCATTGAAGCCAACAGCTTAGGCAAGTCTTCCATCAAAAAATCTAAGTCAAATTCATCTATTTGATTCTGAACTTTAGGTGGTAAATTTTGGTTTTGCTGCTGATAAAGTTGTACTACACTCATCAAGTCTTTGACATAATTATTTACGTAAGTAAGATTGCCGTAGATAAAGCTGACTGGGTTATTAATTTCGTGAGCAACGCCTGCCACCAATTGCCCCAGGCTAGACATTTTTTCGCTTTGCACCATCTGTGACTGGGTGAGCTTCAATTCATCAAGTGTCTGCTCTAGCTGCTTTGCTTTCTCACGCGCTTGTGTTTCCGAAATCTCTAACTCCTGGGAGTATATGTGCAAATTTGTGTAGAGCCGAGCATTTTCTATAGAAATGGAAACTTGCGAAGTCAATAAGTTCAGTACTTCTAATCGCTCTGCGGTAAAGGCTCCGGTGGTGAGGTTATTTTCCAGGTAAAGAACTCCAGTTAGTTTACCCTGATGAGCGAAAGGCAAACACAAAATTGATTTGGGTTGATTGGCAATAATATAGTTGTCACTTGCAAAACGCTCTGTGTGGCTAGCATCGTCTAAAACCAAATTTTCTTTTGTTCTCTCAACATAGTTAATTAACAAAGCTGGTAGTTTATGCTTTACTTGAAATAGACTGGATGATCGCACTGTCACTTGATCTCGATCAATGCTTCCTTCGGCTTCAATCACGCAATGGTTCTCTCGTTTTACAAGTAGATAACCCATTTGGGCCCCAGCATTCTCGATCGCGATCGTCATCATCTTTTCTAACAGCCGACTTAGCTCCATCTCGCTTGAGAGTGCCTGCGATGCTTTAATCGCTGTGCTGATATCTAGAGCTTGGGTTTTAGCTTCAGAACTATCCCGAATCTGCTTTGTAGCCGTACCCCGCCCAGTTACCTCCCCGACTGTATCTGTAAAAAGGTGGGAATATTGTTCGTCCAGTTGCCCGACTTTACCCGTAGCTTCCCACTTGAGATAGCGATAGCGGGCTTCTTTAAAATAAATTTTGGCAAAGTTTTGCCTATCCTTGGCTAAGTAAAATCGAAATGCCAGTTCGTTTGCTAAGGCTTCATTTTGTAAATAACCATTTTCGGCAGCAGAAGCGATTGCCTTGTCATACAGCTCCATTGCCTGATAATCTTGCTGGTAAATCCGAGCAATTTCAGCTTGAATCAGCAGTAATTTGTGTTGATAATTGGTTGGGCAGTGGATTGCCCATTGCTGGAATTTTTCTAAGTTGACATTTAGTTTATCCAGATAAATCACTTGAGTTTCTGTATCTGCCTCCGCATAAGCCCCAGCCAAGGCAATACTTTGGTGAAAGTAGAAAACAGGATTAATAAAAATTCCTCGCGCTCCCCCAACAAATTTTTCGGCATTCTCTGCATACTCAACAGCTTTGGTATACTCTCCATACCAGTTACAGAGCGCAAGTTTATAGATGTAAACTACAAATGCGGTTAACATATCCGAAGATGCCTGTGCAAACTCTAGCATTTGCCGTTCATCTGCCCAAGTTCCAACAAGCTCGTCAATCTTGCCTGCTGGCTTAGTTAGGTTAGCGATCGCTTCCATCGCTAGCAGATGGTAGTTCAGCATATTTCTGTCAATTTTGCGGAGGCTAGGAATAAAATCTTTGGCTACTTCTGCGGTTTTTTCTAAAGATTCATTCCCAAATAAGCATTGCCATAAAAAATTAACTGAACAATAACCAGACCATTGATAAGAACCTGTTTCTAAACCACTATTAAATCCTTTTAATAAATAAGGTTTTGCCTGGCTAATATGGTCTTTGTAATGGCAGATTAGACCTCCCCACATATTCAAAATATTTGCTTCTAATTCTTTCGTTCTTAAAATTTCATGCAAACGCAGAGATAGTTTACCAAACTCATACAGCGCTTCCGGCTATTATGCAATATAGTTTTCTCCTTGCCCCTCTCCTATCATTGCTTTCAGCTTTTAGGATGTACCTCATAGCTGCCGGAAGTGCTGTAACCCGAATCTACCTCGCCATATTGAAATACTAAGTTGAAAGAATACAGCATATAACCAAATACCGAAATTGGTGAGTTGCCATATTGAACAGAAAGTTGAGTTATGTTCATCGATGTAATGTGCAACGCTTTAGATCCTAAAAAGTAGGCAATGGGCCAGACTTCTTTTAAGATGCGTTGAGCCATTAGCTTCTCTTCGTCTTGCATTTGTGGTAATTCTGCAAGACTAAAAGTTGAGCGATCGCCAATAACTTCCTTGGTATGATTAAGTTTTTCTAACAAATATGCATCATCGGGATAAGCTGTAAACTCCAAGCCTAAAAGCTCTAAGGTATTTAGCCCAATTTTATATGCTGAGTTTAAATCATTCTCCATGCGATAACACATGATTCGATATTCATTCACCCGGCACATATCAAGAGTAGTTTTAACCTGATTGAAAGTCTGCTCAAAAACCAGCAAAGCTTCCTCATATTTCCCATTTAAAAATTCTGCTTCCCCAGATTGTAAATATAAATTTAAGGTAAGCAAATAATTATCTTGCCAGCTATTTTCAGGTAGATAACTCATACCTGTTTCTAGCAACTTGAGTGCAGTTATAAATGCCGAAGATGATTTTGCTCGTTGACCTGCTTTCAGATTTAATTCTGCCAGTTCATATCTTTCTGCTGGTTCCACAATCAATGAGCTACCAGCATTGAGATGGTTGACGATATCAAAAAGATGTTCTTCTAACTGGGCTTTTTCAGTATTGTGTAATAGTAATTTTCCAATTTTCAGATGTACTTGTTGTTGCTGACCAGTTGGAATTAAAGAATAGGCAGCTTGCTGAACGCGATCGTGCAAGAACTTATAGTCAACTTGTACGGCAGTATCGCAGTATGTTGCCAATTCTGACTGATTCAACAACTGAGGAATTTTGTAAGTATCGCTTAAGGGAAGAATTAATCCCGCCCGCAAAGCTTCCCATAAATCAACTGCTGTCGCTGATGGAGATTTTTCGTTTACTACAGCTAGAATTTCTAAATTAAATCGGTTGCCAACACAAGCAGCTAATTGTAAAACTTGCTGGGTCGGTTCTGACAGCCTCTGAATTTTATTCACCATTAAATCGACAACATTATCGGTAATGGCTTGTTCCTGAATTTTGTTGAGATCCCACTTCCAGAAACCCGAACGATAATCAAATGTCAAAAGATTATCTTGATGCAATACTTTTAGTAACTGAGTTAATAAAAAGGGATTACCTTGGGTTTTTTGAAATAGCAAATTAGCTAAAGGTTCTGCCTGAGATGATTCGCAATTGAACGTGTCAGTAACCAGTTGAGTAATATGAGGTGCTGCTAATGGCTTCAAAAGTAACTCTTCAACGGTTGCCCCAAATGCTTGAATTGCCTCTAGCATTAGCATCAGTGGATGGGTGGGACTAACTTCGTTATCTCGGTAAGCCCCAATCAGCAAGAGATACTGACTTTCTAGGTCAGTCATCAGATTCTCGACTAGGTTCACAGAGGCGGCATCTGCCCATTGAAGGTCATCTAAAAACAGTACTAAGGGGTGTTCAGCAGCAGTAAAGACATGGATAAATTGCTTAAACACCCGATTAAAACGGTTTTGAGACTCAGCAACCCCCAACTGCGGTACAGGCGCTTGCTGCCCAATAATCAGTTCTACCTCCGGGATGACATCAATAATAACCTGACCATTAGCTCCCAATGCTCGTAGTAATTTATTTTTCCAAATCTCAACTCTGGCTTGGCTTTCAGTTAACAGTTGCCGCATTAATTCTCGAAATGCTTGAATCAAAGAAGCATAAGGAATATCTCGCTTGAGTTGGTCAAATTTGCCACCGATAAAGTAACCTCGTTGCCGCACAATTGGTTTGTGAACTTCGTTAACTAGTGAAGATTTACCGATACCTAAGTATCCTCCTACTAACACAATTTCGCTGGAACCAAGGCTAACTTTTTCAAAGGCAGCCATTAAAGCTGCCACTTCTACTTCCCGACCGTAAAGTTTTTGAGCTATTTGGAATTGATGCGAAAAATCTTGCTGCCCTAAGGTAAAAAGCTCAATGCTGCCTTTTATTTGCAGTTGTATGGCTGCTTGCTCTAGGTCAGCCTTTAACCCGTAAGCACTTTGGTAGCGGTCTTCAGCAGTTTTGCTCAGAAGTTTCATAGCGATCGCAGAGATTGCCAGTGGTACATTAGGATTAATCTCGTGCGGAGCTACTGGAATTTTCGCAATGTGACAATGCACCAACTCTATTGGGTCTTGAGCATTCTGGAAGGGGAGCTGACCCGTTAACATTTCGTAAAAAATAACACCTAATGAGTAAAAATCTGTACGATAATCTAAGGTTCGATTGATGCGTCCAGTTTGCTCTGGCGACATATAAGCCAGCGTTCCTTCTAGGAGGTTGAGGCTACTGATTTCTGAGCTTTCTTTTGACAGCAGCGAAGCGATACTGAAGTCAATTAACTTTATTTTTTCGGTATTGGGATTATAAAGAATGTTTTCCGGCTGAAGATCCTTATGGATAATGTGGTGCGTATGTAACTCTCCCAAAGTCTCAGTAATTTGACAAGCAATGTTGAGAGATTTTATAACTTCAAAGCCTGTATTAGATATCTGAACTTTTAAAGATTCTCCACCAAAGTCTTCTAAAACAAGTGCTAGACCATTACTGTAGCCGTTGTCGTCAGTGATTAATTCATGAGCTTTGATTACACCTGTAATATTCAAGTTTTGAATAATTTCGTATTCGTGCTTTATCTGAGCAATCTCTTTGACAGTAGGATACTCTGCTTTGAGCAGTTTGATGACAACTGAGTACCCGTTCACCTTGGAGTATGCTCGATAAATTACTGTGGCAGTAGCTTCATAAATTAAACTTGCAATACTATAGTCTGGGATGCGAGCAATTAATCTAAACATTATTACTTGTTTGAATGTTAATTTATAATTGGATTTTGGTGATTATTATAATATTCCCAAAATTCAAGTTAAGTTAACTCTTCAAATACTAGGTGATATCAAATTCGGTAGCATCTGAATAATTCAAAAACGCCTCCAGACGCTGAGGGCGCACAGGGAGAGGAAAGAGAATTAAGCTCATCCCATCTCCTAAAAGGAGATGGGATTTCACGTTGCCTGTTGACCGTCAACCGTCAACGACGTCGGGGCGTTTCTCATCCCATCTTTAAAAGAGTGGGTTTTCCCGACGCCTTTTTATAATTTCAATACAATTCGGTAATTCCGATTTAAGAGTTGCGCGTGTTTATCGTTTTCCAATTGTGACCATTGGGACTCCACCATCAGGAGCAAGGGTAAACCCACGTCGTTGCAGTCTAATAGGTTTATTTTCCACTAAGGCAAGTTGATAATTGGATAAAACTGTTGCAAGAACTAATTTGATTTCTAACTGAGCTAGGGCATATCCCAAACACCGCCGACTTCCACCACCAAAAGGAATATATTCTGAAGGAGAATACTGTCGCTCTAGAAAACGTTCTGGTCGAAATTGTTGAGGATTAGGATACAAGTCTTCCCGGTAATGTACAAGGTAGATACTTGGCATTAAGGTTGTGTCAGGTTCAAACTGGTATCCTGCAATATTTATGGATGATTTGGTAATGCGTGGGAAAAGCACTGGAATGACTGGATACATCCGCAGGGTTTCTTGGCAAACCGCAGTTAAGTAAGGAAGTTGGGCAATTTCCATCGGGTTAGGATTTTCTCCCAAGCTGTCGAGTTCCTGGTGCAATTTTTCCAAGACATCGGAATTTTGGTGAACTTGATAGAAAGCCCACGCTAGTGTTGTTGCAGTAGTTTCATGTCCAGCAAATAAAATTGTAAGCAATTCATCTTTTAATTCATCGTCGGTCATTGGTTGCCCATTTTCATCTCGTGCAGCCATCATCAGGCTCAGAACATCGCCCCGATTTTGATTGTTTTTTGTTCGTCTCTCTGCAATTTCTGCTTGAAGTAGCTGATAAGTATCGCGTTGTCTGCGTTTCATCTGCCCCCAAGGAGTCCATGTTCCCCAATCTTGTTGTAAGAACGGCAAAAATAGCATACTGGAGCGCAAGGGAGAATCAGTCATATTCAGCCAAGCCGTCATTAGAGGTTTAAGTTTTTGGTAACGTTCGCCTTCAGTTAAACCAAAGACAATTTGTAAAATCACCTCTAGGCTGACTTTCTGCATGGTAGATCGAGCCACAAAGGGCTGACCAATTTGCCATTGGCTGGCAATTTGCTTAGTAATTAAGCAGATTTGCTCTGCATAAGCTTGTAGCTTCTCTCCATGAAAGGGGGGCATTAATAATTTTCGTTCTCGTCGATGGCGGGCACCATCCATTAACATTAGAGAATTTCGTCCAATCAGAGGCTCTGCAAGTTTGTTACCACGACCAATATCAAATTTAGAATCTTGACTGAAAATTTCTTGAATGGCTTGGGGATGGCTAAGAATTACATAAGAACCGATTCCACTCAGCCGCATGGAAAAAATGTCTCCATACTTTTGACTATATTTTTGCTGAAATCCAATCGGATCGGCAATCCATTGTATAAGTTGCCACCACGAAGGACTGGTAATGTAATTCGGTAATTGATTAAGCATAATATTTACCTGTGATTCCACTCGATAATTTCAAAGAAATACCACCATTGGCTTGCTTTATCACGCAAAGAACGTAAAAGCTGGCCGGCTTTTGCCCCTGCCAAGTTAATCCATTGATCAACAGATGATTGCAACTTAGATTTGAATTGATTGACCCAATCGTTGTAACTGGTGGAGTCAAAAGTCTCAAACCCGAAGAGCATAATTTCTAAAAGCTTCATCAATTAAATCAACAAACACTTCACCAATCGCTTAGTTGTGAAGACCTGGAAGTTGAATTAATTTTTTGAAGTGACGGCGTAGATGCGCTAAACACTTCTGTTGGACAACAACTTGATAGCCGTAAACACTAAAATCATCGCTGCTAAGTACCCCTGTATATTTAGCTCCTAAAATTGTCTCTAATTCGGATCGTGAACGAGTGTCAGCAGCAGTAAACAGGCAGAAATCAGAATTGGCAACTACCCACAACCATTCTTTGATTCCTTTGACTGACCAAGGCGTTTCATCCACATGAATGTTAGGTTGTGTCTGTTTTACCCATCTCTGCTGACTTTTAACCGTTCTAGTTCAAGGTGTAGTTCGTAGATTATTTTCTGTAACTCACGTATCACCTTGTTCTGCTCAATAATCATCTCTACCAGTTGTTCTTTCGATAACTGGTTCAAGCTTTCTCGGTCTAATTCTTGAGGCAGATTCTGGTTCATATGTGTGATACTCCCCCTCAACTGTTCCCTTTGTCAATACTCTGCCACCTGAATCCTTACACCCAAGTTACATCTTTTAGCACAAGAACACAGATTATCGCTGATGAATCTGTATTGGATCATGTAGAACCAATTTACTTTAGCGATGCCGACTGATTAAGTGTATCTCCCAATATTGGATGAGATTGGGGGATATTGTTGGTGTTTGATAAATTATTTCCAAAAAGTTATGAAAAACCTTCTAAAGATTGCCCCTAATATCTTTTGATGCGGTCGCCCTACCCTCAGCCCCAGCCGATGACATATCAACCAAGATATTGAATGATTACTCCAGGAGGGCGCAAATTGGCAAGAGGTTTCAATAACATTAAACAGCAACAAGGATTAGCGCTCAAACTGGATGGAAGTAAAAGGCAGCACCCAATATAGCATAGGTTGCTAGCAGCAACATCCCCTCTAACCAGTTAGAGCGACCATCCAAACTAATTAAGTTGGCAATGACCACTGCAATGATCACTGCAACAACCTCAAACAAGTTAAAGTTTAAGTCCATTGGCTGCCCAATCACCTGCCCAACTAGTACAAGGAGCGGCGCAACCAACAAAGCAACTAGTAGACTTGATCCCATTGCTACAGATACTGCCAAATCCATATTGTTCTTAATCGCTACTCGGACAGCAGTTACATATTCGGCTGCACCTCCAACTAGTGGTAACAGAATTACTCCGGTAAACAAAGGTGTCAATCCTAGTCCTTTTGTTGCCTCTTCAACTGCACCGACAAAAATCTCAGACACGAACGCTATACCAATTGTTGCTACAAGCAAAATACCAACCCAAAGGCTCAAGTTTGGCAAAGAATGTTTATCTTGCTCTGTGGTCTGGTCTTCAGAAACCTTATCTTCTAGCTCTACAACCCCAACATCGTATAGGTAGCTGTGAGTCTTCAAGGAGAATAACAGGGTCAAACCATAAACTACAATTAAAATAACTGCTACAAAAATCGACAGCTTAGTAATAGCGCTTTGCTCGACCACATTAGATGTAGTAATCACCATTGCCGGGAGTACAATTGCAGTCACTGCTAGTGTCATTGTCGAACCATTGACTCGTGCTGCCATTGGCTGAAAAGTCTGCTCCTTATAGCGTAAACCTCCTAGCAACATAGATAGCCCCATTACCAGCAGTAAATTACTGATAATTGTCCCGGTAATACTGGCTTTGACAATATCTACTAAGCCTTGTTTGAGAGCTACTAGAGCAATAATTAGCTCAGTTGCATTACCGAAGACTGCATTTAACAAACCTCCTATAGAAGGCCCTAAAACCACAGCAATTTCTTCTGTTGCCTGACTCAGCCAAACTGCTAACGGAATGATTGCAACCGCTGAAAGCCCAAACACTATTAATGCATCCCATTCTAACTTTTTTGCCACAATGGCAATCGGGACAAAAACTAGCAAACCAATTGAAATTAGGTTTTTAGTTTGTATATTTTTGAGTGCGGTTGGCATAACTATATAGCTCTAATAATGAGAACTCTCGTTTAATGAATTAAAATAACTGCATCAAAGAATCAATTTTTATTATCTGTAACACTTGCTAAAAAACCTACCAATATATCAATTTGCTTTTCCTAAAGGATTTTATCTGCTGCAAAGAACTTTGCTAACTGGCTAAAGATGGATGAGGCTGGTAAATAAACTAATCCCTTCGATTGCTTTTTTCCCAAACGCGATTTTGATCCGAGCTTTGCAAGACCAATGGAAACGGTCTACGTGGCGTGATGAATACATGAAACTACCACGCTCTGCAATCCTCACCGAGATTCGTGGTGGAATTCCGCAGTCTCTCACTGGGGTTACAATGTACGTAATCGGCTGATTGCTGATGTGTTTTATGATAATGGGCAAGAATTCATCCAATTCACCGATGGTAAAGAAATACTGGTAGAGACGGCGTAGAATTGGGAGTGGGAACGAGTGCTGGAATATGCCAGTATTGAAATATCCAAAAATTAGTAAAATGTAAGTTTAGAGAGTAAAAAAGGGTTTATGACCACAGCAGTCAAGAAACTTACCCTTGAGGAGTACCTTGCCTATGATGATGGCACAGATACCAAGTATGAACTTGTGGATGGAGAGTTGGTTGAAATGCCACCAGAAAGCGATAGAAATAACTTAATCTCTCTTTATCTACTGTCACAATTTCTTAAGTTTGTTCCCATTCAACTTATCCGTCATAAAGATACGGAACTTGTGGTCATAGGCAATCGGACTCGTGTGCGACTGCCTGACTTGATGATCTTGACACAGGAGTTATTAGAAGCGATGGCTCTCGGACGGGCTACAATCACTCCAGATATGCCTTCGCCAGCAATGGTAGTTGAGGTTGTGTCCCCAGGAAAGGTAAATGAGGATAGAGACTACCGCTATAAGCGTTCTGAATATGCAGCGCGGGGTATCCCTCAATACTGGATTGTTGATGCCCAGAAAGCCCAAATAACTCTACTAACTCTGGTAGATGGACTATATGAAGAATCTGTGTTTCAGGGGACCGAAGCAATTCAATCAGTGATTTTCCCTGCGCTGGATTTGACCGCAGATTTAGTATTAACAGCCGGACAGGTCTAAAATTCAATGTATTGAAGGTGGCGATCGCTGACAACAGAAACATTGGATGATTTGTATGGCTAAACCGTTGTGTAACTTCAATATGCCCCCATCCAGCTAAAGGTTCAAAAAGGGCAAATAAATTTACTACGCCGTTACGTTTATACTCATAATCATAACGTTCAGCTGGTCCTGGTTCTGCGGGTATTGGAAGTCTTACTTCTTCTACTAGTTGATATGGGCGCTCATCCAAGCAAAGTACAGGTTTTTTCCGAGGACATCAATATTAATGTTGCCACCATTACACCAGTTAGGGGTGTGCCTGCGGTGGTGGAAAATTGAGCGCCACGACGCAGAAGGAGTAAATCAGTTTGTATGTTGATGTCGCCACCATTTCCCGATGCAGATTGGGCGTTGAGTAGGCCTTGGTTATCTAAGGTAACTCTGGGTGAGGTGATGATAATATCCCCAGCAGTACCCGTCTGACTTTGAGAATCAACGAACAAGCCACTGGTAAAGTTGGCACTCTTGCCAGAAATAGTAAAAAAATCAGCAGCATTAACTTTGATTGCACCTGTATTGCCTTGTTCAAGGGTTGAGGCATTAAGTCGAGCGCCATCTTGTAACGAGAAATCACCAGAATCGATAGTAATGTTACTCTTAGTGATATGTGTTTAGACGAAATCAAAGCCACTGCTAAAATCTGAAATTGAAACTCCTTCAACAACCGCGATTAAGTCGTTGTTAAAAGATATCCCTGTCCCTACGGCATTATTAATAGAGATAATACCCAAGCTAAAGGTAGATTCAGGTAGTTCAATAAAGTCCTGGCTGATATTGAAGTCAGTAATCAGGGCGTAGTCACTATTATTGCCATTATCATAGAAAATTTCATTACCTGCTCCTAAAACAAAGGTATCGCCATTAGCCCCGCCAGTTAAAATATCAACTTCGTTAACAATCGATCCAAATCCTGGGGCAAAAGGTTCAACGCCGATCAGGCGATCGCTCCCATCACCACCCGATAAAGAGTCGTTTCCAGCTCCACCAATCAATAAATCCGTGCCAGTTTCACCAGTAAGGGTGTCATTTCCAACTCCAGTCCCACCAAATACGGTGTCGTTCCCAGCCTCACCCTGAACAAGATCATTGCCTGCATCACCATTGAGTTGGTCATTACTCCCGCCACCTGATACCGTGTCATTCCCAGTACCCGCAAAAACTCGATCATTTCCAGCGTCGCCAGAAATTACGTCGGCGCCATCAGAGCCATTGAGGATGTCATCTCCATTATTACCATTAATGGTGTCATTGCCTGCATCACCGAAGATGCGGTCATTGTCATTATTACCAATGATGCGGTCATTGCCGTCCCCTCCATTGAGCACGTCAACCCCACTGTCGCCATCAATGGAGTCGTTCCCAGCATCTCCAAATACTAAATCGTCGCCATCCCCACCATCAATTGTGTCGTTTCCTGCTCCAGCAACGATCAGGTCTTCGTCATCGTTACCAAAGATTACGTCGTCACCGGTTAAGGCTACAATAGTATCGTCATCATCGAAAGCATCAATGCGATCGTTGCCAATAGTGCCACCAAGAAAATCGTCCTCATTTGTACCAATAATATCCATGTGTTTTTTCCTTTCAACTTTCAGGAATTGATTTCAAAAGGCATCACTAATTTTCAGCCATGTTCCGTCTTTGCGCCAGTTACGAAAATAGGTGTATACCGTCTCCTATACGAGAAAGTCACCGGGTAAAGCTCGCCATAGCACTCCCTCTACAAGAACATAAAAGATCGCGTTGAGAACTTGCCACATATCGACTTCACGCTTTCGACCACCGGGTTTTGGCTCTGGAATCATGTCACTGAGAAATTCATATTTGGCACGGGTCAGAAGCTTTACTTCCCCTTCGCGGAGCGTCCCATAGGGAAAGAAAGCCAGCAGCAAAGTAGTTCGTGAAGTACTAGACAAGTATTGAAGTACTTCTATTTATCTATCAGCTTTTTTAGGTGAGCTTTTATGCAAAATTTGGATTTTGTTACAAAACTTTAAGTTAGTCAATGTAAAGTTTTGTAACAATAAAAACTCTTTTGCATAAAATTCGCCCTCTGTTGCCAGAAATAAATATAGAGGGAAAGCAAACTTTTGGAGTGCTAAATTAGGAAGAAATGGTGTAATTCGTGCATGAGGCATTCCTTTACCACGTTTGTATGCCTGCCTGCTGAGGTTTATAGTAGACCTCTTGCAGAAATATTTTATGGTATGTTAAAGGGTTTGCCAGTACCTATTTTGAGAGAATATGCAATACGAACAAACCAAAAGCTTAACGGAGGGGGAATTTAAACGCTTGTTTGGGGTAAAGAGACAGACTTTTGATGAAATGGTAGGCGTGATGCGTCAGTACATCAAACTCAAGAAAACTTCCGGTAGCCCAAAACTGAGTAGAGAAGATCAAGTACTGGTGGCCTTACAGTATTGGCGAGAATATCGCACTTACTTTCATATTGCTAGTGATTGGGGCGTGTGGGAATCAACGGTCTGCCGAACTGTTCATAAAGTAGAAAACACCAAAATTGTTCAGGAAGGTTCAGTCTCCCAGGAAAAAAGTCTCTTCTACAAGAGCAGAATCCAGAAACTGTAGCCTTTGATGTGACTGAATTGGTGGACAGTTAAGCTTGCAAGGCAAGGGTTTCAATCGTCAGTTAGCTCAACAACGAGTTATCAGTGAGCATGTCAATCGTTCCTTAAAGATTTTTAAGATTCTTCGTGAACGTTATCGTAACCGTCGTCGGCGATTTGGGCTACGTTGTAATCTAATTATTGTTCCAAAATTTTTCCGCCGATTACCCAATACCTTTTACAACTACCCATTGCGTCACGCCCGCCATTCCTCGCCAGCCCAAAAATTTACCAATAGGTTCCGCCCGTTGGATGGCAATACGAGCTAAATCGCCACCGACTTGTTCATGCCATTGAAATAAAGTTTGCTCACCCTCTACCGTCACCACATTTGCCACCAAACGCCCGCCTGGCCGAAGTGCTTTCCAGCAAATATCAAAAAGTCCCGTTGCTGTTACTCCACCACCAATAAAAATCGCATCTGGTGTAGACAAGTCTTTCAGGGCATGGGGCGCTTTACCTTCAATGATGTGCAGATTTGGTGTACCGAGAGTAGCGGCATTATCAGCAATATATAGTAGTCTAGAAGCATTTTGCTCGATCGCGATCGCTCGACACCGAGTATTACTCCGCATCCATTCAATAGAAATTGAACCGCAACCCGCCCCAACATCCCATAATAATTCTCCCGGTGTTGGTGCTAAAGCTGCTAGGGTGATTGCCCTAACTTCACGCTTCGTTAATTGTCCATCGTGGTGATAAGCGTTATCTGGTAATCCTGGTAATCTTGATAATGGGATAACCCCAGGATCAGCAATACAATCAACTGCGATCGCATTCAAAGCCGCAACTTCAATTTCACTCCAAGATGCAGCCGTACCTTCCACAATTCTTTCATGAGCGCCACCCATACGCTCCAATACGGTGATTTTACTGCCACCATAGCCGCGATTTGTCAAAATCTCCGCAACAATGGCGGGTGTGTCTTTCCCTTCGCTCAAAATCAACAATCGTGCTTTTGGGTAAATGTAAGACTGAAGCAAAGATGATGGACGACCATTCAAACTCAAGGTTTCCACCTCAGTTAAAGACCATCCCACCCTGGCACAGGCGAGGCTAAAGGCTGAAGGTGCGGGGATAATCGTCATTTCTGAAATGGGAATTCGCCGCATCAAGGTGACACCAATGCCGTAACACATCGGATCGCCGCTTGCAAGTACGCAAATTGACTGACCCCGACGCTGAATGATTTCCTCAACTGAAGTGCTAATGGGAGATGTCCAGACTAGTTTCTCACGTTGGTCATCTGTAGGGAGCATTGCTAAATGGCGATCGCCTCCTACAATTACTTTAGCTTGATTGACTAGAGAACGAGCGATCGCGCTTAACCCCTGTAACCCATCTTCCCCGATGCCGACGATAGAAAGCCATTTCTCTGCCATGCTAATTCATGATTAATAATTAAGATTTGACGCTCATTTTAATTCTGAATTATTTTGTCGATTTTGGTAGGATATAGTTCATAGTGCTGGATTGAGGATAATAGGATGAACTCACTCCCAGAAATAGAAGCCGCTATTATGCAACTGTCTGAAGGTGAAATGCGGGATTTATCAAACTGGCTCCAAGAATATCTTAACGATGCTTGGGACAAGCAAATTGAAGCAGATATCAAAATCTGGTAGATTGAATCAGTTAATGCTGCGTGCAAAAGCAGATATTGAAGCTAATCGCGTGAAACCGTTAGATGAAATCCTTAACAACCCCTGATTTTTGACGATTATATTCTGCACTTTCATCTGAAGTTAAAGAGCAAGCTAGAAAGGCATATCGCCATTGGATCAATAATCAATTTTATCCGTCTTTGCATTTCAAAAAAGTAGGAAATGATTTGTGGTCAGTCAGGATTAGTGGTGGATATCGCGCACTAGCAATTAAGATCGGCGACGATTATTACTGAATCTGAATTGGGTCACATCATGAGTATGAGGCGCTGATTGGATAATAAAATAATATTTTTGCTTCATCTTTCACCCTTTAGCTGATGTTGCTGCTTTATTGGCGATTACAAATGAGTTTATAGCGGTTCGTTTATGTGAAGTACATCCGTAGGGGCACGGCATGCCGTGCCCCTACACCTTGCAATATAACGTTGTACCACATCTGAATGGGAATTAAAAAGGGGTTGAGGTTGAACTTTTTTAAACCAGTGTTGCTGTTGCTTTCATTGCAAAAATCTTTTCAATCACATCTTCTACTACCTTATCTGGTGTAGAAGCACCAGAAGTAATTCCCACAACAATTTCACCATCTGGCAACCAATTTTCTGTAGTTATTAACTGCCCATTTAATTGCCGATGTTCTATGGAATCTCCTGATTTAATCCGTTCAACAGTATCAATGTGATAAGAAGGAATTCCCCGCTCAAAAGCAATTTGTTGCAATTGAGTAGTATTTGATGAATTAAACCCACCAATTACTACCATTAAATCTAAATTATGTTCCACTAACTCCAACATTGCATCTTGTCGTTCTTGGGTGGCATCACAAATAGTATTGAAGCTTTGGAAATGCTGATTTAACTCGGTGGGGCCATACTTCTGTAACATAATCCGCTCAAAAAGCTTGCCGATTTGCTCAGTTTCGCCTTTCAGCATCGTGGTTTGGTTGGCAATGCCAACTCTTGCTAAATCTTGATTGGGGTCAAATCCTGCTGAACAAGCTTTAGCAAATTTTGTCAGAAATTCTTCACGGTTCCCACCATTAATAATATAGTCAGCAACATATTCTGCCTCTGACAAGTTCAACACAATCAAATATTTACCAGCAAAGGAACTAGTAGCAACTGTTTCTTCGTGCTTATATTTACCGTGAATTATTGATGTATAATCGATTTTTTTGTGCTTTTCTACTGTATTCCAAACTTTAGATACCCAAGGGCAAGTTGTATCAACAATTTTGCAGCCTTTATCGTGAAGTATCTGCATTTCTTGAACGCTAGCCCCAAAAGCGGGTAATATGACTACATCACCAATGCCAACAACAGAAAAGTCTTTATTCTTTCCTTCAATGGGGATGAATTCTACTTCCATCTCCTGCATCCGTCGATTTACAGAAGGGTTGTGGATAATCTCGTTAGTAATCCAGATGTTTTCTGTAGGGAAGTGCTGACGGGTTTCGTAGGCCATCGCCACAGCCCGTTCTACACCCCAGCAAAAGCCAAAAGCTTGTGCTAGTCGGATTGTCACATCGCCCCGTTGCAGGATGTAATTGCGATCGCGAATTTCCTGAATCAAGTTACTCTGATACTCAGACTGCAATTGCGTGGCAACTTCTGCTTGATGACCAAAGCCCTTGCGATTATAATTTTCTGAATGTTGCAGGCTGCGCTTAAAAGCTTTTGTATCCATTAGATTTGTCTACTTAAACCACTATTTCTTATTTTCTCGCGCCAAGACGCAATTTATACGGTGTTGTATTCAAAGATATTACTTCTTTTTGTCCTTTAGCCTTTTTCTTGCCAAGGACTTAACGCTGGGGTTTTAATTCGATATCGCTATAAATCTGCAATGCAGAACGCCAAACTATATAGCCTTCGGGACTTAAATGTAAGCCATCAGTAGTAAATTCGCGGCGGAGATTTCCTTGCTTGTTGGTAAACAGGGGATATAAATTAAGATATTTGACACCCCTTTTGCTGGATATGCTTTGGAGTTGCTGATTCAACTCACGAATGCGACTATTGGCAACAGCTAACAGTTTTTCTCGTCCTTTCCAGGTTGCTTCCTCTCCTCCATGTGGCAAAATCGATTGGACAACAATTTGCGCCTTGGGATGCGCCTTTCGGAGGTAACTGATAATTTGCCGTTGATTATCCAAAATTACCCTGTTACTCATCCCTCGAATTAGGTCATTAATGCCAATCATCACGAAAATTACCTCTGGCTGGGTGCGGTCAAATATCTCCAATCTTTTTAAGAGTCCATTGCTGGTTTCGCCAGAAATTCCTTGATTGAGCCAATTTTTACCTTCGGGTAACAACTCAGGGGGAAACCACAAACTCAGAGAATCTCCCGCCAGGATCGTTAAATGCAAAGGCCGTTGGTCAGCCGCTACCTTGGCTTCTTGCTTCAGGATGTCTACCCACTCCTGGTAAGTGAGTTGGTGACGGCGGCCCAAATCAGGTGTAGCAATTTGGGGTGAGTTGTTCAGGTCGATTATCTCCGGGGATGTGATTATCCCAAAAAAAGCGGACAATCTCTGCTGTTGCCAAATTAGCAGGATGACTGCCAACATTAGAATGCCGTTGGTTAACAGCGAGAAAAATGCCCAGAGAGGAAAGGTTTTTGCAGAAGTAGACACGACTAGCGAAATTTACCAATTATTTGACTCAAATTTTAACGCTAGCGATCGCAAATTACACATTTAAATTGGGGAATAGGGAATAGGGGAGAATAATAACTCCTAACTCCTCGCGATCGTACAAATCCACCATAGAAGATAGTTACTTACTGTTATAAAGCAAGATAATTATGAGAATGCATAATAATTGCCAATTATCAGATAATTTGCCCGAATCTTCTGCAACGGCAGAAAATTTACTTAAGTTCTGGGCGCAAACATGATAATTAAAACACTCGCTAAAGCTAAATATGCTTTGATTAAGTCGTAGCGGTCTGGAGTTACCCCGTCTACCTTCCAACCCCAAAACATTGCTATTGCGATAAACACACCACCGTAGCCGCATACACTCTGCCAAAATTTTCTGATTGGAGAGTTGCAATAATCCCATAGAAAGCTCAAGCAATTCCGCCAATATGCCCCACCAGAACGGTTTACCTTCGCGCAACCATAGCCAGATTAGGTAGCCGCCCCCTATTTCAAATAAACCAGCCCACAAAAAATACAGTAGGGACTTAATCATTTGATTAATTTTTTAACAGGCCGAACTCAGTGAAATTACGCTAACGCTTTTAACTAAACTATTGTCATTAATTAAAGTAAGTTTGTTGAACTGGGCATTGGGCATTATGTATTAGGCATTGGGCATTTGGTTTTCCTTTCCCCTGTCCCTCTGCTTCCCCCAGAATCTAGATAAGGCTCAAGGATGAAAGCACCATTACCTGATAAAGAAGCACAAAGAATCGAGACGCTTTTACAGTATAAAATTCTCGATACGCCACCTGAAGCCGCCTTTGACGACCTCACCCGTTTGGCCTCGTATATTTGTCAGACTCCTATTGCTTTAATTAGCTTAATTGATACAAACCGTCAGTGGTTCAAGTCAAAAGTCGGTTTAGATACCCTAGAAACACATCGAGATTTCGCATTCTGTGCCCATGCTATTTTACAGCCTGATGTTTTGGTTGTGCCTACTCTCCCACATCAAGGATGCTGAGAATAGACAAAGTAGTTACATCATGACTGGAAAGCAAATTTATCTCAAACCTTATCAAACAGCACTTGCTAATGTCGATCAAGAAATTACCAAACTGAAGAGTTTAATAACAGATAAACCGAATCAACAACAGCAGATCGCAACGCTTGAATCTCTGATAACGGCTAAACTTACTGAACTCAAACAGACTATCGACTTGCGCCAAGATAAGGGACTAGAGGCGGCATTGCAAGTACTAGTGAGAAATAATGAACAAAATCTCATGGATGATATCCACAAGGCGATCAATGAGATGGAAAACGATGAAAAGGGACGACTCCAGCAGCAGTTACAAGCAAAAAAAGCCAGGACTCGGAACACAATTCTGACACTTGCGATCGCCATCTGCCTAAGTTTTATCGTTCTTACTGTAATCTATTACTTCATCTATCGTGAGGTCATTGAGCGCAAAAAGACAGAAGAAACCTTAAACCAAGAACGCAACTTTATTTCAGCAGTCCTTGATACAGCTGGCGCGTTGGTCATAGTTGTCGATTCTCAAGGGCAAATCGTTCGTTTCAATCAAGCTTGTGAGCAAACAACAGGCTACTCCTTTGATGAAGTAAGAGGTAGGTATTTCTGGAACTTGTTCCTACTCCCTGAAGAGGTGGAGTCAGTCAAAGCAGTTTTCGAGCAATTGCTAACTGGTAGAGGTTTCGTAGAACACGAAAACTATTGGGTAATGAAGGATGGCAGCCGCGGACTGATTGCTTGGTCGAATACCTTTTTAAAAGACTATGAGGGCTGCGTTGAATACGTTGTTGGTACTGGCATTGACATTACTGCTCGTAAACAAGCGCAACAGCATCTAACTGCACAATATGCTACAACCCGCGTTTTAGCGGAGTCCGCCACGATTAGCGAGGCTACTCGCCAAACCCTGCAAGGAATCTGCGAGAGTTTGGCATGGGATTTGGGTGAAATTTGGATGGTGGATGAGCAAGCAAATGTGCTACGTTTTCTCGATATATGGTATAAAGCATCCCTTGAGATGCAAGAGTTTGAAGCACTGAAGCGGCGAACCACCTTTGCACCAGGAATTGGGCTACCTGGCAGGGTTTGGGCTAGTTCTGAACCTGTTTGGATCGCTGATATCGTTAAAGATATTAATTTCCCTAACTTTAAAATTGCTGCCCAAGTAGGATTACACGCAGCTGTTGGTTTTCCAATCCGCAGCGGCCACAAAATTCTTGGTGTCATTACCTGCTTCAACCATGAAATCCAACAGCCCGAACAAGATTTGATCAAAACAATGAATTCTATCGGTGAGCAAGTGGGGCAATTTATCCAGCGTAAACAAGCTGAAGAAGAAATACAACGCCAAAACTTGCGATCGCAATGACCTATCCACTTGTGTGGAAGAAGTGGTGGAATTATTGGCTCCCTCAGCCCATAACAAGGGATTAGAAATTGCCACGCTGATTGAGCGCAACGTGCCCACCTACATTAAAGGAGATGCTGGTAGACTGCGGCAAATTCTCATGAATTTAATCAGCAACGCTATCAAGTTCACCAATGCTGGCGAAGTATTAGTGCAAGCCGAATTACGTTCGCTTTCCTCCACTACAGCCACGATTCATTTTGCGATCACAGATACAGGTGTTGGCATTAGCCCTGAAGACCAACGCAAACTCTTTATGCCATTTAGCCAAGTAGATGCTTCGACCACTCGCAAGTATGGTGGTACTGGTTTGGGATTAGCCATCTGTAAACAACTAGTGACTTTGATGGGAGGAGTGATTGGGGTAGAAAGTCAGATGGGGAAAGGATCTAAGTTTTGGTTTGAGGTACTTTTTCTGAAGCAAGTTGAGCCTGTTTTGTCAAAATGCGAACGCGGACTTTTGAACAATCGCCGCTTGTTATTGATAGATAACAACGCTACTAATTACAAAATTATCTACCATCAAGCTACTTATTGGGGGATGCAGGTAGATCAAGCTGACAGTATTGCAACTGCCCTCGAAGTTATTCAGAAAGCTGATAAGCAGGGAAAATCCTATGATGTCGCCTTGGTTGATATAAAAAATGGCATGGCAATAGAAGAAATTAAAACCAATTCTGCAATTGCTGAGATACCTTTGATTATGCTCACCTCTACTAATCAACAGGATGAAGTGCAGCAGGCGCTCAAAATCGGATTTGCTGCTTGTTTGGTCAAACCCATTAAGCCATCACGGCTCCTCAATGCCATTACGACTATTTTAGAAACTCAGTCTGAATCAGAACAAGGGGCTGGAGGCTCGAAGCTAGAGGCTACTGAAGAAATCCAGAGTGCAAGAACTTCAGGCATTCTGACCTCCTCTCTCCCTAACCCCTCTACTAAATCTAAGTTAAGAATTCTTTTAGCTGAAGATAATTTGGTGAATCAGAAAGTAGCCCTGAAGCAACTCGATAGTTTGGGTTACAAAGCCGATGTTGTTGCCAATGGCAAAGAAGTTTTGCAGCTATTAGACAAAATTCCTTACGATTTGATTCTAATGGATTGTCAAATGCCAATTCTCGACGGTTTAGAAACTACAAAAGAAATTCATCGTTGGCAAGAGGACACTTTTGCTCTGCGTCGTCGTCCTGTGGTGATTGCAATGACGGCTAATGCGATGAAAGAAGACGAAGAAATGTGTCTCAATGCAGGAATGGATGACTATGTGCAATCGCCCACAGTTTCTACATCATTAATGCGAATGATTTCTTTGTTCAAGGTTTTGGCTGCGATTAGTTCTATTTCTGCATTATTTGCTTGTTGTTAAGCAAACAGGGGAAAAAGGAACTTTTCGCCTCATATACACTTTCCCAATAGGGAACCTCAGCGTCTTGGCGATACCAAAAGAAGGCACAGCGATCAATTTGGAATAAGTTGCGAATCTCCTGCACTGCGGTTTCCACAATGTAATTGAGATCTAGAGAAGCTCGAATCTGGTTAGACAGACGATTGAGTAGGGCTTCCCGTTGGGCGCTTTCTCTGAGCGCAACTTCTGCTTGTTTTCGATCAGTGGTGTCATGGCAAATGCCAACGAAGTTTAAAACATTACTATTAGCATCTCTAATAACAGATGAATTACTCGTATGCCATCGTCAAGTGCCATTTTTGTGTTTTATTCGATATTCAATTGCGTCTTGCTTTTCGGTTGTTGTCGCAATTTTTTGGAAATAATCTGCACAGATAGGCACATCGTCAGGATGTATAAAGGGAATAAAGGATTTGCCTTCAACCTCTGCAATCTCATGCCCAAAAATTTCAGTCCAGTTAGGAGAAACGTAGGAAAATATTCCTTCAACTGTCAGGGCAAAAATAATGTTATTGGAATTTTCAATAATGGTACGAAACTTAGTATCGCTTTCTATTAATGCTGCTTGGACTTTGTCGCTGGTGTCGCGGACAAGAACTATAATTTGCTGGTCTGGTAATGGTAATAACCTAGCTTCAAAATTATTCTTCCCTTGTGGCAGGGGTAAGGTATATTCAAAACTGACTGAAGATTGAGTTTCAAGTACTTGAGTTATTGCTTGCTGGAAGCGATCGCCTATAACAGTCGGTAGGCATTCTCGCAAACTCTTGCCCTGACAGTCTCCTGTTGGGATACACGCGTTTTCCGCCTTTCCTGGCTTGTAATCCAGGATACTTCCGTCAATATCAAGACGAAAGTATAAATCAGGAAGCACTTGCAAAATCGCTGCACATTCTGATGTTTTTTGGCGTAACTGTGCTTCAACTGCTTGGCGTTTTGCAGTTTCAGCTTGCAGTTGCTCTAGTGCTTTTGCTAATTCTCTTGCCTGTTTCTGTTCTGTAATTTCATACAGACAACAACATTGAAGGAGGCAGGAGGCAGAAGGCAGGTGGTCACTGAGCGCAGCCTCTCCTAGAGAAGTGAGGCAGGAGGAGCAAATCATCTCTTTATTCGACCCCGGATGATTTGGCAGTCCTGAACTCTCGTAAAGAGCGGGATGCAGATCGCCTTTGGCGTTTCCTTGTATTTCTTCCTCTGTGACCATGATTTGGTTAATGTAGCTCTGCACCTTTTTAGAAAACACTTTTGCCTGCCTGCTCTGCCTAAGTTATTAAAGTAATAGCCTGAAAATAGGATTTGTTATGTAGATGTATATAATTTTCACGCCAACCTGCTATTTATTTTAATACCTTATTTATTTTTATATGGGCAATAATTCTTCTTTTACTGTAAATAAATTGAAGAAAATGCTGAACTTATTATTAAGATTAATGTCAGCATTTTGGGGATATTTAAGTTATCTCTGTGCCAGGTAAGCTATTCGACTTTGTTTTTTTTTAATTAGCTATAAATTCATATTACCTCTGTAATCACATTGTTTAAAAACCTGATTTAGCTTCACGGAAACTATATTATTAACGGTGAGGCGCTTACATCTTTATCAGAAATTCACAATAATCAGAAATTTTATATCAAATAAATATTGATTTTTTATTAAGAAGAATTCACCATTAATTAGAGTACTGCCGACTCTGAGTCGCGGCTAGCAGGACTTCCAACTAAAAAAATATCCCACCGCGTTTAGAGCAGGGGAGCAGGGAGCAGGGAGCAGGGGGAGGAACAGTCGTATTGAATCCAGAAATTGGAATAATTTATTTTTTGGAGTTCCCTTATACAGACAGAACCCAAGGAGGTGGGTTTGAATTTTTTGATTTTTCGTGATTTTTGCGTAGACAGACTTTGCTTGTATGGTAGCGAATTACATTCACCTAATACTTTTCGGACATCTTCTTAAAATAAGGGGTATAAAAGGGTTTAATACCCATATTTTTACTAAGCACTATCTAGCCAGCTTATGGTATAAAACCCCACTTTCTTTATTGTGACTCCTGTTAGCGGATAGCTATGGTTTAGCCCATTCTGATTTCTGAATTCCTCTTCAATTTTCTCAACAAAACCCGATTTTTCAAAATTGTCTTGACCATTCAAAACGCCTCATACCAAGATCCCAAATTAAATGAGAGAAATGCTAAATGTGATATCAAGACGTTGCGACAATAGCTGGCAATTGCATTTTATATGTTATAAAGCTCACAGAAATTAATGTTAGGCGGGAACTACTTTATGGAACCAGATAAACTGGGCCGTTTTAAGGAGTACGGCGAATTCATCCTCCGAAAGATAGATTCTGTGCCCCAGCACCCTTCAAAACAAGAAGATTGGGTTCCAGCTAGTCTTGACGACTGTCTCCTTCGTCTGCGGTCAGCTGCCCAGAAAACTGTAGACCTTGCAACTTCACCTGTCAAAATTGGGGTGATGGGAGAATTCAGTAGTGGTAAAACTTTACTTTTAGGCAGTCTAATTGGATATGCAGATGGTTTACCAGTCAGCGAAAACCCCACTACAGGTAATGTTACCGCAATACATATCATCCCGCAAGATGAATTTGCAACTACTCAATTAAGTAATTTTACTGTAGATTATCTTTCTCATGAAGGAGTGCATGAGTGTCTACGCTTCATGCTGGGGGAAGCCCATAAACGGACGACAGCAGCAGGGCTTCCTCCTATACCAGTATCGAAACTCAACTCTGGCACAGATATTATTAGCTGGTGTGAAGAAGCATGGAATAGCAGTAACAATTTAGAGCTACGTTATTTACTCCGGGAGTTGGTATTATTCCTGCGGGCTTACCAAGCTTATGGGGAAGTTATGTGTGGTGGGCGCTACCAGATTGATGCTATCACCGCCCGTGAGGGGCTACAGCTTGTCGAACAGCCAATGGCAATCCAAACTCTGAAATTTGAGGATCTACCCCCAGCGCATATTCGATTACCGAGTCCACCCCAGAGGCTACCAACGAAGTTATTACAAAACAGCTTCCCACTGATCCGCCGCGTGGATATTGATGTGAAAATCTCACGGGAAATTTGGGATTTTACAAATGCAGCTAAATTTATTCTTATCGACTTTCCGGGATTGGGGGCTGCTAATTCGGGGGCTAGGGATACCTTTTTGTCGCTGCGAGAATTGGCAGAAGTACAGACAATTTTGGTATTGCTAAATGGTAAATCTCCTGGTAGCGATCGCGCCAATAAAATCTTTACGATGATGCAGCAGCAGCGACCGGGACAAGACCTGAAAGATTTAATTCTCGTAGGTGTAGGTCGCTTCGATCAACTACCCCTAGAGGGCGAAGGCGGCGAAAGAGAACTTGATCAGCTCATTGAAGATAGGCATTTACAAGAAGAAACCGTTTTCCAAAAACTCAAAGTTCTGCAAACTACCATTGACGGTGCAGAAGCCTTTACAACCCAAAAAGACCGCATCGTTTTACTGTCGCCACTGTTGGGACTAGCTGAATTGGCAAAACGTTCTACTACAGTCAAAGCAGGTTCAACAGAGTTTTTGGCTAACTTGGACTATCCTGATTACCTAGATCGGTCTAAACGGCTACAAGACAAATGGGAGCTATTAAGTGAACGGCTATTAAGCTCTGATCCCCGCAGTTATTTGGGCAAGCAGCTAGGTTACTTTAGCCAAGATGGGGGACTTAGTAAACTGCGGGAATTGATTCAAACCCACGTAGCGACTCATGGTCTAAAGCAACTGTATGAAGATACTCGGAGATCGGCTGATGTGGTGAGTCAGCAACAAGATCACTTGAAGGACATCATAGATGAAATTCACGAGCAAGGTATCCCTACAGGAGACAGCCCTGCATTTATCGAGTTGCGCTTTGTGGTCGAAAGCTTGGATAAAATCTATAGGAATTTTCAAAAAGATTTAGGGAAAGAACCACTCAAAGACCGACGCGGTGTTGTCGTCAGCGATGTAATAAAAGACGAACTCACTTTTAGAATCCTGAATTGGAACCAGTGGACTTTACTCTTCAACAAAGCCAACAATGGAGCGATCGCTCTGGCAGAATCTAAAGGTGCAGCCGGGAAATTATTTGATCGGGGAAATCGTGTAAATAGTTCCCTTCCAACTAAGAGTGATGATTTTTATCCGGTATTTGAAAAAACCGTTAAAGAAGTAGAAGATTTTGCCCGCGATCGCATTCATCAGGCAGTGGTAGATTTGTTAAATCAATTGTCAAATTATGTAGCCCCAGAACGCGAACAATTGCAGGCATTTTTCCACCCAGATATGGAGCAAGAAATCGAAGAAAAATTTGGTTTTGAAGATGCCGATCTCTTTTACAAATTATTACTAGGATGCGATCCTAACGAATGGAAAGAAGCAATCATTTCCGAAATCACTAGTAAAGACAAAACCGTTGCACCCGAAATTATCTTTCCTTTAGCACGTAAAGACGATAAACACAATGTTGGTCAAATCTTTGACTGGGCACCAGAAAAAAGCCAAGGTTTACCTAGATCGAGCAACCACCAACTTTTAGTACTGCGGTTGCGAGATGAAATCACTGCTAGCGCTAGTCTTCACCTTGTGCAGTATGTTAGCGAAGTTAATCAGCAAATTAATTCTGAGCTAGAAGGTATTTTGGATCAAATTATTCCTAGTTTGCAAAACCTTTCAAAAAAAGAAACTTTGCTAAGATATTTGGCGGCTGGGGAATTGCCATCTGAGATCGCAATTCCTACTTGGTTGCAGATTATTTCAGAACTTGCTGCTGTTTCTTACTTAGATGATTTGAGATAAGCTAACTCAGAAAGTGACTGATTGCGATCGGCTAGGTTATGAGGATGTATTTGTGAGACGTGATGCGATTTTTTATGCAATTTTCAAACGTGTCCCAGGATTGTTTTTCGAGTTAGTAGAACAGCCACCAGCCGAAGCTGCTAGCTATCGCTTTGAATCAGTTGAAGTTAAAGAACCAACATTTCGGATTGATGGGGTATTTTTACCTCCACCTGATGCAACATCTCAGATGATCTTTTTTGCTGAGGTACAATTCCAAAAAGATGAGTTACTGTACCATCGGTTTTTCTCGGAATCCATGCTGTATATGTATCGTAACCCGTCGCTTTACGATGACTGGTACGGAGTAATTATTTTACAGTCTCGCAGCTTGGAACCGGAAAACACTACTATTCACAGATCGTTACTGAACAGTTCCCAAGTACAACGGATTTATTTAGATGAGTTAGGTAGTCCTGATGAGCAAAAAGTAGGTATTAGTTTGATGCAGTTAACTATTGCCTCAGATACTCAAATGGTGCAAGAAGCGAAACGTTTAATTGAGCGGGTGCAACAAGAACAGATAACTGTTTTAGCGAAGGAGGAGATAATAGATGTAATCACAACGATTGCAGTTTATAAATTTGCCAACTTAAGTCGTGAAGAGGTAGAGGCAATGTTAGGAGTTAAGTTAGAAGAAACTAGAGTTTATCAAGAAGCGAAACAAGAGGGACTAGAACAAGGATTGGAACTAGGACGAGAACAAGGATTAGAACTAGGACGAGAACAAGGGCTAGAAGTAGGACTACAACGAGGACGAGAACAAGCAAAACTTGAACTTGTACCTCACTTCTTAGCTCTTGGTATGTCGATGGGAGAGGTTGCCAAATTACTGAATTTAAGCATCGAACAAGTAAGGCTTGCATCTGAGTAATCACAACAATTACTGGTTATAAATTTGCAAACTTAAGTAGTGGAGAGGTAGAGGCTATGTTTGAAATTAAGTTACAAGAAACTAGGGTTTATCGAGAAGCTAAAGAAGAAGGACGACAAGAAGGGCTAAAACAAGCACTAGAAGAAATACGAGAAAAAGGACTACAAAAAGGAGTACAAGAAGGAATACAACAAGGACGATAACTAGCAAAACTTGAACTTATACCTCGGTGTTTAGCTTATGGTATTTCGATAGAAGAGATTGCAAGGTTACTTGATTTAACTATCGAACAAGTCGAACAAGTAAGACTTGCAACTGAACAAGAATCTTCAACATCAACTTAATAACTGCTGCAATTTTCATAGCGATCGCCTAGTTTGGGCTATGCCTATGCCCTTTCATATAAAAGCGTAGCCCAACGTAGATATCGCGCCAAATACAAAAGCCAGTGCTAAAGAGAATCAGTGGTACAAGACCAAAGATTCTCTAAATTTGTAATTTTATGATAGAACATTACAGTTTTTAGCCAGGTATAAAACAAACAACAGAAAGTGATACTATAATGAACCCTTTTCAACTCAATAAATATAACGATCAAGAACCAAGCGAGAAACAACAAAAAAGATTTCCAGGATGGTTTGCTTTAGATTTTGGTACATCGAATTCCACAGTTACACTTTTCGACCCAATTGAAGTACCGATCGCAGAAGTTCTCCCAAAAGAACAAGAAATGCGGTTGCGCGATCGCTTATCACAATGGCTGAGTTCTCCTGCTTCAGTGGCTTTACCTGATGTCAGCGCTGATGATTGGGAAAAGTTTATCGCAGAAATTAGCAGAAACCTGGAGATAGAACCCAGCCGATTGAGCGAAGTTTTTGAAAGTGACAATAGAGAGCGATTTTTAGAAGCACTTCGCCAAATTGAACTTTCTTTAGGAAACAGCGAGAGATTCCGCCGTGCTGTCAGCAAAAAACTTTACCAAATTTATCATGAGGTGTTCCGCGTCCCTACGCTAGAGTCGCAAAATCTAATCCCAGTTGTGCTGGATATTGATCGCCGCGATACGGAAATCCCCAGCGAGTCGGAAATTTCGCAGTTAAGCGATTTAAAACTGCGAATGGGAAGGGAAGCTAGAGATAACCGAAAAAAAGCGATCGCTCAAGGTACAAGCAGTTTTTTAAAGGAAATCATCAGTAGATTTCACCATTCACCCAAACGCTATTTTGGTCAAGATCGTTTGTTTCCAGTTATTTTAGATGGTGAAGAAGAATTAATTACCGCTAACCAACTGATCCAATCTGCTTGGGCGCATTTAATCGAGTTAACTGAAGATTACCGCCAACGCGCCCAACGCAGGTTTTCAGAAGGGAATTTTTTAACAGCAGTTGTCACCTACCCCACTGTCGCCCCACCAGTTGTTCGCAAGGAAGTTAAGGAATTAGTTGAGCAGTTGGGGATCGATGATGTACAAACTGCTTATGATGAAGCTGTTTCTGTGGCGATATTCTTTTTATGGCGAGAATTTGGCGGTAATCTCAACATTGGGATTGAGTCATTCAAAACTCGTTGTCGCCAAGTAGGAAATAAATGGTCACAAAATGTCCTCGTTTTGGATATTGGCGGGGGAACCACAGACTTAGCTTTAATTGAACTGACTTTAGAAGATAAAACTCCTAGCTTTGCCGATTATGAAGATCGAGGTTTAGGAGGACGCTACTATAAACTCACTCCCAAACTATTAGGTTCATCTGGTCATTTACAGTTAGGCGGTGAGTTAATTACACTGCGAATTTTTAGATTATTAAAAGTTGCGATCGCAGACTTTTTATTGACATCAGTAACAACAGGTGATATTGAAAGCGAAAAACTAGAAGATTTAATTAGCTCTGAGTTAAACGAGCGCTTTTTAGAACAAGGCAAATTCAAAACTGGCAGTCTTTTAAAATATCTAGATAAAGAGAATCCACAAGGCGATATTGCTTACAAAGATGCCTTAGATACTGCTGAGAAAGTATTACCTACCCGTTGGCAACAAGCACCCCAACGCCTGCAATCCTTTTATATCCTCTGGGATCATGCAGAAGCAGCTAAACTTAAACTTGGGCAAAAGCCACCAGCAGATAATTCTCTACTAACTTTCACGCTTTCTGAGCAAGAAATTTCCGAATTGCTCACCCAAAGCGGTATTAAATTGCAAGTCAAAGATCCAAATAACATCTGCATCACCTTAGATAACCAGCAATTTGAACGAGCCGCCGTTTCAGGAATAAAAGAAGCGATCGGTATTGCCAAAGGATTGATGGAAAGTCGCTTGCGTCCTGATGATATCACCAAAGATTCTTGGAATTCCCAAAAAGTTGATTGGTTAATTCTGTCTGGAAAAACTTGTAATTTAGACATAGTGCAGCGCCAAATCTACCAAGAATTTAGTAAATCTCCATATTTTGTGTGGAATCCAGAGCGAATTACTTTTGTGCTGGAATTTACCAAATTAGCCACCTCTGCTGGTGCTTGCTATGCCGAGAAGCTACGAAGATTGAGATTCGATCCAGAAGAGTCTAAAAGCTTGCTGCGTAAGGGAGCCAACCAGCTAGAAATTGATGTCAAAAATCTGTTTTATTATTTGCCCTGCAACTTCAAACGCAAAACCCAAAGTAACGATTTACTAACCATATTCAAGGCTGGACAAGAACTATATCAACTAGCACCTTCGGAAACTGTTGCCAAAGTTCGTACTGCATGGCAAGGAATCCAATTAACTAATATTATTTACCGTCAAGACTACGAAGATGGAGATTTACGATTATGGGGTAGCTTCGACGGCAAAAATCTCATGAATAAACTGGGAATGCAAGAAGCAGAGTTTTTGAGAAAAATTAAAGTTCAGTTTGAAATTGACCAAACCCTTGAATTTAGTGTGTTGCTTTGTCAGGGAAACCCCCATTATCTAATTGATATTCCTGGTATCGATTTGGAATCAGTAGTTTCAGAAACATCACCGCTATTTGCTGATGGTAAATTGAACTGGAATATTGCTGTAGAACGCTTTAATAAAGATTTAAATGATGGTGATATTGCCGTCAATGTGATTGAGTCTGCAACTGTTGATCAACCAGATGCCTATCATCTTGTGTTTGAAGTAGGAAATGATGGTAGTAAATTATTCAAAAAATTTCACTATCTGCGCGATGGTGTGACGGAACCAGGAATTGGGTTAATTAGTAATCCTTTACCTCCCTTCCCGCAAACTGGACAACACACTTTCTATATTTATCAAACAGATGCCGAAACTAACAGCAAAAAATGGATAAGAATTGGCGCACTCAGCAAACCAGATGTGACAACAGATTACCCTTGCCAATATCGGGTAACTCTCGATGATCAAGGTATTCTACGGATGCACGCCGGTGAAATCCCTTACTGGACATCAAATAATCAGGAATGCCTAAAAGAAGAGGGATGCGTTTATCTTGCCGAATTAGAATTGCAGCCAAACGAAGTTGATAAAGAACGCGATCCATTTTGCGGTGTACATTAACTATTGCATTAAACCTTTGTGTTCCTCTGCGCTAACCTCTGCGTTCCTCTGCGTTGAAAAAAATTAAGATTTTTAAACGCAGAGGGGCGCGGAGTAAACGCTAAGGGGCGCAGAGGTTTGCCAAGTTTAATTCGCTACGAATCACATACAAGTAATATTTGGAGGTGAGATTCATGCAGCACTTGCGTCAATTATTAGAGATAGAAAACTCAGAGTTAGCCCAATTACTGCGGTTTAGTTTGTATGGGCTAGAGGCGACTTTAAATCAGGCTCGCACAGAATTACCACTAGATCCAGGAGCTAAAATATGCGATGAGGCGCTGCAAGAACTTCATAACCTGTTGGAACCTGCACCTCCACAGCAAAATACTGGTTGGGAAGATGCGCCAGATGATTTAAAACTAAGTCATCTGCGGGAAGTTTTTGATTCTGACTCAGAACTTAATTATTATCTGGGTAATTCCCAACTGCAAAGCACAACGGACTCTGATTTGTGGAACGAGATTCAACGCAAACTGCTGCGAGTACCAGAGGATTTGGCTGCAACTTGGCGATCGCGCATCTTAGATTTAGCTCAAGAAGTTGGTGCGATCGCAGATAATTCTAACCTTTATCAACTTCCCTTTATCCGTGATGAAATTATCTACCCCGGACTTAGTGGTACTGTTCAAACTCAGGGATTGAGCTTGTATCCTCAAGCACTTTCAAATTCTCAAATTGCCCAAGGTAATACATCCGATTTACCAGCAGCATTCCTATTTTTATATATGAATTTTATCGAAATAGACCCAGATTTACATCATGCTTTAAAGAACGTTTTTAGCTTTGATGTCATTTCTTTACACTCCAAACCAGAACAGCGCGATCAATACATTGATGCTTTAAGCGATCGCTTCCAACGCACCCAAAAAGCAGAGAAAAACACTGATCCCCTATCAACTCTCCGTGCTTGGATTGACATGGACGAAGCTATACATTCCCTAGTATTTGTACCACCGGCTGAACGCTATTCTTGGTGGGGAAAGCTACAACATGAATCACGGCGCATCCTGAAGAAAGTTGCTGACGAAGCTATTAATGCAGGTAATGAAGTGCGAATTCGCCAATTATCGGGACTTTATGCAGATATCTGTGCTTCATCCAAGGATGACTTACAACTAGACTGTGGTGGTATTCCTGGTGAAGTATTAACTTGTCTTCGAGTATATGCGCGAATTAATCAGGAAGAGTCTCCAGGTCGTGTAATATTTCGCTCGTCACGGTAAAAGAATTTTCTGTTAAAGGAAAGGCAGGCGATCTTGCTAATCGCTGCCTTGCCTAATTATCTAAATGAAGGTAAAAACGTTTAAATCTATAAAATGCCCCAGAAGTGTAAAATCCCTTGACCAGAAAACACTTCAAGTGCGACGGCAGATAAAAAACCAATCATTGCAAAACGACCGTTCCAATTTTCGCTCTGAGGAGTGAAGCCCCAGCGCAAAGCATTAGGATCTTCTGGAACCGAAGCCGTAGTCTTCTTAACGTCCGCCATAAATAATACTCCGAGCTTTTATGTTGTAACAGTTATAACTGCCTGTAAAGTAATTTAACAGGTTTTTACGAAAATGCAACATGAAATCAAGGCAAAATTCAATAATATATATTACGCATACGTAGCATTATTTTTTTTGTGTTTAGATATGGAAAAATACTTTAAACAATCTGCGTTTTATTAGTGTTGGCAAAAACAAAGCTTCAAAATAATCAGCACAATCTTAAGCAGAACTTGCCGAATATAGAGAATAGTTGCAATTTTGAATTTTAAATTATTTAATTTTGCTCATTCAAATAGGAGAAATAGGTATTTGCCCAAATTGCAGCTTGAGTGCGATCGCGCAAATTTAACCGATTTAAAATATTTGTAACATGATTTTTTACCGTCCCCTCAGAAATGTAGAGTTCCTGAGCAATTTCTCGATTACTAGCGCCTGTAGCTATTAACCGCAAAACCTCTTTTTCTCTAGGAGTGAGTTCAGCTAAACTAGATGGTACAGGTGGTGAATGGGTTAGTGTACCATTAGAGAACTGAGTTAATAGTTTTTTCACTATACCTGGGCCTAATTGAGTATATCCTTTATAAACGGCACGAATAGCAACAGCTAATTCTTCTGAAGGTGTATCTTTCAATAAATAACCCATTGCCCCATTTTGCAGTGCTGCGGATACATATTCATCATCATCAAAAGTCGTCAGTACTAAAATTTTAGTTTTGGTAAAACGCTTTTGAATTTCTCGCGTAGCTGCAACTCCATCCATGATAGGCATTCTAATATCTAGCAATACTACATCTGGCTGAAATTCAGTAACTAAATTAATTGCTTGTTCACCGTTTTCTGCTTCTCCCACTATCTCTAAATCTGGTTCTAATTCTAATAACGCTCTTAATCCTTGACGAATTAAACCTTGATCATCTACCAGCAGCACTTTAATCATTATGTCAACCTCGTTAAGGGAATATTAACTGTAATTTTGCAACCAGAACCAGGAGCGCTATTAATATTAAACTCACCTCCAAGTGCTAAAGTGCGATCGCGCATACTATGAAGTCCAAAACCAGTAGTATTCTGCCCTAAATCAAAACCTCTACCATTATCTTGAATTATCAATCGCAAATTGCCTCTAGCCGTAGCGAGTTCTAATTTAACCTCTGTTGCATATGCATATTTAGATATATTTGTCAAAGATTCTTGAGTAATCCGGTAAATAGCTGTGTTTATTTCAGGTGGTAGAGGATATTCCAGGTTGATTTGATAAATTGGTAAAATGCCATTTGAGCGATGAAAACTTTCTGCAAGACTAGCGATCGCACGTTCTAAAGATTGCTCTTGTAAAGGATTAGAACGCATAGTAGAAACAGACTGACGGACATCATTTAGTGCTTTAGAACCTAATTCCTTTGCTGTTGCTAGAAATGTTTCAGCTTTACCTGGGTTAAATTGCCACAATTTTAAAGCAGTTTCTAATTGTAGATTTAAAGCAGTTAGAGAATGTCCTAATGAATCATGAATTTCACGAGCAATGCGGTTGCGTTCTTCTAAGGTAGCTTGATTTTCAATTTGCGTGGCATATTGACGGAGTTTTTCATTAGCGATCGCTAGCTTTTCTCGACTGTGCCGTTCAGATAATACTGCATTCATCATCAACAACACAAAAACTAAACTTAAGCCAAATACCAACGACCAATTCAAGCTAAGAAATCGAAAACGCTCTTGTGCCTGTGGAGACGCTTGAAAATTGAACATCTGGTATTTGAGTTGTGTAGTAAAGAGAAATAATGCAAATGATAAACTAGTAACGAATAAACGCCCAGGCAATTTAAATATTAGGCAACTTCGAGTAACTAAAATTATGTAAAGGAAAGGGAATAAGCGGGCGAATCTTTCACCAAAAAGTTCAGTAATTAAAATTAATAATATTCCAAAAATTGTATATATTATTTTATTCCTATTACTAGTGGGTAATTTTAAGCCCATTAGTGCAAAAACAATCAGACTATAAATTGACAGTTCTGGCAATAAATTACAAATTGATAAGTCTGGAAACAAACCACAAATTGTTAGTTCTGGAAATTTTGGGCGAAATCGCCGTAACGGGGGTGGTATAACTGCTATCAAAGCAGTGATCGACAGTAGTATCCACTCCAGATAAAGTAGAGACGGAAAAGGATGTTTCTTAATTTGAATTGGACGACTCATCAGCCGCTTCGCTCCAGTTGTAAATGAGTTAATAGTTAAGGTTTAGGAGTTTTAAAAATTGAAATGGCAGCTTCCGCTATCTCAAATTTTTGCTGAGTCAAGAATCAAGAGTAAATGCAGGATATAAAAACATTATGTAATAGGCTAAACAAATATTTATAAATTAACTATAATTAAAAAACTTTTTATTCCTAACTCCTACCTCCTAACTTTTAACTCCTAACTATTTATTGTCAATCATCTTTATCAAAATTCAATCATGACTAAAGTCATGGGTAGAACCATGACTTTCTCCTCATGTAACTACTCAAGAGAAGTTCTTATGATAGTGGCATCGAACCAGGAAGAACCCACCAGACAAAGAATGAAACTCAAAGCATTATCGCTAGTCGCTGGAGCAATCGCCTTTACCTTAACTGCAACCTCTTTTGCTGTTAATGCCCAAACAGCCTCTCCTTCACCCGTGTTACTTGCACAAACTCCACAAAAAGGAAGGGGTATGTGGAAAGACTTGGGTCTAACAGATGCTCAAAAAAACCAAATTCAGGCAATTCGCCGCGATAGCCGCACCAAAATGGAGGCAGTTTTCACCCCAGAACAAAAGGCCAAGTTAGAAGCGGCGAAACAAGCACGTCAGGCTCAACGGCAAGCAGGTCAAGGTCAACGGCAACCAGGCCAACGTTCCCGCAAGGATGCTTTTGCTAACTTAAATTTGACTGAAGCACAAAAAACCCAAATTCGACAAATCCGGGAGTCTGAGAAACAACAGATTCAAGCAGTCTTCACCTCTGAACAGCGGCAAAAATTAGAGCAATATCGCCAAAATGCTCCTTTGCGCCGTCAACAAGGCAATCCCCAATAATAATTTTTCAAAAGTTTTCCATAATTAAAAATTTATAGACTTCTTGCAGAAGATGCGGAAAGGGGATGAAATTTTTCCCCTTTCCCTTTCCCTGTTTATTCCCATGTTCCATTTAGTAGACTTTCAAGATAGTTATGAGTTATGAGTTAATCAAAACTGCTAGCTTGATTAAAATGTCTAAAGAATTCGCAATTGGTAGTAAAGTCCGGCTTGTGGCACTACCACCCTACGTTAAAACTGCTGAACCTATGCCCATGCTGCGCCCCCCCGATGTAATTCACATTGGCGAAGAGGGTATAGTTATTGACCGCCGTCCCGGTGGATATTGGGGTATTCGCTTTACTAGAGGAGCTTTTCTCTTAGATAGCCAATACATTGAAAGCACAGATACTCCACCCGAATCTCAGTCAGAGTGAGATTAGCAGCAACTAAGAATTGTAAACTTGTGTAAAGTTGTAATTCTGGTTTGCACCATGATTTCCCGCCGCACTTTTTTAAGAATATTATTTGCCAGCTGTATTTCTCTCATCAGCTGGCTGAATTTTACCCCTGCTGCTAATGCTCTTGGTGGTAAACTTCCTGCAATTAATCAACCCGCACCAGAGTTTACTTTGCCAACCAATACAGGTGATGGCAAAATTTCCCTCTCTGACTTGCGCGGTAAGTGGCTAGTCCTCTACTTTTATCCAAAAGACTTTACCTCTGGTTGTACTATAGAGGCTCGCCGCTTTCAGCAAGACTTACCCCAATACCTCGAAAAAAATGCCCAAATTATTGGCGTAAGTGCTGATGATATTGATTCTCACGCCGAATTTTGTGATTCAGAGGGACTAAAATTTCCTCTGTTGGCTGACACTGATGGTTCAGTGAGTAAAGCTTACGGTTCGTGGCTCGGCTCTTTATCAATGCGTCACAGTTTTATCATCGATCCTCAGGGTGTCTTGCGCGAGACTTTTGTGAAAGTCAACCCAAACATTCATAGTTCAGAAGTGCTGGCACGACTAGAAAAGTTACAGTCCACAGCTTCTTAAACCCCAATTAAGCAGATAAGGGGCAGGTTCTGCCTCCTTCCCCTTGTTATCTGCATTCATCTTCAAGGCACAATAAATCCATATTTTCTGAGTACAGTCTTAGCTTGACTGTCAGATAAAAACTGGACAAATTCTTTGGCTGCGGGAATATTTTTACTGCCTTTAATTACTGCCACTGGATAGATAATCGGTGAGTGAAACTTCTTTTCAGCAGTGATTACAACTTTTACCTTGTTGGAGATTTTCGCATCAGTCGCATAAACTATACCCGCTTGGGCATTACCACTTTCTACTGCTGCCAAAACTTGACGCACATTGTTAGCAAAGACCAATTTGGACTTGACTTGATCATAAAGTTTCAAATTTTTTAATACTTGTTCTCCATATTGGCCTGCGGGTACACTCCTGGGTTCACCGATCGCAATTTTCTTAATCTTGCTATCTGTTAAATTGTAGAAGCTACTGATGCCAACAACATCCTGAGCCACAATCAAGACTAGACTGTTATTTGCCAGGTTAGTACGGCTACCTGTTAGCAGCAATCCTTTTTCTTCTAAGGCATCCACTTGCTTTTTGGCAGCAGAAATAAAAATATCCGCTGGCGCACCTTGCTCAATCTGTTGCTGCAAGGCTCCAGAAGCGCCAAAGTTATAATTAATTTTGGTACTTGATTTACTTTGTTGGTACAAAGGCTTAATTTCTTCTAGTGCATCTTTTAAGCTGGCGGCTGCGGACACGAGTAAGGTGGTGTTTGACTGTCCTATTACAGCAGAAGGAGTAACCAATGGTAAACCAATGGCTAGGAGCAAGCCTGCAACTGGTATACCCAGGAAGCCAAGAATTTGTCTTCTTTTCATAGAAAAGGTGCAATATGGGTTTTTTCCGAAAATTGATGCTAGGTAGAATCGTACCAGCAATACCAACATTTAACCAACTTTATAGGTAAAATTCTGCCTAAAAAAGAACAAGGATTGTTGCATCAGTTTTTGGAAGTCCCTTAATTTAGCGATCGCTTCCCTATTTACTCAAAAAAAGATCAAAATATGATAACGTGGCTTTGATTTAAATGGGGTTGATAGCAACAAATAAATTCTTTCCCCTGCGCTCTTCAAGTCTTGTCGTACTCTATTTGTCCATAGTCAAGTTTGATAATTCGGTTTGCTAAGTGAAAATAGCGATCGTCGTGGCTAATCACCAGAACTGTTTTGCCCCGCGATCGCAGTTCTGGTAGTAACTGCGTATAAAATATTTCTTTGAATACTGGATCTTGATCAGCTGCCCACTCATCAAATAGATAAATTGGTCGATCTTCTAAATACGCTGTGAGCAAAGCCAGCCGTTTCCGTTGTCCCTGAGAAAGTGCTGTGGTGGAAAGTTGCCCATTTTCAACTTTAACTTTATGGTCTAATTGCAGTTGTTTTAAATATTTTGTAGCTTGACTATCCAAGTCAGAATTTTTGAATCCTAAAAGTTCTTCAAATAAATAAAAATCGGAAAATACTACGGAAAAATGCTGGCGATACCATTCTCGATTTTGTTCGTTAATTAACTCGTTATCAAACCAAATTTTGCCGTGTTCTGGGATATAAAGCCCAGTAATTAGTTTAGCTAATGTAGATTTACCGCTACCATTCCCGCCGACAATAAACACTAATTCTTGAGGATACAATGTCAGGTTGATGGGGCCAAAGATAAAGCTATTGTCTTCTTGATCTGTATAATACGTGTGGGCAACACTTTTAAACTTTAAGCTGTGCCAGTTAGATTTAAGGGCAGGTGGAACAGTCGATATTTCAGTTCGACTAGCTAGAGATAAACCCAGCGACTCGATTTTTTGCAAGGCAATGCTGGCTTTACTTAATAGGGGAAGTTTACTGATGATGTTATCCATTGGTAACACCAAGTAAGTAAAAGTCAAAATGTAGCCAGAGAGAGTTTCAGCATTAATAGTAAGCAGATTCGGTAGCGCAAATATTACAAAACCAAGGGCAAAAAAGAATACGAGTTGACCCCAGCTTGAAGTTGTAGCAAAAAGGGTTAGACCATTAACGTTGTGATGACGGAATTCGTTAGCAGTTGATTGCAGTTTTGATTCTAAAAAATCTTGCCGTCGCTTATAATTTAGTTTGAGTTCCTTAACTCCTTCGGTAATGGTGCGAAAATGTTTAAATAGCTGATCTTCATCTTCACGAGCTAGGGCCAGCAATTTTCCACCTCTATTTAATAACCACTGGCAACTACTGATCGCTACTACTGAAATTACACAAATCATCAGCAGCACTAACCAAGAAAGCCAAGTTATGTAAGCTATACAACCCAGGACGATCGCTAGATTAATAAAAATGAAAGGCATTTGATAAACAGCATTAGCAACCGCCTGAATATCTTCTGTTAAAGTTGCCAATAATCGAGGATTCCCTAAGCGTTCCAGATGGCTTAACTCAGAAGCAAGAATTTGGCGGCTTAAACGCATCCGTAATTGCAAAACTGCATTCTGAGAAAGGCGGATCAGCATCACTTGGGAAATGATGCTGGTAATCAGTGCAACTATAGCCAGCCCCGCAAAGCCCCAAGTTATGGACGTGAGCCGTGAAACACTACTACTACTTGCAGCACGACTAATTAAGGCAATCAAGCCAGCACTACTACCGCCACTCAGGAATCCAGTAGCGATCGCGATCGCTACCATCCCCCACGAAGAACGCAAAAGAAAATAGATCAGGTTCATAATTGCGAGCAAACAAATTTAATGGGTTCTAAAGAGTATGGGAGTAGTTTAGATAATAATATTTTCACAGAGAACATACATTTAGTGAGTATTTTCTACTAACAAAAGTTTCCTTTGTGGCTTTGTGGTGAAACAAAATTTATTCTTGAACCACTAAAATACAAAAGAAAAACAGTAAATTTAGAGAAGCATGGAAAATGGAAATTTGGGACTTTGGTTCTTTAAAGACTTATATTTATTTGCTGCTGTTACTTTTGTCTCTATCAGCAATTTGGTTTTATGCTTACGGGATTTATGCAGCGATCGCCTTTTTGAACCATCAAAATCCTATTGATCCCGATTTTCATCCAGCTATTACTATTTTGAAGCCAATTTGCGGGCTTGATGAGCAAGCCTACGAAAATTTTGCTTCTTTTTGCCGCCAAGACTATCCACAGTACCAAATTATCTTTAGCGTTCGTGATGCCAATGATCCTGGCATCGCAGTGGTGCGGCAAATTATCCAAGACTTTCCAGAGTTGGATTTGCAATTGGTAATTAGCGAACACACAATTGGTAATAACTTCAAAGTTTGCAATCTCGCCAATGCCGAATCCAAAGCTAAATATTCCATCTTGCTTTTAGCAGATAGCGATGTTCGAGTCGGCCCAGACTACTTACGACGAGTAATTGGGCCGATGCAAGATCCTGATGTCGGAGTCGTTACCTGCCTTTACCGTCCGTTGACACAAGGATGGGTGGCAAATCTGGAAGGGATTGGGATTTCAACTGAGTATCTTGCTGGCGTTTTAGTTGCTAATAAGTTGCACAAAATTGAGTTTGCTTTGGGACCAACTATTGCCATTCGCAGAACTGTACTCGAAGCAATTGGTGGATTTCCAGCTATTGCTGATTATCTGGCAGATGATTATCAACTCGGTTATCTGCCTGCCCAAGCTGGGTATAAAGTAGTACTTTCTGATTATGTGATTGACCATGCGATCGCCACAAACAGTTTCGTTGATTTAATTCAGCGGCAGATACGCTGGTTGCTGTGTACACGAGTTTCTCGTCCCTGGGGATATTTAGGGCTGATTTTCACCTATGGCACATTTACCAGTCTGTTGTTGTTAATTACTACGGGAGGGTCAATTTTTGCTTGGGCTATATTAGCCATCACCTGGATGATGCGGTTATTTATGGGCTGGTTCGTTGCAGTCAAGGTTCTTAACGATGCGGTTGCCAAAAAATTACTCTGGCTAATCCTTATTCGCGACTTGATCAGCTTTGTTCTCTGGTATTATTGCTGGGTTAACAATACATTTGAATGGCGAGGGCGGCAACTAAAGTTGACAAAAGAAGGTAAAGTGATGCCAATAACAACTGATGCTGCCAAGGTAATGTCTATTTAACTACTGAGAATTACGATGACTGATATTATAAAGTCTTCCAAGAACTCAATTCCTGTAGGAGAAACTTTACAACCATCTGCTACTACTAAGAAAACAAGCTACGTTCCGCGTCATCATCGACGGATACTCTGCATCTTTCCCAGGTACAGCCGTTCGTTTGGCACTTTTCACCACGCCTATCCACTTATGGGTGTTAAGGCTTTTATGCCTCCTCAAGGGATTTTAATCGTGGCTTCCTATTTACCAAAAGAGTGGGAAGTTCGTTTTATTGATGAGAATGTGCGTTTAGCTACCAGGGCTGATTACCAATGGGCTGATGTGGTGATTGTGAGTGGAATGCATATCCAAAAACCACAGATTAATCAAATTAATGAACTTGCCCATAGAGCAGGCAAAATTACAGTTGTAGGTGGCCCCTCAGTATCTGGTTGCCCAGAATATTATCCTGAGTTTGACATTATACATTTGGGTGAGTTGGGAGATGCAAGCGATCGCATGATCGAGTATCTAGACCAAAACTCGGAACGTCCCCAAGCGCAAATTCGCTTTGAAACCAAGGAACGTCTACCCCTAACAGAGTTTCCCACTCCGGCTTATCATTTGCTGAATATCAATGATTATTTTCTGGCAAATGTGCAGTTTTCTAGTGGTTGCCCTTATCACTGCGAGTTTTGTGATATTCCCGAACTCTATGGCAACAATCCCCGAATGAAAACACCAGAGCAAGTAGTTGCCGAGTTAGATGCAATGCGACAATCTGGCAATCTGGGAGCAGTGTACTTTGTCGATGATAACTTTGTTGGCGATCGCCGCGCCGCCATGAAGTTGCTTCCTCACCTGATTGACTGGCAAAAACGCAATGGCTACCCCATCCAGTTTGCCTGTGAAGCAACGCTCAACTTAGCTCAAAGCCCAAAACTGCTGGAGATGATGCGCGAAGCTTATTTCTGCACAATCTTTTGCGGTATCGAAACACCAGAACCAGATGCTCTCCATGCTATTTCCAAAGACCAAAATCTAAGTATGCCAATCTTAAAAGCAATTCAGGTCTTAAATAGCTATGGCATGGAAGTAGTATCAGGAATCATCATCGGTTTAGATACAGATACACCAGAGACAGCAGACCGAATTATCGAATTTATTCGGGCATCGCAAATTCCTATGTTGACAATTAACCTACTTCATGCACTACCTAGAACTCCTTTATGGCGGAGGCTAGAAGCAGAAGGACGACTTGTTTTTGATGAAAGCCGTGAATCAAACGTTGAGTTTTTGATGCCTTACGAGCAAGTTGTTGAGATGTGGCGGCGCTGCATTACAACAGCTTATGAGCCGGAATTTTTATATGAGCGGTTTGCGTACAACATGGAACATACCTATCCAAACCGCATCGAAGTTCCTAACAGTCCATCTCGCGCTTCTGCGGCTAATATTCGCAAAGGTTTAACTTATTTAGCTAATATTTTGCTGCGGATAGGCATATTTAGTAACTATCGTCAGACTTTCTGGAAAATGGCCAAACCAGCACTAAAAGCAGGTAATATTGAAAACTTGATTCATGTTGGACTTGTTGGACATCATTTAATTAAATTTGCCCAAGATTGTGCCAAAAACGAAGAATCGGCTTCATTCTATTCTCAAAAAGTCCTTACCAAAGTTCGTAGTTAACTGTCAAAATATCATTTTACTAAAAAGCAAAAAAAGATAAATTAGACTTATCCGTAAACACTTTTATTGATATATAACAGTCCTAAATCATTCGTGAACATCTCTATTTCTGATCTCTCCGTGTTCTCTGCGCCTCTGCGGTTCGATTAAAAAATATTTTCCCCTGAAGAGAGAAATAGAAAATTTAATAAATGATTTAGGACTGCGATCGCATCTGCTGCTCTTTAGGTCTTATCCTAAAAAAGTATTAGTTAAAACCTCCAAAAGGGAATATACCTGTGAAAAAAACTTTGTTTCTCAGCCCTCCTTCCTTCGATGGGTTTGATGGCGGTGCAGGTTCGAGATACCAAGCCAAGCGCGAAATTACTTCCTTCTGGTATCCTACATGGCTGGCGCAACCCGCAGCCCTCGTGCCTGGTAGTAAGCTTGTAGATGCGCCCCCACACGATCAAACAGTAGAGGATGTCATCGAAATTGCTCAAGATTACGAGCTAATTATCATGCACACCAGCACGCCTTCGCTGCCTAATGATGTAAAGTGTGCCCAAACAATCAAGGCTCAAAACCCGAATGTCAAGATTGGCTTGATTGGAGCGCATGTAGCGGTATTACCAGAGCAGACGCTGGTTGAAAACCCAATCATTGACTTTGTATGTCGTCACGAATTCGACTATACCTGCAAAGAAATAGCAAAAGGTAAAACTTGGGAAGAAATCACAGGTTTAAGCTACCGCGATCGCCAGGGTAATATACATCATAATCAAGACCGCTCTTTGATTCACGATTGGGATTCGATGCCTAGTGTATTGCCGGTTTATCACCGCGATTTAGATATTACAAAATACTTTATTGGCTACTTACTGCATCCATACATTTCCTTTTACACTGGGCGGGGCTGTCCGGCAAAATGTACCTTCTGCCTTTGGCCGCAAACAATTGGTGGACACTTGTATCGTACTAAAAGCCCAGAAGCAGTTGGGCGCGAAATGGAAGAAGCCAAAGCGATTTTCGGTGACAAGGTGCGAGAATATATGTTTGATGACGACACCTTTACTATAGATAAACATCGAGCGATCGCAATTAGCGAACATATGCAACGACTTAAACTGACATGGAGTTGCAACGCCCGGGCCAATCTGGACTATGACACCCTCAAACAACTACGCAATAATGGCTTACGCCTACTATTAGTAGGATTTGAATCTGGCAATCAGCAAATTTTGGATGGGATTAAGAAAGGAATTAAGCTAGAAGTCGCACGGAAGTTTATGGAAAATTGTCATAAACTTGGCATTACCGTACACGGCACTTTCATCATTGGTTTACCCGACGAAACCCAAAAAACAATTGAAGAAACGGTGCGCTTTGCTTGCGATATTAGTCCTCATACAATTCAGGTTTCCATCGCAGCCCCCTATCCTGGAACAGAGCTTTATCGCCAAGCACAGGAAAATAATTGGTTTAGCAACAATTCCTTAGTTGCCAATTCAGGAATTCAAATGTCCACATTGCAATATCCAAATCTCTCCAGTACTGAGATTGAAGATGCAGTTGAGAGGATGTATCGTAAGTTCTACTTCCGTCCTAGAGCGATTATTCCAATTGTCAGTGAAATGCTCAGTGATCCTCAAATGTTAGTGCGCCGCTTACGTGAGGGGCGGGAATTTTTCTCTTACTTGAAAGAGCGTCGTACCCAAGCAACTGCTAAACCAGAATCTGTAGTTGTTAGTTAGTTGTTGGTTATTTTTATGGAGGAATTGACGATAATCCAGCCAAATAAGTTATGAATTATCAATTATCAATTTCTCACACTCGCGCAGCCTGAATCAAAATAGTACCGCAAGGCGGAGAGCATCTGAACGGGAGAAATGCGATCGCTCTCCCTAAATCTTGTATTTAATCTTATTCAATCGTGGCAAATTTTACCACAGAGTAACTCCTTTGGGTAAAAATGAACAGCGTATTGTCCAATTGTTAATATCGTCACAAGAAAAAGTATCCCTATTTACCGACAATATAGGGGAGAAAAACCCGTCTTACTTCCGATGCACCCCGCAGACTTGGCTCGATCATTGCTGTGAACCAGGATGGATCGCCCTTTAGGAAGTGAGCATGGAGATCAACCAACTGTCCATAACGATTGGCAATTTCTTGAATTGCAGTGTTCATGCGCTGGAGGTTCTTGCGAGCGATCGCCGATTCAACACCCAAGAAATTGCGCCTATCATCCCCCAAGGTTGGATCGTACACATTACCTAGCAGAACAGGACGGATTGGTAAATTCTGCACAAATGTATCGAGGGTATTGGCAAAGGTTGTGATTCCTGCACCGGAATCTCGAATTAATCCCCCTAGTAAATCGTTACCACCGATAGTGATGAGTGCAATTGCCTTTCCTTCCACTCGCAATCCTTGCACCTGAGCAAGCATTGAATCAACCGTCGCACCATCACGGGCGCGATGTTCCAGACGAGCAGGTTGGCGTGATTTCAGGTCTTGACCTTGAAACTCCGGAAACAGGCGATCGTCATTCTGGACAAGGAGTTGTCCGGGATGAACCCCAAACTCGTTATATCGTCCGCAATCTAAAATTGAGTCCCCAAAAGTATATAGTGTCAGCATTGCTTGCTCCTGTCGATTGCAGCCCAAGAGAGCCAGGAAACTTGCTCCTCCAGCTAGTTGAATAAACCGTCGTCGTGTAGTTTGAAACGGAGCCATGACACTCTCCTGTTTATTCGAGGCTACCTTGACTTTAAATAAAGTGCGATAAACCCAGTGAAGTTTTGTTGAAGAAACACCTAAAAATTGGGTAATAAAGTTATTTAAATGATGGCGAGTACCTTGCAACTACATCACACCACCAAGTAGATTGTACGCAAGCAAATAAACATACATTTCTTTGCCTACCATTGAAGGAGCTTTACATCGTAAAATATCCATCCCTAGAGTAGTTTTCAGATGTCTTAAATCTGGCTCAACACCCATCTCTGACCGGAAAGCCCAACAATTTCCAGAGTAGAATAAGTTGTTATATTTAAGTAGAGTAGTTATTAAACTAACTCGCCCTGTGCAAAAACCAGGAATAACAATGCTGTAGTTTTTATTCAGTATAGCTAATAGCTTTTCTTAGTGCCATTTGTCAATGTAACTAATTATTTTGAATTAAAGTTAAACGAAATTTATCCACTCCTTAACCTTAAAGTTATTAACTTTAAGCAAACTGTACTTGACTACTATCGATTGCAAGTTCCGGCAAATCTGATTAACGGTATTGGACTAGCCTGTGTTGCAGGCTGGAGCGTGAAAGAACTCTAGTCTTCTAAAAAGAACTGTCGAAACCCAACTTATTCAGAACAACTCACAAGTTTTATGGCAACTGGTAATCACGTAATTTTCCTCCATCCAGATGGAACCAGTCCATCTCATTATGCGTTCGCAAGATTTGTAGATAAAGGTCCCGACGGACGTTTGAATTGGGACAATCTAGATCATGCTGGGGTTTATCTGGGTCATCTGGAAGACCAGCTGGGTGGAACATCCAATGCTGGTGCTGTTACCCATGCAACGGGTGCCAAGGTCTATGCAGAATCGTTTGGCTTAAACGCCGATGGTTCGTCAGTTGCTTCCCTATCTGGCAACACTGGTAAGACAATCGTGCAGGAAGCAGTTGCTGCAAATAAGGTGACAGCGCTGGTTCAGTCTGGTGCCATATATGAGCCGGGTACAGCTGCATTCGTTGCTCAAGTGGGTGAACTAGTTGTCGATGGAGAGCGAATTCCGCCTCGTCAGCAAACAGCTGAGATTGCCAAGCAGGTGATCGAGTCTGGAGTTGACTTTATTCTGGGCGGTGGCGAACTTAACCTCTTGCCTATAGGTACTGATGGCTTCCACGTTACAGCAGCCGAACTAGATGCTCTCAGCACTAATCCTATCCAACGCCCCAGTGAAAACTTGATTGAATTGGCGAAAAGCAAGGGCTACACAGTTGTTTATAACGAGCAACAACTCAAAGACCTACTTGACCCAGCAAAATATTCTACGCCACCAACGAAAGTGCTGGGCGTATTTGCTCCTATCCATACCTTCAACGATCGCCCAGAAGAAGTCTTAACTGAGCGGGGACTACCTCTTTATAGTGAAACAGCACCGACAATCGCCGAAATGCTGGAAGTCACCCAAAAGTTGATGGAAAAGCACCCTAACTTCAACAATGGTTCTATAGCGATCGTTGAAGAGGAAGGAAGCGACAACTTCGGCAACAATAATAATGCTGCTGGTACTCTAGAAGGTGTGCGTCGAGCAGATGCAGCGATTGGTGTAGCACTAGACTTTGTTGATAAATACTCGAATACCTTACTCTTAACTGCTGCTGACAGTGATGCAGGTGGCTTGCAAGTGATTGACCCACTTACTCCCGATGAACCAGTGGGTACTATCAATAACAACCCCACCACAGAACCACGTCCTGTTCCCTTAGATGGTCAAACTGGGGCGAATACCCTACCTTTTGTTGCTGCACCAGATGCTAACGGAGATGTCTTTAACTTCGGAATTGGCTGGGCAGGTACGCCCGACTTTAGCGGTTCTATCGTCTCAAAAGCTCAAGGACTGAACGCAGATAAACTGCCTGCGACAGTAGACAACACGGGGATGTACGAGTTGATGTATGAAACTCTGTTTGAGACAGAATTACCATCTCGGAATCCTGCGCCGACACCCGCGCCTGAAGCTACTAAAGACACTGGCAATGTCATCTTCATTCACCCAGATGGCACTAGCCCCTCCCATTACATGGCGCTACGCAATATCGACAAGGGCCCCGATGGCAGGCTTAATTGGGACGAAATGTCGAATGCCGGGGTCTATCTGGGACACATGGAAAACCAGTTAACGGGTACATCAAATGCTGGGGCAGTCACTCATGCTAATGGAGTCAAGGTCTTTAATGAATCTTTTGGTCTGAATGAAGATCAATCTCTTGTTACCCCCGCTTCTGGCAAAACTGGCTACACTATCCTAGAAGAAGCTATTGAGGCTGGAAAAGCTACTGCACTAATCCAGTCTGGTCAGTTGGCAGAGCCTGGAACTGCTGCCTTTGCAGCTGAAACCACCAACCGATTAGCTGACGACATTCGGGCACGGGATAAGTACGCCGAAATCATTGAGCAGGTAATCCGCTCTGGTACAGATGTGATCATGGGCGGTGGTGAGTTGTATATGCTGCCGCAGGGAACTACTGGATTCCACGTCACCTCTGAAATTGATGCCTCAGAAAGCCGCCCAGAGCGCCGCCCAACCACCAACTTGATTGAGTTGGCGGAGTCCTTAGGTTATAGCGTGGTCTATACTGAGGAACAAATGAACCAAGTGGTCAACAGCGATAACCCGCCACAGAAATTGTTGGGCGTGTTTGCGGCGACTGACACCTTCGACGATCGCACTGAAGAGGAACTAGGTCTAAATAGCGAAAATCCTCTGCCACTCTATGTGGCAACGGCTCCTACAGTAGCCGAGATGCTAGATGCATCTTTGAAAATCATCAACAAAGATCCAGATGGCTTCTTTGCTGTGGTAGAGGAAGAGGGCACCGACAACTTTGGTAATAACAATAACGCTGCGGGTACAATTGAAGCTATACGGCGAGCTGATGCGGCAATTGGTGTAGCGAAGGATTATGTTGATACCAAAGACCCCAACACTTTAGTAGTTACCGCCGCAGACAGCGATGCAGGTGGCTTGCAGGTGTTTCAATATACTCCCTATACTCGTCCTCCAGGGAACTCCACTGATAACCCTCCTCTGGCAGATAGTGAACCTACTGTTCCCTTTATCAACGTTAACCCAACAACAACTAACACAACTCAGAACTTCTTAGATGGTGTTAATGGTAGCACAGCCAGCGAACAGGCTCCTTGGAAACCTTTTCAAGCTGAGGATAGTATAGATGGCCCGATGGGCAACTTTGGTGTTGCTTGGGTCGGTACTCCTGACTTCCCTGGTAGCATTGTCTCCAAAGCATACGGGATGAATGCTGACAAACTGCCCAGTACCTTGGATAACACCGAGATATACAACCTCATGTACCAGACGATGTTTGGTGTAACACCAGAAGAGGCAGCAGCACAACAAGAAACTAAATTAGTATCTGGAACTTCTCAAGGTGACCAGTTAATAGCAGGTGATGCAACTTTTGACGGTATCAATGACTCCGTATTTACTGGTGCAGGGAATGACGAGGTTGATACACAAACAGTTTCTTCATCAATCGCTGGTAGTAACCGGATCAGTTTAGGTAGTGGCGATGATGTTATCTATGTCAACAAGGGCGATCGCGCTTTTGGTGGTGATGGTAATGACATTTTTGATGCTACTGATGGCAAAGGCGGTAATCGCCTATCCGGTGGTGCTGGTGATGATGTATTCTACCTGGGTAAAGATGATCGTGCCCTTGGTGGTGACGGTGATGACAAACTTTACGTCCAGTTCGGGGGCGATAATCTAATCTCTGGTGGCAAAGGTAAAGATCAGTTTTGGATTGTCAGCGGTGAATTGCCAGAGGCTGCCAATACAATTCTTGATTTTGAAAAGGGTAGTGATGTCATCGGTATCCTCGGTAGTGCTAGCTTGGGTATTAACGCTAATACTATAGCGTTGAATACAGTAGGAGGTAATACCGCAATTGCCTTTGGTGGTGAAACTCTTGCTATTCTCAATGGTGTTACTGATGTAGGTGTTAATACCAGTTTTGTTTTTGCCTAATTCACGCCATTTATTGTGAGTATTGAACTGCCCAGACCTACTTTGTTGAGGTCTGGGTTTCTGCATCCAGACTCTTAGTGTCACAGTGGTATTTATGATGTTGGTTTATTCGTCTCAAAAAAGTATTTCACGGACGAGTAAGCTTTTTCTACCTTCAAAAACTTTATGGGCAATACAATTGCAAACTTTTAACTTTCCTCTTGGGGATAACCATTTTTCTCACGTTTGAGGCTTTCTTCTAGGGCTTGAATTTGTTCACGACGAGCTTCCAATTCTAAGGAACGCCGCGCTAAGTCTTGGTTTTGTAACGTCAAGGATTGTCGCCAATGTTCTGCTCGCTCGGCTTCGTGCTGCAAAAATTCTGGGGTAATACCAATAGTGAGGTAGTTTTGTACCACATGGAGTACCCAGTTGGTAGCGTCTTCTATTCTTTCAATGTCGCCTGTAGGGGAAAGTTCTACTAAAACAAGCAAGTTTTCACTCATAATCTTTCCCTTTCCTAGCAGAATGAAAGCCTCTTCTGGAATTATCGCCCACAAGTTATCAGCTTCTTGACGCGCCAATAAGCGTAACTGGTGCTGGTCTAAAAAATCGTTTTTACGCACCTGGGCTAGATATAGCATGAGGGTCGCTTCGCTCCAATTAAAAATTAAAAATTAAAAATTAAAAAAGTTTAATAAAATAATAAGTCCCAGAATTGAGATTTAGATCTTGTTAATTGGTAACGGGTAATTGGGAATTGTTGACACTCCTATTACCCATTACAGTTATCCTAAGCCACGCAGGCGATCGCTACGACAACCCCTTCAGACGCTCGCGCAAAATTTCCGCTTGCTTCTGTGCTTCTGCTAGGGCATCTCGCGCTCCCTGTACCACGTCAGCCCTAGCTCTATCTACGAAACTAGGATTGTTTAATCTGGTACTCAGGGATTGAACTTCGGCTTCAGCTTTACTCAAGCTCTTTTCTAGCTTGGCACGCACAGCTTCAATATCTACCACACCGCTTAGAGGAATTAGCACCTGTATTGTACCAATTACACCTGCGATCGCATTTTCTGGTTCTTGTGGTTGTTCTAATTCTTTCTGCGGAAAAAACTGTCTCCATAACTTTTGTCTAGCTTGAGCAGTGAGTAAATTTTGGCTAACAAACCACGCTGTGTAACCAAAACCTACTATTTCAAAGAAAGTTCCGACGATGGGAATGTCATCAATGGCACTTCCCGCAGCTAAACCCAATCTAACAAAGACAATAGCCACGATAATTAAGCCAATTGTCTTCAAACCCCTTTGAGGTTTTTTCGCAGCAATAGTTTGGTTTTCTTGCTTGTCAGTAATAGTTAAAGTCTCAACCTTCGCCAAATCTTTAATATAAGACTGTCCAGCAGTAAGAATTTCCCGCTCTTTCTCACTTTCAGTTTGCAAATTCGCTGTCACTTTTACCCCTGGCTTAATATCCGCCTCAGCTCGCAAATTCCGAATTGTGCGGATAGTAGCAATCAGTAATTCAAACTGTCCTTCTAAAGCTGAATCAATTAGGTTTGCATCTACCTGGGGATATATTTGTAATGGTAAAGTTTGCGGGGAATCTACCGGTTGTTGGGTGAGAGTCTGCCAAATTTCTTCGGTAATATGAGGCATCAAGGGATGAAGCAGTTTTAAAATCCCTTCCAGTATGTAGCCGAGAGTTTGCTGTGCTACCCGCCGCGATGCTGGGTCGGCATCTGCTTGCAATCTGGATTTCACTAGTTCAATATACTGATCGCAGAAATCACCCCAGATAAATTCGTAGAGTCCTTTTGCTGCTTCCCCTAAACCATAATTATCGATGTAATTAGTGGTTTGTTTGATAACTTGATGATACCGCGAGATGATCCAGCGATCGCTCAATTCTGTGGCGACTGGATTCCCCAATTGCTGCGGCGTTTGTCCATCCAAATTCATCATCACAAATCGGGCTGCATTCCACAACTTATTTGCAAAGTTGCGCGATGCCTCTACAGATGCCGATTCATCCTTTTTGCGATCGTATTCTAAGCGGATATCTTGACCAGCACCAGCTACTTCTCTAATTAAGGTATAGCGCAGGGCATCAGTACCATATTTGTCAATTAACAACAATGGGTCAATGCCATTACCTTTGGTCTTTGACATCTTCTGACCTTTTTCATCCAGCACCAAGCCATGAATGTAAACTGTTTGGAAAGGCATTTGCTGCGTAAAATGCCCAGCCATCATGGTCATTCTGGCTACCCAGAAAAAGATGATGTCAAAGCCTGTTACCAAAGTGGTAGTCGGGTAGTAAGTTGCTAAATCTTGAGTTTGTTCTGGCCAGCCCAAAGTCGAAAACGGCCACAGTCCAGCAGAAAACCAAGTATCTAGCACATCTGGGTCTTGTTCTAACTTGACATTTTCGCCAAATTGTGATTTAGCTTTCTCCCAAGCTTCAGTTTCCGATTTGGCTACTACAAAGGGCGTATTATCAGTAATTTGTCCATCCGTTTCACTGATAGCGTACCAAGCCGGAATTTGGTGTCCCCACCATAATTGGCGAGAGATACACCAATCTTTGAGTTTTACTAGCCAATCACGATAGACCTTAGTCCAACGTTGGGGGACAAACTCTGGAGAAGTTTGCTGGTCGAGGAATTCGAGAGTGTTGTCAGCTAGGGGGCGAATTTTGACGAACCATTGAGTCGAGAGGAGGGGTTCAATAGGTACTTTACCGCGATCGCTGTAGGGAACGGTATGCTTATAATCTTCAATCTTCACCAAAAAGCCATCTGCTTCTAGGCGAGAAACCACATTTTTTCTAGCAACAAAGCGGTCTTGTCCTTGAAACTCCCCAGCATTAGCGTTGAGAGTGCCGTCTTTATTCATAATGTTGATGAACGGCAGATTGTGACGCTTACCCATGTCAAAATCGTTCAGGTCATGGGCGGGAGTCACCTTCACGCAGCCAGTGCCGAAAGCGGGGTCAACAAATTCATCGCCAATGATCGGAATTTCTCGTTGTAGAATTGGCAGAGTTAGAGTTTTGCCAATGAGATGTTTGTAGCGATCGTCACTGGGATTAACTGCTACTGCTGTATCGCCCAGCATCGTTTCTGGTCGAGTTGTCGCCACCTCTACAAAACCGGAACCATCGGTGAGGGGATAGCGGAAGTGCCAGAGATTTCCATTCACATCTTGATTTTCTACTTCCACGTCAGACACCGCCGACTGAGAAGCGGGACACCAGTTAACTAAATATTCACCACGATAAATTAAGCCTTCCTCGTAAAGGCGAGTAAATGCCTCCACAACAGCTTTAGATAAACCCTCATCCAGAGTAAACCTTTCCCGTGACCAGTCCACCGAGACACCCAAGCGTCGTAGCTGATTCAGAATCGTTCCCTCAGACTCCGCCTTCCATTGCCAAGCGCGTTCTAGGAATTTCTCGCGCCCTAACTCGTAGCGAGTCTTACCCTCTTTTTTGAGTTGCTTTTCCAGCATACTATGCACAGCGATGCTGGCGTGGTCAGTTCCGGGTAGCCATAGGGTATTGCGTCCCTGCATCCGGTGGTAGCGTACGAGGGTATCAATCAACGCACTTTCAAAGGCGTGACCCATGTGTAAGCTGCCGGTGACATTCGGTGGGGGAATGACGATGCAGTAGGGTTCGCCGCCTTTGTTGGGGTCAGCTTTGTAAACTTGGTTGTCTTCCCAGAATTGTTGCCACTTGGCTTCAGTGGAAAAGGGGTCGTAGAGACTGGGGAGATTGGGAATAGTTGCGGTCATGCTGGGCAAACTAACTATGGAAGGACTCTAATAAATTTTGCCACAGGGTTGGAGAGGGTTTGTTTAGCAATTCTCTAAATCGTAGATATATTCCTTAAAAAATCTATCAGGAAATGCGAAATCTATTTTTGACTCTTGTAGTTATCTTGCATAAATTCCGTAGCTGACATCTGTATATTCATCCAGAAAGACTCATGAAATTGAAACCAGGTTTATTTCAACTCATAGTGTTCGTTATGACTGTATCGCTACTTGCTTCTTGTGCGACAACCCCAGAAGCAAGACAGTCAGATTGCACCACAACGTCGGCGAACTCTAAACAACAACCCAATAACTGTTCACCCTCATCTAATAGTAGCGGCAGATCAAGTGGTTACTCTGGTGGAAGTAGCATTAGAAGATCCGGTTTTGGTAATTCATCGGAGGCCGGGACTTCCAGAGGTTCTTCCAAAGGTCGTAGTGGTTTTGGTAGTTTCGGTCGCGGTGGTCATGCGGGTGGATAAAAGAGTTATGAATATTTTCAACAGTCCTCAACGAAAGCGTCTATTTCAGTCGATGAAAATGGGTTGGTACAACTTTGCTCCTATTGAAGAAGGAACAGGTATACCTCTAACTGACCAAGAAACACCTTACGCCCTTTATCACTGCCATCAAGTTTTACCGCAGACGATACAAGAAATCCAGCAAGCATCGGAATTAGTTGGTAGTGTTTTAACCCAAGTGTGGGAAATTATTCGCACTCTTGATGAGGATACACTACTTTACTATGGATTTCCGGAAGCTACTATCAAGTTAGTTAAATATGACTTCCTCGCACCATTTTGTATGCGTCTTGACTGGTGCTGGAATCAAGAAAAAGGGATAAAAAAGGTAGTAGAAACTAATCCCCAAACTCCTAGTTTTTGGTTTGAGTGTACGGATGGCAATAATAAAGTCGCCAGACATTTTGGATTGCAAGAACCAGATTTAGATGCTCAAAAATTATTAAAAATAACACTCAATCTGCATGTAAATAGAGCCGCATTAAATTTAGGTAAACCAATTACAGACTGTTGCGTAGCATTTACAGCTTTGAATAATGCCGAAGATTTAGGTACTATGCGATGGCTAAGAAATTACTTGGAGTCCAAAAGTACCATTTTACCCTTAGAATATCTTGGCATCAAAGATGGTGAATATCTATTTGACCAGAGAACAAAAAAACCAATAGATATACTTTTTATGTGGTATCCAGTGGAATGGCTAATCCATGATACTGATGAAAAAGGTGAAAGATTATGGCCGGCTCTAGAGAAATTAATTTTTGAGAATAAAATTGTGCTTGTGAACTTTGGTTCTGCCTTTGCACTGCAACCAAAGAGCGTATTTGCCCTAATTACAGATTTGGGATATGACTTTTTTTCTAACAAAGATGCTGGGACAGTCTGGGAATATTTTCCTAAAACATCACTGAGTGCAACAGCAATAGGTAATTCATACTTTGCCAAACCTATTTTAGGAAGAGAAGGTGAAGGAGGATTTGCAGTTAATTCAGGAAAAATCTCTGTGCGTAGTAGTAATAATGATCCTTGGTATACACAACAGAATTATGTCTATCAAGAGTTATTAGAATTTCCTAAATTAGAAATTGATGGCAAGTCAATGACTCAGGTTTGGGGAGCATGGCTATATAACAATGGTAATGACAAGTTTATATCTGGAGGTGTAGGAATGCGCCTTTCTGAAGGGGAAATTACAGATAATTTATCCTATTGGTGTCCTATTGGATGCTAATTTTAATAACACCGATAATTAGAGGCAAATATGAAACCTCAAACCACGACCCCTTCGCCCTGGAGATACATACCCACCCTCTACTTTGCCTCTGGCATACCTTACATCATCATCAATACAGTTTCTGTAATCTTTTACAAAAAGCTCGGAATAGATAATACTCAAATTACTTTATGGACAAGTTTTCTCTATCTACCTTGGGTCATCAAAATGTTTTGGGGCCCAATCGTCGATATTTATTCTACCAAACGTCAATGGATACTTTATACCCAATTTGCGATGTTCGCTTGTTTAGGTTTGATAGCCTTCTCCTTGCAACTGCCAAATTTCTTTTTCATCTCCCTTGTGACATTAACAATAGGAGCATTTATTTCTGCAACTTATGACATTGCCACAGATGGCTTCTATCTGCTGGCTTTATCTCCAGAACAACAAGCCTTATTTGTTGGCATTCGCTCACTGTTTTATCGAATGGCTGTCATTTTTGGCTCTGGAATATTAGTAGTCTTAGCAGGTCAGCTTGAAGTTTCTCTGAACAATATTCCTTTAAGCTGGACTATAGCCATTGGCTTCTCAGCTTTAATTTTAGTAATCCTATTTATTTTCCATCGCCTAATTTTACCCTTACCTGAATCAGACAACCAACGACAAATACAAGCTAGAGAAAATATACCTTTTTGGTCAATCATTCGCTCATATTTTGCCCAAGATAAAATTATAAATATTTTAGCATTTATATTGCTTTACAGACTTGGCGAAGCAATGCTTGTCAAGATAGCCTCTTTATTTTTATTGGACAAACCAGAAGTAGGAGGCTTAGGGTTATCAACATCAGATGTTGGGCTAGTCTATGGGACATTTGGGGTAATATCCCTAATCTGTGGAGGAATTTTAGGAGGTTTGCTAATTTCTAGATATGGATTAAAAAAATGTTTATTACCTATGGCTTTAGCATTGAATTTACCTGATATTTTTTATGTGTATATGGCTTACACTAAGCCTTCACTAACATTAGTGTATCCCTTGGTTTCCTTGGAGCAATTTGGCTATGGTTTTGGATTTACAGCTTTTAGTGTTTATTTAATGTATATTTGCCAAGGCGAATATAAAACTTCTCATTTTGCCATATCTACTGGCATTATGGCTTTAGGAATGATGTTATCCGGATTAGTTAGTGGTTATCTGCAAAAAGCACTTGGCTATCCATTGTTTTTTGTCTTGGTTTGTTTGCTAACCATTCCTGGAATGATTGCTCTCTTTTTTATTCCTTTAAAAGAAGAACCGAAGCATCAAAATAAGTAATTTTATTACAACTGATGAGTTATGTTTTGGGAATAGATGGCGGCGGTAGCAAGACTATTTGTGTCTTAATGGATGATTTGCATCTAGTGCTAGGTCGTGCTGAAGCAGGCCCATCTAATTATCAGAGTATAGGTATCGAAGCCACTCTACAATCTATTCAATCTGCAATTAAAAATGCGGTTGAGGCAGCAATAATTACAAATTCTGTGAATATTGACGCGATATGTTTGGGTTTAGCGGGTGTAGGTCGTGTAGCAGATATCGAAGTAGTAACAGGTTTAGTTAAAGAGTTACAGAATAACAAATTGCCTATTACTTGGGCATTACAGCCAGCGAATATTGTAATTTGTAACGATGCTTTAATTGCTTTAGTTGGTGGAATTGGTCAGCCTATAGGAATTGTGGTTGCAGCAGGTACTGGTTCAATAGTTTTCGGCCGAAATCATGAAGGACATACTAAGCGAGTCGGCGGCTGGGGGTATATTTTAGGAGATGAAGGTAGCGCTTATAAAATTGCGATCACAGGCATGAACGCAGCATTAAAATCTTATGATGGACGAGAAATATCAACGAGTTTGATAGAGGGTTTCAAACAGCATCTTGATTTGGAAAGTATAGAAGATTTAATAGAAGTAGTATATCGCCGAAAATGGGGAGTTAAACAGATAGCAGCTTCAGCACTAGTTGTAGATTTTGCAGCAGCGTCAGGTGATATAGTAGCGAATATGATAATTGACGATGCTGTAAAAGAGTTAGTAAAAGCTACATCTACAGTAATTGATGCAATTTTTACTGCCGACTCAGTTTTGGAAGTAGTAACAACGGGAAGTGTCTGGCGTGGTAGATGCAATATCCATGAAAAATTTGCAGCATCTCTTGTTAAGAAGTTTCCTAATGTAAACGTAATTTTTCCGAGGCATGAACCTGCTTATGGTGCTGGTTTGTTAGCGTTGCAAACAACTCAAAATTGACGCGAAGAAAGCAATAATAGGAGTTTTCAGTCTGCAAATATGCGCCCCAAAAAAGTCACTATTTCAGACCAAGCTGCGGTGCTAGCACTAGAATCATAACGATAACCGTCGTCGCGCATGAATGTATGTTCTGCTTCATACAAGAAAACTTGGTGAGGGATGTTAGCATTCTCAATTGCTTTGATTATGATTTGGCGATCGCTATCTGGTATATGAGGGTCAAGAGTACCGAACACCATTAACATCTCGCCTTTGATTTCACTTACCCGTTGGATTGTATCGGCTACCTCCTTACCCAGTTTACCACTGGGAATCCCAGTAGGATAACAGCAGACACAAGCCCGAATTTCGCTTTGAAATGCTGCGCGGAAAGCTAAATGTCCACCAATACAAAAGCCGAGAGTGCCTATTTGATTTGGAGAAACCGCACTCTCTGTTTTCAGAAATTCAATCACAGCAAGGCAATCGGCATCATAATCAGCTACGGAGGTTCGACGCGCATCGTCATTTCCCCGCATCCGTCCCAGATCGTCTGGCTCAATTACTAAACCAACTGGCTCAATTCGGTGAAAAATTTCTGGGGCTGCTACTACATAGCCGTATCCTGCTAAGTAGTTAGCTAGACGAATCATTGCATCACCTAACTGATAAATATCACTGTAGAAGACAATACCAGGGTATTTTCCTGCTGCTTTGGGAGCCGCTACATAAACACGCATTAAGCTGCCATCTACTCTTAACTCAACATTGCGCTTAGTGATTTGCACTTTTTTGTCTCCGTGTTACGCTTGCTGTCATTAGCTTCTACACTGTAGCGCCGCAGCATCCGGTTACTTTCAAGCTACAATTTGGCGTTCTTTTGCCATGATTGCGATCGCTTAATATCCCCAGTGAAAGTTTGTTGCGATCGCCTCAATACACCCATTACCTTAGCGACGGTAGGCTAGTTAGAACTAACACTAGTAATTAATAAAGGGGACAGATGACATTCGCTTATAGCGAAGCACCCATCCCCGAATAGCTGCCCAGATCATGAACCTGAAATCTATAGTCCGGTATCTAATAATCACAGTATCGGCCGAGATATGTAGATTGTCACTGGGATAGATACTGATTTACGAAATACCTACGAAAAGATTGTTACATAATTACTCTTGTTCACCCTTAATTCCGCCTCCCATAGCCAACAGCGCCGTTCCATAAGCTGCTTCTGTGTACACTGAGGCTACTACAGGAACCTGCAAATGACGCGCCCTAATCGCAGTCCAAGTTTCATTCGCCGCGCCACCGCCAGCAGTATAAACACGGCTAAACTTCTCTGCGCCCATTTGCTGTAATAATTCATACCCTCTTGCTTCTATACGGGCAATGCTTTCTAATAACCCATGCAAAAATTCCACTGGGTTATCTGGGCGTGGTGACAATCGTGGCGGTAAATCGGGATCGTTAATCGGAAAGCGATCGCCTACCTTCAACAACGGATAATAATCTAACTCGCTGGCTTTTGATGCATCAATCTCCCGACTAAGGCTTTCTAACTCAGCGTTTGTGAAAAATTGCTTTAGTACTGCACCTCCAGTATTAGAAGCACCACCAGTCAGCCACAAATCCCCCAGGCGATGGCTGTAAATCCCATATCTGGCATCTTCTACACGGGTACGACCTAACAACTTAAGTACCAAGGTTGAACCAAGGGAAGTCACGGCTTCACCAGGTAATTTTGCTCCACTAGCGAGAAAAGCCGCAATACTATCAGTTGTACCTGCACATACCAGACAATCACGGCATAAACCGAATTTATCAGCAATTTCAGGACGCAATTCGGTAATCGGAGTCCCAGGAGTTAAAACTTTGGGTAGCTGAATTGGTATTTCTAGTTTTTCTAGCCATTCTGGGTATTTCAACTCTTCTACGTCATAACCCAGCTTTAAGGCATTATGGTAATCGCTAATACCCAACTGTCCATGTAGGAGAAACGCTAGCCAATCTGCTTGATGCAGGAAATATCTAGCTTCACTAAAAGAGGGTTGTTGCCTCATCCACAAAAGTTTCGCCAGGCTGGAGGTGGCACTCAACACAGTATGATTAGGGGGCGCTATACTCCTCAAATGCTCTAGCACCAATGATCCCCGCGCATCGTTGTACAGCAATGGTGCATCTGTTGGATTGCCAGCAGCATCGACCAGCAAAACGGTCGAGGAAGTACCATTAATTGCGATCGCTTTAATTTCTCGCCGCAATTGATCAGGTATTTGTTCCACCAGCACAAACAAAGCCTCCTGCCAAATTTTGGGCGTAACGGCGGCTGGGGAGTCCTGGAAGGGATATCGCACCTGTGCCTGGATGCTAGCTTCCTCATCAATCACCATACCGCGTGCGCCAGAGGTGCCAAAGTCGATACCCAAATAGAAATCCATAGTTTTATGAATTTTTTTAATAAAGAATCATTAACGACTACTGATTAATAACTGCTTTTGTTGCATCTTGTAACAAGATATTCCCCAATCTTGGCAAAACAAGGAAAAGTAGTAAACGAACTGTTCAAAATCTATTCAGGTTAGGAGGTTTTCAGCCATGCCTATCTTAGATACTCTGTACATCGCTCAGATATCTTCCATCTCGGATACTCAAGTCTACATCGCTCTAGTTGTGGCGCTGATCCCAGGAGTTCTAGCTTGGCGATTAGCCACAGAACTTTACAAATAACGGTACGATGTGACACAGTTAAAAAGCTAATAATCCTGGCATTACGGGGTGCAATTTCCAGACGCTTGTGGCTTTATGCCATAAGTTGCTAAAAAGCTAGCACTTACGTAAGCCAGGTTATTTTTTAACTAGTGCAACACTTGTAGCTATTTCATAAAAATGAAGTAATATGACAGCTAAATCGAGCAGTAATTAGCGCCAGAGCGCTTTTACAGTGCTTCCCTTCACTAAGCGAGGTTATTTTTTAGCATCATGAACGCGACTCAACCCTCCAGACCACCGTTACAACCTATACAAAAACGCCGGGTCATTCCTCGACCAAAGCGGCATCTTCGTCAACGTTCTTACCAGGTGATGGCAGTGGAAAGCACAGCTAAAATAGCTGTTAATCTCCTCATTACAGCCGTTGCAGCATCCGCTTTAGCACAACTTTTGCCTTATCATTGGTCACAGCAAGGAAAGTTGCGAGAGATTAGTACTGAAGTCAAGTTGATGGAAGGACATGTCAATGGTTTGCAGACAGAATTTAGCCGTAACTTTGATCCTCAGCAAACTAAAACTATTATGCAACAACAGGGATACCGATTTGATCCCAGCCAGCGTCGCGTGGTGTTGATGAATCCAGATCGCCGAGAAGATGCACAAACAGACTTATTACCCTAAGACAAATAGCGAATTTGGGATTATTTTAAGTTTCTTGTGATTCTGGCTACGTATACACTGGGTGTTAATTTATATTATTGCTAATAAACAATGGCTAATAGCTAATTTTTGAATAACTATATAGTTATCATTTATTAGTCATTAACGATACAGGGTCACCAAACTCTAATTCAAAATTTAATAATTTATTTTGAATTTTGAATCTGACAGAAGGATTAATCTACCAAATAGGACGCCCAGGAAATAACAAATCGTTTAGCCAATTTTCGATTTGTAAACGCAAACGAGAACCAGCAACGTCCCTAGTTGTTTCGCTCGAGGGCAGTTGAGTGAGGGCGCGACGATAATCAGCGATCGCACAATTCCAGTCACCCCAAAGATGGTAAGTTCTGCCGCGTTCAGCCCAGATATGACCTTCTAGCTGACCGAAAAGCAGTGCTACCTCAAAATTCTCAATTGCCTCCTCATATTGCCCCAAATCACGCCAGGTAATGCCTCGGTTAATCAACGCCCGGACATGGCGAGGATTCAAATCAATCGCTTGATCGTAGTCGACAAGTGCTGCTGCTAATTCTCCACAAGCCGCGTAGTAATTTGCCCGATTATTATAAGCACTAGCCAAATAGGGATTAAGTTTGAGCGCGGTGTTATAGTCAGAAAGCGCTTTTTGCGTTTTGCCACTTTGAAAATAAATTAGCCCCCGATTGTTGTAATCAACGGCATTATGGGGATGGCGGAAGATTAGTTGGCTTAAAAGTGCGATCGCCTCAGTATAATTTCCTTGTTGAGCCAACCTCAAAGCACAAGAGCGTAAATAGCTATCTTCCAAAGTAGATGCGCCACTGTCATTTTTCCTACTTTCTTGGGCTTTATGTATAATATTTAGCGAAAAATTATATTTGTTACTTTGCTGGTCACCGTCAGCTAAAAATGAGTGAATATTCATCTTTTTCTACATTCAATCAGTGCTTTGTGGAATCAAACTCTAGTTTTTGCCTGTTGGTGGTTTTACCACTATGTCTATTTTTAAGGTATTTACGCTTACCTAGAAGCCATCTCAAGAGAGAACTGTAACCTAGTAGGACAAGAGAAATCTATGCCCTGAATAAACAATTGATCCTCAAACCTAATCATGAATACTTCATCCCCAGGGTGAATTCCAGAAATAGCAGATATCAATCTCAAAAACTGGTCAAGTAGTGAGGACTACAAATTGGTAGAATGCCAACAAGCCGTTCATTAAAGAGGGGATGAGGAAGCAGGAGAAGTAAGAGGAGAATAATTAATGCTCCATGCCCCATGCCTCATTCCCTAGATTTAATTTTTAAGTTTTGAGAAATTTTCCGATGACAACTGCAATTTCCTATCCCAATGCCCCTGATTTAGCAACCGATGATTACATTGTTATCGGCTTGGCAACCTGCTTCGTCAAAGAAGATGGAGAAGTTTATCAAATCGAAGTTATAGAACCGATTCCCTCTGCGGCTTTGGAAGCGCTTTTAAAGGGCATCCCTACCTCCTATAAGCTGGCTCATGCAACAACTTTGGGATCTGTGCTGGATGGCGATTCACAACTGTTGCCTGATGGCTTCTCACAGTCGGCTCAGTTTGGAGAAGAATTTGTGCCACGGGCATTTGCAGCAGCGCGTACCTACAAGCGTCGTGAATCTGCAAAATCTTTAATTCCTTTAGGTACAAACTACACTGAATTTAAATATTCTACTGAGCGTAAACGCGTATTAAATGCTGCTAGAGTTGTCACCAAAGAAGACAACATTAAACAGCATTCTCACACTCACAAAGTTCTTTAAGTAATTATGCTAAAACTTTACGGGGGCGCTCGTAGTCGAGCGTCAATTGTTCACTGGTATTTAGAGGAATTAGAAGTTCCCTACGAATTTGTCAAGCTCGATATGCAGGCGGGCGAACATCTCAAACCTGAATATTTGGCAATTAACCCAGTTGGGAAAGTTCCAGCAATTGTTGATGGAGATTTTAAACTTTGGGAATCTGGGGCAATTTTGCTGTATCTTGCCGATAAGTATGGTAAAACTGCACTTTCACTCCAAGAACGTGCTGTATTTTCTCAATGGGTTTTGTTTGCTAATGCTACCCTTGGTCCAGGAATTTTTGTAGAAGCAAGTCGGGAGCGGAAAATGCCCCGCTTGTTGACTCCGTTAAATGAAATTTTCAGTAAGCAACCTTTCTTGCTTGGTAATGAGTTCACTGTTGCTGATGTGGCAGTAGGGTCTATTCTGAATTACATTCCCATCATGCTGAAGCTAGACCTCAGTTCCTACCCAGCCATGTTGAACTATATGAAGCAGTTATCTGAGCGTCCAGCATTTCAAAAAAGTATTGGCGGAGGGGCTTAAAATAGTTCGTAATTCGTAACCGAATTATTTGCTACGAATTACGAATCTTTTAACGATAATTTGTAAATTGCAAAGCCACTGGGTAGTCTTCTTGTTTAAGCCGTTGCATCACTACTTGTAAGTCATCTTTAGATTTGGCAGAAACTCGCACAGCATCCCCTTGGATTGAGGCTTGTACCTTTTTGAATTCGTCCCGAATCAATTTGGAAATTTGTTTGGCGATTTCCTGACTAATGCCTTTTTTGAGTTTGATTTCTTGACGCACGCGATTACCACTGGCTGATTCAACTTTGCCAAAATCAAAGATTTTCTGGGAGAGGTTACGCTTGGCGGCTTTCTCTCGCAAAATGTTGTGTACAGAATCTAAGGTAAACTCGCTGTCAGTACTAACGTTAATGCTCTCTTCGACTAATTCGACAGTAGTTTCAGTGTCTTTGAGGTCGTAACGACCTTTGATGTCTCGGATAACTTGATCGACGGCGTTAACCAACTCTTGTCGGTCAAAGTCGCTCACAATGTCAAAGGAAAAAGTAGAAGCCATAAAACATTTTAGATTTTAGATTTTGGATTTTGGATTGGGCATTGGGCATTTCTTCCCCTGCTTTCCCCTGCTCCCTCATCCCCCGTTCCTCACTTAACTAGTAGCTTGGACGATACTCAAGAAAAAGAGAGTGATAGAGCTAAGAATGCCAATGGCAAACATCAGCGATCGCAAAAGGGGTACATTCAAAATATAAAAAATTGAGTAGAGAAAACGGGCCACCACAAAAGCCATCGCAGCCACTTGTGCTGTCAAAGAATTTAGACCTGTTACGTATGCCATTAATGCTGCTGCCGCAAACACCATAAATGCTTCAAAGGTGTTTTGATGTGCCCAAGTGGCTCGTTGGGCGTATGGTGGCAATTTATCAAACATAGCACGAGGAGTAGAAAACATTTCATACCCAATACGCGTACGGGCATAAGCTACCAGCAAAAATGGCAGGTAAATTAAAACGGCAGCAGCAGCGATCGAGTACAAAAAAATAATCATTATTTATTAAGCATTGGTTATGAGTCATTAGTCATCAGTCATTAGTCAAATGCAAAGGACAAATGACAAAAGACAAATGACAAATGACTAGTCAAAGTAGAAGAGGGTCACTACTTTTCTTTGTTCTTCTGCATCTTGACAAGTTTGCAACAGGGTGCGACTGTCGTGGAATGCAAAGCAGATCAGTTGCTGGCAACGAGAGACAATTTCCTTGTTGCACAGGTAACTAGCTTCAGCAAGGGACATATTATCATTACTGGGATTTTCCACTAGATGCATTACCTGTTCTAGTTGCTGGCGTGATTCCAAAGGCTGGCGTTCCAGGCTTTGGGGTAGAATCACCGTCAACAAATTTGCATCAGCTCGCGTTGCTCCCTTGATAGCTGCTGAATTTGTACCTGTAGCACCAGAAGTAATGATGCGATTACCCGATAAAACTAGGGCATATGTCATCATTTCAATAAGATTCTGATGCGTAATCGGAACATGACGAGAACCCAGCAAGGCGATTCTTTTGGAACCCGTTTGCTGGATTGTCGCTAGTTCTTGCGCTAATGTATCGAGGTTAATAAGGTCTGTTGACTGGCTCAAAGATGGACATAATCCGAATTAAACGACCCAGATATTTTACCAAACAGCGTGTAGGTGCGAGGAAAACTTGAGTTAGACATTGCTACTAATTTTCAATTGTTTGGTTAAGTAACTCCATTACTTGGTGACAAAAGAACAGCACGCCGTCGCCTGGGAGGTGACAGCGAGCCGGCTGCCCTGATCAGCAATACAGCCTCCTAACTGATAAATGAGCATTGATGCTCTCAATTATTTGAGTTAATGAGGTTAAGACAATGCTGCTGCGGGAGTTAAACCAAGTTTAGACAACAGGCGGTCAATGTCAAAATGCTCAGACATTAACTGGCGAATACAGTGAACCTTAATCGGCTCGTGGAGGCGGACTTGCCCAAAAGTGCGGTCAACAATTTCTACAGTAGTGAGAGTGTCTAAGTCAACAGATAAAATGGGGATTTCTAGTTCTTCAGCGCGACTGAGAATGAACGGCGGCGGTGGTAGTTGCCCAGTGAGAATTAAACATTGGGTAGAAGTTTCCAAAGCTGCTTGCTGAATTTCCACGCGATCGCCTCCTGTTACCACTGCCATATTCCGGCGTTTTCGGAAATATTTCACAGCAGAATTGACATTCATCGCCCCAATTGCTAAACTTTCCACCAACAAATCTAAGCGATCGTTGCGGCAAAGAACATCAGCCTTTAACTGCTTCACCAGTTCGCCAACACTGACACTGCGCAGCAAATCGCTGTTGGGGAGCATTGCTAGCACCGGAATCCCCTGCTGTTCCAAAAAGGGACGCAAGAGACTGTCAACTGCTTCTAGTTGGGTGACAGGAATATCATTGATCACAACTCCAAACAAGCGATCGCCTACACGCCCTTTAGCAGCCAATAGCGCCTCAACCGAAAGCAACGATTTATAGCGGGTTACTAGCAGCACACCAGCATCTAACACTTCAGCCATTTGCAGCAAAGACAAGTCAAACAAATTACCTTCGGAAAAATCACCAGGCCCCTCCAGTAACACCAAATCTCCTTGGGACATTTGCAAATATTGCTGTATTAGGGACTGCTGATAATCGGTTTTGTCTTCCCCTCGTAAGCGCTTTTGCACATTGAGTTCATCCAAAGCCAGCATTGTAGGTGCAACACGGTTTTCCGGCAAATTGAGGCTAAGAGCGATGAATTGGACATCTTCCTCAATTACGGTTCCACTAGAGGAATTCAGACACGTACCGAGCGGTTTACCGTAGGTAATATCCAGTCCTTTTTGCTGTAGCTGATGAGACAAACCCAGAACAGTTGCAGATTTACCGCTGTAAGTCTCGGTTGATCCAATCAGCAAATATTTAGGGGATTTTGGCACACATGCACTCCTAATTTCAAAAGTCAGAAGAACCCAGCTAGGTGTTTCCTAATTCTAGTTCCTTCTGGCAAAAGCCTCTCGCTCTCACAAATTAAGGTTTCCCAGAATTAGCTTCTGAATAAGCAGGAGTAAGCGAACTCCTTCGCACTGCGCTAGCTATTAGTGGGGGATTCAGAAGTCCTACAGTAAATACTTCTAAGTGTAGATGAATTGCTGATTAGGAAAGGGATAATTCTGAAAGACTTGATTTTATCTGACCAATTACTGACCAGGAGATTATTTAATGAGAACCAGAAAGTTAGGGAAACTTGGGTTAGAAGTTTCAACTATCGGACTTGGTTGCATGGGAATGTCTGAGTTTTATAGTGGTCGTGATGAAATTGAGGCGATTGCTACAATTCATCGAGCATTAGAATTAGGAGTTAATTTTCTTGATACTGCTGATATGTATGGGCCTTTTACTAATGAGCAACTAATAGGCAAAGCAATTAAAGATCGCTGAGATCAAGTAGTATTAGCAACCAAGTTTGGCAATGTCCGCACTGAAGATGGTGGTTGGAAAGGCATTAGTGGCAGACCAGAATATGTCCATCAAGCTTGCGATGCCTCATTAAAACGTCTGGGAGTGGAAGTGATTGACCTCTATTATCAACATCGCGTAGATCCAACCGTACCGATCGAAGATACTGTAGGAGCAATGGCAGAGTTAGTTAAGCTTGGAAAAGTTCGTCATTTGGGGCTTTCAGAGGCTGCTCCTGCGACGATTCGGCGAGCTGTAAGAGTTCACCCCATTACGGCACTCCAAACAGAATACTCTCTTTGGAGTCGAGAGCCAGAGGATGAGATTTTACCCACTGTGCGGGAATTAGGAATTGGGTTTGTTCCCTATAGCCCATTAGGAAGAGGGTTTTTATCAGGTGCAATCACCAGCCCTGATGATCTAGCACCTGATGACTATCGCAGAAATGCTCCTCGCTTTCAAGGCGAGAATTTTTATAAGAACCTACAATTAGTCGAGCAAGTCAAGGCAATTGCCACCGAAAAAGGAGTGACTTCTAGTCAACTTGCACTAGCATGGCTTTTGGCTCAGGGAGAAGATATTGTCCCAATTCCTGGTACAAAACGCCGTACTTACTTGGAGGAGAATGTTGCAGCTACCAAAATTAACCTGACTGAACAAGAGTTGAATCGGCTGGAAGCAGTTGCACCTAAAAATGTGGCCGCAGGTGAGCGCTACCCTGACATGAGTACTGTTAACCGTTGATCCATTAACGAAGCATTAGTAACAAGTCTACAAAAAAAGCTGCGATCGCAGCTTTTTGGTAACTTTAAAAAGTATTTAGGTCAGCGATCGCTTCAGTCAGATCCGAGAGTAGCGAAAACGAAGTCTGAGTAGCCGAAGCCAGCGTAACCACATTTGTGCAGGTTGTTCAAAGAACGTGAAAATATCACCGAAACCCAAATTAGTTTTGTGATGGTGCAACCAGTGCCTTTCAGGAGTAGTAATAAATAGAACTTGGCATAAAATATTGACAGGTTTTGAAGTTTGCCAACCTAGTACACTTATGTGTCTCCACCATACATGAAACTGACCTAGCAGTAATCCAGAAACAACGCCGATGGGAGAAAAAGACCACAAGACTACTGCTAAAAATACATAAGGCAAAGCTCCCAAGATACCATCTAAAAGAACCTGGGGATTAAAAGTCAAAATAGCGTAGTGGCGGAAGTCTTTCTTCCAGGAGTGGTGCGTTTTTAAATGTAGGCTACCAAAAACGTGCTCGGGTATGTGGTAAAAGAATGTAGATAGAAAATCGCCAAAAAACAATAATAACCAAGCAACAGCGATAGCCTCAAGCATTTGTACTCCTCAAGTTTAGTAAAAAAACTCCACAGAAAATATGCAAATTTTATGCTGTAGGCGTAGACACCTGATTTCCTACTTGCAACCATCATGTGTGCATTTCATAGGTCTACACTCCAGTTAATTTGGCTCAGAGTATATGTAATTGGGTGAGTTGCAGCTTCATAAATCTACAATCCTTAATGCAGTAAATAGCAACTCGTAAAAACCTCCAATTTGGCTTCTAGCTCTGGATTAATAGTAAAATTACACCTAAATCCCGATAGGGATACCGTATCTTACCATAGTTACTACATAATTTTCTTACTAACGCATACAGAGTAAGCAAAGGTTGAGTTAAAATTAGTACAAGTTTAGGTTAAGGTGTTCTTCAGTATTTTTAATCCTAAATTGATTGCAATTAAGCTTTAAAAAATTTTTATCTGTTTCAGCATGAACAAAAAATGGGCCGTCAAGCGAATCACTATTAACCTGGCATCAAATGAAGCCAAGAACCTTGAAAAGTATTGTGAACAGACGGGCAGACCAGCAACTGATGTGATTCGAGAACTCATTCGAGCCTTGCCAGGGACGAAATGAAACTAGATTTACGAACCATTTAATACCTTGGTTCATTCTCAGATATAAGTATTAAAATTTAGTTGAATTGGAGGTGTTAAATTAGCTAGTGGTAATTTTTTGTAAAAATTGAGAGTTTGTCACTACAAGCAATTGTCTCGAAACCCAACTTTGGCACATTGCGGCTTGAACTCCGTCCGACTTGGCGCTCTCTTGGCGATCGCTCTTTGTATATTATGGATGATGGTAGGGTAAACGTGTTTTAGATAGCAAATAGTTAAATCGGCGGTTAGAAACCGCTTCTACACAGGCAAAACCCACGGAGGTAGGTTTCAAACACTCAATTTTTCCTTAGTTCGCCTCCGCGGACTACCCTGCGGGTGACGCTCCTTCTCTGCGAGACGCTACGCGAACGTCGCTACCGCTGCGCTAACGCCGAACGCGTTCTCGTAAGAGTAGCCGCAAATTCCATTTGTCCTGCTCTAAGTTGACACTAAAAATTCCTAAGTTTATACTGTGCTAGACCGACCTGTATCTGAACTCTTAAAACCTAGCAGGCGCTTACCTAATCAGCGCTGGCAAATCTATCCGCAGAAACCAGAATTTGCCCAAAAGCTGGCAGTTTTAATTAATATTTCACCGATTATCAGCCAGTTACTAATTAATCGGGGGATCGAAACACCAGAACAGGCACAAGCATTTTTAAATCCAGAGTCTTTAGTCTTACCTTCGCCGTTAGAGGATTTCCCAGATTTGGCAATTAGTTTGGAGTTGTTGCAAAATGCGATCGCCTCTCAAACAAAAATTGCTATTTGTGGTGACTATGATGCTGATGGAATGACCAGCACTGCTCTACTTTTGCGTAGTCTCCGCACTTTAGGCGCACAGGTAGATTATGCTATTCCCAGCCGGATGCACGAAGGCTACGGTATTAATAAACGCATAGTTGAAGAATTTCACAGCGAAGGCGTGGGATTAATTCTCACTGTAGACAATGGCATCTCTGCGTTCGAACCAGTTGCCAGAGCTAGAGAACTTGGTCTTGCAGTGATTATCACCGATCATCACGATATCCCCCAAAAATTACCACCAGCTAATGCTATCCTCAACCCCAAATTAATAGCTGAATCCTCACCTTATCGGGGTGTTGCTGGTGTTGGCGTTGCCTACATTTTGGCAGTCTCTTTAGCACAACAGCTAGGGGAGACTAAAGGCTTGATCCAGCCGATGCTAGCACTATTTACACTAGGAACGATCGCAGATTTAGCTCCCTTAACTGGCGTGAATCGCCGTTGGGTAAAACGTGGTTTACAGCATTTACCCAAATCCAACTTAGCTGGGGTGCAGGCGTTGATTCAAGTAGGCGGCGTGCAGACCAGGGGAGAGGGGGAGCAGGGGAGCAGGGGAGCAGGGGGAGCAGGGGGAGCAGGGGGAGCAGGGGGAGCAGGGGGAGCAGGGGAAGTAGGGGAGAAAAAAAACATCCCTAACTCCTCAAATCCCAAATCACTGAAACCTGAAGATATCGGTTTTCGCTTGGGGCCACGAATTAATGCTGTTGGTCGAATTGGTAATCCCCAGACTGTTATTGAATTGCTGACTACAGATGATATGGGGTTGGCCCTGGAAAGAGCAATGCAGTGCGAACAAATCAACGCCTCTCGCCAGCAAATGTGTGAGCAAATTGAACAAGAAGCGATCGCTTATGTAGAAACAGAATTTGTTACATCTCTAGAACAAGATCGTGTATTAGTTGTTGTTCAACCTAATTGGCATCACGGCGTTATTGGGATTGTCGCTTCCCGATTGGTGGAACGTTACGGTGTTCCCGTGTTTATTGGTACTTATGAAGATGAGGAACACATACGCGGTTCTGCACGCTCGATTCCAGAGTTCCATGTATTTGAAGCTCTGGAATCTTGTCACGATTTACTAGGGAAATTTGGCGGACACAAAGCAGCCGGGGGATTCTCTCTACCAGCAGAGAATTTACAGATGTTGCGATCGCGTTTGATTGAATTTGCTAACCAGTGTCTTGAACCACAGCATCTCAAGCCTCTGCTCAAAATTGATGCTGAAGTCAACCTGAATCAAATTAATCAGCAGCTTTATCAACAGCTTAATGCTTTGCACCCCTGCGGTATGGATAATCCCGATCCAGTTTTTTGGACACCTAATGTTCAAGTGGTTGAGCAAAAAATCGTCGGGAAGGGTCACATTAAACTGACAATTGCCCAAACTATTGATAATCAGGAGTATAAAATTAAAGCGATCGCTTGGCGTTGGGGCGACTATTTTCGTTTACCACCGCGAGTGGATGTTGCTTACAAACTCCGAGAAAATTACTTTAACGGTAATACTACTATCGAGTTAGAGTTAATAGGTGCCAGACTGCCAATTCAACTTCAACAATTTTTTGCTTCGCCACCTACCCCGTCAAGCACCACCTTTGAGTACAATCAGCGAAAGTATACTTGTGGTTTCTATAAAAACGGTATTGAAGCAGAATTAAGAATTAAAAACTCTGAAGGTAAAGTCTTAGCTATGCAGCCAGGACATATAATCGGTTTACTCGGTACTAATCGTCAAAACGGCAAAGAAGTTGATATTTCTCAGCCACACTATGACAGTATTATTCAAGCTGCCCTTAAAGCGTTAAGAGTTAGGAGTTAGGAGTTTTTAATTAACTTATCACTTGTGACTGTGATACTGTGAGTGCTGATTTATGAGTTATGAGTTGAGATATAAAATTTAATTCCTCACTCCTGACTCCTAACTCTCAATCAGCACTCAGAACTCTTATAGGTTGCCGTTGCGAAATGCCAGCAAAAAGATTACCACTGGCCCAGCAATCACGATTAGCGCCACGGACAGCAATTGGAAAATAACTTCCCAATTGATACCACTAAAAGCGTTAAACAAGTCAGATACAGCGTCAAACATCTTCCTTTTCTCCTCCCAATTGCCTTAAAAAATTCAATAACTTAATCACAAAACCCGCAATCGATCATATCTGGCCAGGGCCTGTTAGATTTAATTTACTTAACAAAATTATAAGAAAATACATAAAAACGTAAAATAGGGGGATTGGGAAAATTTTTCTCAATACCTAATCCCCAATACCTAATCCCTAATTTAAAATGGCAACTTGGCAATGTGTAAAACAATGTGGAGCCTGCTGCAATCTTGATCCAGCAGAGCGTCCAGATTTAGATGAGTATCTCTCTCCACCAGAACTAGAAATCTACCTCAGCATGGTAGGCGAAGATGGATGGTGCGTTAATTTCGACCAGATCACGCGAGAATGTAGCATCTACTCAGATCGTCCTCGTTTCTGCCGTGTGGAATCAGAAGTATTTCAAGATATGTATGGGGTTGAACCAGAAGAGGTTAACGATTTTGCCATTGACTGCTGTCGCCAACAAATAGAAGGAGTATACGGCGATCGCAGTCTGGAAATACTACGCTTCGATAAAGCTGTTGGGTTATAAGGAGGATGCAAAGACATTATGTAGTTGCAATTTATTACAACAATCTGAGAATATGATAGAAATATGAAAACATCTAGCAACCAAAACTACTGCCCGTGAAACTTGATTCTGCTCCTTTGGAGATTTATGGCATATCTCAAACTAAGATCGAGGTAGAACTGAAAGACAGCACTGATTTTAACTTAACTCCTGCGATCGCTCAGGCAATTGAGCCTGTAGTTGCCGATAGTCCTCAAAAGCAGCAATCACCGATAGTAGTTTTTGGTACAACTTTTGTAACCATTTTTCTAGCAGAAATTGGAGATAAAACTCAGCTTTCCACTTTGTTAATGAGTGCAGAATCTCATTCGCCGTGGGTGGTATTTATCGGATCTGCGGCTGCACTGATAACCACCAGCTTATTAGGTGTGCTTTTAGGTAGTTGGATAGCCACCCGACTAAGTCCGAAAACTGTAGAAAAATCAGCAGGCGTGATGTTGTTGGTGATTTCCCTAATGCTGTTTTGGGATGTATTTCAAGGTTAGTTAGAAGTTAGGAGTTAGGAGTTAGAAATATTAAATTTTTTCCCTGCTCCCCCTGCTCCCCCTGCTCCCCCTGCTCCCTCACTTCCCCCCTAATAATATGGATTGGCATCTCTTAGGATTGAGCTTTATTACAGTATTTTTATCAGAATTAGGTGACAAAAGTCAGCTAGCAGCGATCGCACTTTCAGGGCGTTGTAATTCTCCGCGTGCAGTATTTTTTGGCGCAGCAGGCGCACTGCTATTAACAAGCCTATTGGGAGCATTAGCAGGGGGTGCAGTAGCGGAATTATTACCTACACGTATGTTAAAAGCGATCGCTGCTGTGGGATTTGCCATCCTTGCTGCGCGCCTGCTGTTATTTAACAATGAACCATCGACAGATTCTGAAAAAACACCATAAAAAGAAATCAGGAGTTAGAGTTCAGAATTCAGAATACTCTATTGCTTCATGGATGGAGCTTCAACAAAGAAAAAAGAAAAATGTTTAAATTTTGTTTTACTCAAATTCATCCTGTTAGCGGATAGCTAAGGTTTAGCCCATTCTGACTCCTGAGTTCTGAATTATCCTTTACAAAACTTCCCAACCAGTTCCTTTGTAACCGTATTGAAAAATTTCTGGATGTAAGATTTCTGCCAAAATTTCTAAAGAATCTACCAATCGAGGCCCTGGACGATTGAAATAAGAATTGCCATCAGTGATGTACACCCTACCAGCTTTGGTAGCGTGCAGTTTTTCCCACTCTGAACGTTGAGTTAACACATTAGCTTCTTGGCGAGTGCGATTTAAATCAAAGCCACAAGGCATAAAGACAATTATATCTGGATCAGTTGCTAATAGTGTTTCCCACTGTAAGACAGGAGAATGCTGACCTGTAGTGCAAAATAGAGACTGTCCTCCAGCTAAGTTAACTAATTCAGGAATCCAATTTGCGGCGGCCATTAAAGGATCAGTCCACTCGATACAGGCGACAGTAGGCTGTTCATTTAAAGAAAGCCCTTGGACTTTTTGCTGACAAATTCTGACGCGAGCTTTTAAGTTTTCTAACACTTTAACCGAGTCTACCTCGAAAGCATTGCCAACTCGTTCAATGTCAGCCCAAACATCTTGGAGAATATTAGGTTGTAAAGAAATAATTTGGGGTTTACTATCAATTAGTGTAGCAACTGCCTTTTCAACATCGTGTAAGCTGACAGCACAAACATCGCACTGGTCTTGAGTGAGAATGTGGGTAGGCTGCAATTTCTCTAAAACATCTGTTTTGATTTGATAAATACTGAGAGCAGATTGCAATAAATTGTTCACTTCATCATGAATTTCGCTGCTGGAGGCATTGGAGTTTAAGCGTGCTTCGGTACAAATGGGGCGATTGTGAATTTCTGGAGGGTAATCACATTCGTGCGATCGCCCAACAATAGCATCAACCAAGCCTAGTTTCGCTAAAATCTCTGTTCCGCCGGGAATCAGGGAAACAATTCTTACATTACTATTTGTCATCGCTCCACCTCCACAAAACCTGCTGTCATTCCAATTTTTGCAAAATTTGAGTGATTATGCATCTTTCTCTAGGAGAATCAAGCGTGTTTTGGTAGCCAGCACTAGGCAAAAAATTAAACCGAGTGTTAAGTATTGGTTAGGTATTGGGAATCTTTCCTAGTCCCTAGACCCAAATTTAAAATACTATACTACTTGGTAGTAGAATTACTTGATAGTAGAATTATTTTAGATGCTAATTATCCCCTGGCAAAAACCACTGGAATGAATTAACAGAAACGATGAACAAAATTTAGTTTAAAACTTGTTATCTAGAATAAGAAGTTTTGATGAGAAAAATTATACTTTCCGGTTATTAAAAACCATATCAAGTAATTGTAGTTATACAAAGGCGGTTCTAATTTTTCTGTAGAACTGCAAGGCAAAATTATTTCTTCTTGAGGTCAACTAATGCAGGTGGTGTCAGCTAGAGATATTACAGAGCACAACCAGTCCCAAGAGGCTTTACAAATCAAAGAAAATCGTCGGCGAAAACAAAGTCAGACACTGGTGCAGCTGGCAAGAAGCAAGACGTTTCAGCAAGGTGATCTCAACGCGGCCTTAAGGGAAATCACAGAAACTGCTGCTCGGACGCTTTTAGTAAAGCGAGTCGGGGTGTGGTTATATAATGAAGAACGTTCAAAAATTGAATGCATCAATTTATATGATGTAAATACCAAGCAGCATAGCTTTGGTAACTCGTTTTTTAAAAAAAATTATCCAGTTTATTTCCAGGCTTTAGAAGAAGAATGTACCATTGCCGTAGATGATGCCATAAACGATATAAGAACCCAAGAATTATCTGAGTCTTATCTTTCTGTTTTGGGGATCACATCCCTGCTGGATGCACCGATTTGGCTAGATGGTCGTTTGGTGGGCGTAGTGTGTAACGAACACATAGGCGAAAGTCGCCAATGGACTTTGGAGGAAGAGACTTTTGCTGGCTCGATTGCAGATTTGGTGACGCTGGCTATAGAAGCAAGTGAGCGAAACGTCATACAGGAAGCACTGCGACAGAGTGAGGCGCAATTCCGGGCGATTTTTGAGTGTTCCTCTATTGGCATTGGACTTATAGATATGAAAGCGCAGATAGTCGATACTAATCTGGCACTGTGTAAGATTTTAGGATATGGCCGAGAAGAGCTATACGGCAAGCGCTTTACAAATTACACTTTGACACAAAGGGGGGATTTCAAACTTTACAAACAATTGATATCAGGAATTTACACAGATTTAAAGAAAACTTCTAGGGTAGGTTTCCACCCTTCCAAACATCAGGAACCGTTTGTCGAAAGACATCGCATTGAGATGGAAAGACGCTGTTTGCATCAAAACGGTAGCTTAGTTTGGACTCATATCTCTGTTTCTGTTATACCAGGCAGTAATGGTGAGCCTGAGTTTTTTCTAGCCATGATTGAGGACATTACCGAACGTAAGCAGACAGAGCTGAAACTTCGTGCCTCTCAAGAAGCAGCAGAAGCCGCCAGTTTGGCAAAAAGTGAATTTTTAGCAACCATGAGCCATGAGTTGCGGACACCTCTGAATGCAATTATGGGTTTGTCGCAGTTGCTACAAGAACAAATAGTTGGTTCTCTCAATGAAAAGCAGAACGAATATGTAAGTTGTATATATAGTAGCGGTGAACACTTACTGGCACTGATTAATGATGTCCTTGACTTATCTAAGGTAGAAGCAGGCAAAGAGGAACTGTTACTCTCACCTTTGTCAGTGTCAGATTTATGTAATTATGCCATATGGACAGTGCGCGATCGTGCCTTAGAAAAAGGATTACAACTCACCTGTGAAATTGCTATAGAAGAGGATATTTGTATTGCTGATGAGCGGCGCATTAAGCAAATGCTACTTAATCTGCTCACCAATGCCATTAAATTCACCCCAGCAGGTCAGGTATCGTTGGTAGTCAAAAAAGTATTGTCAGGTATAACATTTACAGTTTCAGATACTGGAATTGGTATAGACTCAAATCAGTTTCAATTTCTCTTTGAACCATTTAAACAGCTTGACAGTCAGTTAAATCGGCAGTATGAAGGCACTGGTTTAGGTTTAGCCTTAACACGCAAATTAGCGCGTTTGCATGGTGGAGATGTTACCGTTACATCCACTTTGGGAAAGGGTAGTCAGTTCACTGTGTTTTTACCAAATTCAGTGTATCCAGGAGAAGAGGAGAGTGGAAGAGAAAATAATAATTCTTTCTCCCCATCCTTTTCTAATCCCAAGATTAAACGCATTCTGCTCGTGGAAGAAGAGGAAAAGACTGGCATCCTGCTGCAAGATTATCTTCAGGCAATTGGCTACCAAGTCACGTGGATAGATAATGGAAACGACTTTTTAAAGCAGGTGCAAAACCTACAGCCAGATTTAGTTTTTTTAAATTTACACTTAGTAGGGGATGTTAGCAAATGGAATTTACTAAACATCCTTAGACATGAGCCTTCTTGCAAAAATTTGCAAATTGTTATTATTAGCTCTACTGAACCTACAGAGCAGGAAATTACTATGCTTCCAGGAAGTGCAAATGACTACCTCATCAAGCCAATTCGGGTAGTCCAATTAGAGTCAATATTGATGCGATATTTGAGTGACAGCGATTTTAAGCTCAACGAAACACCAATTTAGAACCAAGCCTTCGCATTTATATTGCCTTTTAAAATCCACTTAGGTAGATATTTACTGCTTATGCTGGCGTAATTGCTCTACTATATAATCTTCCAGTTCTTGCCTTTCTCTCTTGCTGGCATTTCGTTGATAAGTTCTTCCTGTTTCTTGCATAAACTTGCGTTTATCGCTTGGAGAAGATTTGAGTTTACCTCCACTACCTTGCAGCTTTTGCTGTAATTCTTCCCAAGTTTTTTCGCCCACACTTTCACCTAGTTTAACCAGTACCTTTGGTAGTAATATTTTTGCTTCTCTTTGAAAATCTTCTTCTGTCTCAAGTGAAGCTAAATCTATATTGCTGAAGTCGATATCGATTTGAAACTTATTCATGGAATTGTATTTGTTCTTTCAACGATTATTATTACAATGGGAGTCTATGGAGATTACTTTCCAACCTTATTGTTGTCAGATTACAAGTATCAAAATCGAAATATATCAAATTAATTATCAGTCTGCAATTCACCAAAATCCTCAAAAGTACGATTTTTTATTTGTGCATCTTGGCCCAAATCATGGTTATATCTCAGATAATCATTGATTTTATCAATTTTTAAAGAATGATTTAAGACTTTTAGATCAAAAGAAATATACATCCAGTTAATGCAAGCTTAACCAAGTTACGAGTATTAAAAATGCTATCTTAAAGGCAAGGTCATTTGCTCAATTTTTGAGGGAAAAACTATGACTACAACGCTCATAGAGGCTAATTCTATCGAGTCATTGCTAGGTAAAGAGGCTGAAGAACTGCTTACATACAAAGCAAAAGTTCCTGCTGATTTACTACATTTGCCGGGGCCAGACTTTGTAGATCGCATCTGGCTCAACAGCGATCGCAATCCTCAAGTATTGCGTAATCTCCAGTTACTCTATTCTACTGGTCGTCTGGCATATACTGGGTATCTGTCTATTCTACCGGTAGACCAAGGGATTGAACATTCGGCAGGTGCGTCTTTTGCGCCCAATCCGATTTACTTTGACCCAGAAAATATTATCAGATTATCGATCGCCGCAGGTTGCAATGCGGTTGCTACCACTTTGGGGACATTAGGCATCGTTTCGCGCAAATATGCCCACAAAATTCCCTTTATTGCCAAAATAAATCACAACGAATTGCTGACTTTCCCCAATCAATTTGACCAGATATTGTTTGCTGATGTGGAACAAGCTTGGAATTTAGGGGCCGTTGCCGTAGGTGCGACAATTTACTTTGGCTCAGAGCATTCTACTAGACAAATTCAGGAAATCAGCAAAGCTTTTAAACGCGCCCACGAACTGGGGATGGTCACAATTCTCTGGTGCTATCTGCGGAATAACGCTTTTAAACAAGATAAAGATTACCACCTTGCTGCTGACCTCACTGGACAGGCAAATCATTTGGGTGTAACGATTGAAGCCGACATTATCAAACAAAAGTTACCCGAAAGTAACAATGGTTATGGTGCAATTGCCAAAGCTACTGGTAAGAGTTACGGCAAAACAGATGAGCGAGTTTACACAGAATTGACAACTGACCACCCAATTGATTTAGCTCGTTACCAAGTGCTGAATTGCTACTCTGGGCGTGTAGGATTGATTAATTCTGGTGGCGCGACTGGTAAAAATGACTTCGCCGAAGCAGTTCGCACTGCTGTAATTAATAAACGGGCTGGTGGTTCGGGATTAATTTCTGGGCGAAAAACATTTCAACGTCCCTTTGAGGAAGGTGTGAAGCTATTTCATGCCATTCAAGATGTTTACTTATCGCCAGATGTGACGATAGCTTAGGGAGTGGGGAAATGAGGGTAATGATCCATTACCCTTACACTCTACCTCCAAAGGAGGCTTGGTCAGATTGATAGCTGTTTTTAATTGCATAGTAAGGTCTTTCGTAGGGGCGTACAACTAACTGTGCGCCTTTGGATTTTATAGACTAAGAGTGCAAATGTTTGCTAATTAGACCAGTTAAGAGAATTCTGAAGAGGCAAATCTTGGTAGAGATTCTGGGATATCCTTAGATAAGTGAAAGATTTGCCAAAAAAAGTAAGAATGAAGCTGGCAGCAAGAGTAAGTCAGGTAACACCTTCATTAACCTTAGCGATCGCAGCCAAGGCTAAAGGACTGAAGGCGGAAGGAATAGATGTTTGTAGTTTTAGCGCTGGAGAACCAGATTTTGATACCCCAGCGCATATTAAAGCCGCAGCAATCAAAGCTTTGGAAGAAGGCAAAACCAAATATGGTGCAGCAGCTGGAGAACCAAAGTTAAGGGAAGCGATCGCCCATAAGCTTAAAATTGATAACGGTCTTGATTACAAGTTAGAGAATGTCATCGTCACCAATGGCGGTAAGCATTCTTTGTACAACTTGATGGTGGCACTAATTGATCCAGGTGATGAGGTAATTATCCCTGCACCCTACTGGTTAAGTTATCCCGAAATGGTGACTTTGGTCGGTGGAGTCCCAGTAATTGTCCCCACAGATGCAACGACGGGTTATAAAATTACTCCCGAACAACTTCGTAAAGCAATCACACCCAAGACAAAGTTATTTATTCTCAACTCTCCATCTAATCCCACAGGGATGGTTTACACGCCAGATGAAATCAAAGCACTGGCGCAGGTAGTAGTAGATGCAGATATCTTTGTCGTCTCTGATGAGATTTACGAAAAGATTCTCTACGACGGTGCAGAACATATCAGCATCGGTTCTCTTGGGAAGGAAATTTTTGACCGCACTTTGATCAGTAATGGGTTTGCGAAGGCTTATTCTATGACTGGTTGGAGACTTGGTTATTTAGCGGGGCCCGTGGAAATCATTAAAGCCGCGAGTTCCATCCAAGGGCATAGTACATCTAACGTATGTACCTTTGCCCAATATGGTGCGATCGCGGCGCTACAAAGTCCTCAAGATTGTGTCGAAGAAATGCGCCAAGCCTTCGCCAAACGTCGACAGGTAATGCTAGACAGACTCAACGCCATTCCCGGTTTGAGTACCGCCTCACCAGATGGCGCTTTTTATCTGTTCCCTGATATCAGCAAAACCGGTCTAAAATCCCTAGAATTTTGTGACGCTTTGCTAGAAAAACATCAAGTTGCAGTCATTCCCGGAATTGCTTTTGGTGCTGATAATAACATTCGCCTTTCCTACGCCACAGATATGGCGACGATTGAAAAGGGAATGGATAGATTGGAGAAATTTGTCAAGTCGCGTATTTAGCTAATTGTCATTTGTCATTTGTGAGGAGAATTTACCAACTCTCCAATTTCTTAACTCCACCTTTTCGACTGAGAACGGGTGGAGTTCATTTTCAATATTGCGTAAAAAGGCATCGGTTAGCTGAAGTAGCGACATTGCAGCTTATACCATTTCACTTTAATAATGATACAAATACGCTGGTAGGGGCTTGTCTTTGCCATGCCCTTTATTCTGTGTATCTTCATAGAAGATTAGTATTAATTTTTGCTAAGTCCCATTATGGGTAATTTGGCGGACATGATATAACTCCTGAATTCTGGCTTGGAAGTATTCTTATTCAAATCAACATACCAGCAATACAAGCGGTAATAAAACCCGCTAACAATCCGCCAATCATTGACCTTACACCCATTCGAGCTAAATCATGCTGGCGATTAGGTGCTATTCCAGTAATGCCGCCAATCGTCATTCCAATTGAACCTATATTTGCAAAATTACATAAGGCGTAAGTCGCAATAATTACTGCGCGTTGGGAAATTTTATCACTTTCAATTAGTGCCTTCAAATCCAAAAAAGCAATAAACTCATTCAGAATTGTTTTTGTACCCAATAAAGCCCCAACTTGCCGACAATCAGCCCAAGGTACGCCCATCAGCCAAGCTACGGGAGCCATAACAAAAGATAAAATCCACTGTAATGACAGTTGCTGTAAACCCACGAATGCCCCCAACCATCCTAGCAGTGCATTCAGCGCAGCTAATAATCCTAAAAAGGCAATAATCATCACGCCGACGTTAACAGCTAACTTCACGCCATCAATTGCTCCCGTCGTAGCAGCATCAATTACATTTACATAATTGGTTTCTACATCCGCTTTTACCTTCCCAATTGTCTCTGATACTTCTGTTTCTGGATACAGCAATTTTGATACCACCAACGATGTGGGAGTAGTCATAAAGAAAGCAGCAATCAGATGTTCTGTTGGTATCCCAAAGGAAAGATATGCCCCTAGAACTCCACCTGCAATTGTGGCAAAACCACCCGTCATCACGGCATGGAGTTCGGATTGCGTCATATTCGCTATGTAAGGTTTAACCATCAGCGCCGACTCTGTTGGGCCAAAAAAAATATTACCTGCACACGATAAAGATTCAGAACCCGATGTTTTCATCGTCTTCATCATTACCCACGCCATCACGTTTACCACTCGCTGTAAAATACCGTAGTAATACAAAACGCTGATGAAGGCAGAGAAAAAGATAATTGTCGGCAGCACTTGGAAGGCAAAGAAATGATCCTTAAAATTTTCTCCAAAGACGAATTTTGCACCAACATCAGAAAATGCTAAAAATTGGCTGACAATATCTCCCAGAGATTTAAACACATTCAAACCCCAAGGAGTTTTAAGAATTACTAGCGCAAATGCAAACTCCAATCCTAAACCCCAGGCCACTATTCGCCAACGCACCGCACGACGATTAACAGAGAAGGCGTAGGATATACCGATAAAAACTAAGATTCCCAACGCAGAAATGGCGCGTTCCATGTTTACTCCCGGAAGTGTATCGCAAAGGCACATGGTCACAAAGCATACACAAAAATCCGCGTGTTTTTATGGTTTTGTAGCCAATTAAGTAAGTATGAAAAAACTAAACTTAATTTTTCGTTACATACTTATAAATTTTTCCACACACCTAGTACAGCACGGCGGAAGTAAGCAGACCATTAAATAGCCAAAACTTTGCCCTTATATGTCCACTTAAAAGGTTTAGCCATTGTTTGGTTAAAGTAGTCGATAAACTTGAGGATTCGATTTTTC
>JAHHHS010000021.1 GCA_019359215.1 Nostoc indistinguendum CM1-VF10 | reverse complement strand
ACGCAAAAATAGCTCGATGCCAGGGATAATTATACAAACTAAAACACAAAAACCCCTAGTTCACATAGCAAGTAGGGGTTTTTATTTATTATGTAGCATCTGAATGATTAAAAAACCGCAGAGACGCTGAAGGCACAGAGAAATAATCCCGATACAAACGGATTTGATATGAGAACATTTTGAGGCAGGCAGCTAGCTGCTAAACTTTATCACCCTCTCCCTGCCCTTCCGTGCCCCCCTCCTCTTGTGGTGCAGATATATTTTGCTTTTGCTGTTCTTGTAGCCAGGTTTCAAATAGTTCATTCAGAAGTCGCACTTTCATAAATTCATCCAGTTGGGCGGGGATAAATTTTTCCAGCCGCAAAATCACGAACCAGTCAGCAATACGGGTAGGGGGCAATATCTGACCTGGTTGACTGCTAGAAAGCATTTGTACCATTACAGGATGTAGTGCATTTAGTTCAATCGGGCCTACTAAGCCTCCAGTTTGCGCTTCTGGCCCGAGTGAATATTCACGCGCCAAGTCAGAAAAAGAGTTTTCTTTTGCCTGAATCCGGAAGTAAAGTTCTTGGGCAATTCCCACATCCTGGGTTCGCAGCAGGGAATAAATTACTTTGTCTAGTTTTGCCTTGGACTGAAAAAAGTAGGATTCCAGTTTATTACCCCAAGTGGCTTGCTTGAATTTTTCAATTTTAAGTTTACGAGTAGTAATAACTTCTAGTTGTTCGGGAGTCAGCCCTTGATGCGCCATCCAAGCCTGGATGTCTTCTTCAGTTTTGAACTGTTTTTCAGCGTAAAACTGCTGTTGAGCTTGGGCTACTTCCTCAGGTGTACACTCTATTGCTACATTCGCAGCGCGTGAGTTTTGCTCTATTGCTTGATCGATGATTAATTCGCGCTGCAACTGTGGCAGCATTTGATAACTTGCCAGTAAGGAAATCAGTTCACTAGCTGTGATTGTACGATTACCGATTTGGATCGCTTCAGTCATTAGCTTTTAGGCATCTCAAAATATCTAGTTTGTTAAATAAGTTAAACCTTAGCTCATTCACTGGGAGCTTTTGTTTTAATCTTACCGAGTTAGGTACGCTAACCTCACTTTCGTAATAGTTAAATCGTGGCTTTAACATACTTTAAAATATACAGTTTATATGAGTTTTTATCAAAGATTCTACGTAAATATGGCCAGATGTGAATAATAAGGACAAAGGTCAAATGACTAATAACTAATGACACTTATCGCTACTGCAACTTAGAAGACAAAGTTATCAGACCGAGGTAGGGTGTCTTTGAGTTAAGCCTCTTCTAACAAAGGTGTTTTACTTAAGGGCTTGTTGAACTTGTCAGAAATGGAAAAAGGCAGCACATCTCATGTTACCTTTTTCCATTAGGGATTTATATATTCCGCAACCAAAAATTCTAAAGTTTACAACGACTCTAAATAGTTCAAAAGATCAGCCATTTCTTGGGCACTAGGTTGGAATTTTGGCATTGGCGGTGTTTCGCCACTGATCACTTGGTGAATCAGTCCATATCGAGACTTGTGCTTTGAGACAGCTTGCAAACTGGGTCCTACTCGCCCGTCTGCTTCCAAACCATGACAACCGGCACAGTTAATTTGAAAGATCGCGTGTCCTTGAACTGGGTTTCCTGTTAAGGATAGAACACTCTTGACGTATGGATCGGAGGCTTGAACCAACTGAACACCAAAAAAGCCCAAAGGGACTGCTAGCAGTATAGCCAGCGTCAATAAAACGATCCGCTGAATCAAAATTTCAGGTTTGGTAATCTGGTTATCCAAAAGGTTTGCTGTGAAAGTCTAGGTGTGCTAAAAAGTTTTCATTTCCTACACATAGCTTAAAAGTTCTTGATTGTGTCTGCAAGCACAGAAGACTATTTTCTTGTGGGCAGTCGCCTTTGGAAAAGGCTGCATGGCTCAGGATTCATACGAAATTTGGTAAAATCAAAAACAGGCAACGAATATTTAATAATTACAAAGAGGAGATTTACAGTGGTTGAACCCTTATTATCAGGTATTGTCCTTGGTCTAGTTTTCGTCACCCTCGCCGGATTGTTTTATGCTGCCTATAAGCAATACAAGCGCCCCAATCAGTTGGGGGGCTGAGGGAATGCCCAGTGCTGAGTTCCCAGCGCTAAGTTAGGAGTTAGGAGTTAGGAGTTAAGAATTAGGAGTTATGTTGTTCCTTATCTCCTTTATCTGCCCCTGAACCCTCACTCCGAATTCTGTAGAAAGTAAGTGATGTATTGCCGTAAATTTTCTCGCGGCAAATTTCCCAAGTCGGAATCTCTGGCGGTGTCCAACCTTGGGAGGTGTGTTCAACTGCGATTTCACCACTAGGATCTAAAAGTTGATAGTGAGCGATCGCTTTTAATACTGGCTGGTACAATCCACTAGCATAAGGTGGATCAAAGTAGATTCTATGGAATTGCTTGCCTGATAAAGTCTTTAACTGTTGGATAATATCTCCCCGCAACACCCAAAGTTCTTGCTCGGCATTAGCTACCTGCTGCCAATTTTGTTGGATGGTGGCACAGGCTCGGCTCGATTGTTCAATTCCCACTACTAGGCTGGCTCCTCTACACAAAGCCTCTGCACCCATTGAACCAGTACCGGCGCACAAATCCAGCCAGTGGCAACCTGCAATTTCTCCCTGCCAAATATTAAATACTGCCTCTCTAACCCGCGCACTGGTGGGTCTAGTTTCTTTTCCTGGTAAAGTTTTTAGCTGACGATTGCCGTAAATTCTCAAGCTCATTGGTTATCAATCATTAGTCATTGATCATTAGTCATTAATTTTAGACAAAAGACAAAGAACAAATGACAAAAAGAGGATTAGGCAGGAATTTTTTCGCGGACTTGAGCAACAAAATTAGACAAGATTTGCAATCCAATATTAGAGGATTTTTCGGGGTGAAATTGAACTGCCATCAGGTTTTCATGAGCGATCGCAGCTGTGACGGTTTGAGTACCGTGGGTGATGGTTGCTGCACGGATTTGCGGATCTATTGGGTCAACATAGTAAGAATGGACAAAATATACCCAAGGATCGGCTGGTAAATGCTCCCATAAAATACTTTTTGTCTGAGTCATTTCCAGTTGATTCCAACCCATGTGAGGAATAGTGATGTCAGATTCTGGACAAAACCGCCGCACTTTTCCTTTAATAATTCCTAGTCCTGGTTGGGTGCCTTCTGCACTTGATTCAAACAGAATTTGCAATCCTAGACAAATTCCTAAGAAAGGTTTACCAGATGCGATCGCTTCTTTAATAGGTTGTTCCAAACCACGCGCTCGCAGGTGTTGCACTGCTGGATCAAATGCTCCCACTCCCGGCAGCACTATTGCATCTGCTTGTTCTAATTCCTTTGGAGAATAAGTAACATTAGGAGTTGCCCCAGCTTTTTCCAAGCCTTTGCAGACTGAATGCAAATTTCCCATCTCGTAATCTACGACCGCAATTACTGGCATTTACCTGCTCCTTGTAAATTTATTATGGAGGGTTTTTCTATTCTAAATAATATTTGTTATGAAGAAAAGAATTCTATTAATTTATTTTGACATTTGGATAAAAGATCAACAGTCGAATTCTTCTGATGATTTATTATTTGAAGTTACCAAACTTGATCTGATCCCAGATGGCTTAAGTTTTTTACCCTAGTTACCCGTAAATATGTAACTTGCCAGTACTCAGGTAATGGAAAAAATGAATACAATCTAACCTGATAACATTATCTGTTGTGGCATGGCTATAAGCCGTACACAATTAAATGTGGAAGCAGTTGCTAGCTGAAAAGAAATGGTTTGTAGACAGAAGTTGATTTAAAGGAATTAGTGAAAGGAGCAACGGCATCCAGATTAGTCACCACTGCGGTAAATTTGTCTGCGATCGCGTAGCAGAACCACCAGAGAGCCTTTACTCTTAAGTGTTGGACTAATTAAGCCAAAACAAACTCGTTTTGGTTCCTCAATCGGGAAAACTTGATGGATATTCTTGGAGATTTCGTATTAATTATTAACAAACTGGCACTTTCATCAAGTTGTTAATGTCTGTATGGTGAAAGAAATATCTAAGTATATGTTGCCATTGTTACTAATTTTCCCAATTGTCCAATTAACTCCTGCCACGCCACCACTTGAAGAAGTCGTGCAATTACAAGAAGTGCGTCCTTTGCCAGGCCAATTGGATACAGTACCAACGTTTAACAGCAATAGTCCAGAATTGGTGTTAAAAGAAGGAATTTTACTCTCCACTTTTCCACCAGATGGCAAAAAAGTGCCAACGGCGCATCTAAATTTTCCCTTTCGAGGACGATTTGATATTTTTGCTCACCATGTTGCTAAGGCTGAACCGCCAGAGAATTTGCGTAGGCGTAGCCCGTCGGAGACATCGCTCTATCTAGGGATAATTTTGCACAACCCTGGTTCTGAAGCAGTGAGGTTAAATATTTGGCAGGCGGCGAGTTATTTGAGTCAACCGGATGCACCATTTATTCAATTACCATCCTTGAGCCAAAATCTTTTGGGTACAATTTTTGCTGGCCCAGGCGATCGCGTTATGTCTGATGTACTCAGGGGACGGCGACAAGAGAGTTTCCCTGCTCAAATTGACATTCCAGCAGGGCAAAGTCGGATGTTACTAAATTTACCAATTCCCGTGCAGGGACTGACACCACCTCTTAATGGTCGTTCTACGTTCATGCGACTGCAAAGTAATGGCACTGTTTATGCAGCTAGCCTAGCTATGTTTGCACGGCTGAATCCTGATGGCAGTGAGCGATCGCCTACTTTAGAAGAGTGGCAAAATTTACTCAATAATAGTGATGTGGCTGGGCCACGAGATAAAGCGCCTACTCCCTTAGAGGAAACTGGCAAACCAAGAATTTATGGGCGTGTTGCTGGAGTGGCTGGTGGTTCACGATGGAGAGCCTTATTAGTGGATAGTCCTAAAGCCAGGTATCTGACTATTCCTCAGCCTGGTCAAGTATTTTCCTACGCTCTGAGTAGCTTGCATGGCGGTACCTTAGGAACTGGTCAAATTCAAAGTGCGCCCATGTTGGTGCGCTATCCTGACACCGCATATCGCGCTCATGGCAACTATGGGATTCAATATAATCTCAAGTTGCCGCTATACAACAATACTCAAAATCCTCAAATCGTTAGTGTATCCATACAGACCCCGCTCAAAGAGGATCAGTTAGTTAAAGCAGGGTTACGCTTTTTCAGTACACCAGCCCGTCAAGTATTCTTCCGGGGGACAGTGCGGGTACGTTATAAAGATGACCAAGGTCAGCCAAAAACAGAGTTTGTGCATTTAGTGCAAAAGAGAGGTCAACCAGGGGAACCGTTAGTTTTATTAAATATGAAAGCAGGCGATCGCTCTTTAGTAGAAGTAGACTTTCTCTATCCGCCGGATGCTACACCTCCGCAAGTTTTAACAGTTTCAACTCAAACTGAACCTCGGTAATGAGTCATGAGTAGTGGGTAATAGCTTTTCTGCAATTACCTATTACCAAAAAATATTATTCAGCTGATTCACAAAGCTCTACTGTTTACCAGCTTGGCGCGGTTCAAAGGCACATCTATTAAGCACCCAGTTAAAGTAACGTCTTACAATGTTTACTGAATATATGAAATTAGTAAATATGACCAACAAAAAATCTTTGATTTTGTGTGCTAAAGAAATTGCCGACAGTATGCAGACCTTCTCTCACCCTTGGAATCAAAACTCGGAAATATCGGGGACATACATGGGACGCACGGTTGGGCTAAAGCGTACTGGGGTCAACTTTGCTGTCATTCCTGCGGGGAAAGAATCTTTTGTTTACCATTCCCACCACTGCGAGGAAGAATGGATTTATATTCTATCGGGGCAAGCGATCGCAGAAATCGACGGGGAAGAATTTGAGGTTTTCCCTGGGGACTTTATGGCATTCCCAACTCCTTCAGTAGCCCACCATCTCAGGAATATAGGGGACGAAAACTTAGTTTACTTAATGGGAGGAGAAAATCTAGATGTGGAAATTGCTGATTTTCCACATCTGGGAAAACGCATGGTTCGACGTGGCGATTCTGTGGAAATCTTTGAGCACAAGGACGCTAAACCATTTAGTTAGGCAGTTAAGTCTCAAACTGCTTCATTACATCTTCATATTGATAAAATTTTTCACCCCAAGTTTCTGTATTTAGGGTGAATACTTATTCTGCTCCCTGGGTTGCAATAGAAATAGCAGACTATAGCGATAAGGGGACAGCATGGCAACCGATCAAAAAATGAATCAAGAAACTAAGTTAAATTCGCTCCACCCCCTTGTTGGAATTTTGATTTTACTGGTAGAGGATGAGCCAGATATTGCAGATTTGCTCATCTTCATTTTGGAAGCAGCTGGTGCAGAGGTGATGACTTTAACGGATGCAGAAGCAGCCTTTGCCTTAGTTGAATCACTTCATCCCGATATTCTGCTGTGCAATGTGAAGTTGCCCGATCATGATGGAAATTGGTTAATTGAACAAATTCGAGTACATTCTTGCCCATCCCTAAGACAGTTGCCTGCGATCGCTATCACTTCTTATACACGGGAAGTCTCAAGTTATAAGGCTTTGCATGCTGGTTTTAATCGATTTCTAGTCAAGCTTGAGAGTCCAGAGAAAATCATAGATGAGATTGTTTACCTTCTATCTTCCGCTACTTAAATATAAATATTTAGTTTTTATCTCGTTTTTGAAACTGATTTTATTTAATAAACGCTTGGAGGTACAGCTAGCTGTACGCTCCTACAAATGACTTTACCTTGGAAACCAAACCCTAAGTGGATAGGGTAAGATGTTGGGTATATTTGTTGACTTTATTGAAAACCCTTTGCTGGCTTTTTTTGCCCTTTGCTATTGGGCTTGGATTTGCTAACTTCTCCTAAAGCTTCTTGAAATAAGTTATGTAGATGTATAGGCACGCTAGCAATTTCTGGTAACTCTGGCTCAAGAGGTTTGTTGAATTCTTGCAAAAGTGCATCGAAGTCACTTTCCAGGCTAAACTCTGGACGTTGCAAAAGTGTTTGCAACACATTTTCTAATTGAGTTGGATACTGTTGTGCTAATCGATGCCAAATAAAAGCATTAATACTTTTATCTTCAAGGTAGTAGCGAACTAATTTTTCAGCCCCTTGAACACTTTGCCAGTCCTCTGCTGATAAAATTGCTTGTACCTTTCTATACGTCGGTAAAAACATTTGTCCCCAACGGGGATGAGAAAGAGCAGTTACCTGTTCTGCTTTCTTGAGTTCAGATGGTAAATCAACTTTTGGCATAACCATTTTGCTATTGCCGCCTTCGCTGTTCAACATCTGAGAGACTACGTTGGAATCAGCACCAAATTCTTGTGCTGCTGCTTTGATTTCCTCGTCTCCAATGCCAGCCGCTTCCGCCACTTCAGCCAATGATTTAGAAGTATCAATTCCTGCTTCTGCAAAGCGTTTTTCAGTAATTGCCTGTTGGAATTCAGCTATTTTTTTATTAAGCTGGTATCCAGGTAGTGTGATTTCATCAGTGCCAAAAAAGTCTACAAACTGCTGATGATATTGTGCTACTGACTGCCAAGCTTCTTCTAACAAGTCTGGAGCATCGCTGTAAAGATCACTTTTATAGTTTTCTTTGAAATTACCAATTGCTACAGCAAGTTTTGGTTTACCTAATTTACCCATTACTGTGTAGGGCCCAGAAAACATCCAGTAGCTATCAGTAACAGGAGAAATGCGAGTTAGCAAAATTTCTCCTACTTTGAACCGAGATATTGCCTGTAATGTTTGGACATTGTTTGGCTTGACGATGTAGCGTTTATCTGTCAACCAATTCGTCAACTCAAAGCCATCAGGTAGGATGTTGGTAATGGCAAATAAGCCAATAAAACTATGATGCCAGCTGTTGAGTAGGTTGCGATCGCTCTGGTCTAAATCTGGATTGCTTTCGATAAACAACTCTAATGGTGACTTATCACCGACTTTCCCGGCTGTCGTCACAAAGCTATCGATAATTAAGTCCTGCTGTGTACTATCCCCACTTCCACGGCGCAACTGTGCGGCTGCATAAGTTTCCAGCGCTTGTGCCAGTTCGCCTTCAGCATCAAGGACAAAATCAACTAAGGCTTGTTTTAATTGGTGCGATCGTTCTAATATGACATCCACAAGTTAATCTCTCGGTGCAACAGATGTAGATTATAGCTCTTGAGAGAATTACAGCATCTAGCTATTGCTAGATTTATGCGGATTTAGCCGTCAAGCTTCTTTTAAACTAAATACAAGGCATCAAACAAGGTCATTACAAATGGTTGCAACTTCAAATTTTAACTATATTTCCCCAGAAGATTATCTCAAAGGAGAAGAAACCAGTCCTATCAAGCATGAATATAGACAGGGACAGGTTTATGCAATGGCAGGAGCAAGTAATACCCATGTAATTATTAGCGGAAATCTGTTTGCTATGCTGAGAAATCATTTGCGCAGGAGCGGCTGCCAGGCTTATATCTCAGACACCAAAGCACATATTGAGTCGATTAATATCTATTACTACCCCGATGTTATAGTAAGTTGTGACCAACGAGATAGAGCTTTTAACAACTTTCTACGTTATCCTTCGTTAATTGTAGAAGTGCTATCTCCGACAACAGAAGCCTTTGACCGAGGTGATAAATTTGCTGACTACCGACAGATGGAGTCACTTCAGGAATATGTACTTGTGAGTCAAACTCGGTTAAATGTTGAGTGTTTTCGGCGCAACTCAGAGAGACAATGGGTACTTTATCCCTATGAGCAAGAAGATATCATTCATTTGGCAAGTGTAGATTTTCGGTGTGCTGTTGCAGATTTATATGAGGACGTTACTTTTGAATCCCCGTAATTGGCTGACTACTAGATTGATAGGTAGAAACCAGAATCTTGACGATTTAAAAATGTGTTTTTAGAAAGCAAAATAAAAAGGCAAAAGAAGATTTTCTTTTGCCTTTTTAGTTTTTATCTTTTAACAGAGACGGGAAATTTAAAGTCTCTATTCGTCGTCGAAATCATCTTCGTCGTCTTCCTCTTCTTCCTCGTAATCATCGTCGTCTGCTACTTCATCGGCGATTAATTCATCTTCGTCATCTAGAACTGACCTTTCTGCACGTCTGCTACCAAAACCAGATTCCCCCAGAGTAGGAGAATCTAAATTATAGGTGCGAGCTGTACGGTCATCTAAGACCATATCCAAGGGATCATCAACTTCATCCAAGACACTACTAGTAATCTCAGCAGCATAATCATCGATCGCACCGGGTTCATCATAGGTATTGTAGCCAGTACCAGCCGGAATCAATCGCCCGATAATCACGTTTTCCTTTAAGCCGCGCAGCCAGTCGGATTTGCCTTCTATAGCTGCTTCGGTAAGTACCCGTGTTGTCTCTTGGAAGGATGCGGCGGAGATAAAGCTGTCGGTGTTCAACGATGCTTTGGTGATCCCCAACAATACTGGGGTATACTGTGCCCTAGCACCGCCTGTAATCGCCATAGCTTCGTTCACCTGCTCAACTTGGCGCAGTTCCACCAATTCGCCGGGAAGCATGGTGGTGTCACCACCATCATCAATCCTAACTTTGTTGGTCATCTGGCGAACAATCACTTCAATGTGCTTATCGGAAATATCAATCCCTTGAGATTGATACACCATTTGCACTTCATTTACCAAGAATGTCTGTACCTTTTGCAAGGCAATGCTGGCACAAGCATAGATTCCATCTTCGGAACCGAGGCTAAAGAAGATTTCCAAAATTTCGTGGGGATTGGATGGTCCATCGGTCAACGGTTGTCCCGCTAATACTGTTGAGCCATCTGGCACAATCAAGTTTTGTCCTGGACCTAGAGGATAATCTGTCACCACGCCGTTTGATTCTACGACCTTAATAGCGATCGCTTCATCGCCATCGCCGTAAACTACCTTAACTTCACCCGCCCGGCGACATAAAATGCACGCTTCTTTCGGTTTACGAGCTTCAAGCAGTTCTTCAATCCGGGGCAAACCTTGAATAATATCTCCGGTTTTGGCGCGTTCAAACACCAACAGCACCAAGTTATCACCCCGTTGTACCAAATCGCCGTCTTCTATTTGCAACACAGCACCAGGGCTGACTCGATAAGGCCGACCAATACGGGTACTAACAACGTAGTTCTTAGTACTCAGGGCCGATTCCTCACCAGATGCAGCAGTAGCATTTTTAATATCCACTACTTGCCCGGATTCTGGGGCAAAAACTCCAGGAGCAATTTCTGCACCTTCTACTAGCAAGTCACCCACTTTCACTTTAGGCTGAGTACTAGTATTAGTGGTGAGCATATCAGTATCGCGCAACACTAAACAGCGACGCACATTTTCGGTTCCTTTTCGGACGCCCCGCACTATCCCTCCTTCTTTACACAAGATTTGGGTACGTGCTACCACAGCTCCAGGGGCGATGGAAAGCCCATCTTGTACCTCAAGTGTGGTCTGGGTGCTACCTTGGGTCGCATCAGCAGTAATGTCTCGACGAATTACCAAGGACTCCAAAATCACCAACTGCAAGCGCTGAACTTCTGGGTCTTCAGTATCCTCTACCAATTCGATATCTGCTGCTAGTGGCGAAGCATTGTGGTCTTGTTCGCCTTCTTGCTCGATTTCTAGCACTAGTTGAGTTCGCAGCAGTTCCACACCTTCAACAGACTTGACGCGTTCCGAATCTTTGTAAGGTAGTCTTTGCACAGCCCGCAACTGAATCGAACGCCCGGTTTGTTGACTTACTGATGTAGTTGATGGCACATCTGGATTATCCGGTACGGCAAACTCAACTACTGGACGACTCAACAGGGCGGGTCCTTCTGGTGTCTCCACATACTGGATATAGCGTAATTCTGTGGCTACATTGCCTTGGAATTCTTCACCAGGTTGGATGAAGGTGTTATCTCGCCCAATAACTGATTCTGGATCGTCCACCATCAGCAGTTCCCCTGGCTTCACCACAACTTCCCGCAGGATGTCGTTTTTCTGGGTGACTTCTATCACACCACTGTTTTGGCAGAAAATATCTTTCACCACTTCGGTACCAGCTTCTACAAACTGACCGTCTTCCACCAACAGCAAGGAGATATCTTTATTAACTTCGTGGCTTTCTTCGGGAATCCATAAAAGGGTACCGCCCTGCACGACTTCATAACCCAGCTTGGCTTTGCCTTTTTTCTGGACTTCTACACCCGCAAATTTCAGGAAACCACCAGTGGTTGTGCGATAGCGATCGTCAATTAACTCAGCTACCACTTGACCATTTTGCACTTTTGTGCCTGGTGTAGCCCGGAGGTTAAATACCTGGTTGTTGCCAGTGGAAACTAAGTAGTTATTGCGACCTTGGGAACTTTGGACTGTTACCGTTGCTTGGTCTAATACCACAGAAGCGGTAATAATCTCAATTTCCCTGGTACTCTTACCTGGGGTAGCTTCTGGCAAGCGCACCACACCGCCGTGCAAACTGCTTAACTTGGTTTCTGCTAAAACACCATTAGCGGCGATCGCATCACCATTTTTGACCACCAATTCTGCCCCAGGCGGCAAGTTGTAAACTTCCCCAGACAAAATCCAAATCAAGCCACCGCGTGCGGCTGTGGTTGTGGTATTACCTTGACGGTCAGTTTTTTGTTCTGGAACTACTTCGGCAAATTGCACTTCCCCTGCTAAGTCAGAGGCAACATCTTTAACTGCTTTTTCTGTATTAGTCCGAGTTGTGCGTCCACCAAGGGCAACCTCTGCCAATAACTGTCCTTGCTTTACCTTATTTCCATCAAATACATATAGTGTTGAACCTTGGGTAAGATGAACCTCTTGGCTGTCTGGAGTAACATCACCTACTTTTGTTGGCTCCAAAAGCATGATGCCATTAGCTTCAACATACAGAGCATCTTCCCCGTGGCGGGTACGATATGTCCTGGTCTTCAGTTTGCGGGGAAGCTTAACAGTCCCATCGATTTTAGAACGAACTTGTTGCGCCACTTCCCCAGTAAACACACCACCTGTGTGGAATGTCCGCATGGTTAGCTGAGTACCAGGCTCACCGATACTTTGGGCGGCAATAATCCCTACAGCTTCGCCCAAGTCCACCATCTTAGCGTGGGCTAAACTCCAGCCGTAGCAGTGTTGACAGACGGAACGTGCGGCTTCACAAGTTAGGGGCGATCGCACCACAACTTCTGCCACCCCAGATTTTTCAATTTTCTTTGCCAATTCTTCAGGAATGGGCGAATTGCGTGCTGCAATCAATTCTTTTGTTACCGGATGCACCACATCTTCGCCAATTACCCGTCCCATCAAGCGAGTTGCAAGAGGAATCAAGGTCTTGGCACCTTCTGTCATTGGTCGAATCGCAAGACCTCTGGTAGTACCGCAGTCAAATTCCCGAATAATTACATCCTGGGATACGTCAACCAAACGGCGGGTGAGATAACCAGAGTCAGCCGTCCGCAAGGCAGTATCCACCAATCCTTTTCTGGCACCGTAAGACGAAATAATGTATTCCGTTACAGTAAGTCCTTCACGGAAGTTGGTTTTGATGGGTAAATCGATAATTTCCCCTTGAGGATCTGCCATCAGTCCCCGCATTCCCACCAACTGCCGGACTTGGGAGATGTTACCCCGTGCCCCAGAGAATGCCATCATATATACGGAGTTCAGGGGATTAGTCTTCTTGAAGTGGACGACTACTTCATCTTTCAAAGCTTCACTGGTACCATTCCAGGTATCGATTACCTTTTGAAAGCGTTCTACTTCAGTGATTTCTCCCCGTTGGTAACGAGTTTCGGTGGCGCGAATTTCTTCTTCGGCTGCTTCTAAGAGCAATCGCTTAGTTGGTGGTACCATCAAGTCATCTACACTGATGGAAACCCCTGCTTTGGTAGCGTAGCGAAATCCCAAATCTTTCAGTTTGTCCGCCATCACTGCGGTTCGCGCCGTACCATAATGCGTAAAGGCCCAAGAAATTAAATTTCTCAGTTGACCCTTATCAACCACCCGATTGCGAAAAATCATTTTTTCGTTAGTCATTAATCATTAGTCCTGAGTCATCAATAATTAATAATTCGTAATACTCGCCAAATGCGAGAAGCAAGCTACCTAATTCGTAATTGAAGAATTAATTACGAATTACGAATTAGAAATTACGAATTAACTTGCTAGTGCTTCCTGAATGGCATTATTGTAAATAACACGACCAGGAGTTGTGTATATATACTGAGAAAGTACATTACCCTGAGCGTCTTGTCTGACTCGACGGAACTTATAGAGTAATGTCCGGCTACCATCCTCGTTTTCCGTCACTTTCACGGGTTCTGTATCCGGTTGGTCTGATTCTATTTCACCGTCAAACCGCACATAGATATAGGCGTGCAAGTCAATTTGCTCTTGCTGGAAAGCCATAATCACATCCTCTAACGAAGAAAAGTACTTTCCTGCACCTTTTGTCGCACCGGGATTTTCTGCTGTTAAGTAATACGCTCCCAATACCATATCTTGGCTAGGCGTGATGATCGGTTTACCCGTGGCTGGTGACAAAATATTGTTAGAAGCCAACATCAACAACCGAGCCTCAGCTTGACTTTCTAAGGACAACGGCACGTGTACCGCCATTTGGTCACCGTCAAAGTCGGCGTTAAATGCTGGACACACCAGAGGATGCAGTTGAATTGCTCTACCTTCTACCAAAATCGGTTCAAAAGACTGAATACCCAAGCGGTGCAAAGTTGGTGCCCGATTTAGCATTACAGGGTGTCCTTCAATCACCTCTTCCAGCACATCCCAAACGCTGGGGTCATTACGCGATATCAGCTTTTTCGCAGCTTTGATATTATTCACCATGCCGCTACGAATCAGGCGGTTAATCACAAATGGTTGAAATAGCTCAATTGCCATTTCTCTAGGCAAACCGCACTGGTGAATTTTCAGCTTTGGCCCGACCACAATTACAGAACGTCCAGAGTAGTCAACTCGTTTACCTAACAAGTTTTGTCGGAAACGTCCTTGCTTACCCTCAATAATGTCTGACAAAGATTTCAGAGGTCGGTTATTTGCCCCTACCACAGTGCGTCCCCGACGACCATTGTCAATTAAAGCATCCACTGCTTCTTGCAGCATCCGCTTTTCGTTCCGCACAATAATCTCTGGTGCCAAAATTTCTTGCAAGCGTGCCAAACGATTGTTGCGGTTAATTACCCGCCGATACAAATCATTTAAATCGCTCGTGGCAAACCGTCCACCATCTAGTTGCACCATTGGGCGCAAGTCAGGGGGAATCACGGGAATAACTGCCATTACCATCCATTCTGGTTTTGAACCAGTAGCGATGAAGTTGTCAATCACCCGTAGTCGCTTAATTAGCTTGGCTCTCTTTTGTCCTTTGGCATTGCCAATTTCTTCGCGTAGACTTTCGGCTTCTTGTTCCAAATTGATATCGGCAAGCAAACGCAACAGCGCTTCAGCCCCAATACCTACCTCTACGCCTTGAAGCACAGAATCTTCGCTATAAATTTGGTCTTCTATTTCCAACCACTGGTCTTCACTCAGTAGCTGTTTGTAAGTTAAAGTTTCGGCATTACCTGGACTTAGGACAACATAAGAGTTGAAATAGACAATCTGCTCGACATCCCGCAAGGGCATATCCAACAGGATGGAAATATAGCTAGGAATACCCTTGAGATACCAAACGTGAGCTACTGGTGCGGCGAGTTTAATATAGCCCATGCGGTGACGACGCACCCGTGACTCAGTGACTTCTACCCCACAGCGCTCACAGACAATACCTCTGTGACGAACTCTTTTATACTTGCCACAATGACATTCCCAATCTTTTGCGGGGCCAAAGATGCGCTCACAAAACAAGCCATCCATTTCTGGCTTGAGAGTTCGGTAATTAATCGTTTCTGGCTTGGTAACTTCACCGACTACTTGGCCATTGGGCAATGTTCTTTCACCCCACTGCCGAATCCGTTCAGGGGAAGCCAAGCCGATTTTTACGTAGTCAAACTGATTAGTTTGGGCAGGTCTCATACTTAAGTGCTGAGTTTCGAGTTATGAGTTTTGAGTATATTTAGTTTTAAGTTAGGAGTTAAGAGTTATGAATTGTTAACTCCTAACTCCTGACTATTTATTCGTCGTCTTCCAGCGATTCGCGGGAAAGAGATTCATAAGTTGGTCGAGGAGGTGTGCGACGGGCTGATTGATCTGCCATCAAATCAACTTCCACATCTAGGGAACTACCGTCTGTTTGGGTTTCTACCTTGTGTACGGCAATGTCTAAGCCCAATGATTGCAACTCGCGCATTAGCACCTTAAAGGATTCTGGGGTTCCAGGTCGAGGAATTGCCTTACCTTTAACGATCGCATTTAACGCTTCATTCCGTCCTTGCATATCATCAGATTTAACTGTGAGCAATTCCTGCAAGGTGTAAGCTGCACCAAAGGCTTCCAATGCCCACACTTCCATTTCTCCAAACCGTTGACCACCTTGTTGTGCTTTACCACCCAAGGGTTGCTGAGTTACCAGTGAGTATGGGCCTGTAGAACGGGCGTGGATCTTGTCATCCACCAAATGCACCAGCTTCAGCATATAAGCCACACCGATGGTAATTGCTCGGTCAAAGGGTTCACCTGTACGACCGTCATACACCATAATTTTGCCAGGGTTATCTGGGTTATATACCCAGTCTTTGCCTGTTTCGTCACGTGCTTCTTGCAATTTGCCATGCACGATTCGGCGGGATGATTCTTCACCGTACATTTCATCAAACGGAGTAATCTTAAATCGCACTCCCAAGGTTTGACCAGCCCAACCCAAGAGGCATTCAAATACTTGTCCGACGTTCATCCGACTGGGTACACCCAAGGGGTTAAGTACAATGTCCACTGGTGAACCATCGGGCAAATAAGGCATATCTTCCGCCGGTAATATCCGAGAAATAATCCCTTTATTCCCGTGGCGTCCTGCCATTTTGTCACCAACTTGGATTTTGCGTTTTTGGGCAACATATACCCGGACTACCATATTGGCTCCTGGTGGTAGTTCATCGCCTTGTTCACGAGTAAACAAGCGCACATCAACTACGCGACCTTTTTCACCATTTGGTACTCGCAGGGAATTATCCCGCACATCTCGTGCTTTTTCACCGAAAATCGCCCGTAACAGTTTTTCTTCTGGCGGTTGGTCAGATTCCCCTTTGGGGGTGACTTTTCCTACCAAGATATCTCCAGCTTCTACCCACGCCCCAATGCGAATGATTCCTTGTTCATCCAACTGACGCAAGGCATCTTCCCCGACGTTGGGAATTTCTCTGGTGATTTCTTCTGGCCCCAGTTTCGTTTGTCTGGCTTCAATTTCATATTTTTCAATGTGAATTGAGGTATAGACATCATCCTGCACCAGTCTTTCAGAGATTAAAATTGCGTCTTCGTAGTTGTAGCCTTCCCAAGGCATATAGGCAACAACGATATTTTGTCCTAGGGCCAATTCACCACCTTCGGTGGAGGAGCCATCAGCCAGCACCTGACCAGCAACAACCCGTTCACCAATACGGACGAGAGGTTTCTGATTTAAACAGGTGTCTTGGTTTGAGCGTTGATACTTGGAAAGGGTGTACTTAATTTCGGAGGTATTAGCTTTAGGACGAACGCGAATTTCTGTGGCATCCACATAAGTGACATCACCATCAGTACGCGATACAATTACCATCCCGGAGTCTCTTGCTCCTTGTGCTTCCAAACCAGTACCCACCAAAGGACGTTCTGGCTTCAGTAGCGGTACTGCTTGCCGTTGCATGTTTGATCCCATCAGCGCTCGGTTAGCGTCATCATGCTCCAAGAAGGGAATCATGCTGGTTGCTACCGACACAATCTGTACGGGAGATACTGCTACATAGTCCACCTGTTCTGGTGTTGTGGTGGAAAATTCCTGGCGATAGCGCACTGGCACTTGTGGCCCAATAATGTGCCCAGTTTCATCTACAGGAATATCCCCAGGAGCAACCCGTAAATCGTCTTCTTCATCGGCTGTCATGTAAGCTGGAGGCAGATCAAATCTGACTCGCCCATTTTCCACAGGTCTAAATGGTGTTTCTAAGAAGCCGTACAGGTTAACTCGCGCATGGGTTGCCAAGGAACCAATCAATCCGGCGTTGGGGCCTTCTGGTGTCTCAATGGGGCAAATGCGTCCATAGTGACTAGGGTGAATATCCCGCACTGCAAACCCAGCACGTTCGCGGGTTAAACCACCAGGGCCAAGGGCACTCAGGCGGCGTTTGTGGGTCAGTTCTGCGAGAGGATTGGTTTGATCCATGAACTGACTTAACTGGCTGGAACCAAAGAATTCTTTAATTGCTGCTACCAATGGTTTGGGGTTCACCAAGGAAGCGGGGGTTAGAACTTCGGCATCGGATACAGTCATCCGTTCTCGAATAATTCTTTCTAAACGGTTCAAGCCGACCCGCACTTGGTTTTGGAGCAATTCACCGACGCTTCTCACCCGACGGTTCCCTAAGTGGTCGATGTCATCGATATTACCAATGTCATATTCTAGGTTGATTAGGTAATCTACAGCTGCCAAGATATCGCCAGCAGTCAACACGCGCATTGTGTCGGGAACAGAAAGGCGCAATTTTTTGTTGAGTTTGTACCGTCCGACGCGACCAAGGTCATAACGTTTCGGGTCAAAGAATCGGGAGTCTAGGAGTTGTTGTCCACCTAATACTGTGGGTGGTTCACCAGGACGCAGTTTCCGATATAACTCCATCAGGGCTTCTTCTTCAGAAAATTGCCCTTCTTTTTCGATGGTTTTTTGGAAATATTCGGGGTGGCGTAAGGCATCAAAGATTTCGTTGTCTGATAAACCTAAAGCTTTTAGGAGTACCTGTGCTGAGAGTTTGCGGGTTTTGTCAATGCGTACCCACACCAAATCGTTACGGTCTGTTTCAAATTTCAGCCATGCTCCCCGGTTGGGAATTAAGCTAGCTGAATAAGTACGTCGCCCGTTTTTGTCTATTTCTGATTTGTAATAGACTCCTGGCGATCGCACTATTTGGTTGACAATTACCCGCTCGGCCCCGTTAATAATAAACGTGCCGCGATCGGTCATCAAAGGCAAATCCCCAATAAATACTTCTTGCTCTTTGATTTCACCTGTTTCTTTGTTAATCAGGCGTGTGGGGACATACATTTGGACTGCGTATGTACTATCCCGCCGTTTGGCTTCTTCGACGCTGTACTTTGGCTCCTTGAGTTTATAGTTATGTCCTAAAAAGTGCAGTTCTAATTTGCCCGTATAATCTGTAATAGGACTAAAGGAGTTAAGTTCTTCTATCAGCCCTTCTTCCAAAAACCAGCGAAAGCTTGAGCGCTGGATTTCAATCAAGTCGGGCAATAGAAAGGCGGGTTCCATGTATGTTTCTTTGGTCATGCCTCTACCTTTGTCAACCTGGTTAAATTTTTACTTAGACACTGCTGTTTAACGCTTCCCACTGCTAGCAAGTGTCATTAACTGTTTGGGAGCTTCTTCTTACACACCTGTAAATAGCATATGTGGCCAAACGCAGCCATTAAAGCTGGAATGAGCAATTTGGACAAGGGGGTAATCGCCCGGAATCGGGGACTCAAACGCCAAAAAACCACCATAGTCTTGATTTAACAAGAATATACAGTTGAGATATTCCTGAGTTTTATCTACTTTCTTCATTTCCCCTCCAAAAAGCGCGTTAATTTTCTGACGCAGCTCTATACGGTGTGCCTGAAATCGACCACGCTATTTATACTGTCAGTGATATCTTAAATATCCTAAGACTGAGGGAATGATCCGCAGCTTGTCGGCTTTGCATCAGAATCACTTCATTTTGCTGGATTGTACTCACAAGGCAATTTCGTTTAACGATTTTGTATAGGTTTGATAGATACCAAGCCGATGTTGGGCAATCTAGCTCAACCTGGGTTGGCACGGTTAGTCATGTGTGGAGAGCATCCGCTTGTAGAGATTTGGAGGATGGCCAAGCCGATAACAGTACGGGAAATTAGGCTCAGAAATTTTAGGTTCCTTCCTTTATCATTATGGCGCAAGCAAAATGTTTTTGAGGGAATAATATTACCATATTTTCCCTCCTAGAGTTTTATTTTTTTTAGCACAACTGAATAAAATAGATTAAAGCACACTTTATATTGACAGACCAAATAATTCACAGGCATTCTGGGTGGTTTGATGGGCGATCGCTTCTACCGTTTCCTGACGCAATTTAGCTACTTGCTCGGCTACGTATTGCACGTAGGCAGGCTCGTTACGCCTTTCGCCCCGTTTCGGAACTGGGGCGAGAAATGGGCAGTCTGTTTCAATTAGTAGGCGATCGCTACTCACCATCGCAGCAGAGGATTGAATCGCTTTGGCGTTTTTGAACGTTACAGTCCCGCTAAAGCTGATGTAGAACCCTAAATCGAGAAACCATTGAGTTTCTTCTGGCGTTCCTCCCCAGCAATGCATGACGCCCCGCACTCTTTCTCCTTTGAGTTCCCGCCATTTTTGCAACACTTCTCTGGTTGCCACCGCAGCGTCGCGGCAGTGGATAATTACTGGTAAGTTGAGTTCAGATGCAATCGCTAACTGTGACTCAAATACCATAAGCTGATGTTCATAGTTATCAGCTTTGTAAAAATCCAGCCCCATTTCCCCAATTGCTACTACATGAGAGTCAGAACTGGCCAAAGTTTTGATTTTCTCGGCTGTCTCGTTATTCCATTTATCAGCATCTAAAGGATGTAACCCTACGGCAAAGCTGATTTCGGGAAACTCGTGCGCTATAGACTGAATGCTAGAAAACTCCTCTGGGTGAACACACGAATGTACTAAACGTACTACTCCTGCTTCTTGCCACCGTGATCGCACTATTGCTAAATCCGGCTGGAAACTATCAAAGTTGAGATGAACGTGCGTGTCTATCAGTTGCATTCTTTGCCCTTTGCCATTGGTCATAAATTATTAGCCCTTGTCACGACTAAGGATAAATGACCCTCCGGGTGAATCTTTTTCCTACTAGTCACTGCTTTGCGATCGCCAAGCTTCAAATAGAGAAACGATGTCCGCCAATTGTTTTAATTGGGCAGATCCTAAGGCAGCACCTCATTGGATAGCCTTACCCTGGACGAGTTTAAGAGACATACAGCAAGTGGTGTGGAAACCCTCAAAACTGCACTGGCTTGCCATTACTTTTGGTATTTCACACCACTTACTAGAACAAATTCGTAACACAGTGGCTCCGTGGAGCGCACTTACTCACCAATGACTATTCAGCAACTGCTGGAGTTAGGGGTTTTAGTTTATGAGCCAATCTCGACTTTTTCCTAGCCCCATTATTGGGGTGAAGGACACCCCGTTTGATCGCTTTATCGATTTTGCCGTAAGCCTCGGATAACCGAGCCTGTGCTTCCTGTTTTAATTCTGGGGTAGGATTAGCTGTATAGACAGCTACAGCATTAATGTATTTCTTCATCAGCGTCTTGACTGCTGATTTGTAAGCTTTGTTACGCAGTCGGTTACGTTCTGCGATTTGGGCACGCTTGAGAGCAGACTTTGTATTCGCCACAGTCAATTCCAAAAATACTATTAATATGTACACACACTACTAGACTTACTAATATAGCATTCAAATTACCAATGTTATAATTTCCTAAAAAAATAATTGGTAATTTGGTGGTGGAGATTGGGGAAGAATTTAGTCCCTAACCCTCGCTCCCTAATCTTCAGTCTTTAATTTGGTGTGTCGTCAATTTAAGAAATGCGTTAAAATTAAGGTACATCTAAGTAAAATGGTGACTCTAAATTCATCATCTAGTTAAGCAATGCAATTTGCCAGTACAATGAATATATTCCTAAAGATGTATTGTTAAAAGGCAAGGAAGCGTAAATAGCTAAAGTTTCAGGGGTTTATAAGTATAGAATCGATATTATATTATCGTGTCTGTACAGATGTTAACTACTAAAAGTTAGGAAAAAATAAGTAAAAATTCTACTCAGACCCTAACCCCTGTAAATATGGGGGATTGGATGTGTAAACAAACTACCTCCACCCCGTAAGGAGTGAGGTAAAGGGAATAAGGGTAACGGGACTTGGCACGCCTGCTTCCTGCTACTAGCCTACAGAGGCTGGTGGAACTGAGTAATTGAGTCGCCTTCTTAAGCAAACCATCTGCTGGCAAGCTTGAGAGTATCAAAAAAATCCAGGTTAAGCTAGAGAAGAGAATTAGAGTCAGCTTCCACACCCCAGTGGGTCAAGAGCAATACTAAATCTCAGGTATGAATATTATAATTATTTTGGCATTGTCCTTACTCCATGCTGCGAATCATTACTCAGCAGGCAGACGTCAGAGCCGAACTACAACGGATCTGCGATCGCACCCATGACGAACAGGTGCTTCATAAAGAAGCAACTGTGCGGGAAGTTTTGCAGGCAGTGAAGCGCCAAGGCGACAAAGCTGTATTGCATTACACAGCAGAATTTGACAAACAAACCCTCAAAGCAGAAGAACTTCGCGTTACAGGCTCGGAACTAGATGCAGCGTATCAGCAGGTGTCAAAAGAGTTGTTGGGCGCAATTCGGCTAGCTTGCCGCCAAATTGAAACGTTTCATCGTCAGCGAGTACCGAAAAGCTGGGTACACTTTGGCGACGATGAAATAGTGCTAGGCAAACGCTATACTCCCGTAGACCGAGCGGGGTTGTATGTGCCTGGTGGTCGCGCTGCCTATCCCAGTACAGTGCTGATGAATGCAATTCCGGCTCATGTTGCTGCTGTACCTCACGTGGTGATGGTAACACCACCAGGTCCAGGGGGTGCAATTAATCCAGCAGTTTTAGTTGCTGCCCAAGAAGCAGGAGTACAAGAAATTTATCGCATTGGAGGCGCACAAGCGATTGCAGCTTTAGCCTATGGCACAGAAACGATTCCGAAAGTGGATGTGATTACTGGCCCTGGTAACATTTATGTCACCCTAGCGAAAAAACTTGTATATGGCACCGTCGGCATTGATTCTTTGGCAGGCCCCAGCGAAGTGCTGGTGATTGCCGATGAAACCGCAAATCCGGTGCATGTAGCTGCTGACTTGCTGGCCCAAGCCGAACACGATCCAATGGCGGCAGCGATTTTGCTGACGACAGATGCGGCTTTAGCGAAAAACGTGCAATTAGCCTTGGAAAGACAGCTAGTTGATCACCCACGGCGAATAGACACAGAAAAAGCGATCGCTCATTATGGGTTGATTGTCCTTGTAGAATCCCTCCAAGCAGCAGCAGAACTCTCAAATGAATTTGCCCCGGAACACCTGGAATTAGAAGTTAAAGATCCTTGGGCGCTCTTACCACAGATTCGCCACGCTGGGGCAATCTTTTTGGGTTATTCCACACCAGAAGCTGTAGGAGACTATTTGGCAGGCCCTAACCATACCTTGCCAACTTCTGGCGCTGCCCGCTATGCCTCGGCATTAGGGGTGGAAACTTTTCTCAAACACTCTAGCATTATTCAATATTCCCAAACCGCGCTGCAAAATGTGGCTAGTGCCATTGATGTGCTAGCAACAGCAGAAGGCTTACCTTCCCATGCTGATTCAGTCCGGCGCCGAATTCAGCAAGAAGAGTAATTTGGAATAGTTTTTTGGCGGGCGTCTACAAGTTGGGCATTGCTCACCTAATCCAATGGCTTATTTAAGGAAGGAGTTACTTGCATAATAAGCCAGCAAAACTGTTACGCATTTAACTTGAACATTTTTACATGAAGGCTGATGACTGATAACCGTTAACCGTCAACAGTTAACAGTTAACGAACGTAAAGAGTGTTTATACAATTTAGGCGCGTATCAGTTTAGCAGTTCAGAGGAGGGCAACCCTCCCCAAAGAACTGGCGAAAATATTCTCTACATCAGTTGCTGCACCCCACTAGTATCAAAGTGGGGTGAAACCGATCAATAAATAGCACAGTCTCGAATATAAACTAAGTAGGTAGATGAAAAAATAATTTAGTGTAGCTGCCAACAAGTTTTGCTACATACTTATGTAAGGGGTCTACTCTTTAGGAGACGAGAGCGGTGCTAAACAATATTTTGGTAGCTCTGGACGGTTCGGAAGTTTCAGAACGAGTAATTCAGACTTTAGATAATTTGGCGTTATCAAAAGATGCCAAAGTTATTCTTTGTCATGTCTTTCTTACGCCAGAGTCAGAGATGGAACTACCCGCTGATCGTCCTCAGCCAGAGCCGGCAACCTTTTCTTATTTTCAGATTGAAAAACAGCTGCAATCCTATCAGGAAAAATTATCAGTCAGAAGTGAGTTAGAGATGGTAACTGGTGATCCTGCCGAAGAGATTATTCGCCTTGCCAATATTTACAAAATTGACTTGATTATAATTGGCAGCCGGGGATTGATGGGGATGAAGCGAATTGTCCAGGGTTCTGTTAGCAGTCAAGTTGTAGAAGAGGCTAATTGTTCGGTGTTAGTTGTCAAACCAAGGTAAAAATTTGTAAGGGGAAGCAATGAATATAACCACCCCAAAACTAACCTTTGAAGAGTATCTAGCTTATGATGATGGCACTGATACGCGCTATGAATTGGTCAATGGAGAATTAATTCCCATGAGTCTAGGAAGTGGACAACATGGGGCGGTAACAGAATTTATCAATGTTTGTTTCCGAGCAGAAATTCTCCGGCTAAAGTTGGATTGGACTTCTAAACAAATGGTTATCGGTGTTCGTTCTCCCCGTGCTGGCAGATGGGATACATCAAGAATTCCAGATGTAGTTGTAATTTTATTACCTCAATGGCGAGAGTTGAGAAACCGAGAGGCAGTTATTGAACTCAACGAATCACCCCCTTTGTTAGTGGTAGAAGTCGTCAGTGAGTCAACAAAGATTGTAGATTATCGAGCCAAGCGAGTTGAGTATAACGTTTTAAATATTCCAGAGTATTGGATTGTCGATCCATTAACGAACAAAGTGACTGTTTTCACATTGATTGAAGAATTATACGAACCAGTAGAGTTTGTTGGTTGTTAATAAACGTATGTTAGAATGTTTTCAAAAATCAACTCGGATTCCTATAGGCAAGGCACTTAGTTAGTAATAAAAGCAAAAGCGATCGCTTTCACCCTAGAGGGCGAAAACACCAACTTATGGGAGTTTTGCAAAAAAGCTTATTTAAAGAGAACACAGCAATATCTGGCAGAGTCCGTTATAACGATCGCAAATCGATGCATAACTCAAAGCGCTACTGAGTTCAATGCAATGCGACAGGCGATCGCACTCGCAACCAACGGAACTATTGAGACAGGGGAAGTACAACTCAGACAGAAGTGCAAGAGGCAGAAGCCGTTGCTGAATTAGCATGAACCGATATCAGCGGATGGGAAATGCGGGGGCGATCGCTATTCGTCCGTAGTCTGTGGTGTATGTTATGCCGTAGGCATAAAATAGGAGGATAAATTTGGCTTAGGTTTTTTATGAGTTACCGCCGCATTCTCCAAGTTGGTGAATCTTATACTTTCAGCCGATATTTTGAACTGCCTTTCACAATTGATGATATTCTAGCCGAATTAAATTGTACTATTGAAAGAAAAAATCTTACATTACCTGAATCATCGGAAATTGTAGACATACATTTTTTAGAACAGCAACTTTACCGTAATTTATCTCATATTGATTTAGTTAATGAAACTACTAGACGCGAAGCTCTAATTGGCCCAATTTTGTTTGAAGTATGCAATTTAACTAATCAGAGACTCAATATAGAATATTCTATTGCTGTCAATAATTATCTGAAAGGAACTCTCGACTACTATATTGCAGCACCTCAAAATTTATTAGTAATCGAAGCCAAACAATCAGATTTAGTGCGAGGATTTACTCAACTTGCTGTTGAATTAATAGCGCTTGATCAATGGACTACATCCACATCTGAACTTCTATATGGTGCAGTTACGACTGGTGAAGACTGGCGTTTTGGGGTTTACCATCGTGCAAATCGTTTGGTGACTCAAGACCAGAAACGTTATCAAGTTCCAGAAGATTTATCTATGCTTGTAAAAATCATTGTAGGTATTATTTCTGGTTCATAAACTGGGGACTGGGGACGTAAAGAATAACTAATGCTCAATCCTCAATCCCCAATCCCTTTACTCAAATCAACGCTCTTGAGTTGCCAAAAACTGACGCAAGCTTAACAAACTCACTGTTTGGCCCAAATTCAAAGGCAAAAGCGAAACTCCTTCCAAGCGGGACTGTACCCAACCTTCTCCCCAGTACCATTCGTGGAACCCGTCAATGCCTCCACTAAGTACCAAGCGGAGACAGTTTGATTTGACAACATCTACTTGATGATGAATCGCAACTGGCCCAGTCCAGGTAGTAAACTGGAATCCTGGAAGCAGCTCTTCTGGCATTCCTGGCGCAAAGCGTTGCCCTAAGAGCCATTTTTCTAGTTGTGCGGGATGCAGCAGACTGTCACGAATTGCATCTGTTGGTGCTTCAATTTCGATCCGCAGTTGGCTTTGTTGAAAATTACCCAGCATTTTTATAGGATTACCTAAAGGTGAGACATCGCTATTTCTAATATTGCAAATACAATCACTGATTATTACGGCATCACTTTTCTACCTGCGGAGAACTTAGAATAGAAAAAGTGAACTTGTTAAGAAATGTAAGGTTATTCATGGCGGATCAGTTAATTCGTGCAACAGCAGCCGAAGGTGGAATTCGTGCCGTAGGTGTGATCACCACACGTTTAACAGAAGAAGCACGGGGGCGACACAAGCTTTCCTATGTGGCAACGGCAGCACTGGGTCGGACTATGGCAGCAGGCTTATTAATGGCTTCTAGTATGAAGCGAACTGGGTCAAGGGTCAATGTCCGGGTGAAGGGCGATGGGCCTTTGGGTGGCATATTGGTAGATGCAGGCTTAGATGGGACGGTACGCGGGTATGTGGCAAATCCATCGGTTGAATTGCCTCCCAATGCCAAAGGTAAGCTAGATGTTGGCGGCGCAGTAGGTGACGGCTACCTCTACGTTGTCCGGGATATCGGTTATGGTTATCCTTACTCTAGTACGGTAGAACTAGTTTCTGGCGAAATTGGCGATGATGTGGCTCATTATCTAGTAAATTCCGAACAAACACCTTCAGCTTTAGTTTTAGGTGTCTTCGTGGGAGCAGGTGGAGTAACTGCGGCTGGAGGATTACTGGTACAAGTATTGCCCAAAGCTGCCAGAGACGAAGCCCTAGTAGAAACGTTGGAATCACGGGTTGCTGGTCTAGCAGGATTTACGCCATTGTTGCAAGCTGGTAAGACGTTACCTGAAATCTTTAACGACTTGCTGGGAGACATGGGACTGGAAATCTTTTCCGAACGGCAAATGCTGCGTTTCCACTGTGGTTGTTCTTTTGATCGCGTTTTGGGGGCACTGAAGATTTTAGGAGAAGCCGAACTGCAAGATATGATTATTAAAGATGATGGTGCTGAAGCAATTTGCGAGTTTTGCGGCAACGTCTACCAGGCAAGTAGCGATCAATTAGCTCAACTAATTGCCGATTTGCAAGCTGAATCTACCGTTTCAGGATAACGTATAAAAGGGCACTGATTTTTTAGATTGCTAATGGTACTCTGTGGAGAGATATACTCAAAAAAGTAGCTTTTTAATCATCAGAAAGTTACTATGTCAACAATGGAATTATCGACCTAAAGCAGAGCGCTATTCAATTATTTTGGTGTGAGAGATGACAGAGCGGGATATTCCAGACAGTTGGTCTTCAGCCAGTGGAAGAGAGCCAGATCAAAACAAAAGATTATCCCGAACAGAGCAATTCGGTGAAACTCAGCCATTTGATGTCCCAGCTACTGGTTCTACTTCCAAGTCAGTGAAGCGGCGAAAAAACGATATACCCCTATGGGGAAAAAAACTACCCAAAGCGTCTCGTAGAGAAGGATTACCTATAAATAGTCATTCAGAAGAAACTACCCAACTCAGCAGAAGTGTTGGTAAATTGCCACGCTGGATGAAAAGCTGGGTGTTGTGGTCAGTACTGCTAATGTTAATTCCCGGCAGTGTAGGGTTCTTGTCGATTGCAATGCTCCTAAAGTTGCCCACTGCCCCTAATTGCCCCTCGATTTTCTGGCCCCTAGCTAGTGCTTCTGTGCGGCTACACTGCGCTCAGTTGGCGGCTTCTAAGCAGACAGTAAACGACCTTTTGCAAGCGATCGCTCTGGTGAAGGAACTACCACAAAATCACCCGTTGCATGGAGAAATTGATCGTTTCATCGAAGAATGGTCACGGGATATTTTGAAGCTAGCTGATCAAAGTTTCCAAACTGGGAATTTAGAAGAAGCGATCGCTACTGCTCGTAAGATACCCGAAGATGTGGCAGCTTATAAATTAGTCGATGAGCAAATTGACAAATGGCAGTCGATTTGGTCAAAGGCAGAAGCTACATATAATGGTGCGATCGCAGAAGTAAAGGAACGACGCTGGCAATCAGCCTTCATGTTATCTGCCAAAATGCTGCGCGTAGACAATCAATATTGGGCGGGTACTAAATACGACCAACTGAATCGTCTAATTGCCACAGCACGGGAAGATGGCGATAAGTTAGGAAAAGCTGAAAGTTTAGCAAACAGCAAAGTTGTTGATAATTTATTAGAAGCTATCAAGTTAGCCGAGTCTATTGGGCAAGAAAGCTACATTTATCAAAAAGCTCAGGAAGCGATTCCCGCATTTGGACGCAAAATGCTGGAATTGGCAAAGGCAAAACTAGATAAGCAGGATGCAGATGAAGCACTGAATATTGCTAGACAAATTCCAGAAATTGCGAAACTACGGGGCGAAACAGATGACTTTATCGCCATAGCTGACGCAAAAAGGAGTGCTTGGATAGGTAACGTTTCTGGTTTAGAGGCTGCGATCGCTCAAGCACAACAGATTGATCCTTCCAGACCAGTGTATAATGAAGCACAGCAACTAATTGCTCGTTGGCAGTTAGAAATTGAAGATGTTGCCAATCTAGAAAAAGCGAGAATATTGGCTAGCGAGGGAACAGTCCCTAATTTAACAGCAGCGATCGCTCAAGTACAGCTCATCCCTGCTAGTAACCCCCGCGCCACAGAAGCTAGGCAAGAAATGGGTCGCTGGCGTGCCCAAGTGGAGACAATTGAAGACCAGCCTTATTTAGAACGTGCCGAACAGATAGCAATATTCGACGATATTAACTCCTTGCAAGCTGCGATCGCTCAGGCTAGCGAAATTCGTAGAGGTCGTGCATTATATCCAGAAGCACGGAAAAAAATTCGTACTTGGATAGGAAAAATTCAGCGAATTCAAGACCAGCCCTACTTAGATCAGGCGCAAGAACTGGCTCACAGTGGAAATCTTACCGCCGCTATTAGCCTAGCCCAACAAATTGCATCGTCAGGAAGGGCGCTTTCACAAGAAGCACAAGCTGCGATAAATGACTGGCAAGGGCAAATTCGCACTAGAGAAAACTGGAGAAAAGCTCAGGAAGTGGGGGCAGTTGGCACGCCAGAAGCTTTGGTTGAAGCAATACGACTAGCGGATCGGGTTTCAAACAATAGTATCTTACGTATGGATGCGAATCTGGCTATTGACCAATGGAGTCAGCAATTGTTAGAAATAGCACGCTCTCAAGGTCAGTCTGATATTGCTAGAGGGATGGACATTGCAAAATCGATTCCACGCGGTAGTGCTGCTTACAGTGCGGCACAAGAGCAAATTAGGGCTTGGCAGGAATTTCTCAATCCTCAACCAGCACCTCAGCCTCAACCTCAGCCGGAATCTCTACCATTTCCTCCATCAACTACTATTAATGGACAGTAATATCCTGATTAATTAGGGTAGCACGGCTAGCTGTGCTACCCTAGGAAAATTTATTCCCCCATCACTCTCCCCATTCTTTAATTACAGAAAATAGTGATGAGTAATCATCATCAGCAAATGACATTTTTACGGCTGTTTGCAAGATTTGCCGCACACCTTTAATACTGCTGAGATCCAAACTTCGGGATTTCGCTTCAGAGATAAACAATTCTGTATCTTTGAGCAAGTGTTTTGTAGGGAAATTCGGATCAGCATAATTGCCATCCAACATCCGTTGTAGCTTTTTGTCGAAGGTAGGTGCGTAAAGTGGACTGTCGCGCAAGATTTGCATAAACACATCCACATGGACACCTTGACGCTGGACAAAAGCTAGACTCAGAGCAAAGCTAGTTGTTAGAGAAGCTATTAGTTGATTTAATGCTAATTTGAGCGCCGCCGCAGATCCTACTGGTCCTATAAGTAAAGGTTCTGTCCCAAAATTTTGGAGTAGCTTTAAGTGTCGTTGATATTGTTCTGGCTCTGCCCCTACCATAACATTCAACTTGCCAGCTTTTGCTTCTGGGATACTTCCTAATACAGGTGCTTCTAAATACTCACCACCACCACCAACAACTGCATCTCTAATTTCCTGGCTTTCTGTGGGAGTAATTGTTCCCATTTGGATGATCGTGCGTCCTTCCAGAGTTTGCCAAGCAGTATCTGAAAGCAACACATTATAAATAGCTGGGGCATTAGTAAGCATTAGGATTACGCACTCAGCAGCACGAATGGCGTGGCGGGGATGTGTAACAACTTCAGCTCCAGCTGCTTTTAGTGGTGCTAATTTTTCTGGGGTACGATTGTAGGCAATTAGCTGTATATCTGCGGCTAATAACCTTTGAGCCATTGGTAGTCCCATTAGTCCAGTTCCCAGAAATGCCACCTTCATTTTTCACGTTCCTTTAATACGGCGTAGGCGTAGCCTGTTGTAGTTCCATCGTTTGATTCTAATATCAGTTATCAGTGAACAATGTCTAAACACTGATAACTGTTCACTGACTAGTGACTTATGTCTCTGGCAATTAGCCACCAGCAGCAAAAGTCGCCATAATTATCACTGAAAGTAAAAGCCCTGGAGCAAGTAAGGTTACTAGCATTAACAGGTCATGGGTGGACATAATTATTACTTTGGTAGTGTGTTTAACTTTACAGTAATCACTGTTATGCTAGTCTAAATAAGACTAATACTGCATTCTTAAATAGAGTTTTAACTTTTCAAATTTATTTTTACTCTGGCAGGGCCAATCCTTTTAGTAGTTGAGTAATTTCTGTCTTATCCAGACCTTTACTCTGAACTAGGACTCCAAAGCCGCCCAGCCCTGTGGGATCTAAAAACTGGTGTAGTGCGTCTCGCCTCTGTAGTAACTGCGAGAGGGGTTGCTGTTGATAAGAAAGGGCTGCAATGCGATCGCCTAACCCCAACGCCATCAAAAATAATCCCTGCTGAATAAAACCAACATTTTTTAAATTGCACTTCTCACCCCAAATTTCTAAAGCGGTAAAGTCAACATGGGCAGTGATATCTTGTCGGCCAATATTGATATAAGGGTTGTCGTGGAAACGATGGTGATAATAGCACTGTAACGTTCCCTGCGATCGCCTGGGATTATAGTAACGGCTGGCGGGGTAGCCATAATCAATTGTTAACACATAGCCACGCTGCAAGCGGTCTGCTACTATACTCAACCAGTCTAGAGCAGCTAAATTAATTTCACTACGGTAGCCATCTGGATATGCATGGGTAAAGTCGATTCCTACTAAGTTTAAATATTCAGCCAGTTGGGGCGTTGAAGGTTCTCCTGTTACTTCCACAAATGCAAAATTTGACCTCTCCCCCAACCCCTCCCCTATGAGGGGAGGGGAGGAAGACTCACTTGAAGGGGGTTGGGAAGTTAGGTTTTGTGATGTGGTTACATAAATTTCTCGGAGTTCGCCCGTTTCTAAGATGAATTGATGCACGGGGAACGCATCTACTAACTCGTTAGAAAAAAAGCAACCTGCGATCGCATTTGGTGGTACATCCTCTAAATTGCACCAACGCACCGGGAAATCTTGCAAGCGTTGCTGCTGTTCTTGTCTTAAAGTTGGCGACTTTTCAACAATGATATATTCCAGGGCGGTAAAAAAATCTGGGTAGTGCAGTTGATGATATTTAAGGATATGCAATGCTAGCAGTCCTTGACCTGCTCCCATTTCTACCAAAGAAAATGGTATAGGTTTTCCTAAAATCTCCCACATTTGTAAAAATTGTTCTGCTAGTAACTCGCCAAAGTCAGGACAGAGGTTGGGAGAGGTAAAAAAATCACTATCTTTAAAACCTATTTTGACTGCATTGCTGGAATAGTAGCCGTATTCAGGGTGGTATAATGCCATTTCCATGAATTGGGCAAAAGTAATTCGTTGCTGTGGAGAGGTGATAATGTGATTTGCGATCGCTGCACACAATGCTGGATTTGAATCCATTGGAAAATCAAGAGTTAAGAGTTATGAATTCAATTTAACTTCTAAGTCTTCAACAGACAGTTTAAGCAGTGACTTTCTCTATATTGACTGAATCACAAGCATGAGAAAGCTATCTTGACTAAATTCAGTTGTAAGAATTTCACCCACTTACCAACGACACCAGCACACCATTAGGATCGCGAACACGAGCAATCATTTGTCCCCCAGGCTGGCTTTTAGGAGCATCTAATGTTTTTGCGCCTGCGCCGATCGCTCTCATGTAAGCGCTGCCAACATCAGGAGTAATAAATGATATTTGGATTAATGTCGGTGGTTGTGTAGCATCGTTGTGATGGCAGCCACCAGGAAATAACTTCTGTGCTTCGCTACTAGAGGAGAAAGCTAGTGTGGTGTTTCCCGTCTCGATTTCGGCCCAGATAGATTGCCCCTTATCCACGAGAGTGCGACGAACTAAACCAAAGGCTTTTTCGTAAAACTCAACGGTTTTAACTACATCGTCTACCCAAATAACCGTGTAACCAAATTTCACAGTTTTTTCTCCTTAACTAGAAAAATCAGTGCTGGCGAGGATTTCTGCTACTTTACTGTAGGCGATTTGAATACACAGTGACTTAACTCTCCAGAATATTATGATCTGTTGCTAGAGTTTGTGCCCCTGTTTGCATTATTTCTATATCTGATGGCGACCAATAATGAGGCCCTTGACAGTGATGTGCTATTAGCAATCCCCATAATCCTCTAGGTATGACAATTGGTACAACCAAGTTGGCGCGAACCTGCAAATTGCACAGAAAATCTCGGTGACAAGGCTCGATTGGCTCTAATTCAATATCAGCGATCGCTCTTACCCGTCCTGCTAAGTATAAAGCAGCATACTGGTTGTTAAAACAATCATCTGGGCCAGTGGAACCAAGTATTGAGAATTCTTGAGAACTCAAAGATTCAAAAGTCACCTGCCCTTGCCACTGACTGTAAAAATAATACAACACCACCCGATCAACCTGAAGCGATTCTCTGAGTTGATTGGTTGTTTGCCGGACTAACTCATCACGCTGCATTGTTTTAACAAGGCGGTCGAGCAAATTTTGCAAACCCTGTTCAGGGCGATCGCGGCTATGATTAAATTCCGATTGAGGATGAATTTGCACGGTTCTAACTATGACGACTAAGTAAATGCTGCCGGATTTATATAGTAATTTATTAGACCTTGTTTAAATACATTCTTGTATTTATAGCAGCAATTCAATTTTAACGGAACATAACATTATTCAACCTCTTCCCTACGGGACGCTACGCGAACGGTGAATTTAAAAGAAATTATTAAGAAACTCATTTTTTTTAATTTACACCAGAGAAAATTTAAGATTATAAATTTAAAATTAAGAATTTTGTAAATTTACAAATAATATGTTTGGTTTTTCTAAAATTTGAGGCAATAAATATACTTCAAGCAGTAATGTAACAATTCAGTTTGTATTGATAGTTACAGATATTTGTGATGCTGTTAGTATTCTTCGTTTCCATGTTCTGTATAGGAACGAGAGATTAAGCAGAGACTAATTCTGAGTTTGCAAACATTGGGGCAAAGGTACGGTAAGCTGACAATGCTGCTTCTTTAACAGTTGCATTAACAATCGGAAATGTGGTGAGGATGTAGCTAAATTCATTTTCGTCGGTTAAACCGTAAAGATGGGCTATCATTCCATCGAATTCGGCGCGTAGTTTAGCACGTTCTGCTTCGTCGGTAACACCTTGTTGATGGGAACCTAAACCGACTTCTTGCGCTTGAGAGATATTACTGAAACATTACCGATTTTTCTAAGCGGCGGTTTTATTTGTACAATCATGATTTTTAATTGTCAGGTATATTTGCTGATTACTTTATAAAAATGCTTAATTGCTTTATAAAAATGCCCGTTTCCTTTCTCAAAATACTGAAATGCTTTCTCAAAATGAGCTTTGACTTACTCAAAAGAAGCTTTTGCTTTCTCATTTTGGTGTTTTCCGCAAGCAAAAGAAGCTTTTACTTTCTCAAACCCTAGTTTGCTTTCTCATTTCAGTGTTTTACGCAAGTAAAATGAGCTTTTACTTTCTCAAACCCCAGTTTGCTTTCTCATTTTGGTGTTTTACGCAAGTAAAATAAGCTTTTACTTTCTCAAACTCAAGTTTGCTTTCTAATTTAAGTGTTTTCCACAGGGTGTAGGTTGGGTTGAGGAACGTAACCCAACATTATCAAAGCTTTGTTGGGTTTCGCAAAGCCTCAATCCGACCTACTATAGGGCTTCTGGGTTGAGTGCAATACAGACATAATCCCCAGCCCCTTCCCTTGTAGGGAAGGGGAGTAAGATTTAAAGCCTCTCTTATTTTAGGAGAGAGAAATGGAAGTGAGGTCAGACTGTATTGCATCCATACGAAAAACGCTACATTCGGGGAACGAGGTGAACGAGCTAAATTGAGGGTTTGAAACCCGCAAAGTAAGTCTTGCTTGTGTAGACGCGGTTTATAACTGCCCTTTTAACTATTTAACCTTTAACCAACTAAATATATCTGCTGGCGTTATTTGCCAATCTGTTAATACATCAAGAACAGTCAATTTATCATTATTATATTTTACTTCTGGCAATTTATTAGGTTGAAATACCATCACCGATTTATCGTTAGAGTCAATAAACCAACCTAATTTTGTACCATGATTAATACAGAAAATAATTTTATCAATCACACGGTTAGGAAATTGATCAGGTGATAAAATTTCAATTATCCAATCTGGATAAGTTTCAAACTTATTGGCAATTTCCCCATCTTCATCAACAATAAGCCGTGACCAGTTAAATACAGCAATATCGGGAACTAAAGAACGTCCTCCAAATGTACAGCGTAGTTCAGTTAACGCTAAAGCTTTTTGCTCAGATTCGCTTACCTGATTAATCTCAGTTGACGGTTGAGAATATCAATAGCTGACTGTCGCAAAGGATAACGGTGAATCTTATCAATTGCTTTTAAAAGTTCTTCACTAACAAATAGTGTTCCATTCATTGGCTTTTTGGAAATCAAATAAATTATTAAATTCGCGGGGGATGCGGAATTCAGAAAGTCCGGCGATTGCTTCAAAGGAGAGAAGAAAGAAATGCTTAACTGAAGTGTAAAAAAAAGAGCAGTTGCACTAAAATACAACTGCTCTAAAAAAGTATTTACATATTTACATTAGATAGATATTTTCTACCTATCCACAGACCCCATAATTACGTCAACACTACCGAGGATGACCACAATATCTGCAACTTTCATTCCGCGCAGTAAATGTGGAACAATCTGGAGGTTGTTGAAATCTGCTGGGCGAATCTTCCAACGTGCGGGGAAGACGTTATCATCGCCAACCAAATAAATTCCCAATTCACCTTTGCCACTTTCTACACGGGCGTAGATTTCACCTTTGGGCATCTTAAAAGTGGGGGAAACTTTTTTGCCGATGAATTGATAATCAAATGCGTCCCACTCGGATTTTTTACCTGCGGCTAAACGCTTGGCTTCCAGATTTTCGTAAGGGCCGCCAGGAAGTCCTTTAATTGCTTGGCGAATAATCTTTACAGATTCGCGCATTTCTCGCATCCGCACTACGTAACGAGCAAAGCAATCACCGGCAGTTTCCCACTGTACATCCCAGTCGAAATCGTCATAACATTCGTAATGGTCAACTTTCCGCAAATCCCATTGCACGCCAGATGCGCGTAACATTGGGCCAGAAAGTCCCCAGTTAATTGCTTCTTCACGGGTGATAGTACCAAGTCCCTCAACACGTCGCCGGAAGATAGGGTTATCAGTTACTAAGCGTTCGTACTCATCAATTTTGGGTAATAGGTAGTCGCAGAATTCCAGACACTTATCTACCCAACCGTAAGGTAAATCAGCCGCTACTCCACCAATACGGAAGTAGTTGTTATTTACCATCCGATAGCCTGTGGCGGCTTCCCACAAATCATAAATCATCTCCCGTTCGCGGAATTGGTAGAAGAAGGGAGTTTGTGCGCCTACGTCAGCGAGGAAGGGGCCAAACCACAGCAAGTGGTTAGCGATGCGATTCAACTCCAGCATGATGACGCGGATGTAGCTAGCACGTTTAGGGACAGCAACACCTGCAAGCTGTTCTGGGGCGTTGACAGTGACGGCTTCGTTAAACATTCCCGCCGCGTAATCCCAGCGACTGACGTAAGGAACGTACATTACATTAGTGCGGTTCTCGGCGATTTTTTCCATTCCCCGGTGCAAATAGCCGATAACTGGTTCACAGTCAACGACATCCTCGCCATCCAGAGTCATGATTAGCCGCAGAACCCCGTGCATTGAGGGGTGGTGTGGCCCCATGTTTAGCACCATTGGTTCAGTGCGGGTTTCTAGTCTGGTCATAGATTTCGTGTTCTCCGTTCGTGAAAATTTTGAATTGAATCGCCCAGATGCCAACCAGAACCGATTTATCTAGTTTGCCAAAATGAGGTTTGTAGGGGCAATCTATATAATTAGGACTCTACAGGGTTATGTTGGAGAGAGGATAGCAGCCGAGGAGTTGTAATTGATATTTCATTTCGTTGCACCTCTTCAATTATTATAGGGAAGCTTGATATGCAAGGGATTGAGGCACAGGTTTTTTTCATGTAATCTCTTTTTGCATTTAAAATCCTGATGTTGTTAAATCCTGTTCAATCTTGTACAAGTTCGTGTCTAAGGCAATGGTACCTATACAGCCAACAGCTATTTAGATTTTTGAAGAAGAATTCAGAAATCAGAATACAGGAGCTAATTTAGGGACTTCCAATTAAAAAATATCCCATCATTTTGGCGAGTAGGGGAAGCAGGGGGCGCAGGGGAAGCAGGGGAGGAAGAATCTAACGATCAATAGTCGCTCCCAAAATTGAATAATTTAATTTCTGGAAGTCCCTTATTTATCAAAAATAAAATTAAAGATGAAATCAGATTCACAAACGCCGTTAGATTTAGAAGAACTAGCTTTTTCCCATATTTCCGTTTTGGGTCGGGAGGTAATTGAGGGTTTGGCGGTGCGTCCAGGCGGACATTATTTAGATGTGACAGTTGGCGGTGGTGGTCACAGTCGCTTAATTTTAGAAGCTGCTGCGGATGTACGAGTAACGGCTGTTGACCAAGATGAAGATGCTTTAACCGCAGCAAGGAAAGAATTAGCTGAGTTTAGCGATCGCGTACAATTTATTTATAGCAATTTTGCTGACTACGAGTTTCCCCCTAATACTTTCGATGGTATTTTAGCTGATTTGGGGGTAAGTTCTTACCATTTAGATCAAGCAGAACGAGGTTTTAGCTTTCGCCAAGCTGCAAGTTTGGATATGCGAATGGATCGAGGGCGATCGCTAACTGCTGCTGATGTGATTAATAATTGGGATGAAGCAGAATTAGCCAATATTTTCTTTAAGTACGGCGAGGAGAGATTATCGCGGCGCATTGCTCGTCGTATTGTAGAACGGCGACCGTTGCACACGACTACAGAATTGGCTGATGCGATCGCTTCTTCAGTTCCCCCGAAATACCGTTATGGGAGAATTCACCCGGCTACTCGTGTTTTTCAAGCTCTGCGAATTGTGGTCAACGACGAGTTAAAATCTCTAGAAACCTTTTTGGATAAAGGACCAAATGCCCTTGTCCCTGGTGGCAGAATTGCGATTATCAGTTTTCACAGTTTGGAAGACCGTCCGGTGAAGCATGGTTTAAGAAATTCACCTTTGTTAAAAGTCTTGACAAAAAAGCCAATTATTGCACAAGAAGAGGAAATTAGTAAGAATCCGCGATCGCGATCGGCCAAACTGAGAATAGCTGAAAAGTTGCTGTAAGCCTTAAACTGCTCCATCTTGTGGCTCAGAACTGCTGCGAATACGCTCGCTTGATGAACTTAGGATAATTTTCTAAATCTTGTTCTGACTGTAAGGGTGGCATTTCAATCCTTTGTTAAAGTTACTGCTAAAAAGAAATTCTTAATAACTTGCGATCGCGATCGGTCAAACTGAGAATAGCTCAAAAGGTGCTGTAGCTAAAATGCAGCATTAAACTGCTCCATCTCAACGATCTGTTAACCTAGCGTTGTCGATGAGTTAAAAAATAGTAGATGGAAATTAGTAATCTGTTTACAGCAGGTGGCGTGGTTATGTGGCCTCTGCTGGCGTTCTCTTTGTTAGGGGTGGCGCTGATTATCGAACGGATCATCTTTTGGGTAAGAATAAATAATCGGCAAAACAAGGTAGTGCGAGAGGTGCTACAGCTTTATCGCCTTGATAATGTAGTTAGTGCTTTAGATAAATTGCAGAAAAATGCTGATTTACCCATTGCTCGGATTTTTTTAGCAGCTTTAGAATTGGAGGAGCCAACACCAGAAGAATTTCGTTTGGCATTAGAAAGTGAAGCACAAGCCGAAATCCCCTTACTCAAGCGTTCCCAAAATATTTTTGAGACAATTATTGGTCTTGCGCCCCTGTTGGGACTTCTCGGCACTGTTTTAGGATTAATTAACTCCTTTGCCTCTCTAAATATCGGAGATGTGGGAGGTACTAAAACAGCAGGTGTAACATCTGGAATTAGTGAAGCTTTAGTATCCACAGCATCAGGGTTGGTAGTGGCAATTTTTACACTATTATTTGCCAATACCTTCCGACGACTCTACCAGCGCCAAATTGCCTGGATTCAAGAATATGGTGGACAGTTAGAATTACTCTACCGCCGTCGCTACGAAAGAGGAGATAAATCCTATGTGCCTACTAGATGAAGCTGAATTGAGTAATCGGTAATATTAATTCACTACTTATTACCAATTTTGCTCTAGAATTTTTGACTTTAATAGTGTTCTAAAATAACGAATAGCTTTTTTCGCTACAGTTTTTTACAGTTTTTGAGGGAATATTCCATGACTATTTGGGTAAATGAGCAAATTGATCCATCCGGGATGATTCATGCCTGTATTGCTACTTGTAATGAATCTCAAGCTAAAGATTGTCATGATTCCTTTAAGAATAATTTGACCGAGACGCAAAAGGCAGCAGGTTGGGTAGCGCAATTGCGGACAGTCGATTCTTGGGATGAAGTGCCGGTGAATTCTTTAAAACTCAATTAATTGAGCGCTATGGAAACTAGGCTAAGAGCTTAATTTTTCTAAGCAGACAAGATTACCTTTGTCTTTTTTGCTCACCTTTGGGCGAAATTGCGACGCGCTTTGCCTTACCAGATGGCTGTTTAATCCAGCTTTGCTGGCAGTTAGACCATTTATGCTTTTGACTGCAAATCGTCTAATATCATTTCGCTATGAGGCTGCACTTAATAATTTATTAAACGAATCGCCAAGTATACCAAGTGAAAACGAGCAATCATTAAGTGCAAGTTTACAGAAAATTGGTAGAGATGGAGGTAATTTTTTGGGATTTTGATCGAACAGATTGCAGGAGCGTAGACATAGTCTGCCATAGGCATCGCTTGTCTACCACACGCTGCATTTATGCCAATACCTACAGCGATCGCAGCAAATCTCATGAGAACAGGTTAATAAAGGATAAAATTCGGATTAAAATTATCAAATTATTAGCAACTACTTCTAAAAAAAGTAACTTATTATAGGAAAATGATGATTTTTCTGAACTTTTAAGATGTATCATCTATACCGTAGATTAAATTAAAAAACTTGTATAAGCCGAATCAATTTAGTGAACTATCCCAAAGTTTACACTTCGGAGCAAGCCTGTCCCATTAATTTAGTTGGCGAAACGGGACAAGCGGTTCAAATTTCAATTCATGCTCCCAGTCAATATATCTGTGCCAACTGCGAACGGATATTACCAGATTGGAAACGGCAGCCATTTTTACGAGTAGTGATTGTCTTGCAGCAATCACGTTATCAATTAGTCGAAAAGACAGCAAAAGTAGAGTCAGAGAAAGAACGCTTGCGAGAAAAGTTTATGAGATTTGGCTGTGATTTAGCATTTAATCTGCGCGATCGCGGTTATTTAACAGACTTAATCGACCCTCGTACAGGCTATCCTTTACTGTCTCATCCTGGTGCAATTCCCCACGATGACACAGCAGTTGTCAAAGCTTTACTTAACTATCCAGTAATTAAAAATCAATGCTCTGTGTTAATTCATCCCGATTGGGGTACAGCAGTTTATCCTAGCATCTTGATATCAGAAGCTCCCCCAATTGTGATCGAATGGGTTACAAAAGGCATAGCATCTATGCATGGATGGAAAGAAATTGATTATTAGTCATTGGTCATTTTTCATTGGGCATTGGTTATTTCTTCCTTATCCCTTCATATATATTGGAAATGAGGAGAATAAAAAACAAGCATCATAGAATCTGTGTCTTTAGACAACTTCTTCCAGGAAGCTAAGACAGTCGAAGCCTCTAATAGTACGGCTTACTACTTCCCTCTGATGAGTGGACGCTACGAAGTAAAGCCGGGGATGATGGCTTTTGGTTCCTATTTTGGTAACGCTCAGGCTGATCAGCAGGTATTTCAAATTGATGATAATTTTGCCCACTACCGTCAGGCTAAACTTTTAGCTCGTGGGGAACGGTTGAGCAAGTACTACCAAACCTGCAATTATTCTAAAACTGTGGCGGGTGCGATCGCTCGTTTGATAATTAATCGTCTCACTCAAGAACATCCAAATTATTTTTATTGCGAAAAGTCAATAGATAACACTCTGAAATTCCACAGCCAACTTACCAAAGAAACTCTTTATTTAGATGCAGAGTTGCAGTTACAGCAAGTTGAGGGTAGTTTTATTGTTCCAGCTTACGCCTCTACCCTTGATGCACTTGCAGCACAGGTGCAAGAAGACTTGACAATTATCTGTCGTTCTGATGATGGTAGCAACTGGCTGGGTGCAGTTCATCTCTGCTATCCTAACCACTGGTCAGCTGAAGAGAAAATTGGTAAGGATTTCGCCACAATTCATGCACCTGTGGCTGGGATGGAAAAAATTAATCGGCGTGCAGGTGCGATCGCTCATACAATGATTACTCAGAAACCGATGGTGCGCTTTGCTTGGGGTTTGAGTACCGATACCCGCCTTAACCACCATCCCGAACCGCCGCCTGGTGTATCAGTTAGCCAATGGCAAGGTAGAAGCTTTGATTCACAACATCCCCAGCTTTATCTGCGAATTGAGCGACAAGTTATTTGGGGACTACCGGAGTATGAAGCTGCACTTTTTACGATTCGTACTTATTTTAGAGATTGTGGTGTAGTTAAAAAAGACCCAATGTTACGGTCTAAGCTGTACGCTGCGATTCAGTCTATGACACCAGAAGCTTTAGTATATAAAGGTTTAGTAGAGAGTAAATCTAGTATTTTGGAGTGGCTATCGCCAAAAAAATAAATTCTTTTGCCCCACATCGAATAACCTTATCAGCTATTATTCTTAGGTTTACGCAATTGCTGAGAACCAATTGGGCCGAGAATTTGGTTAAGGCTACGCAATTGCTCTGCTGTACCCATACCAATTAGCCGATCTCCCGACATTAACACTGTATCACCAGTGGGGCCACCGATTAAAGTTCCATCAAGACGGCGAATTGCCAAAACTAATGCCCCAGATTGCGATCGCAATCTCGCTTTTTGCAAAGTTTGACCTACAAAGGGACAAAAAGCCGGATCGAGTAAAAATTCTTCCATATACAACTGACGGTCTGCACCTGTCAAAATCCCGTCTACAAAGTCCAATACTTGGGGTCTGAGAGCCGCAGCGGCCATGCGCTTTCCACCAGTAATATAGGGGGATATGACTTCATCTGCACCACCGCGTCGTAACTTCTGCAAAGCCTCTTCTGTACTTGCCCGTGCAATCACCCGAATTGCCGAATTCAGTGTTTTGGCAGATAAAACAATGTATAAATTTTCGGCATCAGAAGGAAGTGCTGCAACGATACACATCGCCCGTTCAATACCAACTTTCAAAAGTGTGTCATCTAAGGTAGCGTCACCTTGATATGCTGTATAACCTTCCATCTGCGCCCTTTGTACAGATTCGATCTCCGAATCAATCACTACAAAAGGTACGTCTTCTGCCCGAAATTCCTTGGCAATTTGACGACCAGTCCGGCTAAATCCACAAATGATGTAGTGTTCTGTTAGGGATTCCATTAACCGCCTCTGCTGCTGTAGCCGAATTGCTTCGTGAAAGTAGCCTTCAATGATCGCTTCTGTAAATCTGTTGACAATGTAACCGATATTGACTACACCCAACAAAATCAAGGCAATTGTAAACAACCGTCCTCGGCTACCCAGTGGATGCGTCTCTCCATATCCCACAGTCGCTAAAGTGATGACTGTCATGTAAGCTGCATCTTCCCATGCCCAGCCCTCCACTAGCCAATACCACAAAGTGCCAATCAGGAAAACACCGCCAAGAGCGATCGCCCCAGTCATTAACTCTTTTTGGATACGTTGATATTTTTGCTCAAGTGTTGAGTACAAATTTTTTTTCACCACCGCCATGCGTTTGAGGTTATATAAGCGTTAGTTTAAGAAGAAGTACGAGTTGTGCTAAATAAAAAGTATTTTTTAGGGATTTCTAGGAAACTAGTAAATAACTATATAATGAAAAACTTTCAGGAGGAGCGGTAGTGAGCCTACAAACTCTCGTTGACCAAGCCACCATCCCCCCAGATTCAGGGTCTGTAGCATCTAATCCCTTTGATGCAGATAGCTTTAATGAAGCTGTCATGTCTACCTACGGCCGGTTTCCCTTAGCCTTAGAACGGGGTGCTGGATGCCGGGTTTGGGATACACAGGGGCGCGAATATCTGGACTTTGTAGCAGGAATTGCCACTTGTACTTTGGGACACGCCCACCCAGTTATGGTAGAAGCGGTGACACGCCAAATCCAGAAGCTGCACCATGTCTCTAATTTGTACTACATTCCTGAACAAGGTGAATTGGCAAAATGGCTTGTTGATCATTCTTGTGCCGATCGCGTGTTTTTCTGCAACTCTGGAGCTGAAGCTAACGAAGCCGCAATTAAACTGGCGCGAAAATATGCCCACACAGTATTAGACATTGAAAAACCAATTATTTTAACCGCCAATGCCAGTTTTCACGGACGGACTTTGGCGACAATTACCGCCACGGGACAACCAAAGTATCAAAAGTATTTTGATCCTTTAATGCCTGGTTTCCACTACGTAAATTACAACGATATTAACGCTGTAGAAGTGGCGATTAGCGAGTTGGATGAAGGCGATTACCGTGTAGCAGCAATTCTAATTGAGCCATTGCAGGGAGAAGGCGGTGTGCGTCCGGGAGATGTTGCCTATTTCAAAAAGCTCCGGCAGATTTGCGATGAAACTGGCATTTTATTGATTTTCGACGAAGTGCAAGTTGGCATGGGGCGTAGCGGCAAATTATGGGCTTACGAACATCTCGGCGTTGAACCGGATATCTTTACCAGTGCCAAAGGCTTAGGTGGCGGTATCCCCATCGGTGCAATGATGAGCAAAAAGTTCTGTGATGTTTTTCAACCAGGGGAACACGCCAGCACCTTTGGCGGAAATCCTTTTGTGTGTGGTGTAGCACTGAGTGTTTGCCAGACATTGGAACGGGAAAATATTTTGCAGAATGTGCAAGACAGGGGTGAACAGTTGCGAACTGGATTAAAAGCGATCGCAGCTAAATATCCTCAGCACATTGGTGAAGTTCGAGGTTGGGGTTTAATCAACGGTTTGGAGTTGCGAGCCGATATTCAACTAACCGCAGCAGATATTGTCAATGCTGCCATCAAGGAGGGCGTATTACTGGTACCTGCCGGGCCAAAGGTAGTCCGGTTTGTGCCACCGCTAATTGTCACAGAGGCGGAAGTAAACACTGCCTTGGAAGCTGTAGACAAAGCGATTGCAACTCTCACAGCTTAGGTAATCAAAAAGCGAGGATGAGTCTTTGTGCTTATCTCTCGCTTTTTCTAACTACGGCAAGCTTTACGGTAGTTAACTTGACGGTAAAATTATTGTGATCGCTTGACTAATGACTTTTGACTACTGGCTCCTTTTTTATCATTATCCAGCCGATGACAATAAGTAGCGTACCCAATGCAAGAAATCCTAGATCCCAAGCTAACTCATTTGGGCCTGGTTTCACATGATGGATACCGAGAATTTGGTGGTCAATTAAACCTTCAACAAAGTCGAATAACCCAGTACCAATAAGTATTGATCCAATAAAGGTCTGTGATGACCAAGGAACATCATCACGCCCTCCGGCACGCCATAGCAAGACAACTCCGATCACGGTGAATACCCAATCCAAGGCATGAAATAACCCATCCCATACCATGTTCAAATCTATATTCGCCGTGTTGTTCAGAGGTCGAATATTACTAAGCATATGATGCCACTGGAGGAGCTGATGCAGTACAATTCCATCAATAAACCCTCCAAGACCCACACCAAGAAAAATTCCAGCAGTAATTAGGGGTGCGCGTCGGTTGAGGGTTTCACTTTTCGCCTCCATTGTCAACCTCATAGATAGACTTTTTCTCCAAAATACAACTCTTTTGGGAGAAACATCTTCTATCTTGAGGCAAGTAAGTTCAGTGAACTTAATTTCATCAATTTTCAGATTTGATCTGCATACCCGCTTTCACTGGGTCGAAATCTTGGGGAAAATGAGTGCTGCGATCGTAGTCTGCTTTTTGCAGGTTCGCTCCTTTGAGATCAGCTTGGCGGAGATTCGCTGACATCAACAATGCTCCCCTAAGATCAGCATCCTTCAGATTAGCTTGATTAAGATCGGCAAAGCTTAGGTCAGTTCCCCTCAAATTTGCACCACTCAGGTTGGCTTCACTCAAGTCAGTATAACTGAGGTCAGAACCTTTCAAGTTGATGCCCTGCAAATCAGCATTACCCAGTTCTGCTTTACTAAAGCCCCGTTTTCCCGCTCCATAACTCTCCACAAGAGTAGCGGCATTATTTATGGGCTGTTGAGAATTGACTTCGGGCATATAACAGCCTCACAGATTATTATTTTCATACTAAAGATGGATGAAAATTCTCCCACTTCATCCTTTCTAAATGTAATACATGAGTTCCTTCTGCTGTCGGATTGCTCTTCGTTCACAAAGGTCTTGGAGTGTATATTTTTCCAAAACGGAGTTAGCAGCCTGACGTGCTTCCTGCCAGACTTCTTGAATTAGCTCACCTTCTACCGTGTTAGGAGTTGGCTCAGAATTAGAGACAACAATATCTGAGCCTTCCATGCAAGTAAAAGCATCTAACACTGTAATCTTTCCGGGATCTCGTGCCAGAACATAGCCACCTTTGGCTCCGCGTATACTTTTGATTAAACCTCCACGTCTTAATGTGGCTAGGAGTTGTTCTAAATAGCGGTTCGGTATCTCTTGCAATGCCGCTATCTCCCGAATTTGCAGGGCTTCACCGTTAGGGTAGCAGGTTGCCAACTCTAACAGGGCTAGAAGTGCGTATTCTGATTTGTTAGAGATTACCACAGGCGTAATATTTTAAACTCACACTTAAATATACAAAGTATTTGAGTTGGTTTTCCTAAGCTACTGTTAAGAAAAACTTTACAAACAACTTATTGTCGACCGGTTAACTCCAGTTTAAAGACCTTTTAGGATAGAAGCAATTATATTTTATTTTTAATTGGATAAATAAAAGTGATTGACTATTGTACGTCTTTTTGAGTTTAAAATTAAAGCGCAGCAAAATTCTTAGTGCAAGCCGCTATATATGCAAATTTGTCGAAAATGGCAGAATAACTGTAAAGGTAGTCCCTGCGTAAAGGTAGTCCCTGCACCGATCGCACTTTCGACAAAAATTTCGCCGCCATGTAAATCTACAGCCTGCTTGACGATGGACATTCCCAACCCCATTCCTGGGATATTGAGTACATTGGCACTTACTGCTAAAAGCGATCGCTCTGTTCTAATTCTTCTAACAAATCGCGGCAAAATTCCACCAAATTCAGAGGTGTTGGATTAAACTCTAGCTTGCTTGTTTCATCTTGACTTAGCACCAATACATCATTCAACAACTGGGTCATGTGTCCAAATTCACGCTCTGACTCCTAATTTGGATATCTAAACTTGCGTTTTATTTTAGTAGGACTTACGCATGAGTTACGGAATAACGTAGACGCATTCGCGCAGCGTCTCGTAGAGAAGCGGCTTGCTGCAGGATACCGCAGAGCCACAGAGAAGCCAGTGCGTTGGGGAGACAGCGCCGTGGGCGGGTTTCCCGACTTGAGGCGACTGTCGTCGGGTTCCCCGACTTGTAGCAACTGGCGCGGCACGGAAAAATCAGAGTTTGAGAGATATTTTGCGTAAGTCCTATTTAATTCCCTACTTGGACGATCTTAGCTTTTGGAGCCTGAATGTTTTTGTCTGGCAATATTGCTGAATTTGGCTCTTAAGTCTGCCCATTTGACCCCTTCTAAGCTGGGCAAAACAATATGAGCGGCTCCAACTCGTTCAGTTGGGCCGAATCCTACTGCCCACATACCACCAGCTAGAGCCGCCTCAACGCCTGCTGCGGCATCTTCTACAACTACAGATTGCGCTGGTTCGAGTCCTAGCTGCTTGGCTACGTACAGAAATAGGTCGGGTGCTGGCTTAGGTTGCTGTACACTATAACCGTCAGCGATCGCATCTACTTTATCGGCAATGCCCAATCGCTCGATTACTGTCCGGGCATTTTTGCTAGCTGAACCAATACCGATTTTAATCCCAGCTTGTCGTAGTTCATCCAAGAGAGCGATCGCACCTGGTAATAAATCCTTAGATGTCATGTTTTGGATCGATTCTACATAGCAGCGATTCTTACGCTCCATCATCTCCTCGATTTGTGCTTCCGAATATGGTCTATCTCCAATAATATGCATCAGTGAAGCACGACGGGATACACCCCGCAGCGCTTCGTTAGCTTGCTGATTAAAAGGTATACCCTCTTCATCTGCTAGCTTTTGCCAAGCTTGATAGTGAAGTTCTGCTGTATCTGTTAGCACACCATCTAGGTCGAAGATGAATCCTTGGATGTTGGGCATGGGGTCGGAGTTGGGAGATGGGGTATGGGGCATTGGGGGAGATGAGGGGGGATTTGAGGAGAGGGAAAGTTGGAGATATTTTAGTTGACACTAAATTTATTTATAAGGATCATTAATTTTGAATTTTGAATTTTGAATTTTGAATTCGGAGCGAAGCGACGTGACTTGTCCTTTGCGTAGATCGAAGTCGTGCCATTTTCCGCGCCAGTGCAGTTTAAATTTCAGGCGCGTCCAGCCATCAGGCAGATGGAAGTTGGCTACGGGGCCATTTTCGGTTAGTTGAATGCCGCCGAATCCAAAAATTACAGCTTGCCAAACGCCACCAGCAGTAGCGCCGTGAATTCCATCGCTGGTGTTACCTCGGTTATCTTCAAGATCCACCATTAACGCTTGCATAAACACTTCGTAAGCTTCTGCTGATTTGCCCAAATCGGAAGCTAAAATGGCGTGAACTGCCGGCCCAAGGGACGAACCGTAAGTAATGTCTGTGCGTGGTGCGTAGTAGTCCCAGTTTGCCTGCAATGCTTTTTGGTTGTAGGGAAAATCTGCTGATTCCCGCATTAAATAAAGGAGCATCAAAATATCTGGCTGCTTGATTACTTGACATTTATTGGTTTTCTCAATACTCAAGATGGCTTGCATGGAGTGATCGCGCCCTTGGTAATCTGCTAAGTTGATATCTTCTAATTGGAAAAATCCCTCGAACTGCTCGATTTGTTCTGTTAATGGATCATGGAGAAACAATATTTTGGCGATGATATCTTGCCAGTGCGATCGCTCTTGTGGGGTAAGTTTTAGTTTCTGTTCTAGTTCAGTAGCTCGTTCGGGGAACTTGTGAGCCAACCAATCATAAACTGCGATCGCTCTCTGTAGATGCCATTGCGCCATCCGGTTTGTAAAGGCGTTATTGTGAACGAATTCATGGTATTCATCCACTCCAATCACTCCCCGAATTTCATATTGTTGGCGCTCAGAATTGAATTCGACCCGACTACCCCAGAAGATGGCGGCATCCAAAATAATCTCTGCGCCGCACTGTTGCATCCACTCATCATCACCAGTGGTTTGCCAGTAATTCCAAGCGGCGTAGGGGATATCTGCATTGATATGAATTTCGCGATCGCGGCACCAAATCCGCACGTCTTCACCATAAAAATCACTATTGAGTCCCCAACGTGGTGTCACTTCATCTCCGGTATCAGCACTTTCCCAGGCAAACATTGCCCCTTTATACCCATAATGGGCTGCCTTGCGTCTAGCTCCTGGTAAGGTGTGCCAACGGTAACTGAGTAAATTTCGGGCGATCGCTGGTTGGGTAAACAGAAAAAAGGGCAACATAAAAATTTCTGTATCCCAAAAGATATGACCACGATAGCCAAACCCAGAAAGAGTTTTAGCAGGAATGCTCACCTTGTCATCATGGCGTGACCCTGCAATCAGCAGTTGGAATAGATTGTAGCGAACAGCAAAAGCAGCTGTGCTATCCCCTTCAATAAGGATGTCACTTTGCTGCCACGCTTCATCCCATGCCTGCTCATTGGCTTTTAGTAGTGTTGCGTAGTCTGGCAGGTGCGCGAGTTTTTCTGTAGCTGCTGAAACTGGTGTTTCGGTATCCCGCGAGGTAAAAAGTGTCACGATTTTTTCTACGGTTACGGTCTGTTTTGATTTAGCTAGGTAAGTCGTGGTCAAGGTTGGATAACCAGGTGCGGTACTGACTTGTAAAGATGCTTCAGTGCCTAATATTTTCATGGTTGCGCCCATACCGATTTCAATCCGGGAGTGGCGGGTGCGACGTTGCAACCAGATTCCTTGGTCAGTCTTGCCCTGGTCTAGCCCTTCCCAGTGATTAAAACCCTGGTTTTCTGGATAGCCGTTGATACCTCCCTGAACTTCGATTAACCCATCAAAATCTACTGGCGTTAAATGACAGCGTTGCGCCAACACATGCTGATCTGCAAAACTAGCAAAGCGTTCAAAGTGAATATCTATAGTGTTTCCACTGGGAGAGCGCCAACGCAAATAACGGCTGAGAAGTCCGTAGCGTAAATCAAGCTGCCGATCATAGCGCAATATCTCACCTTGATCGAGACGGAAGCGATCGCCATTTACAATCACTACCAAAGGTAGCCAATCAGGGCAATTTGCTAGCTCAGTGTACACCACCGGCACATCGTCGTAGACACCGTGGATAAAAGTAGCTGGTAATGCATGAGGATAACCTTCTTCAAAACTGCCTTTTGTTCCCAGGTATCCATTGCCGATTGTAAAGACGGTTTCTTTAGAGTGTAATTGGTCTGGGTCAAACTGGGTTTCGATTAGAATCCAGTCTGTGTAAATAAAATTGCGAGAATGACCTTTTGTTTGCATAAAGTGGGGAGTAGGGAATGGGGAAATTTGATTCAGAGGTGGATGAACCGAGTTCAGAGGTGGATGAACCGAGTTCAGAGGTGGATGAACCGAGTTCAAAGGTGGATTAACCAAGTTCAGAGGTGGATGAACCGAGTTCAGAGGTGGATGAACCGAGTTCAAAGGTGGATGAACCGAGTTCAAAGGTGGATGAACCGAGTTCAGAGGTGGATGAATAAGTCTTTGAGCCTAATGCTTCAAGTTCTAACACCTCCTGATAGACTCAAAATCCCCATTCAGTCACAATTACGAATTACGAATTACAAATTAGCCCCCATGTGCTTTTCCAAAATCTTTTCGGCTCTAGGTTTATAAATGAGATGAAATAAGGTTTCCATATAGCGATCTCTGGCTTCGTTATTTTCTGGAGCAACAAAGTTCCAAAAACTAAATATCTTAGCAAGCTGTAGTAATTGATTACTATGTAAATGCCAATTGTATCTATTATGAATTCGCTGACTCATCCATTCTGAGACTTCCTGCCAATAATCATGTTGAGTATTGCATTGTTCAATAAAGCCTAAAATTTTCTTTGCTGTACCTTCTAAGTCTGTAGGATTAACATTAAATTCATTCTCTTGGTTTTCGATAATCTCTAAAGAACCGCCAAATTGAGTAGCAAAAGTTGGCAAGCCGGAAATCATCGCTTCCAAAATAGACCTACCGAAGGATTCAAAGCGCGCAAAGTGGACATAAATTCCCTGAGAATCTGCAACTACTCGGTAGGCTTCGCCGATGTTGTTGCTAGGGATACGCATCCCCACACAGCGAATTTTGCCATTGAGATGATATTGCTCAATAATGTTGTGGAGTTTTTGGATTTCTTCTGCTTCTTCTGGGTTTGTAGCTTCATCTGGATGCAGTTTACTACTTAAAAGGATTAGGTTACAGCGCTCTTGCAACGCCTGACTTTGACCAAAACATTCAGCTAAACCAGTGAGATTTTTGATTGAAGTGATGGGAGCAACAGCAAAGATTGGTCGCTTGTTAAAGTTATCTAAATGACCAAAGATTTGGGGGTCTTCGCGGGTAAAGAGGAGGTCGTGAATTTGTGTGCCAAGCTTAATATCTCGGTCTTCTTTTTGGCTATAGGGAAAGAAAATCTTTTCATTTACTCCTGGCGGCACTAAGTTGAATTTAGGACTAAACAAATCAATCCCATCAACCACATGATAAAGCTGCGGCATCGTAAAGCATTTGTACGATTCGTATTGACCTATGGTGTCAGGTGTGCCGACAATTTCTTGATAGGATGATGTGATAATAAATTCGGCTGCATTCATGCTAATTAAATCAGCAGTAAATTGTACCGAGAAGTGATATTGGTCTTCTAAATCTTGCCAATATAAATTACTAAATAGATGTTTAGGTTTTTCTAAGGAATGGGCAATGTTGCACTGGGTAACTTTCATCCGGCGCGATAAAAGAAAAGCTACTAAGTTACCGTCACTGTAGTTACCGATAAGAAGATTAGGTTTACCTTGGAATTGAGCTAGCAATTCTTTTTCTGCATCTAGAGCAAAGTTTTCTAAATAAGGCCAAATCTCAAATTTAGAAATCCAATTGTTAGTAATTTCAGGATTGAATTCACCAAAAGGAACGCGCAATATCCAAGCATTTTCAGTATCTTGGACTTTTTCTAAGCGCAGGTTGCAAAATGTCCCTTCGCAGTTAGGGATTAGCCGGGTGAGAATAATCACATGGGGCTTCATACCCAGCACATCCAAACCAGCAAGTTTGATTTGTTCACGCAGTTCGTTTTCTAAGCTGCGGGCTTGTTCAAGGACGTAGATAACTTGACCAAGTGTTTCATCTCTTCCTAAAACATCTTCCTGTCCAACCCAGCCGTGGATGGAAATGAGGACGACGCGAAAAACGGCGGGAACGCGGGCTACAAATGTTTCTAAGATGCCAGGTTCTGGAGAGTAAATGAGTCGGTCGAGGAGTTCTAGGGTTTCGGAAACTCGCGCCGCAGTGTTACCCCAACCCGGCTCAAAGCCGAGTTCTTCGAGATCGAAGTGGAATTTTTCATAAGGTTCATCAGGCTCAAGCTCATTCAGCAATTTCAGCGCTAGCTTAATTTGTTTGGCTAGGTGAATACCTGAAGGAATGCGATCGCTCAACAGCAGGCGAATTCCATTATTTTGCAACCCCTGTAATGCTTGAAATAACATTTCTACCCAATATTGGGGGTCAGTCAACAATTGATTGCACAGGTAACGGTTAAGGAAGGCTAAACCTTGACCAATATTTCTGGGATCATCGATTCTTGGAGAACTTTCGTAGAAGGGGTGGAGGTCGATTTCGAGGATGTGGGGTTGGTAGCGGTTGACTAGGCGATCGCTCACATCTAGCAGCGCTTGAGGCGTCATCTGCTCGAAACTATTAAAATCGGCTGTCAGTTTCCAAACTTCCTGACTAGCAATCCTGGGGCGAACCACAAACCAGGTACTTTGTTCTTCGAGAATTATTTCGTGAGTGTACTGTATCAGTTTGCCAACAGAAGAAGAGTAGTAAAAATAGGCTGGCTTTTGGGATTGATGACAGTAATCGGCAAAAGCTTGTAAAATTTCATTTCTCAGGAAGTAATGCTTGCCTGAAGCACTCAACGTATAAATCAACTGATGTAAAGCAGTTTTTTCATCACCGTTGAAGACAGCTTGAACTAGTTCATACATGATGACGAATACCAGAACTTTAGTTAGGTCACGACCTCATTTTTTCTTCAGTTTCCAGTTCTGTGAGGCAGATTCCCAGTTTAATGGTATGTAACCATGAAAACCAGCCGCGTCTAGCTCTAGGATGAAAAGTTATACCAATTCAAATAATGTTTGCGACACATCAATTATTTGTAAGGGCACAACAATGTTCATGCCCCTACGAGAAATCTATATGTATCAGGCAGGATTTTTGTGAATTGGTATAAACAAGTCTGGCTGCGCCACACTGTGCGAACAGAAATCAAAGCGGATTCCTATGATTAAGCTTTTGACGGTGCGTAAACTCACATCTAATTAAGCTGAATGCAAAATAAGCATCAAACTTATGAGGTAATCGCATTAATACGGATTTACTATAGCTTCACAGATGCGATTCTAATTGAGGGAATAAAGATGGATACCCCTGGTGTTGACCAGGGGCTTTTTATTTAGCTAAATGTCAATACCAGGCTAAACCTTGCCACAGTATCATTTCTGCCGTTTGCTAACCTTCCCGCCCCATATCAGGCAGAATTTCCCCAAGCGTGAACGAGTGAGCGATTTTCGACTTTATCAACTCGCTGCACTTTTACAAATGATTGCTGCCGCCAATGGTTGCCAGTCCGCCATCGCGTACTAGTTCAATATCGGGAAGCAATTCTTCAGACGCAAGTTTCCAGTTACCATCCATTGAACCACTTAAAAAGATGCGTTTGCTCTCTTGAGCAAGTTGTTGCATTTTTGCGATTTCTGTACTGATGCTGTAAAGAAATTTGAAGTTTAGCTAAAAACTTTTAAAATTCTCTAGACTCTCTAGCCGAGTGGAGAGTCTAGGATAAATTCAAGGCGACTCTCTTTCCAGTTATTTCTGACTGTTGAAGGATATCTCCCAGTCATCCATTTTGGCTTGGCTAGCTTTTCCACTCTATCCCGTAAATCTATGACTCTCCAACTCACAGTTCCCAACATGGCTTGTTCTGTTTGTGCAAGCACCATCACCAAAGCACTTCAGGCAGTCGATGCCAATGCTAGCGTTCAGGCTGATCCAACAACCAAGCTTGTCAGTGTAGAAACTCAAGCATCAGAAACAGCCATTAAGGAAGCGTTGGCTGCTGCTGGCTATCCAGTTGTTTAAAGAAAAGGGACTGGGGACTGGGTAAATAACCAATGTCCAATCCCTAATCCCCAATACCTAATACCTAATCCCCAATCTCCAGCATGGATACTCTTACACTCAAACTTCGAGGCATGAGTTGCGCCGCTTGCGCCAACAACATCGAGAAGGCAATTCGCTCTGTTCCTGGGGTAAACGACTGCAACGTTAACTTTGGAGCAGAGCAAGCCAGTATTAAGTACGATCGCTCTCTAGCAAATTTAGAGAAAATCCAAAGTGCGATCGCTGCTGCGGGATACTCTTCTTACTCACTCCAGGAAGAATTGCTCACCGAAGAAGATGATGCAGGGATTGCAAGCAGGCAGGCATTACAACGCCAACTCTCTCTCAAGGTAGCGGTGGGAGGTGTAATCAGCATTCTCCTATTTTTGGGGTCGTTGCCCATGATGACTGGGCTAAATTTACCCTTGATTCCAAGTTTCCTGCAAAATCCTTGGATACAATTACTGCTGACAACACCTGTCGTGTTCTGGTGTGGTGGATCTTTTTATCGGAATGGCTGGAAATCCCTCAAGCGCCATACAGCGACAATGGACACGCTGATTGCTTTGGGTACAAGTGCAGCGTATCTATATTCTTTGTTTGTCACTGTTTTCCCGAAATTTTTTATTGCTCAGGGCTTGATACCTCATATTTATTATGAAGTTGCCGCCATTGTCATTACCTTAATTTTGTTGGGGCGGTTGTTGGAAAATCGCGCTAGGGGGCAAACTTCTGAAGCCATCCGCAAACTCATCGGACTACAAGCCAGAGATGCCAGAGTCATCCGTGATGGAATAGAAATTGATGTTCCCATCGCCGAAGTCAGAATCAACGATGTGATTTTGGTGCGTCCCGGTGAAAAGATTCCCGTAGATGGCGAAGTGATTACAGGCGCTTCGACGGTAGATGAAGCGATGGTAACGGGTGAAAGTTTGCCAGTCAAAAAGCAGCCAGGAGATGAGGTGATTGGGGCAACGATTAACGGTGCGGGTGCATTTCAGTTTCGGGTAACACGAGTTGGAAATGATACATTTTTGGCTCAAATCGTCAAATTAGTGCAACAAGCACAAGGTTCTAAAGCACCAATTCAACGCTTGGCAGATCAGGTGACAGGATGGTTTGTACCAGCTGTGATTGCGATCGCGATCGCCACTTTCGTTATTTGGTTTAATTTCACTGGCAACCTCACCCTAGCAACAATGACAACGGTGGGTGTACTAATTATCGCTTGTCCCTGTGCTTTGGGTTTAGCTACCCCCACTTCTGTAATGGTGGGGACAGGCAAAGGTGCAGAAAATGGCATTTTGATTAAGGGTGCAGACAGCTTAGAACTAGCACACAAAATTCAAACCATCGTTCTAGATAAAACTGGCACTTTGACTCAGGGGAAACCTACAGTTACAGACTTTGTGACTGTTAACGGTACAGCTAATGGTAATGAAATCAAGCTTTTACAGTTAGCAGCAACGGTGGAACATAATTCTGAGCATCCTTTAGCGTCAGCAGTGGTGAAATATGCCCAGTCTCAAGAAGTGAGTTTAACACAGGTCAGAAACTTTCAGGCGATCGCTGGTAGTGGGGTGCAAGCATTTGTTTCAGATAGTCTTGTGCAAATTGGTACACAACGCTGGTTAACAGAATTGGGAATTAACACCATAAGTCTCCAGCAGTATAAAGATACATGGGAAGCTGCTGGTAAAACAGTCATTTTGATTGCAGTAGATGGCGAACTACAAGGAATAATGGGTATTGCCGATGCCCTCAAACCTTCATCAACAGTAGTAGTGAAAGCTTTACAGAAGTTACGTTTAGAAGTAATAATGCTCACCGGAGATAATCGTAAAACTGCTGAAGCGATCGCAAAGCAAGTTGGCATTCAGCGAATATTTGCCGAAGTGCGTCCAGATCAAAAGGCAGCGATTATCCAATCTCTGCAAAGAGAGCAGGGGAAGCAGGGGAGGATGAGGAAGCAGGGGGAGCAACCAAACAATTATTATTCTCCCTCATCCCCCCACTCCATTGTCGCAATGGTAGGTGATGGCATAAATGATGCCCCAGCCTTAGCACAGGCTGATGTGGGAATTGCTATTGGGACGGGAACAGATGTTGCGATCGCAGCTAGCGATATCACTCTAATTTCTGGAGATTTGCAAGGAATTGTCACAGCAATTCAACTTAGTCGCGCCACGATCAACAATATCAAGCAAAATCTTTTCTTTGCCTTTATTTACAACGTCATTGGTATTCCTATTGCGGCTGGAATTCTGTTTCCTATCTTTGGTTGGTTACTTAATCCAATTATTGCCGGCGCTGCAATGGCTCTTTCTTCGCTCTCTGTTGTTAGCAATGCCCTCAGATTGCGTAACTTTCAACCAAAAGCTATCTCATAATTGCAGGGTAATTTAGGAAATGTTCAGTAAAAAAATGCTTTGGGGAAGCCTTACAGCTTTAATGTTTCTCACTGGATCATCAGGTGTAACATTAGCAGAAATGTCAGCCCACTCATCAGAGCAAACCAGCCAATTTCACCGTATCGAGCAACCTTTGGGTTTAAAAGTTGGGGTTGCGATCGCTGGTTTAGCTTTGGTTGGATTAGAGTTGTGGTGGTTTCTTCTCTATAAAAATCCTGATTCTTAACCAGATGATTTGTGTTAACTGTTGACGGTTATCAGTCATCAGTCATCAGTCATCGATCATCAGCCTTCATGTAAATGTTCAAGTTAAATGCGTTACAGCTTATTAGCTTACATAAGCTGATATTTAACTAAGTCTAATTTTAACATTTTTAATAAATTCCATTCAATATTTTACTTCTCTAACTTGCTCTATTTATTGGGCAAATGTTTGTCATGGTACTGAAAGTAACTGTTTTTTTATAGTTATCATGTTACTTCTAGATCAACTGCTTCACCTCAAGTGAAACCATAAAAATGAATCTTAACTCCCAGACTTTTAGCTCAATCCGTAAACCTAAAAATTTTAATAATCCAGAGCGTTTTCTTGAGGGATGGTATTGGGTAATACCTTCTCAAAATCTGCGGGTGGGTGAAGTAAAACCTGTCACGATTTTGGGCAGAGAACTAGTAATTTACCGTGGTAAAGACAAAAGAGTTGTTACCTTTGATGCTTACTGTCCACACATGGGCGCTCACCTTGCTGAAGGCCAAGTTGAGGGTAATGGACTACGTTGTTTTTTCCATCACTGGAAGTTTGATGCTGAGGGGATGTGTGTTGATATCCCATGTTTAGATACGCCGCCTTCCTTGAAATTACAAACTTGGCCCACTGCTGAAAAGTACGGGATGATTTGGGTTTGGACTGGAGAAATACCACAACAACCCCTACCTTTTGTTCCAGAGTTGGAACACAAAGAGTGTGATGTTGCTATCCATTCTCACTTTGTAATGAACTGTCACCCTAATGTGGTGATGATTAATGCGATTGATGCTCAACACCTCAATGTAGTTCACAAACTGCCAATAGATATTATTTTTGAAAGACAGGAACTGAACGAAAATGCGATTATCTTTAACAACACTACACCTATTCAAGAAAATTCCTTTTTGATCAAGCTCATCCGTCTTTTCTATAAAAATGCCATAACTTACAGTATTTGCTATTGGTTCGGTAGCATTGGCATTGTGACAGTTGGCCCTGATTTCTTCCATGTCCACATGATGTTTGCAGTTCGCCTCCACGAAGGGGGAAAAGCTGAAGGCCAAATCTTGTTAATTACTAAGAAGCCTAAAGGGTTTTTTAGTTGGTTATGCAATCGAATTGTACTATGGCTGACTAAGATTGCAGGTAAGTTCTTTCTTGTGGGTGATATTAAGATTGTCCAAACAATTAAGTTTGATTTGAAAACTCCCATCAAAGCAGATCAGTCAATCATGCAGTTTATTAACCATGTTGAAAAACAGCAATCTCTAATGTGGGGAACTTGGCAAGAAGGGCGATCGCGTGATGTCGAGAGCAAGCCCAAGCGTGAGAGATGGCAAGATACAATGAGTAATGATTAAGATCATGTCTATTGACTAGAATTCCGTCAAACTACTTGGTAAATTAAACATTCACAAAATCATCCTATTGTCAACAATCTTTGCAACAAATGAATCGGCTATAGGGGCGTACAGCTGTACGCCCTTAACAATGTAGCTATAGCAAGCAGGTATTTTGCCAAATGGTATAACAATTAATAAAGTTTAAAAGTTGAACGAATTACTTTTAACTTTTAATTTATTTTTTACTGCGCTAGCAGATAAATAAAAAGAAGTGGCAAAGCCACTTCCTAATTCCCAGGTAGAACCTAAGTCATGAGTATAACGACTACAAAAAATTGAAATAGTATAAACAAACACCAATTAACTTAATATCTATGTTTTTCTTGTTTCCTGGGTTAGGCAATCCTAATTTTCATCCGCCAAATAACTGTATATTTACATAAGTCTCATGATTGCAATGCAGACTCAATTTTCTCTAGTTCATCGCTAAGATGTGCCAGTTTTGCCTCTTCATCAAGAAGCTGCTGTTCTAATTGAAACTTGACTGCCGTACCAGCCTCAATCGCTACAGCTTTCTTCATCTGCTTAAACTTCTCGCTGCGGATGTCAAACTCTGCCTGAAGTGCATCTAGTTTTTGTTGCGATCGCCGTCGCCCTCCAGCAGTTAAGCTAGTAGAAAGCTGTTGGAACGACAGTGAATATACTACAAAACAAGCTGCCTACGGAATTGCTTTTTTAGGTCTTAGCAAGCAAAATGATGTTTAGCATTAGCGTACCACTACTGACTTGGGTTGAGTACAACGATTATTTCTGCTAGCCTAATTCCCAAAGATTTCCAATGGGGATTGCTAGAAGAAAAAGTGCGATCGCCTGACACTGCTTTGTAGTCATTGGCATATTTCTGTGCAGCATTGGGAGCAGTATCTACTCGCAGGATGAGTTTGCGCTGGTAGCTAGATAATTTGCTACTATCCAGCAAAATAGTACCGCCATAGTCCCACGCCAATCCATAGAGTTTAAAGTTACCTAACTTCTTGCGTAACTCGCTCAATTCGGTTCCAATACCGATACCTTCGCGGGTTTTCCAAGCTGAACCCAGGTTACGTACATCTACAGGTTTGGTACGAGTATTATCACTCCAAACTACCAACAAAGAACGTCCCTGATTTAGGTTTACCTGAGTAGCTGCAAAACTACCCATTCCTTCAGGGCCAGAAATGGTTTTATCAACGAGACGCGATGCACCGAACAGCTTGACTAAATCTTGCTTGGTGGTTGTGCGTGTTATTGGCCCAACTCGTTCGCCAGGAACGATTAAGGTGTCTTTTAAGGGTTGTGATCGCGCATCGGTTGGCGGTTGATTGGTTTTCTGGGGTAATGCAACTACTGGGTTAGTTAATAGTAAAGCTAACGCAGCCATAGCGATACCTTTAATAGATGGGTTCACAGTCTACCTCTGGGAGAATCCGATTTGGGAGTGTTCAATATATTCAATTATTGCTTTTCAGTTTTAACTTCTACAGTTTCCCAATTACGGATTCCCGATTTCCCAAAAATTTTATTTCATCACTCTAGTTGCGTTGAAAATTGCAAGTAAAGCTACTCCCACATCAGCAAATACGGCTTCCCACATTGTCGCTACGCCTAAAATACCCAATCCAATGAATACACCTTTAATTACTAACGCAAAACCGATATTTTGCCAAACAATCTGCCTTGTTTTTCTGGCGATTTGTATTGCTTCTGCCACTTTTGAGGGTGCATCTGTCATGATCACAATATCAGCAGTTTCTATCGCCGCATCTGAGCCTAACCCACCCATCGCTACGCCAACATCTGCTCTAGCAATCACTGGCGCATCATTAATACCATCCCCAACAAAGGCAACTTTATTATGCTTACCAACAGTACTGAGTAACTTCTCAATAGCATTGACTTTTTCTTCTGGTAATAACTCTGCTTCGTAAGCATCTATGCCTAGCTGTTGAGCAATCCTGGATGCGATCGCTTGATTATCTCCTGTTAACATTACTGTTTTCTCTACACCCATTCTTTTGAGTGCATGAATAGCTTGTCTTGCATCTTCTTTCAACTCATCAGCAATCACAATATACCCAGCGTAAATATTATCCACTGCTAGATGAATAACTGTTCCCTCTAACTGGCAATTATCATGAGCAATATTCTCTCTGCGAAGTAAGCGATCGCTTCCCGCTATCACTACCCTATTTTCAAGCTTGGCTTTAATTCCATAGCCTGCTATCTCTTCATAATCCCTCACCTCAAAATCATCGATTTTTCCACCATAAGCCTTGCGGATAGATTGAGCGATGGGATGATTTGAGTGCGATTCTACTTTGGCAGCTAATTCCAGCAATCCTTGTTCAACATAGCCATTTGATGGTACTATTTTTGCTACTTTAAATACCCCGCGAGTTAGGGTTCCAGTTTTATCAAAAACAACTGTATTAACTGCATTTAAAGTATCTAGAAAAGTAGAGCCTTTAACCAATATCCCGCGTCTAGCTGCACCTCCCACACCTCCAAAGTAACCTAATGGAATACTGATAACCAGTCCACACGGGCAGGAAATAACTAATAAAATTAAGGCGCGATAAACCCATTCTGAAGAAGTTGCGCCAGAAATGAATAAAGGAGGTAATATTGCGACTGCTAAAGATATAAAAACTACTATTGGTGTATAATATCGGGCAAATTTAGTAATAAATTTTTCTGTTTCTGCTTTTTTACTTTTGGCATTTTGTACCAAGTCTAAAATCTTAGCAATGGAAGAGTCATCAAATAGTTTCGTTACTCTAATGCTGATCACACCCATTTTGTTGATCATCCCAGCCAAAACTGTCTCTCCCAGCCTTACTGTTCGCGGTACAGATTCTCCAGTTAATGCAGATGTATCGACTTGTGAATTTCCATCTATAATCTCACCATCTAAGGGAATCTTTTCCCCAGGTTTTACAACTATAATATCTCCAATATTTACTGTGTCTGGGGGTACTTTTTTTAGTTCTCCCTCTGTTTGAATATTTGCATAGTCTGGGCGAATTTCTAATAAGGCTTTAATAGAATTACGAGAACGACTAACGGCAATATTTTGGAACAATTCTCCAATTCTGTAAAATAACATGACTCCCACAGCTTCGGATAATTTATGAATTGCGATCGCACCCAGTGTAGCTACTGTCATCAAAAATGTTTCATCGAATATTCTACCTCTGAGTATATTGCGCCCGGCAGTATGTAAAACACTCCATCCACTTAATAAATAGGCAGGAATGAAAAGCAGATATTCACCTATTGAATAGAATGTATTGTGTAATTGATTTTCAAAAATTACACCAGGCACATATAAACTTAAAATTACTACTAAAGGCAATACCTCATTTTTCAGATTGAATTCTCCATCGTGATCGTGATTATGGTCATGGTTATGGCTCTCTTCATGATTATGAACATGGTTATGATTCTTGTGATGCTCATGTTCACAGTTGCAAAAATCTGAAGATTCTGAATGTAGTTTATGTTTCATTTTTATGTTTAGGCTAGTAAATTACTTGGTATATGAGCCTTTTTCCAAATGTAATGAAAAAAATAACTTTTTACAAGTCGAACATTTAAGAATGAGAATCTATATCAGCTTTATTGCTAAATATCTATACTATCTTTTGGTTAAGATTAAGATTTTTAAGCTTTAAAGATAGCGATCGCGGTTCTCCATTTTATATAAGAATATAAAATATAACTTTTGTTCGTAGTGAGCGATTTATCACTCTGCATAAGATTTCAAAGAGCTATAACTGCTTACATCCAATAAACAATCACTATTTTGGGGATATAAGGCGGATTTAAATTTTGTAAAGTAGACTACTTAGGTCTTAAAGCCAGACATCAAGCTTGTTTGCTGCTGAATTCTGCTGTAGCAACTAATTGCTGTTCAAACTAACTGGATAGATATAGAACTTTCTTAGATAATAACTGTCAAGCTAGCTATTCTTAGAGGAAATTCACTTGAAGTTTGAAAGTAAATCGAATACCCTAAGCTAGTAAACAATTTTCTCAAGGAAATCTATGAACAAAAAAGTTATCTTGAATTTGCTTTCCAGTTCCTCAATTTTTGTGTCGCTGATGTCTACGTTGGCGGTATTGAATCCTGCTCATGCTAGTATTACTCAGCGATTAATGCACACACAAGACGGTCGTACCTGTATCACTAACCCACATGGTGGAAAAGATTTTGTGTGCATTCGAGATTCGGAAAGAAAGCAACCCTATGCCTCTACGCGTTCCTCAAGCATTGTCACATCAGTATCAGATGACAATATTGCTATGTTGAACTTTACTGAGGAAGAAAGTGATGCTGCAATCCAGACATTTGGCTGTGACTGTCCCTACTGTGTAAATTCTTTGCGTCAGTTGCGCGGTACTGGAAATTTAGTGTACTAAGATTTAATAGCGCTTATAGCGGCTATAACTTCTGTTATATACACGTGATTAATCATGTATAAAAGATATACGAAACCAAAAAAGCATTTTTAACTAAATACCACTAGTATTATTTGGTCAAATGTAAATTCATTGAAAGCGACGGGAAACTCCATCCCCAGGTGTCTGTAGAGGGATAGTCGCCCCGTCGCTTGGGGCATAGGGCATTGGTAACTTCTTCCCCATGCCCCATTACCCATTCCCCATGCCCAAAAACTCAATTCCCTTGAGTGGGTGGAGTTTTTCATTCAACCACCTCATTCACAGGGAATCGGTCAATCAACTGCATCGCCCGATAGGCATTACGCTGGAAAGAGTCTGGCAAATGCGGAACGTGGGGTATTTGCGATAATAAATCTAACGTCCGCCGGAGAATTCTCACCACATCGCCTTCATCTAAGGTGGTGTTTTCGCAGAGTTCTACCCACTCCATTCCTAGCGCCCATTGTTCCACTATGGCAATTAACTCAAACTCCAACCATATAGGCAGCGCTACATTGTACCGCCGTTGTAGTTGGAACATTTGGCGACGAATTCCCCGCAATTTTGCTAAGGCTTCTGCGACTTCATTACTAAGCTCAAAGTTAACCTTGCTATCTGGACGGGGGGTTTCCATCACCAAAGCAGCGGCGGCGGCGGCTAGATGGTGCGGATCTAAGTTGTCCAATTCACCACTAGCGAATACTAAACCTAACCACAACTCATTCTCACCCCGAATGGCGGCAGCGATTCGCCCTAATTCTGTGGGCACTAAGTTATCTAAAGCGCCAAAGTGTTGCAGAATTGAGATTAAATTAATAAATTCTTCCCAATGACGTTGTGAGTGTTGGTCTACTTGTCCTTGCAACTGTTCAAGTTCGGCTTCTAGTTCGACATAGCGGGCGCGGCGCTTGAAAAGCGTGGCAGCATTGCCTGATTGATGCAGAGGATGAGCTTCTAATTGCTCTTGGACGGCGGTAGTGCGGCTGAGTTGTTCTGCTACTTCTGGAGCCACATTCAAAGATTCTATCGGATCGGGAATACGTGCTGCGATCGCAAATGTTTCTTGGTTACCACGGCGCGACTGTCCTGGCTTCAAGGGCATCTCTGGCGGTGGTAGTAAATCAGGTGGCACCTCAATTCGCGGCAGTTCAGCATACAAATCGACTACATCTCCTGTCGTTGCTACATACCAGCGATTATCGTGCCCCAAGCATACCAAGTAAGGAGCTTGACCAGAACCCGGCGATTTTCCCACTAACACTGCGGTTACAGGTATAGACACTGTGATGTTTTTCCCTTTGAGACTCAACAGAGTTCCTGACACTGCAAAGCCCAACATCATCCCCAGTTCTTCTTGTCTGTCTTCCTGTGCTTGCTCTTGCAAAGTTTTTAATATCTGGCGTTCCACCTTCAGGCGTTGCCGCAATTTCTCATAAATAGCCAGTTCATTTTCATCAACTGCGGCGATTTGCTCATGAAGTTGAGCTAATTGTCTTTCGAGTTCGGCAATCTCATCGTATTCTGGCCTTAAATGCAAGGTGGCCATATACTGCCCAAAGCTGCGTTCTATCAGTTCCCTAGTTTGCTCTAGGGTATGTGTTTGCAGCAAGTTGAGTACCATGCCATAACTTGGCGTAAACTGGCTTACAAGGGGGTCTGGCTTGGATATTGCCAAATACGCGGCCTCTTTGGCTCCTTCAAAGGGAGTTTGGACTGTTACAACATGACCTTGTTTATCCATCCCCCGGCGGCCTGCTCGTCCCGCCATTTGCAAGAATTCGGAAGCATTTAACAGGCGGTGTCCGGTGTCAGTCCGCTTAGAAAGGGTGGAAATTACTGTTGTCCGAGCGGGCATATTAATTCCCGCAGCCAGCGTCTCAGTGGCGAATACGACTTTAATCAGTCCCTGCTGAAATAGTTCTTCTACTAATGCTTTCCAAGCAGGCAAAATTCCGGCGTGGTGGGCAGCAATTCCCCGGTATAGGGGTGCAATTTGTCCAGAACGCCCGGCTTCGGGATTGCGGGCTAAAAAGTCATCAATCTGTTGCCGCAAAATCTGGGACTCTTCATTATTTACCAGCCATAAATCACCCACTTCTGCCACTGCTTTATCACATCCCCGGCGGCTAAAGATGAAGTAAATGGCTGGTAGCATATCCCGTTGCTCTAATTGGCTCAAGGTATAAATTATTCCCGGAGCCTCAGGTCTACCACTTCTCCCTCTCTCCCTTTCTCCGCTTCTCCCCTTCTTTTTCTGAAGGCGAGGGTTAATTTTGGTTTTGCTATCATTCAGCAGCGGAAATAACCCTTTGGGATTGCAAAAGTGAAATTCCAAGGGGACTGGGCGAAAATCGGAGTAAATCAGGTCTGTTGGGCCGTGAACGCGATTTAACCAGTCAGTGAGTTGATCACTGTTAGCAACCGTTGCTGAGAGGGCTGCCAGTTGCACTTCACGGGGACAATAGATGATTGATTCTTCCCAAACTGTACCGCGCTGGCGATCGTTCATATAGTGGCACTCATCAAGTATTACCGCTTCAACGTCTACTAATGAGATGCCTATTTGCCCAATGGGTGTGCCATAGAGCATATTTCGGAAAATTTCTGTGGTCATCACCAAAATCGGTGCATCTCTGTTGATGGAGGCATCTCCAGTTAACAGTCCGACTTGATCAAACCCGAATTTTTCTCGAAAGTCACGTAATTTTTGATTCGACAACGCCTTTAGGGGAGTAGTATAAAATACACGTTTTCCTCGCGCCAGGGCGCGATAAATGGCGTATTCCCCAACTAATGTTTTGCCCGAACCTGTGGGCGCACACACGACTACGGAGCGTCCGGCGTTTAGGGACGCGATCGCTTCTTTTTGAAACTGATCCAGATCAAAGGGAAATATAGACCCTAAGTCAAGTTCTGGAGACGGCGCAGGATAATTCACTCAATCACATTTGCAACCAGATTGTTTATTATATTAACGAGTCTTTTGTCAACTTCGTTATTAGTCATTTGTCATTTGTCATTTGTCATTAGTTTTTCACAAAGGATAAAGGACAAAGGACTCTTTATTATTTTCCCAGTTCTTGCGATCGCTCTGCGGCAGCTTTTACTGCTTCAATTAAAGCTGAACGAAATCCTGCCTGTTCTAACTTGGCAATCCCCGCAATGGTTGTACCTCCGGGACTGGTAACCCGATCTTTGAGTTCTGCTGGGTGCATTTTGGTTTCATGTAACAGTTTCGCTGTTCCTAGTACGGTTTGTAAAGCTAATTGATTGGCAATTGCTCTAGGTAAACCTGCGGATACTCCGCCATCGGCAAGTGCTTCTACCAAGAGCGCCACGTAAGCGGGGCCGCTACCAGATAGCCCTGTTACTGCATCCATCAGCGCTTCTGACACTTCCACTACTTCTCCCACAGCAGAAAAAACTTGCTGTGCTATTTGGTGGTGCTTGGGGCTGGTGTATGCACCTAAACAAATCGCTGTAACTCCCGCTCCCACTGTTGCTGGAGTGTTGGGCATTGCTCTAATAACTGGCAATTGCACAAATGCAGCTTCTAGCTGGCTTAAAGGCACACCCGCCAAGATGGAAATGATCAGGGGTGAGTGTTCTTTATTAATAATATCAATATTTGCTAATTCTTGAGCGATCGCACTAAACACCTGCGGTTTTATTGCCAAAAAGACAACTTCTTTTACTTGCGTGAAAACCTCGGTATTATCTGTCGTTACAGCAACATCGTATTGCTGTTTTAAAAAATCTAGGCGTGAAGGTAGCGGTTCGCTAACTATGACTTCTGATGATTGATAAATTCCACGCGCTATAAGGCGGGATAAGAGCGCTTCTCCCATTACCCCACCACCAATTAAGCCAAATTTTATAGTCATTGCTAATTAGTCATTAGTCACTCGTCATTTGTCATTAGTCATTTGTCACTATTATCAAGACTCAGGACAAATGACAAAGGACAAAGGACTAACAACTAATTTAACTTTATTGTGCCATCCGGTTAGTTTCGTTGCCCCAGTTTTGATTCGGAGAACCTGTAGGACGAGATGGACGTGCTGGTGGTTGTGGTACTTCATGAAGAACACCACCTTGAGTACTAACTTGGACACAGCTTGGTGTAAACAAGAAGATGCTTTCACCGATGCGCTCTTGATGTCCATCTAGTGCGTAAGTACCACCTGCAACAAAATCTACTGCTCGTTGAGCTTGATCTGGGTCCATAATTGTCAGATTTAATACCACTGACTTGCGTTCTCGCAACGCTTGAATTGCCTGGGGCATTTCTTCAAAAGTGCGTGGTTCGAGGACTAAAACTTCCGAAATTCCGTTAATTGCTCCTGGCATACCAATCACATTCCCCATTGGCTTTGAACCTGCTGCTATCTCATCTCCCATTGTAGGCACTGGTTCTCGCCAGCGTCGATTTTGAGCGGTTGCGCTCTCCTGTGGTGCAGGTGGTTGGGGATTTTCTTGCTGATACAGATTTTGGTAATTATTATCTGTTTCTGGTTCTTCTTCGTAATACTCGTATTCCACTTGCTCATTTAGACCCACAAAGTCTCTGAGTTTGGAAAATATATTGTTCATTGTGTGTGTACTCTCCTGGTGCGAATAGCCAGCATTGACTTGGCTTAGGATAAATTGAGCTAGGAGCGATGCCTACTTAGGTAAACTACGCTATATCGGTGGATACTTCAGCAAGCCTCTTGCTATTTGTAACCCATACTACTGGCTTTGGCGATGAACTGGCACTTATTGGAAAGTTCTGTGCATCGCCTAAACCTAATAATGAGTCAAGATTATATCCTAAGGTTTGTCCGAAGGAAAGCTCCTTTTACCCCATTTTTCCTTGACGATTGCTCTTGTCAATACTATATCCTTTGTTTCCAATTGCACCAGTCTGTTACAAAATTGTTGTCATCAAATCCTGATCTGTATTAATACTGACCTACAAAGTTGATGAACAATAGGCTAAGAGCGATCGCCAAACAAAATTGTTCCTAATCGTACCATCGTTGCGCCTGCTTGCACTGCCAGTTCGTAGTCGCCTGACATACCCATAGACAAGTGCTGCATTTTAATGTGCGACCAGTTTTGCTGCTGGATTTCTTTTGCCAGTTCACGATTGAGATTAAACACATTTAGAATTTCGGGATCATTTAATCCTGAAGGCGGAATTGTCATCAAACCTTGAATTTGTAAATTTTTGTATTGATCGAGTGTAGGTAAATCAGCCGACAGTTCTGGCACACTCCAACCAGACTTGTTGGGATCGGGGAGAATTTTCACTTGCAGGCAAACCTGGGGACTTACTCCTAGCTGTTGCGCCAATTGATCTAAGCGCTGTGCCAGCTTCAAATTATCCACGGAGTGAATCCAATGGAATTGTTCAATGGCTTTTTTAGCTTTATTGCTTTGCAAATGTCCAATAAAGTGCCAGGTAATATCCGGTAAGTCTTGCAACTCGGCTTGTTTGCTGGCAGCTTCTTGGATGCGACTCTCCCCAAAATCACGAATTCCTGCGGCATAGGCAGACCGAATGGCCTGGACAGAAGCTTGCTTGCTAACAGCAATCAATCGGACTGAAGTTGGCAATGAGGAGCGAATGGTAACAATACGTTCGGAAATCGAACTATTCATTGGAAGGTGCGTTGGAAAACACTCTGAAGCTGATCGTACTCCTGAGAATGTCCACTGCGCCGCAGGGTACGTAAGCGATTTTCCAACATCATTCTAGCCTCAGTACGTCCTAGAGACTGGAATTTAACACCTTTAACGTCATTCGCTACCAAAAAAAACAGGCGCTGGGCATAAAGTGTGGTGAACAAATCCTGGTTCTCATCAACCATACAGATTTTGTAGAGTAAACCCCAAGTTGGATGGTTTATGTAAGTTTCTGCGTTTTCTGGATTCATTTAAGAGTCAAGGTGTAGTCAAGGTGGGAGTATATATATCTTTTCGCAGTGAATTCCAAACATTCAGACGATAATACCAACATTCGCCAGAATATTTGCTTAAAATGCAAAACTGCGGTTACGAAGACCTTGATCTAGTTTTTAATAGGCAGATGAAGCTAGTGGTAGTGAGGCGAAATGGTCCAATATGACCCGCGAAGCTTAGACTCGAAGAGTAGAGGATTGTCGATAGATATCGCTATGTGCTTTGGTAACTCAAATTCACCAACTTGGCGGCACAAGGCATAAAACAGTCCTGATCCTCTTGTTGAAAGTTTGAAGCGGCAAGGGAAAACACCCTTTGAAGTTCCCAAGGGCAACAGCGAACTTTTCAACTTCTTTCCATACTGCCACAACTGTCGCTGAATGGCACAAAATTGGGAGTGGGGGACAAGGGGACAAGGAGAATAACCATGCTCAATGCCCTATTTCCTATTCCCTACTTCCTATTGATTATCTAACATTTTCAGGGCTTCCAGTTGTGCCTGGGATTTGTGCAGAGATTCATACCATTCTTTCTCAGGATCGCTGTCTGCAACAATTCCCGCGCCAACTTGCCCCCAGACGGTGTTGAGCGCTGAGTGGGGAGGTGAGAAAGAATTTACTTCCCCTGCTCTCCCTGCCTCTCCTTCTTGAGACACGGGAGCTAGTAGCAGGGTGCGGATTAAGATATTTAAATCTAAATGACCACGCCAATCTAAATAGCCACAAGAACCGTAGAACAAGCTCCGCCGCACGGGTTCTAATTCTTCAATAATTTCCATGCAACGGACTTTGGGACAACCTGTGATTGTGCCACCTGGGAACGTGGCGCGAATCAAATCAATGGTAGTGCGATCGCCTTTTAAAGTACCTTTGATGTTGCTAACAAGATGCATCACATGGCTATATCGCTCAATTGTCAGCAATTCGTCAACTGTAACCGTTCCCCATTCACAGACTCGCCCTAAATCGTTACGTTCCAAGTCCACCAGCATGATGTGTTCTGCACGTTCTTTGGTGTTGCTGAGTAAATCTTGTGCCAGTTGCATATCTTGTTCTGGAGTGACACCGCGCGATCGCGTCCCGGCGATTGGTCTGGTTTCGGCTTGCTGACTTTGCAACATTACTAACCGTTCTGGCGAACAACTGCTCACTTCCCCCCAAGGCGTTTGCCAATAGCTGGCAAAAGGAGAAGGATTGATTTTTTGCAAAGCTTGATAAATTTCCCAACCAGAAGCCGATGTGGACGCTTGAAATCGCAATGAAAGATTTGCCTGAAAGATATCTCCAGCTTGAATATATTTTTTCGCCTGGTTTACTGCTGTTTCATAATCTGCTTGCGATGTCAAAAAGAGAGGAAGCGAAGAAAACATCGGGACGCGGGGACTTTTCCCTGGGTCTTTCTTTACTAACTTCTCCTCTAACTCATCGAGTCCATTTGGATCGCTGGCGGCTAACCAAAGAATTTGTTGCGCGTGATCCAAAACAGCAAAACAATTTGGTTCATACCAAAAAGCTACGGGAAATGGCAGGGGATCAATTTTATGACGAGGTAGCTGTTCAATTTCCCATGCTACATCGTAGCCTAGCCAACCTAACCAACCGCCCGTGAAGGGGAGATGGGGAGGTGGGGAAGCTGGCAAAGATGGGGGAGAAAATGCTACCTCATCCCCCTCATCTTTCCCTACCTCTTGCTGTAACAACTTTTCTAGGAAGGGAAAAACTTCTCCTACTTCTGGTGTCCACATCTGGGCGATGCCATTGACTATACGAGGAGAGCCTGCACAGATAGAATATCGGCTGAGTTGAGGATGATCGATTGGCGTTGGGTAGGGACTTTCCAGTAGGGTAGCAATTCCCGGTGCGGAGGTGGGGCGAAAAAGAGCAGCAAAAACTTCCGAACCTGTGCGCTTTTCTAAGGGTAGCGATCGCCAATACCAAGCCTTGGTCATACTGTTTAAAAGCGTTGTCAATAGTTAGTTAACAATTTTCAGCAGTGAGTAGAAATAACTACAACTACTGACGAATGACAAAATATAATTACCTCTTACCACTCTCTCTGTACAAAATTAGACCTGAGTTCCTATAGCTATGCGTATTCCCCAGAATAAAATTAAACTAGCAATAGCAAGCCAGTCACGCCCTTTGAATCGTAAGTCGTGCCACTGCACTCGATGCTCGTTGGGACTAGTAAAACCCCGCACCATCATTGCATTTGCCATTTGATCAGCTCGTAAGAGCAGATTTTCCAAAAGTCTCTCTGCAACTGTCATCCAAACCTTGAACCCTCCTTTCAATCCCAGCTTTTTCCAATTTATTGCCCTTGTCATCACAGAGCGAAATAAGTTTTGCACTTCTTCTAAAACCAGGGGAATAAAGCGCAAGGATAAGGTTAAAGTTAAAGCAATTTCGGTGACAGGGCACTTGAAGCGTCGCAGGGGTTGCATTAGGCTTTCTATACCAGATGTGATTTCTTCTGGTGCGGTTGTCAGCAGATACAGGTTGGTACTGTAAATTACGGTAAATATAATTGTACTCAGACGTACAGCCAAATCCAAGGAGCGGCGAGTTACTTTAACTGGGCCTTTGTGAAATAGCACATAGCTGTATTTGCTATTACTTGCTGGCTCTTGAACAATATTTTTGGAGTTTGCTGGCTGGGTTAATATTTGTTCATTAGCTGGGAGGCGTGGCTGATAATCTACACCCATTGCATCAGGGCTAATGGCTCCGATCACTAAGATAAAAAACGATAGCATTAACAGCCAACCCATTTGCTGCTGCCATACTCTTCGGGGAATTCTGGCAATTAAAGTGGCAAGAATCAATATTACTACCAGCAGCACCCGCCAAAAGTTGTTAGCTAAAACATAGCTTGTTAGAAAGCTCATCAACCAGGCGAACTTGATTCGCGGGTCGATTTTATGCAGCCAAGTTTGGGGTTGTTCTAAATAAAGTCCAAGTGGCAGCGATCGTAATAAATCCATTTGAAAGTTAGGAGTTAGGAGTTAGGAGTTTTGACTTCTGGGTTAACCTATTATGTTGACATAGGTTTAAAAATAGCAATTTTGGCTTTAACTCATAACTCCTGTACAGACGCGATGAATCGCGTCTCCTAACTTATTTTGACGCGAGTTGCTCTATTAACATTACCAACTTCAGCATCACGCACTTTTTTGCTCCGCCACAGCAAAATAATTGGTGTGCCTTTAAATCCTAGCTGTTGCCGGAATTGGCGTTCAATGTAGCGGCGGTAGTTGTCGTTGAAGCGTTTGGAATCATTGACAAATAGTGCGATCGTTGGTGGTTGGCTACTTACTTGTGTACCATAGTAAATCTTGCCCTGACGCCCACCACGGGATGCTGGCGGTGAATGCCAACTGACGGCATCTGTTAAGACTTCGTTAATAACTGATGTACTGACACGGCGTTTGTGTGATTCAGCCGCAGTTTTCACCAATTCGAGGATTTTCTCTACCCGTTGTCCTGACAAGGCACTTACAAAAATTGTTTCTGCCCATTCGGTAAAATGTAACCGTGATTGCAGAGTTTTTTCGTAGTCGTAGATTGTGTAAGAGTCTTTTTCGACAGCATCCCACTTATTAACGACGATGATGCAAGCTCGACCTTCTTCGATAATCCGCCCAGCTAATTTTTGGTCTTGCTCAGTGACTCCATCAACGGCGTCTATTACTAATAAAACCACATCAGCACGGCGAATCGCTTTGAAAGCACGGTTAATACTAAAGAATTCTGTGCCGTATTCGATGTGTTTCTTTTTGCGAATGCCTGCGGTGTCAATCAAACGGTAGGTTTGCCCGTCTCGTTCAATGACGGTATCAATAGCATCGCGGGTTGTGCCAGAAATTGGGCTGACAATTGCCCTCTCTTCCCCGACAAAAGAGTTGAGTAAGCTCGATTTGCCTACATTCGGGCGTCCCACAATTGCTACTTTGATTTCATTCGTGTCTGGGATGTCTTCAATAGCAGGTATGTGGTTAACTAACTCGTCGAGTAATTCTCCTGTGCCACTTCCATGAATCGCGGAGATGGGGTAAGGTTCGCCCAATCCCAATTCCCAAAACTCGGCAGCTTGCATTAAGCCTTGTTCTGGAGATTCACATTTATTTACAGCCAGTAGAACGGGTACGGTTTGTTGGCGCATCCATTCGGCGATTTCTAAATCTGCCGAGGTGGGGCCTGTTTGACCATCTACGACAAAAATAGCGCCACACGCTTCTGCAAGGGCTGTCATTGCCTGTTGGCGAATCAGTGGTAAAAATTCGGTATCATCATTAAAAACTAAACCACCAGTGTCTACCACCAAAAATTCACGACCATTCCAGAAAGCTGGTAGATAAGTGCGATCGCGTGTCACTCCCGGTTCATCATGGACAATCGCCGTTTGTTCCCCGGCGAGTCGATTAACCAGGGTGGATTTGCCCACATTTGGGCGTCCGATAATTGCAACAATTGGCAGTGCCATAAAACCAGGGTAAGTGAGAGACGTACTATATCACGTACTTACATTTTACTCTTTTTAAACTGGAAGTTTTAATAATTTTCCAATCATCTGAAGCGATGTCAAAGAAACCTCTCCCTGGTTTTACTACGTAAAACCGTCCCTCTCCGAATCGGAGAGGGAAAGATTTGAACTTTACTTCAAGGCAGGGAGAGGTTTATTGAACTCACGTTAATTTAAAAAATAAAAAAGGTAGGATTTCCTACCTTTTACCCAAAAAAAGCATTTTGTAACCAAATACCAAATTAAATATCACACAAGCTTTTGACGAATCTATTGCAAAGCTATGACGAAGGTATGAAGTTTAATTTATAATTGACTTCGCTATTGCTCCCAGTTGCAACCCAGGCGGATAGCTACCTTCTTCTTTGACCCGCTTAATTTCATCATCTGCTACCCGCAAATTTAACTTTTGTGCTAACGCCCGTACAATATCTCCCCGGTCAATTACACCAGCTACAGCGCCAGCCGGAGAAAGGACTGTAATTCGAGGGAACTGCTCATTTTCCAGTTTGTTAATTACCTCAGCTATCGTTGTTGCTTCAGAAACAGTCGGTATTTCTGTCAAGGGATGCACAATGCTGTGTAAAGTTTGGGTTTCCCATTCACTTCTTTGGGTTAAACGAAAATCGTCAATGGAAACTAAACCCCGGTAACGTCCATCAGATGCAGCAAAATAAATCTGTGAGGGAACGGTTTCCAACAGGTATAAATCCGCAAATGATCGCAATGTCTGATCAGCATCAATTACCCGAAAGTCACGAGTCATCGCATCAGCCGCCACAACTTTGAGTAGGCTTTCTTGCAACGTAGTCATGTTGTCATAGGTGTTAGCGTTGCGGACAGCAAACCAACCTAACAGCGCAATCCACAAACCAGCTACTAACTCCCTGGTCACAAAATCTACAACAAATCCTAAAGCGATCGCACTGTAACCCAAAATTTGCCCAGCCTTTGCAGCCCAGTGTACGGCTTGAAAACGATTACCTGTTATTTGCCATAGTGCTGCTTTTAACACTTGCCCTCCATCTAGAGGTAAGCCTGGAATCATGTTAAATAGAGCTACCACCAAGTTAATTCTCGCCAAATCTCCGACCATGACACTGAGTGGACTAGTATCAGGTATCACAAGGCTTCCCAGACTTAGCAGGAAAAATAGTCCGATACTTACCAAAGGCCCAGCGATCGCTACTTGAAAGGCTTTGCCCGGAGTTTTAGATTCTTCTTCAATAGCAGCAATTCCGCCAAACAGAAATAGGGTAATTGAATTAACTTTAATGCCTTGCGATCGGGCTACCAAGCTGTGACCCAACTCATGTAGCAACACCGAACCAAATAGCAACAGTGCCATAACTATTCCAGCACTCCAAGCTATAACAGTCCCCCATTCCTGATAAGCTACCCCAAAGTTGAGAGTTGCCAACCCTAAAATCACAAACCATAACGGGTCTAAAAACAGGGGAATTCCAAATAAAGACCCAATTTTCCAATTTGTTTGCATTACATTGTCCTAAAACTAGATATCGCCAGTAGTTCCTCTACTGCAATATTTGCGTATATCCTTATACATATATTTCTGAGCATCAATTCGGTAGTGCCGAGTTACAAGATGCTCTTATTTCTAGAATAGACAATTAGTGCCTGTGAGCAAAACTCTGAAGTGGGGGATTGGGCATTGGGAATAGGGCATTGGGAATAGGGCATTGGGCATTGGTTCTTATTTCTCCTGCTTCCCCTGCTCCCTGCTCCCTGCCCCCTGCCCCCTGCCCCCTGCCTCTTCTCCCCCTGCCCGTCGTCTTGAGTGTGTTAGATAGAAATCAAATTTAAATAACGCCGAGATTACTCAATCCTAAAACGGTACCAGTACCGATCAGGTGACCAGCACTCATTGCAGCGAGGAATGTAGCGGCACTAGGATTATTGAACAGCGAGGGAAAGGGCAAAGGCATCTTAGGACCAACGTGAGGATAGCGAATTGTCCGAGGAATAATCAAAAGACATAATAGACAAATGCCGATAATAATTCCAGCTTCAGTCCAGCTCCATTCTGTGCCAGTTTTGGGTAAAGTGGCTTGGGCTGCTAATAAAATTGATGACATCATAGTTCTTTCTCCTGCATGAATTAACTGAATAAGCTTTACAGAAGGGATTAATCCCGTCTCTAGAGCCATATAAATCCTCCGCTGATGAAGTATTTAGAATCGTCCCTCAAGGGGAAGGTTAATCTCTCTCCCCTTAGTTAGACTTATTACACAGAGGCTGGCTGGCTGATGCTTATGAGTTTTCTTGCTGGAGAAAGAACTAAAATCCTTTTTAGGAGTTTTGTATGGATCGCGGCGTTACAAGCAACGCCTTTATCATTGCAAAACTACAGACGACCGATGTTAGTCAGTCCTAAAACGATGCCAACGCCGATAATATGACCAAAAGCCATTGCTGCAACGAATGTTGGAATACTAATCGGCAGGATGGGGAACTTGGCGCCAACTAAGGGTTTTTCAATCCTAGTACTTAGCAAAACAATTACTAAGCTACTGATGCTGATGATGATGCCTACTGTAGGATTCCACGCAGGTGTTGTGGGAACAGTTGGGGCGGCTGCTAGTAAAATAGATGAAATCAAGCTTTTGTCTCCTAAATGGAAAAGTTAATGTAGACCTACAAAATTATAAAATTACCAAGGCACAAAAGTTTTTCGGATAGTTTAGACTTTTTTGATAATTATTTTAAATTTGCTAAATTTCCATGCGCGTTAAAATTTGCGGCATCACTCAACCACAGCAGTCTATAGCGATCGCCTCTCTAGGCGCAACGGCACTAGGATTTATTTGTGTGCCAACCTCAAATCGCTATGTGACTACATCCCAAATCCAGGCAGCAGTAGCAGAACTCCCGGCTAATATTGACACAATTGGTGTTTTTGCCAACGCCAGTATCCCCGAAATCAGTCAGATAGTTGTTGATTCTGGGTTGACTGGTGTCCAGTTACACGGAGATGAATTACCGGATTTTTGCTACCAATTGCGTCAAGTTTTACCCAATGTCGAAATTATTAAAGCGCTAAGAATTCGGAGTATTGAGGATCTTGACACAGCAATTGATTACACAGGCTACGTAGATACTTTACTACTGGATGCCTACCATCCGCAACAACTGGGTGGTACAGGCAAAACCTTAGATTGGACAATGCTAGAGCAATTTAACCCCAATTGCCCTTGGTTTTTAGCTGGGGGATTAACAGCAGATAATATTGTGGAAGCTCTAAGTCAGGTTAATCCCAGTGGCGTTGATTTATCTAGTGGAGTGGAACACGCACCTGGAGATAAAGATTTAGATAAAGTAGCCAAGTTGTTTGAAAAATTAGGGATTAGGGAGTAAAGCGTGGGGAAGAAAAGGGGACAAGGGGTGAGAACTTGAAACAAGTCTTTCCCCTTGTCCCCAATTCTCCTTGTCCCCAAGTGCTCTTACCCACTCCCTACTCCCCATTCCTTAAAAGAATGCTGGTTGATGGCGAATCAAGTTAAAAAATTCTTCGCGGGTTTTGTGTTCGTCTTGGAACGCACCAACCATTGCACTAGTGACAGTCCAAGAGCCTGGTTTTTGAACGCCGCGCATCACCATACACATGTGGCTAGCTTCCATCACAACGGCTACCCCTTGAGGTTCGAGAATGGTCTGGACTGCTTCGGCAATTTGGCGGGTTAATCTCTCCTGCACTTGCAAGCGACGGGAATACATCTCAACAATGCGGGCCAGCTTACTCAGTCCCACAACTTTTTGGTTGGGGATATAAGCAACGTGCGCTCTACCCATAAATGGCAGCATATGGTGTTCGCACAGACTAAAGAAATTAATATCTCGCACTAGTACCATCTCGTTATGCCCTTCATCAAAGATGGCATCGTTAACGAGTTCTTCAAGGGATTGGGTGTAGCCACTGGTAAGAAACCGCATTGCCTCAGCCACTCGCTTAGGTGTTTTGAGGAGTCCTTCGCGTTCGGGGTCTTCGCCAACTCCCAATATTAGTGTCCGCACGGCGTCCTTCATTTCCTCCAGATGTTCCTCTTTCGGGGGGGACACATCCGCTTGTCGCCCGTTGTGGGTGTTGCGATCGGGTCTAGGAGTTATGGCTTCTGCCAAATCAGGGATCAGAGGTGATTGAGAGAAATTGGAACCGTTGGAACTACCGATAGTCATGATTCAATCTTGGTTATGGTTTAGTCATTTGTCATTAGTCATTTGTCATTTGTAAAAGACAAAGGACTAAGAACTAATTAGAGAGCGCCAGCGCTGGGCATCAGGAGTAATTCATCAATAACTGCCTGTTGTGGTAATAGAACAGTGTGGAGAATTGACTGAGCCACAATTTCTGGGGTTAACATCTTCGAACGGTCTAAGTTGGCATGGACTGTTTCTGTGTCCCAAAGTTCGGTATTGACTGCGCCAGGACAAATAGTTGTGACACGAATGCCGTGGGTGCGTTCTTCTTGTGCCAGGGTTTGAGAAAGGGCAATCAAACCAGCTTTGCTGACGCTGTATGCTCCCCAACCGGGAAAGGGCTGCTTGGCGGCAATTGAGGCAACGTTAATAATTGTGCCTATGCCCCGATCGCGCATTGAAGGCAAAATCCCCACAATGCACTGAAACACGCTGGTAAGATTCAAATCAATTACCTGCTGCCAGCCCTCTAGAGGGATTTCACTCAAAGTAGCTGTATAGGCCATGCCAGCATTGTTTACCAGAATGTCTATATCACCAAAGTCAAGAGCGATCGCTTGGATCTTTTCTTTTACTTCGGAGATTCGCGCTAAATCTACAGCGTAAGCTTTCGCTTCGACCCCAGTATGCTCTACAGCTTCTTTTACCGCCTCCAACTTATCCAAGGAACGGCTGACTAAAGCAACATCTATTCCCGCTTTTGCAAAGGCTAAAGCCGTTGCTTTCCCAATTCCACTACTTGCCCCAGTAATCAGGGCGCGTCGTTTTTGCTCAACACTCATGGTGTCTCCCAATTTTTTGGCAGTTCCCAAAGCCTATTACCACCCAATTATTTACACTTCTCGGTTTAGATAGATTAAAGGAATCTAAAAATCTGATGATTTCCATTAAACAACTGCTATGATGCAGTGCGATAATGGTGTATTTTGAGTTTTACCAGTGAAGACAACAAATCATCGCCTGGAAAACCATGCTGTACACTCAAATTAGATTACTTAGATAACATAAAACTTACTCAATAAAATTGAGTAGATTTACCAAACATGGAAATGCCTATGGCTAGATTGTTAAAAATCTTTAAGCACATAGGCAATTATAGCATTGCTGCTCGGCTAATCAATCACTATGCAGTGCTGTTAGTGGGCAACTTCTGTAAAAACACCAATTTTGCGGAATTTTTCATAACGCAGTTGACGGCGTTCTGGAGCAGTTAAACGATTGAGTTCGTCTAAATTTTCCAATAGCACTTGCTTGAGAATGGTAGCGGCTTTTAAAGGATCGGAATGAGCGCCACCAGTGGGTTCAGGCAGTATTTGGTCGATAATTCCCAACTTTTTCAGGTCGTGGGAAATAATTTTTAGAGCAACGGCGGCTTGCGGAGCCTTAGCAGCATCTTTCCACAAAATAGCGGCACAGGCTTCGGGAGTAGCGACTGTATAAACTGAGTGTTCAAACATGAGTAGGCGATCGCCTACTCCAATACCGAGTGCGCCACCCGAACCGCCTTCACCAATAACTGTGCAGATAATTGGTACATCTAAGCAAAACATTTCTCGCAAGTTGTAGGCGATCGCTTCTCCTTGACCTTGATGTTCTGCTTCTACTCCAGACCAAGCTCCTGGTGTGTCGATAAAAGTTAGTATTGGCATACTAAACTTATTGGCGTGTTCCATTAACCGCATTGCTTTACGGTAGCCGCCAGGGTAAGGCATTCCAAAGTTACGAGCAATATTGTCTTTGGTATCACGGCCTTTTTGATGACCCAACATTACCACAGGTTGCCCACTTAGACGACCAACACCACCAACTAAAGCCGGATCGTCACCACCACAGCGATCGCCATGCAATTCCATCCATTCATCACTAATAGCCTGAATGTAATCGAGAGTACTGGGGCGACGCGGATGACGAGCGACTTGCAGTCGTTGAGACGGGGATAGACTACTGAAAATTTCCTCACGCAGTTGCATAGCGCGTGCTTCTAGTTGACGAATTTGACCAGAAACATCGACACCATTTTCTTCTGCAAGTTGCCGAATTTGATCAATCCGGGTTGCGAGTTCTGCTAAGGGCTTTTCAAAATCTAACAGTAGCGGTTTACGCTCGGTAGTTGCCATCGTAGGGGTTATCAATTACGAGTTATAAGTTATCTATCTATCCTTTGCCTTTTGTCCTTTGTCCTTTGTCCTTTGTCTTTTGCAAATAACAAATGACTAATGACTAATGACCAAGGACAAATGACTAATGACTAATGATTAAACCAGCAGTGGTCTAAATCCATGTTTTACTGATACTCGACCAATCTGCTCCATTTTATCTACGGTAATCTGATTCCGTCCCCACGAAAAGTTCGTGTATAACTTCTCAAATTCCAGCAGCATTGATTCGGCAAAACAAGCAAACAACTGGCGGGCTGGAACGTCCATATTGACGATTTTCATAATTTTCCAGTCAATATCCAGGGAATGCTCTACAATTCCACCATTTAACACATATACCCCAGGATGCTGAATTTTAGTCCCTAAGTTTTTAGGATAACCTCCATCAATCAACAAACAGGGTTGTTTCAGAGTGGTGGGGTCAATTTCTACGCCTTTGGGCATACTGGCAACCCAAACCACAACATCGGCTAGGGGTAGTGCTTCTGTCAAACCCATGATTTTTCCTCGCCCCAGTTCGCCTTGCAACTCTTTAAGACGTTCTTGATCGCGGGCGATCAACAAAAGTTCTTGGACATCTGTTTTCGCATCTAGCCAGCGTGTAACTGCACTACCAATATCACCAGTTGCTCCACATATAGCAACAGTTGCTTTTGATAAATCAATGCCTAATTGTTTTGACGCTTCTTCCACCTGCTTACAAATAATGTAAGCAGTATGCGTGTTTCCTGTGGTGAATCGTTCAAACTCTAGTTTAATGTTGCGGACTTGGCTAAACTGCTCTAACTTAAAGTTTTCAAAAATAATTGAGGAAAATCCGCCTAAAGCTGTGATATTAATGCCATGCTTCTGTGCATGGGCCATGGCGTTGAGGATTTTGCGAGTTGCGGCTTTGATGCGGCGACTCGCTAGCATTTCTGGCAAAAAGCAAGATTCTACATACCTTCCTTCAATTTGTTGTCCAGTCACACTGGTGACAATAATGCTATCAACAATTTGCGGCGGGGCGCTACACCAAAAGTCTAGCCCTTGATCGGCATATTCTGGGTATCCCAATTCTTGAGCTACCGATTGAGCGTGTTCCAAACTAGTCAGATGTCCAATTAGACCAAACATGTAGTGATATTAGGCTTATGCTGTCTCGAAAGGGTGGAATATCAAGTGGTTCAGTAGTGCTGAGTGCTGAGACAATATTTTAAGTAGAAAATATTGAATAAGTTTCAGATAATTTCTTCATTACTTCACTGATAACTCAGCACTCATAACTCAGCACTTTATTAAGCGGCTATGAGTCCGTAGGCTGACAAGCGCATAATATCGCGAGTCGTAAAACCGATGTTACTTAATGCTTCACCGTACTGAATCATAAAGTCTTCTACTAAAGCATCTTTTTCCATTGCCATTGTTTGGGCATCATCTGCTACTTGGTTAAGCATTTTCCAGACGATGGGTAGGTTCTGGCGATTTGCAAGTTCAAGTTCAGCTTTGGATTCTGCAAAGTGTTCTTTCAACCAAACTTCTCCAAAGTTGAGGTGGCTATACTCATCTTTTACTACTCCCTCAGTAATTTTGCGGGCAAAATCGTCGGCAACGGGGATGTAAATGTTGTATGCTGCGATCGCAAAACATTCAATAATCAAAGACTGAATTAACAAGCAAGTAACAACTTTTCCTTCTGCGGCGGCTGTTTGGAAATTTTGGTGTAGTCCAGAGAAAAACTCCTTGGCAAATTGCAAATCTGGGGTGACTTGCAAATTGCGTCCACAAGCTTCAAAGCCTCTCTTGTGGCGACTTTCCATCTTGGATAGGCGAATCAATTCATCATGAGATTCTGGCAGCAATTGGGCTAGTGTAATGTAATTTTCATGGGCTTCTTGTTCCCCTTCAATCACGATCGCATTAATCCGGCTATAAGCATCTTTGTATGTTTCGCTCTTGAAATCTAATTCTTTAAATTCGTCTGTAAGTTGCTGCATGGTATGTTTACTCCTGTAAAGGAAGAATTATTTGACACCAGGATTCAATTTACCCCATGAACTGAGGGCAATAATCACTGTGGTTTAATTTAACTTAACAAGTAACTATGTTTATAGATTAACTGTTGCTGGGTGAGATGCTCTAGTACTAGCGAAACAAATGCTTTGCAGCTCAAGTTATGTTTAAACCAAACCCAAATCTGAAATCTGGCGATTTTTTGAGCCTAGTAGTAGGACTACTAGGGGCATTTATCGTTCTACTACCATTGTTTGTGGTCTTTCTCACCTCCTTTGAATCGACGGCCGCCAGCCCGGAAAATGTGTCCAAAAATAGCTGGTCTTTAGCTAATTACCGGGTTGCATGGCAACAGGGAAAATTTTTGCTGGCGTTTGCTAATTCTACCTTGGTAGCGATCGCTGTGACGGCGTTTCAGATTGTCACTTCCGCTTTAGCGGGTTACGCCCTAGCACGGCTGAAGTTTCGGGGACGTCAAGCACTGCTATTGGTCGTGTTAGCAACTTTAGTGATTCCCTTTCAGTTATTAGTAATTCCCATCTTTTTGGTTTTGAAATGGGGACACCTGATAAATACATACGGGGCGCTCATTTTACCTACAGCTGTCAACGGATTTGGGATTTTTTTGTTACGTCAATATTTCCAGACAATTCCCGTGGAGTTAGAGGAAGCCGCAGCCATAGATGGGGCAAACCGACTGCAAATTTTATGGCGGGTAATGTTACCTTTAGCCCGTCCAGCGTTGGTGACGTTGTTTTTGTTCACCTTCATCGGCGAATGGAATGATTTATTTAAGCCTCTGGTATTTACAACACGACCAGAATTAAGGACGGTACAGCTAGCGTTGGCAGAGTTTCAAGAGCAATTCACGAATAATTGGCCATTAATGATGGCGGCGGTAACAATAGCGACAGTTCCAGTGATGGTATTATTTCTCATCGGTCAGCGTCAGTTTATCCAAGGTATTGCCACCACGGGAATTAAGAATTAGCGAGAGAAGGTATGGGAGGGAATTTTAGATTTTGGTGAGGTACACCCGTAGGGGCACGGCAGTGCCGTGCCCTTAGACTTTTGAGTATAATTTGTACCGAATATGAATAAGAATCGCTATCACCTTCATCAATGCTTAAAGTAAATCTAGCACTACGAATATTAATTTTTGTGACACTAATCGTAATTATGACTAGCCAAGCTGAAGCAAAAATCATACATATCTTATAAGTAGTGGCAACAGTTATGGACTCTAAAACATTACAGCAGTTACAAGACGAGATTCAACAGAAATTGCTTGAAAGCGTTCAGAATGCTGGCTTAGACAGCGTGCTTGAAAAATACGGAGTATTAGATGATAAAACTCTGAAAGTTCAGTGGCAGTGCAATCTTGACCCAAATGAAATCAAATCTGGTGATGCAGTTGATGAACAGGGAATTGTGCTAATGCAAAGGTCATGGTGTGTCCCTTGCCCGTCAAATGGAAATCCTCTAGGCTGTAACTGCTAAATAATTAATTTACTCTTCAGACTGCAAAGAGTTTATTCTAGTGAGTATAAAAAGGCTGAACCTTGAATTTACTAGTTAGGTTAAAAAGATAATCTCAAGTATCACTATACTTAACTTAATTAGCAAGGAACAGTATTTCAATATACTCTTATTTTCTGGGTGCAGGTTAGTGATGTCTCGATACCAAAGCAGTTGGTGCTGGGAATTAGGGATAGTGAGTACTTTAGCAATTGCTGGAGTGCTCACTTTGTTTGAGAGTTTTGCCTTAGCCCAAATACAAAAGGATGGCACACTTGGATCTGAAAGTTCAATCGTTACACCAAAGTTAATCGATGGTCAGCCCATAGATCAGATTGATGGTGGAGCTGTTCGTGGTACAAACTTGTTCCACAGCTTTGAACAGTTTTCCGTCCCTGCGGGAAGCACAGCCCACTTTAACAATGCAACAGATATTCAAAACATCATCAGTCGGGTAACAGGCAATTCGATTTCTAATATAGATGGCATTCTGAAAGCTAACGGCACAGCCAACCTGTTTCTGATTAATCCTAACGGCATTGTTTTTGGGCCCAATGCTTCTTTAAATATTGGCGGTTCGTTTGTGGCTAGTACGGCGAGTAGCTTGAACTTTGCTGATGGTACAAAGTTTAGTGCTACATCTCCTCAAACTACACCTTTACTAACAGTAAGTGTTCCCATTGGTTTACAATTCGGAGCAACTGCGGCTCCCATCCGCAATCAATCCCAAGCAGCACCAGATGGCGCAATTAATATCTTTGGCCAAGGCGTTGGTCTACAGGTGCAGGAAGGCAAAACCTTGGCATTTATAGGCGGTGATATAACGCTAGAAGGGGGGAATATAACAGCCAAGGACGGAAGAGTTGAGTTAGGAAGCGTCGCTAGTAATAGTCTGGTCAGTTTAAGTCCAACGAACCAAGGTTGGGCATTTGGATATGAAGGTGTTCAAAATTTCCAAAATATCGAACTCATCCAGTTAAATGAAATTCCATCTACTGTAGATACTCATGGAGAGGGTGGCAGCAATATCCATACGCAAGGCAAGCTTGTGCGGATAGCTGGCAGTTTCCTAGTTCTAGTTAATCCTTTTGAAGAGCAATCATCAGGGAATTTGACAGTGAACGCCTCAGAGTCTGTAGTAGTTGAACAAGAGACGCAACTGTTTACTCAGAGTTTCTCCACTGGAAACCCTGGAAATATAAATATCACTACTAAGAAGTTAGTGGTCAGAGATGGAGCACAATTGCAGGGGCAATTGACCATAAACGCCTCAGATTCCGTGGAACTAATCGGTGGTACTCCCATTCCTATCCTCCAAAATGGTAGTGATTTAATATCCAGTGGATTATTTAGTGCAACTTATGGCGATAAAAACGCTGGCGGTATAACAATTAACACTAGAAAGCTGCTTATCGAAGGAGGGGCGAGAATATCAACAAGCTCTGAGAGCATATATAACTATATTTTTAACGAACTTATACCAGCTACAGGAAAAGCAGGAAACTTGACAGTGAACGCCTCTGAGTCGGTAGAACTAATTGGAACCTCACCAAATGGTTCTATACTCAGTGGCTTGTCTTCTGGAACTGAAGGGCCTGGAGATGGTGGAAACTTGACCTTAACTACAGGGCAATTGATTATCAAGGATGGGGCTGCAATAACTGTGAGCAGCCAAGCTCGAAAAAATGTAATTAATATCGGAGATTCAAATAAGTTAGGGGAAGCGGGCAATTTAAATATAACCGCTCGCTCCATACTTCTGGACAACAAAGGAAAACTTACATCTAATAGTGAGTCGGGTAAAGGTGGAAATATTACGCTACAGGTGCAGGACTTATTATTAATGCGCCACGAAAGTATAATAACCGCTAATGCAGGTACGGCAGGGCTTAGTGGAGATGGCGGTAATATCATTATCAATGCACCTAATGGCTTCATTGTCACGCCTTCCTTGGGAAATAGCGATATCACTGCTAATGCCTTCTCTGGCTCAGGTGGTAAAATCACAATCAACGCTAAGAACATCTTTGGTTTTGTGCCCCGTACCCGTGCAGGTGTAGAGAAGCTTGACCCAGAAGAAATAAACCCGAACAAGTTGCAAACAAGTGACATCACGGCATTTTCTAACCAAAATGCTTCATTAAATGGCACTGTACAAATAAACATACCAGATGCTGACTCCAGTAAAAGCTTACTTGAACTGCCTGTAAATTTGGTTGAAGCTTCGCAGCAAATTGTTGCTGGTTGTGATTCTGGTGGAAAAATAGGAAGGAGTTCATTTATTGCTACTGGGCGTGGAGGGCTAGCACCCGATCCCACAGAGCCATTGATGGCTGATGCGGTGCTAGCAGATTGGATCACACTTTCTCCAGAGAGTCAGAATAGTGCTGGCGGTATTCAGAAAAAAGTGGCTGTTAAGGCACAACAAAACACAGGAAGAAAATTACAGAAATTTAATTCTGTCAATGAACCTACTCAAATTGTGGAAGCCCAAGGGTGGGTAAGGGATGCCAATGGTAACGTGGTTTTGGTTGCTCAAGTACCCACTGCCTCGCCTCGTAGCTCCTCACTCGTCGCTTCATCTTGCACTGGTAATTGACATCCTCCCCGCCCTATAGAGGGATGGGGATTCCAAGAATCACTTCTTAGATTTCCTGGTTTTGCCCTTACGGGATTTCGGCACTTGCCTAGACGTTTCCGCCCCCGGTAGTTCGCCTGCACAGGCAGTTTCCATTCCCCGATTGTCCACGGGTACTATATGCAAACCACGTAACAACACCATCTCAGCGGCGGCATGATCTCGATGAGTTTGATACCCACATTCAGGACAAATATGCTCTCGTTCACTGAGCGGCTTTTTCACAGTCGCTTGGCAATGAGGACAAGTCTGGGAAGTGCCGTTGGGATTGACGCGCATAAAATATGCGCGTCAATCCCAACACACCCATTTGAGCAAGTCCAAAAATGCGCCAAACGAAGCGTCAACACAGTCTTTTTTGTTGGTGCGATCGCGCTTTTGGCTGAATTCAAATGTCAGGGCGTTGGCGTAGCCTGTCGTAAACATCGCTTCTTCGCAATGACTTTGATATAAGCGATGATCGCCTTTTCTACTCAACTCATCTGTGGGTGCGATCGCTAACTTCGCACCTTCTACTAAATTAATTGCTCAGTACAATGCTTTAAGGAAATCCGGCAGAAATATATGAAGTTTTGTTACACAAAGCGTAATTATTACTAGTCAAGCTGAAGTCATAATTATGGGAGTTCGCAAGAGCTTTAGAAACCTAATGCTTTAGTACCAAGCTAGATTCTGTATCCTTGATTCTTTCGTTACCAAACTGTACTAATTAAAGTCAAGTTAATTTAGTGCATCACAATATAAGTTCACACATCTACCAGTCTGCAAAGAAAGTAAAATTCATGGCATCTCAAACTTCACAGCAAGCAGTCCTTGATTCTGAAACTTTAGAGCGGTTAAAAGAAAAAATTCAGCAGGAAATTATAGAAATTTTGAAAAACTCTAATTTCCGTACGCTACTCGAAGAAAACGGTATATCAAAAGATAGAGTCATGAAAATTAAGCTTGAGTGCAATATTGAACTAGTTCAAATTCCATCTACTGATGCTGTTAATAACAAACAACTCCAGGGATTTTTGCCAGCAGATTTAGGCCCTGTTGTCATGAAATTGCAATGTTGCGAGGACTGGCAGGGACGTTGCGTTACGTGCTAAAAAACCGTAGCGGTATTTATTGTATTGTCAACTTAACACTTAATCCCGATTAATTGAGAATAAAGGTAAGATACTTCCAAATAAAAAATATCCAACTATTTGTTGTAGGGTGGGTATCTCGCCCGCCCGTAACTAAATGCGGACAAGATGTCCACCCCACAAGATTGGATAATTTGTTTCTTGCTAATCCCTAATAACGTTGCTATAAAAACCCAATTCTTTTGTTAGTAATGTTATAAGACTTTCTTATTCTGGATAATAAGTAAGCGTTTCAAACAAACATTAAGTTGACAATAGCATTGCTAATAATAGCGATTTTCAATTAAGTGCAATATAGGTTTTTCAGTGCATAAGATTGTTGTTTTATTATTGGGTATTTTTTGCAATTTAAAATAATTAAATTTTGATAAAGAACGAAATGTATATTACAGATTTCAATGTAACCTAATTAAAATTGTTACAGCTTTACTGCTGTTCAGCAACTATCGTTTTTGTGGAAAGGTGCAATATCAAGTATGAGTAATCTTTTGTTCTCTGTTAAAGGTTTAGGATTTGCAATAGTTGGTGTAATAGCTTTTTCTGGAACTTCTGCTATTGCCCAAATTAGCCAGGATGGTGCTTTACCTCATAAATCTTGTATTGCAAGACAAGAAAATAGCAGTGGAGGTCAATTTGAAAACAAAGAACCTGAAAATCCTCGTAGAACTGGAAACAATAACCTGAAATTTAATTACATTATCAACCAAACTAAAGTTAAATTTAGTGATACTGTTGAGAACCAGCAACCAAAGGAATTTTTGCCAGCAGAGGGATTGAAGTGCTGCGAGGATGAGTATGGAAATTGCATTTCATGTTGGTGAAAATTATAGCGATATCTGTCTTTGTAGCTTATTTAGAATAAAGGTAATAGCATTACTATAAAAAAAATTAATTTTTAGTAATGTCACAGAATTGTGTTTTTATTCTCAATCAGCAAGCCGCTCAGTAGTTAAGTTAACAATATTGCTTTTAGCCAAGTAGAATAAAAAAACTTCGTAGAGGCATAACATTGTTGTGCCTTTAATTATATTATTTTTAATGACGAATATTATCAGATATAAAGAATAGCAAAACGGATATTAACGATTTAAATATTGTAGTTTATTGAGATAAATATAGTTTAGTGAATAGAGGTGCAGCGTCACCATTATTTAGCAAATGGTACTTTTTTAGAGGAGTTTATTATTCGTTATGAGTATTTTGTGTGGCTGGTTTCAAGGGTTAGGAATTGTAATAAGTGGCGCAATAGCTTTCTCTGGTAATTGTGCTTTTGCCCAAATCACTCAGGATAGTACTCTACCTAATAATTCTCAAGTTACAACACAGGGCAATATCACAATTATTGAAGGCGGAACCCAACTAGAAAGCAACTTGTTCCACAGTTTTAAGGAGTTTTCTGTACTCAATGGGACTACGGCTGAGTTTAAAAATACTGAGGGTATTCAGAACATTATTAGCCGGGTAACGGGTAAGTCTATCTCTAATATTGATGGCATCCTTAAAGCTAACGGTACAGCTAACCTGTTTTTGATTAATCCCAACGGGATTATTTTTGGTAACAATGCTACTTTAAACATCGGCGGTTCATTCATTGCAAGTACAGCGAGTAGTTTGAATTTTGCCGATGGTACAAAGTTTAGCGCCACAAATCCCCAAACCACACCCCTGCTGACAGTAACTGTTCCCATTGGCTTACAATTCGGAGCCACTGCGGCTCTGATTCGCAATGAATCCCAAGCTAGTCCAGGTGGCGCAGTCAATAGTTTGGGTGAACCTGTTGGGTTACAGGTGCAGCTAGGCAAAACCTTGGTACTTGTAGGCGGTGATATAACACTGGAGGGCGGAAGTTTAACAGCAGTATCAGGACGAATTGAGCTAGCAAGTGTCGCTGGCAATAGCCTGGTCAATCTGAACTCAAACAACCAAAATTGGGTCTTGGGATATGAAGGTGTCCAGAATTTCCAGAAAATTCAACTCATCCGGCGAAGTGTTGACGGTTCTGAAATTCCATCTACTGTGGATGTCAGTGGGGTAGGTGGTGGTAACATCCAGGTGCAGGGAAAAGTCGTGGAACTCATTGGCCCTCTTGTGCTCTTGAGAAATCGGAATAATGGTGTTGGAAATGGTGGAGAATTAAAGATTACTACCAGGAAATTAATTGTTCGAGATGGTGCACAAATATTGACTTCTACTAGAGGCAATGGTGCAGGGGGAAATTTGATTGTGAATGCCTCCGAGTCTGTAGATTTGATTGGTAGCTTTACGACGCCAGATAATTTTACTTATCCTAGTACAGTTTCTAGCATAACTACCAGTGTAGGAAAGGCGGGTGATATTATCATTAACACTGAGAGATTGTTTATAGAAAGTGGAGCACAGGTCTCAACAGAGTCTAGTGGAGCATATCGGACTCGACAAGAATTTATACCAGCCATAGGTTCAGGAGGCAATTTGACTGTCAACGCCTTAGAGTCCATAAAACTAATTGGAACGGCAGCAAATGGTTCACCCAGCGGCTTGCTTGCTAGGACTTTAGGCTCTGGAGAGGCTGGAAAAGTGACAATCGCCACAGGACAATTAATTGTACAGGATGGGGCTGCAATAACTGTGAGCAGTGAACTTCCAAAGCTTCAACTGAATGCAATTTACAAAGGAGATGTAAATAATTTAGGAGCAGCAGGCGAACTCAACATAACTGCTCACTCTATCCTACTCGACGAAGGAACACTCACATCTAATAGTCAGTCAGGTCAGGGTGGTGATATTTCACTACAGGTGCGGGACTTGTTACTGATGCGCCGCAACAGCCAAATATCAACTAATGCAGCAGCTAATGGAGATGGCGGTAAAATCACTATTTATGCACCAAATGGCTTCCTTGTCGCCACTCCCTTCGGAAATAACGATATCACCGCCAACGCCAACTTTGGCTCTGGTGGTAAAATTACAATCACCGCTAAGAACATCTTTGGTTTTGTACCGCGTACCGGTGCAGACCTAGAGAGGTTGTTGAACCATAAAGAGCCGCTAGACCCAAGTAGACTGCTAACAAGTGACATCACCGCCTTTTCTCAGCAAAACCCTACATTAAATGGCACTGTACAAATTAACTCACCAGATGCTGACCCCAGTAAAGGATTAGTGGAATTGCCCGTAAATCTGGTTGATGCTTCGCAGCAAATTGCTGCTGATTGTGATTCTGGTGGAAAAATAGCCAGGAGTTCATTTATTGCTACTGGGCGCGGAGGGCTAGTAGCCGATCCTACACAGCCATTGATGTCTGATGATGCGGTGCTGGCAGATTGGATCGCACTCTCTCCAGAGAGTCAGAATCTTGCTGGTGGTATTCAGAAAAGAGTGGCTGTTAAGGCGCAGCGAGACACAGAAGAAAAATCACAGAAAGTTAATTCTGTCGATGAACCTAATGAAATTGTGGAAGCCCAAGGATGGGTTATGGATGCCAAAGGGAACGTGGTTTTAGTTGCTCAAGTTCCTACTGCCTCGCCCCATAACTCTGCGCTCACCGCTACATCTTGCGCTGCTAATTAGAAAATGAACAGTCAAACTAGAGCCAAGGCAATGCAATTCGTGGCTACATAAACGTAGGCGTTCGCGTAGCGTCTCGTAGAGAAGCCTTCCCGTAAAGCCTGCGGCATAGCTACGCTTAGGGCGCAGCCTCTCGAAGAGAAGGGTAGTCCGCCTCCGCGGACTAAGGAAAAAATTAACAAGTGGTGGGGGTTTAAGTCAAGAGCTTCTATCAAGCAGCGCGTATGTTAACGTGAGTTCGACAGAACTAAAAAATAGCAGGAGGCAATGCAGGTAAGTCTTTTGGGTAAATGTCAATAGATGGTTTTTTGGGCAAATAGGTATAAGCAGTAAGCCCTGCCATCAAATTAACC
>JAHHHS010000020.1 GCA_019359215.1 Nostoc indistinguendum CM1-VF10 | reverse complement strand
TTTCAAAGAAAATATCGTCGGCTCGTTGTTCGATGGGAAAGAATTGCTGCTTGCTTCAATGGTTTTCTTTCTTTAGCCACGGTTCATATCTGGATTAGCAGAATTTTATTAGTGGGATAGATTCGTTGACATTGTCAGTCGATGCGTTGACATTGTCAGTCGATGCATTGGCATTGCCAAATTTAATTTGCTACGAACTTATGCAAAGCTGTACTTAGTCCGCCTCCGCGGACTTTGTTTGTATAGCTGCGAATTCCATTGCCTTGGCTATTTCAACTTAAATTCGTCAAACTTCAATACTTCCGAATCAGGCTTGCGAGTATCAAAGCGATAACTACTTATCGTACCCGTCCCCGTATCGAAGATACTGAAAACCGTAATATCATTACTAGCAATATAAGGCATCGGCTTTCCATCTTCACCCAACAAAGGCGAAATTGTTGGCACTATCGGTTCTAACCCATTAGGATCGCCAAGCTTAACATAATCCTCTTGATATCCAATTGGCACTTCTCGTTTCCTATCACCCCAAGCAGCGCCGTAAGTATTACCCACATTAGATGTTTCCAGAAAGTGCATTCCACTCTGACTAACAAAGCGGTTCCACAAATGGGAATGCCCATAAAATACTAATTGCACATCAGCCGTTTCTAATAAAGGGACAACATCACGGTTAATATAATCTGTGTCTTTCGGGTATTCATAACGCACTGCTTTGATATTATTCCCATCCCGTTCAATTATTTGAACTGGTTCTGTATAAGCAGGAACTATATTATCACCCAGAGTATGAGGTGGATGATGAAACATTACAACTTTGTATTTTGCTTGTTGAAACTCAGGGCTGTTGAGTTCTGCCTTTAGCCAATTATACTGCTGGCTGCCTTTAGTAATTGGCTCATAAATCAGCTGTCCATAGCCCCAATCTTCAGGATTATTTAAATCCTTTTCGGCTTCTCGATATCTTCCCTTATGCTTTCCACCTAAGCTAGGAGTCCGCCACATATTTGTAGCGTACAGTACCACCAAACGCACATCACCAAAGCTGATTGCATAATACCTTTTTCCACCCTCTTTACTTTTAGGTAAAGAAAAAATTTCTTCGTAGGTATTAGTATTAAAAGAATTATCGATTAAAGATTTGTCTTGGTAAATTCTTTGAGCAACTGCACGGGGAATTGTATCATCAAATTCATCATTTAAACTTCCCATCCTGCCAAATCGCCCCATCACCTCATGATTACCAATGCAAGTAAACATGGGTGCATGTTGAATTATTTGTCCACCAGTGTAGGTTGTCTTAACATCATCGTGTGTCATTTCATATTTAGCACGACCTTGTAAACCGGGAAACAACGCACCACCCTTATTATCATCAAACCATTCTGAGGCGCGATCGCTAACATTGACTAAATCACCAGCAAACCATACTCCATCAACTCGTCCAACTGTTTCTACCACTTTTTGCAGATTTGCTGCTGTCATCGGCTTTAATTGATGATCTGAAGTGAGTAAAATTTTTAATGGTGTATCTGGTTTGGGAGTAGCTGCAAGGGTAAAAACATCGCTGTTAACAATTTCCCCATCTTCTCGCACACTCGTGACCCGATAATTTACCCGCAAAGGAGTTAACCCAGTTACTTCAGCTTCATGTCGCCAGATGTCACGCTGGACGGGTTTTTGATAAACTTGGCCATCTTGGGTTTGGTTGGCAACTCTTGAGTGTTGGTCTTCACGAGTGCGACTGAGTTTGGTAGTATTTGCCTTAGTGGTTTGTTTAAGATTTTCACCGAAGGTTACTGTGTGATTAACACCAGCAAACTCAGTAAACCAAACTACTCGCACTGAGGTTTCAGTTGGCAACTGCAAAAATGGGTCGGTGAGCAGTTGGGGTGCTGATGTCATAATTGTTTGCCCAAATGAACGCACACTTCCCACAGTAAAACATATAACAAGCACAAGCATAGCCACTGAGGAGATTTTACGGCTGCGTAAGCGTCTGAGCATGAATAAGATACAGTGATTATTGTGAGCGTAGGGCTTTAACTGGATCGATCTGGCTAGCCCGCACGGCGGGAGGCAAACTAGCTCCCACGCCCACTAGGAGTGCAGATCCCAGTGCCACCACTGCAATCCTACCATTAAACTCGTAGGGCAAGTTAAAGGTATCAGTAACTACAACCGTTAACCCATGTACTATTCCCAGACCTGCTGTTCCACCTATTAAACTTAAAAGCATAGCCTCCAGAATAAATTGCAGCATGATTTCCTGTTGGGTTGCTCCTACTGCTCGTCTTAAACCTATTTCGGCAGTTCGTTCCGTTACAGAGGCAATCATAATATTTGCAATTCCGACACCCCCAACTAGTAGTGTGATTGCTCCTACGACTGTTAGTCCTTGGGAAGCCATCTCTAGAGTTTTCTGCTGCTGGATGATATCTGATACATTATTCCAAAGTTTAAATTTTAGACCTGGGAATCGCTGTAGCAGCAACTCCTCTGCTTGGTTGCTTAACTCTTCCACATCTTCAAGTGAGTAGGGGCGCATTTGGATGCTGCCAATGTCGCGGCTACCGGTCAAAGCATTGTAAATAGACATCGGCACATACAGTTGACCCGCAGGGGGTGCATTTTCATCTAGACTAGTCGCTACCACCCCTACGACTACATAAGGTCTATACCCAACATAAATTAGCTGCCCCACAGGTTCCTGCTTTTGGAAAAGTTGTTCTGCCAGCAATTGATCGATTACTATTACCGGACGGTAGTTGGCAAAATCTTCAGATGTAAAAAACCGTCCCGACACCAATGATTTTCCTGAAGTCAGCAAAAAATCTTGAGAAACAGGTGACATGGGTGGATTAAACTCCTTGTCCCGAAATACAGTTGGTGTAGAACCAGCCCAATTGAAAGAACTGATTGCCTGCAAGCCCACCATTCGCTGTCGTAAGAATTCCATGTCTTCCAACTTGAGTTGGATGGTTTGACCACCAGCATCCCAGTTTGGATAAACTGAAACTTGAGGTGCGCCTCGTTTTGCTAATTGTTGAGCGATCATGGCCCGGCTAATAGTACCAACCTGAAGCGTAGCGCTGACAGCAGCCACACCCATAAACACCCCTAGAGTAGTCAGAACTGAACGCAAGGGGTTCCTACCTAAGGAGTTAAAGGTAATATTTAATAGATCAAAAGCTGAGAGTGCCATAAATAATAGTCGTTTTAGTAAAGGTGTGGGGTGAATGCCACGAAGATAAGCTGCCGGGCTGGGAGAGTAAAGTCGAAATATTAATTTATCAATCAAGGCAGGAGGAAAACGGCTCTACGCTCTCGGATTCTCTGCCCCCTGCTCCCTACTCTCTGCCTCATTTTTCACTCACCTTAACTGGCAGCCCTGGCTTGAGTTCCGACTCAACGGGCGGCAGTATAACCTTTTCCCCAGGTTGTAAACCAGAAGTTACTTCTACAGCCATTAACCCCTCTAATCCCAGATCAATGGTGCGTTTTTGGGCTTGATTTTGGCTATCTCGAACCCATACAAAGGGACGCGCTTGCGATCGCACAATAGTCTCTGTGTTTAAAACTACTACGTTCTGCCGTTGCTGCAACACAACCTCGACATTTACCCTGCTACCAGGGATCAGTGTGCGAGTAGGGGTATCAAGCCGAATGGTTGCAGGTACTGTTGGTTGATCTGATTGTTTTGAACTGCTACCATCTTGTTTTTGGGCTTCAGCGCTGAGTGCTTGAGGATACAAGCTTTGCACGCGTCCAGTGAATATCTTTGCATTAGGCCCGATCGCATTAATGCGGGCAAGTTGATTGACCCGGATTTGAGCAGCGTTGAGGGTAGAAAGCTGGAGTTTCACTAGTACTTTTCCTGGGTCGCCCAAGGTGAGTAAATTGGTACGCAACTCGACCCCATCACCGTCCTCGACATTGACACCCAAGACTTCGCCATTCAATGGTGAAGTCACGATATTATCTTGGAGTTGCTGCTGAATAAGTTGGCGCTCCAATTGCAAAGTCTGAATTTTGAGAGCGGTTGTCCGTACCTCTGCTTGAGTATCTCGCAGGCTAGCCCGAGCAACGCGCACTGCATCTTCCTGCGTTTGGGCTTGTTGTTGTGCAATCGCTCCCTCTCGCACCAGGGGAGCAAGCCTCTGGAGTTGTCGTTCCTCGGCTGTTAATCGTTCTTGGGCTTCAAGAATTTTCTGGTGACTACGTGCTAGATTGAGTTGCTCTTGTTGAATTTGCAACTGCTGATTGGTAAGAGCAATTTTTCGCTCAGGGTAGCGCAGCGTAAGCAGCACTTGGCCAAGTTTTACCCTGTCACCAGGTTTTACCATTACTCGTTCTACTGCACCCTCTTTTGGGGACTTCAAGATTCGTTGTTCCAGCAACTCAACAGTACCGCTCTCATTGATTGTGGTTTCAACATTACCTCGCTCCACGGTTAGCAAGCTTACTGCTAGTGGTTCAGGAGGTTGGTTGAGAACTAAAAAGTAAGTCAACCAACCGCCAGCGCTGGCTACAGCCAAAACTCCTGACCAGGCTAGCCATCGACCTGGGATATTAAATTTACCTTTTTCATATTTCCAGTTCATGAGAACTTGATCCAGTGAGTTTGCAGTTCACTACAAGCGATCGCAGCCCAAGGCTTTCACCGCATATTATTAATGTTGGAGAATCTTACAGCCACAGATCGAACACGACAAGACAACTGTTGTTCAAAATGCAACGGAAATTTGCACTGAGATAATTTCGTAGCCCAGAGTAATAATCAAGCCACCAAAAGGCCGGCCATGCAATGACCATGAAACTTGCTCCCGCTTGACGCATTCGTTCAAGTTCCCTGATGGCGATCTCGTCATTCAGTGGCGCTCCCCAGTACTGACCGTCATGTTCTAAAAAGGGCAGAGCATCGAATTGCGGCAGCATCTCACAGCCCCATTGATTTTCATCGACCAAAATCAAACGCTTCCCTGATGGAATCACTGATGCAATTTCCTGCATAGCAATTTGTAGGCGTTCTGACCAACTCAAATTAATTTCAGGTATCAGATCAGATGTGAACTCGCTACGGCGCATACTTATATGCAACAGGCGCTCTGCTAGCCACTGACGATAAGATGCATCCTCTGCACGTGGCGACTTTAACAAATAACCGATCGCATCAGTACGTTCTGCCATCACAGCAATAGGCCCTGTTCCTCCAAGACTGAAATTAATTTGGGAATCTTGTTCAATATGATATCGGACTTGGGCTAGTTGTTTAGCAATAAAGAAGAGATCGAATTGCGCCGCCATACGTAAGTATAAGTTCAAATCTAACATGTACTTGGAGTGCGGTGCGTCGATTCCCCCAACCATTGCCAGGGCATTAGCACGAAACATGATCGCTGAACACAGCAAAATCAATTTCCGCCCATCAGCAATCTGGTGGATGAACTCTAGACCATCAATTGACCCTTCTGGAAAGTTATCTGAAAGCTCTTTGCCTGTCACATGCACTGGAACCCCATTAGTATCGATAATTTCAGCTTGGCCAACCGAAAAACCAGCATCTGGATGGTTATCTAATGCTAAAACAGATTCATGGATGAAGTTGGGCCGCAGAATGTCATCGTCCGACAAGAGAGCTACATAGGGACTAGAATTTACCTCAATAGCTCGCTGCCAATTGCGAAACATTCCAATATTCGTTTCGTTGCGTATATAGGTAATCCGCGAATCCGCAAATGAACATACAACTGCCTCTGTATCATCGCTAGAAGCATTATCTAAAACAAGAACTTGAAAATCTGGATAGTCTTGTGCCAATGCGCTCTGCAAGCTAGTTTTTAATAACTCCGAGCGATTGTAAGTTGGAATTACAATGCTAACTTTGGTTTTAAGTGTCATGTGTTTAAAATTACCGCCTTTTTAACTAAATATGTTTAAATAAAATTAAACAGACATACGTAAATCAAAGACAACCAAGCGCTCATTATCTAAAACACAGCGAAACTTAGTACGTAGATAACAAGCGAACTCAGCATAATAATCAAACCACCAGAAAGCTGGCCATCCAAACACGATAAAGCTTGCTCCTGCACGGTACAGTCGTTCAAACTCCTTAATGGCAATGGCGTCATCTTTTGGCGCTCCCCAATACATCCCATCTTTTTCCAGAAAGGGAATTGATTGGCACTTGTCCAGAAGCTGACCAGATCCCCATTCGTTCATGTCAACTAAAATGTACTCTTGCCCCATTGGAATTAAGGGAGTTAGTTCCGGCTCCAACGCGCCCATACGTTGGATAAACTCATACTCAGAACCCTTCCAGCGCTCAAAAGCATCTTCGATTTGAATGTTGTGCTTGTGCAAAGACTTGCATAAGGCTTTTATATGATTGTGATATTGGCTAAGTTGCCAACTATAAGTAAGCTTGCTAGTGCCATTATGACCATGAATCCGATATAGGGCTTGGTACTCAGCAATGCGCTTGATGCTACCGAAAAAAGGAGACAAAAAAGTTAAGTACGCATCAGCGTTAAGAGAGTAGTAAATATCGGGCAGGGGAAAAATTTTCTCTAAATAGCTGCGTGACCAGGCATTGCCGCTCGTAGGGGAGAAGACATAGCTTTCAATACTACCTTGGAGATGCACCTCGCGTAAATCTCCTTCTGGCAAAGGTTGATCGGGAATCAATTTTCCCAATGGCTTACCATCAGCATCTATAGCGGATAAAGGCCAGTGTACCTGTACTATATTTGGATCGCCCAGCAGTTCAACGGCTCTGGCGATCGCATCAGGCAACAAAACATCATCTGCATCTAAAAAGCAGACAACCTCACCACAGCTCGCCACAAAACCGACGTTGAATGCAGAACCCTGTCCGCCATTTTCCTTTAGCAGAGGGGTAATCTCTTCCCCATAATTGGCAATGATTTGCTGTGAGTCGTCTGTTGAACCATCATCAACCACAATCACTTCTAAAGGCTGATAGTTTTGATTGAGAGCGCTATCAATTGCCTCCTTCAGAAAACGTTCATAGTTGTAGTTGGTGATGATAATACTGGCTAGAGGCTTGTTCATGAGCGTAGATTAAATACAATCAGATGGTCATTTTGTAATACACAGGGAAACTTTTGCCGTAAATATTCATGAAATCCGGTGTAGTATTCCAGCCACCAAAAACTGTGCCACAAGAAAACGATCGCACTAGCACCAGTTTGGTATAAGCGATTAAATTCTCGAATAGCTGTGTCGTCATCTGCTGGATGTCCCCAATACCAACCATCGCGTTCAGTAAAGGGGATTGTTTGAAAACCTTTGATGATTTCGTTACCGTTCAGGCGGTCTTCATCGACCAAGATAAAAGATTCCTGTGGCGATAGCAGAGTTTTGAGTTCCTCTATTACCTCATACAGGTGACCAATGTGATTCCGCTCTATGGCAAAACTTAAGTCTCCGTACAGTGAAACCAAGTTCCATTTTTTTTGAATACAATCGAGGCTCTTAGCGGATTGTTCAAGATCCCATCTCATGAAAAAATAGTCGAGGTCTTCTGGATGAGGAGGATAAGGGTGCCAGAAATGGACAACAGACTTCGGCTCAAAGACAACTGGAATTTTGGCATTATATAAAGCCAAACTAGAATCGAAATGATCTAGAAAAATAATATCTTCATCGAAAGGAGAGACTCGATCAAAAACACTTCGGCGGTAGAGCCGACAGTGAGCCTCTCCAGCTAACTCTATCGTCCGGCGATGAGTTCCTCGATCAAGTTGCTGCTCGCTCGTGGCTGGAAGGACTTCCCATTTAACGCCGTTAGCTGTTTGCACTGACCGAACCTGACCCTGGTTTGGGTCCCAATGAACGTTTGTCGCTCCTAAAGGTCCCTCAATAATCCGGGGCACAGCTACATCAGCTGGTTGTTCTTCGCAGGCGGTAATCAGATGGGATAACCAACCTTCCTCAACAAGAACATCATTCTCAACGAAGCACAAAAAATCATCGTTAGCTTCCTGAATTACCAAGTTTCTTAACTGGTTGGGCTGCAAATAACAATCTTTGTGAATGACTTTGACATTACTGCGGCCTTCTAATACCTGTTCCATCTGCTGCCAATACACTTTCGGAGTATTGCAGTCTACTACGATCAGGTTAAACGGGATGCGGGTGTAGTTGAAAATTCGCTGTAAAGATTCAGCTGCTAAGGTGAATTGTTCACGAGGAAAGAATCCGATAGTTACTGTTGACATAATATATCTCCTATACTCAATGACAGTTAATTCATTGCCGCCTCTAGAAGAGACGAAAGAACTTTATCTGAGTCAAAATATTCCTCTGCTAACCTCCGTGCTGCTTGCCGATGTCGTTCATAGTCAGTGTTGATGGCTTCTACACCGTTCACTACCTCCTTTTGGTCGCGGAAAGTTAAAATCCCTTCTCCTATGGGTAGCCAATCGCTTAAGCCTGTGTCTTGAACTAGAATTGGCCTGCCCGAAGCCAGATAACAGACGCTGCGATCGCTAAACCAGCCACCCTTTGTAGCAACATAACCCTGTTTTGCTACTCCAAACTCAGCGCGGGATGCTTGGACGAATTTCTGATAGGACTCTGGTGTAAAGGACGCAATCCATCCAGGGATCACATCCCAGCCGGACTGCGATAGTTCATCAGGAAAGCCGCCGCTTAATGCAATCCGAAACTGCTGTTTAGTGAGTTGCGGTATATGAATAAACTTTAAGAACTCTTTATCCTTGTTGCCGTAGGTGACTCCTTGGTATACCACCTCCCGATAACTGTGCCATTGCATAATCGAACTGAAGGGGGCGGTGTCATTGTCTTCAGATGTTGGCCAGTAAGGCAGTGCTACTGGAGGTAATGTCTTTAGCCAATGCCTCCCGTTTGTGGGGATGAGACAGTCTTGGGAACCAATGCGTTGCCCAATCGTGAACAGGCGATCGCAATGTTCAATTGTCTGGGCTAATTCCGAATTCCCGCCAGCAATGTTAATCTGAGTAAAACCTGGATCAGCGTCAATGTAGATGCGGCGATGCGGCCATCTATACTCATCTCTCCAAACAGAAAGTGGTGAGCCACGAACAATCATTAAATCAGCTTGAGAGCAAATGTCGCGCAACTTGTCAATCTGCATACCGACTGAATGCTCGTCAGTTCGGTAAATCCATTTATTTTTGAAACCAAGGGGTTCTAGGCAGTTTTTAACATAACTTGTGGGATAGTCTAACTCCGTCGTGATTTGCTCGGTTTCCCAGTTATAAACCCACGACTCTGATCCGCATTCTTCCAAGTAGAAGATATCATGCCCAAGCGCACGCAGACCCAGAAGGTATTGCAGGTCAGACCAAGCGTTGCCCCCTATGGGAAATCGACCGATAGCACTAGCAAAAATAATAATCACCTATTTTAAATTTGTTAAATGTTTTGATTAAATGTATTAGCTCTAAAAAATGATTAAAACTGTCTCCAGTAGTCGAGGTAGTACCACTTTGTAACTGAAGAATTGCTCGGCTAATTCCCGTGCTGCCTGAGAGTGAGCCTGATAATTTTTATTGACGCGCTCTATGCAGCCTACGGCTGACTCCAAGGATGAAAATGCCAGCACACCTTGCCCCGTTGGTAACCAATCGCTAAATCCGGTATCTTGTAAGATGGCGGGACGACCGGCGGCGAGATAGCAGACAGTGCGATCGCTAAACCAACCGCTACGGCTTTTGACATAAGCTTGTTTGGCAACGCTAAACTCTCCACGGGAGCCAATCAAATAAGTTCTGTATGTTGACAGACTAGCGCTAATTTCCCTGCCATCTTTAACTAACCAACCTGCTGCCTGTAAAGATTTCGCAACCTCTGCTATTTCTGCGTTCCTACCGGCAAGAGCGAGTTCAAGTTTCTGCGAACAATAACTAGGGAGTTCCAGCAGGCGCATGAATTCCTGATCTTTCTGCCCATAATGCTCACCTTTGTAAGTCACGCCTCCATAAGCATTCCAATTGGCAATTGTAGTGAATGGTGAATCTGCACGTTCTTCGCCACTATTTTCCATCCATATCTCTGGCACAACGGGCGGTACAGTGGGGAGCCATTCAATTCCATCCCTCGGTATGCCGCAATTGGGTTGCCCAATATTAACGCCATAACTAAAGTAGGCGTGATACTCGTTGCGGCCCTCGGTAGCGAACGTCCCAATCTGAGTAAAGAATGGGTCCATATCGATTAATACTCGCTGTTTACATAAAAGAAATTCAGGTAACCAGCAAACTCCGCCGATATTTAATAGCAGATCCGCCCTTTTGAGCATCTGCTTTATTTCTTCCCAATCTGCACCGTAGATGGTTCCTGTGTCCCGATTTACATAACACACTGTTGCATTCACGCCATAGGTGTTTATTAGTGTCTGGACTGCGTGAAGGCCAACGTGGGGATCATCATTGTAATTGCGGGTGATTGGATTATAGCAGGACTCAGACCAGCCACTTTCCTCCAGGTATACAACTTCATGTCCTAGATGATGTAGCCCTAATAGATAGTGAAAGTAGGCTAAGAGATTACCAGCTACTGGATGTCGAATCATATATCCGCAAACAACAATGCGTGCCATGCTTATAACCCCACTCGCTCCATGAGACTGCCAATCACTTTCTCTGCGGCAAAATACTCTAAGGCAATTTCACGAGCTGCCCGGCAATTGCCTTCGTAGTCGCTTTCGATCACGTCCACTGCCGCTAGAATATCCTCCATAGTGTTGAATGCAAATAATCCTTTTCCTGTCGGCAAGAACTTGCTAAACCCTGTTTCTTGGGTGATCACAGGACGACCTGCTGCTAAATAGCAGACACTGCGATCGCTGAACCAGCCAGTGCGAGGACGAACATACTGATCCTTTGTAACAGTGAACTCACCTAGAGAGGCACAAATATAGTTACGATAGGCGATCGGATCGGATAATGCCCTAGCATAAACAATCCGCCAACCACGATTAATCATTTCAGCTTCCTCTTGAGCATTAATACCTTCAAGAGCAAGCTCAAGCGGTAGCAAAGACTTTGCCGGCAGGTCTATGAAGCGCCGGAATTCTCGGTCTTTGCGCCAGTAATACTTCTCTCCATGCCAAACAATATCATTGTCCCAATGCTCCCAGTTTGAGATAGTTGTCAGAGCTGAGTCTAAAATTGGTGGACTATCGGTAAACCACCAATCGAGGCAAACTGGTGGTCGCGTCGGATGCCACTGGTATCGATCAACGGGTACAAGACAGTCGGGTGCTCCAAGATTCTCGCCATAGGTAAATAAGTAATTGTAAGCATCAAGTTGCTCAATCTTTTGAGCGTCATTCTCGGCTACTTTAATCTGATCAACCATCGGATCAGTTTGTAAATATATAAGACAGGCTATATCGTCGTGCTCAGTCCGTAGGGGATGGTATCCACATAGATTGATAACTGCGTCCGCTTCCTTGTATAGTTTTGCCAATCCGATTAAGTTACGTGCTCCAAGGCTTACATCTCGCACTCCTGGAGGACGAAAAATCCAGCGATCGCCTAAACCGATACTATCCATGTATTGGGCAATATAGCGCACATTTGCTGAATATTCTGAGGTATGCCAGCAGAAAGTAATGGGATCTAATAGTTCGCTGTCGGTATCCTCGACGTACCATACATCGAAACCTAACCGCCGTAAGCCTGCTAGATAGTGGAGCACTTGCCAGGTCATGCCCCCAAATGGGAAGGATGCCAGCATACCCCAGACGACGACTATTCCCCGAGTAGCAGATGGATAGTCAAAAGAAAGGATCATTGGGTTCACTCCATACATCATTTAAGAGCAGAATTTAGGATGCCACCTAAAGTTTGTTTAGCTTCAAAATATGTTTCAGCAATTTCCCTTGCTGCTCGACAGTGCTTTTCATAATTGGTATTTATTGTTGCTAAAGCATCAGCTGCTTCAGTAAGCGTCGAAAATCGGAACATCCCCTCGCCATCGGGTAGAAAGGAACTCGGCCCAGTATGTTGAACAACAACAGGTTTCCCGCTTGCCAAATAGCAGAGGGTGCGATCGCTAATCCAGGCATTTTGAAAGTTCATGCATGAAGGTTTAGCGCAACTAAACTCTCCTCGCGACATTTGGATGTAGGATTGATAGCTATCTGGACTGCCAGACATTTTGTAGGCATGACGCACCCGCCAACCATAGCTTTCCAGCACCTCCCGATCCTCTGCATCTCCTTTATAATCAGTAACATCACGCGGTACGGGATTGTTGGCTTGCCAGCTTTGCTCTTTTCTGCTTTGGTCATCTTCTACATCTCCCTCACCCAAACACAGCGCCAGCTCAAGCACTTGGTCGGTTAGGCGCGGCAGTTCCACAAATTGCATGAAAGAAACTCTCTTGTTGTTCTCGTAGCAGATATCCTGCCCGTCCGTAATCCATTCCCCTTTGCCATCATTGCCCCACCAACCGGAGACAGTTGTAAATGCTTCGCTGTTGGGATTGTAAACATATGGCCACAACTCAAGACACACTGGTGGTCGAATTCGCATCCAAGTCAAACCACAATCCGAAAACTTAGCGCTAGGTGTGCCAACAGTTTCACCAGTACTAAAGTAATAATCGTGTGGGGGTACGACGAGCTGTCCAACTGTTACCCAAAATTGTAATAAACCTGGATCGATATCTATTAAGGCAGTTCGACGAAAACATGAAAGCAAAGCTGGATGAATACCGTAGTAAAAGTTTAGTAAAAGGTCTGCTTGCCGAAAGATTGCCTGTGCCTTTGATGACCAAACTCCGATGTATTCATACTCGCTGTCATGATTGGATACCGCGTTCTGGTCTGAGTAAAGGATGATCTTTCCACTAAGTCCATAGCGTTCCATACGCTGGTAAAATGTTGAGAGCATAAATTTATCCCGCTCTCGATCGCCACTGCTGTGGAAGCGCTCTAGCCAGTACACCTCACATCCCAACTGCCGCAGCCCCTGCACATATTGCATATAAACCCAGAAATGGCCACCTCCTTCTGGGAAGGTCACGACGTTTGCTGGGGAGATAACAACGATGGACATAATACTTCCCTCCCAACTAACCTGATAGGTTTACTAGAAAATTGCCGAGTTCTTGAAAGCCTATAAGTTTGATCTGGAGTTCTGTGAGCTTGCTTCTGACGATTGGACTGCAAAGCGTTTGCAATTCCGTTTCTCGCTCGATCGCATAGGTTGATGAAAACTCTGGATCGACGTAACCTGGATGGCAACTCAATTCGGTAAACCCTTCCCGAACTTCGGTTTCTAGCATTTGGACTAAATTTTCCACGCTAATCTGCTCCAAGTGCATCTCTCCATCCCATTGCCCATAAAAGCTGGAGAAATAACGAACCGGAGAATGTTCTCTTAATGGCAATTGATATTGCTGCGCTAAATTAACGAAGTGGGGCAGTAATTGAGGAGAGCGATGGATGTTATGATGCGAGTCAAGATGAGTAGGTAGACGCCCTATTAGCTCTTGAAAGCGTTTCAATTGACGATTTAGTTCGGCACGGCATTGATCCGGAGCAGTTAGATCGACTGCTAATTCACCATCCTCGGTTGTGATATTTACATGCAAACCAACGCTCAGTTCGGGTAGTTTACGGCTCAAGATAGCTGCTTCCTCACTCGCTGGCATATTCACCATTAAGCTCGTGCTAGTTAGGACTCCGTTACAGTGGGCTTCAACAATGCCACTGTTAATTCCTTGACTAGCACCAAAATCATCTCCATTAACAATGCAATACTTCATTGATCAAACTCTTTAAACAGAAATCTTGCTAGTTTTCTAACCACCTGTTTGCAAACTCACGATCGCAGATCGCATGGTTGAGTTGAGCCGAAGTGTAATTTATACAGCTTCTTGTAATAGCCACTTACCGCTAGCAACTCCTCGTGAGTTCCCATCTCTACTACTTTCCCCTCATCCAAAACTACGATTCGGTTAGCTCGTTGAATTGTCGAGAGGCGATGGGCAATAATAAACGTAGTCCGTCCTGCCATCAGTCGCTCTAATGCTTCCAGCAATAGAAACTCGGTTTGAGCATCCAGGGCAGAGGTGGGTTCATCCAGAATTAGCACTGGAGCATCTTTGAGCAGGGCGCGGGCGATCGCTAACCGTTGTTTCTCGCCTCCTGAAAGTGTGGCTCCGCGCTCACCAATTACCGTGTCATAACCTTGAGGTAATCGTTGAATAAAGGTGTCAGCATTCGCAGCTTGGGCGGCTTTGACGATCGCTTCGCGGCTAGCATTTAAGCAGCCATAGGCAATGTTCTCTGTGATCGTTATCGGCAGCAAAAACGGCTCTTGCAGTACGAGGGCAATCTGCTCGCGCAGGCTTTTCAGTTGCACACTTTGGACATCCACGCCATCAAAAAAGACTCGTCCCTGCCAAGGGTCAAAAAATCGGAGAATCAGCGAGACTAGGGTAGTTTTGCCAGCACCTGTTGCGCCTACTAGCGCGATCGTTTCTCCTGGTCGCGCTTCTAGGGTAATTTTTTGGAGGACGGGATAGCTAGGTTCATAACCAAAGGTGACTTTCTCTAAATAGATGTGTCCGCGTCCTCCCGAGGGACGAGATGGCAATGGTTTAGCACCGGGGGCATCCTGCACCCTATCTTGAGCATCCAAAACCTCTAGTACTCTCCGAGCGCTAGCTGCTGCTGCTGCGAAACTGGACGACATATAAGCTAGAGTCGCCATTGGCACGTACAGGGAGGAGAGATAAGAGAGAAAAACCAGTAAAGAACCAATTGAGAGCGACCCATCTAGAACCTGGAAGCCGCCGTAAGCCATGATTGCTGCTGTTCCTACTGCGGTTACCCCTCCCACCCCAACTTTGAATTGCATTTGGGCAAGGATAGAGCGTACATAAGCTTGGAGGGCTTTTTGAGACAGGTGGCGAAAGCGCTCATCTTCGTGTGCTTCACGTCCGAATGCTTGAATAATCGGTAGCGCTGTCAAGGTCTGCTCGCTCAACGCCACGATCTCACCTTCAAATTGTTGATACTCATAGGTTCGCTCAGTCATGGGCTGGTTAAAGACCCAAATGAGTAACATTATTAGAGGAGCAACTAGAAGCGAGAGCAGGGAAAGGAAGCGATCAATCTGCCACATTACGGCAAACATTGCTACCAAATTCACCAAGGAAGTAAGCACGGGCAGAAAAACCGCCATCGCCAGATTCTGAATACAGATGCTGTCAGTCATGACTCGCCGAACAAGATCGCCAGCGCGCTGCTGGTTGTGGAATCTCAAAGAAAGATGCTGTAAGCGATCAAACAGTGCTGCTCCTAAGTCATAAACCATCTGGCTACCAACACCAGCTCCAACATATTCCTGTATAAGCCGAACCCCTTCACTGGATAAAAATAGAACGATTGTGGCACCTACTAACCAACCGAGCAACTGAATGTTGGATTCACTACTAGGCAAGCTTTTGAGCCAAACGACGCTATTTGGCAGCGATTGGTTATTTAGGACGGAATCAACGATCAACTTCAAAGGCCAGGGCTTGAGTACATTCAGCCCCACATTAATCAGCATTAGCAGCATTACAAAGGTGAGTCCGCGCCAACGAACCAGGGCGTAATGTGCCAGTCGCAGCCACCACAATTTCATAGAACGACCTCCTGCGGCGATTCAGGAAACTGCAAGGAGTGCAGACGCTGGTAGAAACCACGGACAGCCAGCAATTCTTCGTGTGTTCCCATCTCCACAACCTTTCCTTGCTCCAGAACCACAATTCGATCTGCTCGTTGAATCGTAGAAAGTCGATGGGCAATGATAAATGTAGTTCTTCCTTCGATTAGGCGATCTAAAGCTTCCAGCAGTAAATTCTCAGTTTGGGCATCCAGGGCAGAAGTAGGTTCATCGAGAATCAGTACTGGCGCATCCTTAAGCAGAGCGCGGGCGATCGCTAGTCGCTGTTTCTGTCCTCCGGAGAGGAGTGATCCTCTTTCGCCAATCAGGGTGTCATAACCTTGGGGCAACCGTTCAATAAAGTCGTCCGCCTTGGCCGCTTTGGCTGCTGCTACAATCTTCTCCAGACTTGCTTCAGGACATCCGTAGGCAATGTTTTCTGCCACCGAGAGCGGCAGCAAAAACGGCTCTTGCAGCACTAGGGCAATCTGCTTGCGCAGGCTTTCCAGTTGCACACCTCGTACATCCACCCCATCAAAGAGAACTCGTCCCTGCCAAGGGTCAAAAAAGCGGGGAATTAGGGAAACCAGTGTACTCTTACCAGCACCTGTGGCGCCTACTAGGGCGATCGTTTCTCCCGGTCGCGCTTCCAAGGTAACTTCTTGGAGGACGGGATAGTTAGGTTCGTAACCGAAGGTGACTTTCTCTAAATATATGTGTCCGCGTCCTCCCGGCGGACGAACTGGTAATGGTCTGGCACCAGGAGCATCCTGCACGCCATCTTTAGCATCCAAAATCTCTAACACTCTATCTATATTGGCATCTACGGACTTCAGGCTCCCGTAGATACCAAATAGCCCCTTAAATGCTCCTTGTATAGACTGTAGGTATGCTAAGAAGACGAGCAGGCTGCCGATACTTATAGCCCCCAATAATACCTGCTGCCCGCCCACATACAAAACAATCGCAGTCCCGATGGTTGTCACAGTCCCATTTGCCACACCGTAAATACTCTTGAGCAGAGTTTCGCGTTGTGAGAGAATAACTGCGTCTGCGGCTAAATGTTCAAACTGTCGGGTATTGTAACTCTCTCTCCCAAATGCCTGGATCATGGGGATGGCTGTGACTGTTTGGTGGACAAAGCTCGTGAGGCGCGATTGAGCTTCGCGGTTAAGTTTTGTTCGGCGCTTGAGTCGGGAACCAAAAACAAGGGCTGAACCACCCATTATTGGCGCCACGAAAAGCGAAAGTAGCATTAGTAAAGGATTTAGGTTCCAGGCGACGATGCTAATAGTTACTAGCGTCAGCAGGTACTGCACAGGTGAAATTAGCAAAGCACTGCTCAGGGTATAAACGCAATAGACATCTCCGGCCAGACGGCTAAGGGAATCACCGACAGTCCGTTGGTTATGGAATAGCAGTGAAAGGCGCTGCAAACGATAGAAAAGTTTCTGCGCCATTTCGTAGACCATACCTTGCCCGGCAGCACTCCAGGCCCAGCTAACGCTAGTTTCCAAGGTAGCATTTAAAGCATAGAGTCCCAGGCTACAAACAGCAGCAACAACAACCAGCAGTGATGGTGTAACTGCCAGGTTAAAAGTCCCCAAGAACGAGCGAACTTGCGGGGGAATAACTGCTTGACCGAAGGCATAATCCACCAGAAGTTTCATTGGCCAAGGTTGAAGTGTTGCGGTGGCTGAAGTGCCAGCCGTGAGAGCGAGGATTACTATTAAGGTGCGCCAGTAGCGCAGTGGATATCGGAGCATCTGCCCGTATCGATGCATCATCGCTTTGATCTCTTGCTTCACTTCCAGATTTACCTCCCTTCTGGCCATTTGCTTACTGGAGTACCAAGACGTTCGTCATGGCTGTAATATTGCACTTTGGGCAACAGACTTGTTGCTGGTGGTTTGTAATGGTAGCAAGTACACTTTTTTGGCAACAATCTCCAGTACTTGGTAGAGAATACGTCCCAACTGGAAGTTCTTATATAAGATGACAGTGGCGTTGATAATACCTGCTGCGATTGTAACTGTTGCTACTTCTGGCATTCCTAGAACGATCGCCACAATTGTGAACAGACAATAGCTAATCATCGCCATAGTGGCTAACTGTGACATTCTCAGCGCACAGCGCACCCTGAGAACTCTCTTATTACCTCCATGATTTTCAGTACAGGCTTTAACTTGCACCTTTGACCAGATACCCCGGTAAATCTCTAAATCCCAGTCACTCCATCCTTGGTCGATCGCAATGAAATACTTGCAAGGTAAAAGTAAATCCATTACCTTTTGCAGCAGGTTTTCCTTTTCTGTTCCTGCTTCTGTCCAATAGGATAACTCATAGGCGCGATCGCGCCAGGAAATATTTACTTTATGGGCTGGCGAATCAAGCTGAATTAAATCTGCTTGAGTTAGTGTTTGAGCCATTTTTTTAATTGCTTCTATTTTTATTTACAGATCATCAAACTTTATCGGCTCGGCTTTATTCAGTTCCCTTATCCGCCATTTGTAGCGCTCTATACTACGTACGAGTGGACCCAGGTAAATCAGTAGCGCCACAAGCAACCGTGCCCTTATTTTGAGAAAACGAGAGTCAATCCGTGCTTGTGTAGCACCAACTACACACCAGCCAAGAGAGATAAGGAACATTACTGCACTCAACCAGGGGCGATGGCCAGAGACAAGAGCAGATACAAACAGGATTAAAGCCGCTAGATTCCACTCCAGTGTCAGAGGGAGGTAAGAGATGAAAGGGGAGGAAGGCTCATACAAGGTTTGAAACAGACCGCGACCAAACACCCCAGAATAGATAACTGGTTGACCGATTCGCCATGTCGATAAATCCCCGTAGATCCTCCCCAGCCACTGCGGTTGTCCCAAAAGGTTAAAACGGTAGGGATGCTTAAAATAAACCAGTGCTTCTGCCTTGCCATAGCCTTGCTGCTGTTTGAGATAGGCAGCTACTGTATTCCGGCGAAAGTGCCATACAATTGCAGCCGGGCTAAAGCCAATGGTGTAGCCTTTGTCTTGCAAACGCCAGCACAAATCGACATCATCACCAGCAGCCCGAAATATCGGGTTGAAACCGTTAATTTCTTCTAGTACTTCCCGACGGAAAGCCATGTTGCAGCCAGCAATATGTTCGGCTACTTCATCGTTCAAAAGTATGTGAGTAGGTACGCCTGGAGAGACAGCAACACAGGAAGGGACAAGAGATTCTTCAGGGGGAGATAAGTTTGGTCCACCGACGCCGGCTAGACCAGAGGAGAGAAACTTGGCCACCAGATAGGTGAGCCAATCTGGATCTGCCATGCAATCAGAATCGGTATAGGCCACAATCTCGCCGGTTGCAGCGGCCAGACCAACGTTGCGGGCGACGCTTAATCCCTTGTTTTCTTGGCTAATTAGGCGTACATAGTCGTAGCGCTGAGTAATTTCGAGAGTGCGATCGCTCGATCCATCATTAACTACAATAACTTCATAGTTGGGATAGTTGAGTTCTTTGAGAGAAGCTAGGCAACTATCCATCGTGCGTTCAGCATTGTAAGCGCATACAACTATTGAAACTTTGGGATACTCAGGTAGCGCTGGCGGTAGAGGCCCTGTGTAATACTGCTGCACTGTATGGAAAGCTGGCTTCTTGATCCGTTCAGCATCAACTAGGCCAAAAGCCCAGTCCTGGATAGCATATCCACCGGTAAACCACTCATCCGTCCAAGAAAAAATAATCGTTCCAGCTGCTCCCATCTCAAAACTAGATGACAGCTTTTGAGAGAGAATTTCGGCTTGAGCTTGGGTTCCTTCACGCATGGAATCAACACCAAACTCACTTAGCACTAAAGGTTTATCCTCAGCTAGGTTATGGAGTCGCAACAGGTAACGGCGAAAATCTGTTTCTCTGTGCAGGTAAACATTAAAGCACGAGAAATCAGTAAAGTTAATATTTAAATACTCTGTAGATGGATAATTAGCGTAGCTTACTAAACCTTCGGGATCGTTGTCTTTTGCTACTGCCATTAACTCTTTAATAAAAGCCCGAACTCGTTTTGCACCGTGCCATCGGACAATATCTGGAGGAATCTCATTGCCCACCAAATAGGCAAAGGTGGCGGGATGATCCCGACAAACTTTAACTCCTTGAGCAATGGTGTTACGGATTTCTGCCTTGACAGTAGAAGAATCGAGGAAAGCAATATGCTGAGTCCAAGGTATACCGATTAACAGCCTAAGACCATAGATTGCAGCTAGATCCAAAAGCCAACTAGGTGGAACGGTATAGGTACGGAGACAGTTAATTCCCAGTTCTGCCATCATGGCAAAATCTTTTTCTACAACTGATTTTTCTGGAAAGGACTCACCGTGGCTACCGATGCAGAAAGGGCCATAACTAACTCCTTTAAGAAAAAACTTTTTATCACTAATAAAGAAAAACTTACCTTTTACTGTGACTGCCTCTCTTTTTGTAAGTGGTTCAGCACAGAAACCAGAAGGCGGTGAAGTCAAGTTTTGCAAGTTACCCCCGACATTGGCTGCAAATTTATTTCCTTAGTTGCTGAAATACTAAGTCAGTTTGCTCAAGATGATGAATACGCATATACCTAGATCAATAACGCATTCGCAGCATATTTTTGCTTTAGTACCACTACAACCGCTATCTATTAACAGTCTTGTAATAATTAAAAGTCTGTCAGAAGTGCGTTTGCGATCGCGTTTAAGAAAATGTATAAATTAACGTATACTTTCTGTCTACTTTTGTATCAAGTTTGGCTAATAGTCAAAGTATAAATACCCTAACTCAGCAACTAGTGTTGCTGAGTTAGGGTGAATCCAGCGAAATTACTCAGAGAAAGACTTTCGCGTAGCGCTTGCTCCTTAGCACTTGTTGTCGCTTGCCAGGAATGCAGCGCTTAGGCACTTGCCTTGAAAAAAGATGATACCAGCCGTGTTTCGAGTTTATTCGTTGTGTAGCGTGGATCTGGGTTATGACGGCTGGTATCTTTTTTTTTGCGGTCTCCCCTTACAGCAGTTTGCTTTTTAACTGAGGTACATCTTGGTTAAAGCAGGCTCTTGAATTAAGGAGAGAAGAGAAGCTATTCTTGAGAAAAGAATTATTAAACAATAACCCTCTTTCCTTAAGAGCCTCCCCTGCCTCAAAACCCATAGCTTTGCCCTTGATACAAAGGAAAACTGCTGTAATTACAGCACCCAAATATGGCGATTTATCTCATCAATGCCTAATCCATAATTATTTGATGTTTTAGGGGTGGGTAACAATAACGTTGCCAAAATATTCTCTGATAGGGTGGGAGTTACTTTATAAGCACTCTTGAGGCAATCTACCAATAACTCGTTGGCAATGTAGTACTGCTTGAGTATTTCTTTTCGCTGCTCGCTGAACTGCCATTGATGACCAATGTTGCGACACCGAACTATCACCAACCTCAATTCATTAGCCCAAGTCTGACCGTTATCATTCCACCATTTTTTTAACTTTTCCCTGCCTTGAACTGGAGTCGGTAATTGTTCTTTAAGTTTTTGCAAAGAACTCTGTAACTCAGGGTTACAGGCAAGAGTTTGGTCATCAGGAAGAGCAAAGCTTAAAGCCAAAACTCGATCCAAAGTCGGCTCGTAAGGCAGGGTAAGGCTTAAGTGAAGGGCACACTGAAGAGCTATATCTAGAGCTAAATCAGCAGTAAGATTACTAGTGACGCTGAGATCAATGCCAAGGGAAAAAGCTAAGTCATGAGTCAAGCTCAGGTCGTCGAGAAGTTCTAGTGTTAGATAAAAGGCACGAATAGCTACTCTTTTATGGGTAGAATTAACTGAAAGAGACTTATGGTTAAGCCAGTTGAAAAACTTTTGTAATTGCTTATCAAAGACCACAAGCTGATTAATATGTTGCTTCATGGATTGCAACAGGTAATTAGGGTTATCTAACATGCCAGCAGTTAGTAAAAATATTTTGTGCCAGCGTGGTTCAGTTAAATGGCTAACCAGCTCAATTAAGTTTTTTTCTAATCTTTGTTGATTGGGACTATTAACGATATTTTTAGCTGTTAAATACTCCTGAAAAGCTATATGTGAGAACGAGTAAATTCCCCGTGCTTGCTCTATCAGTAATCCATGTGTCTCAAGCAATCTCAGCACTGCTTCACTGTTAAGTTGCAGTACCTCCGGCTCAGTTTGGGCCATGGGTAAGTTACAGAGGTAGTCTGTAATGTATTGCTGGACATTACTTTGTGTAAAAAAGTAATGACCTTGCTTAAAGGTAATAGCAGCAATTTGACTCAGCAGTTCAAGCTTCTGAGGTAAAGACAAATGAAGATACATTTCATCTCGTTTAATGTTCCTCACTTTATCCCAACGATTGAGCAAAATGTCCAATCCTTGCTTGTAAAGTTCCATTCTTCTAACTGGAAAGCCTGAGCGAGCTTGAAACACACAACAAGCCAGATTAAGCAAAAGTGGTCTTACAGCTAGTTCTCGAATTTCTTTATTCTCCAACAACTGTAATTTTTGCACGAACTGAGAAGTTAAGGCGTTTCCTTTTTCTATAGAATTATTGCTAACGTTAACAAACCAATTTTGAACAAAGGCCTCAATTTGGGAAGAGTCAAAATCAGCAATTTCAACCTCACTGAATTCTTCAAGCCGATACTGCTGGTAACCGATACGGCACGTAATAATCAACTTATTTTTGTAATATTTTTCAGTGAATCGGCGAATTTTGCTGAGAATTTTGGCGTTATCATCTTCTGGAATTTCATCTAAACCATCCAGCAGAATTAACATTTTACCGTCAATCAGTAATGTTTGCATTCCTTGGTCTGAAACACCGTAATCGATAAGCTCTTGACTAATATAATTCAATAAACTGTAATTTCCAGTTTCTCTAGCATCTTCAACAAAGTTTTTCAAGCGAATAAAAATTGGTATCTGGTCTGATAGTAATTTGCCTTGATTGCATTGCATGGCAATATACTGTAAAAATGTGGTTTTACCAGACCCTGGTTTACCTAGTATCATTAGTTTGGGATAGGTAATAACTGCCTGTATCGCAGAGACTCGTTCTTGATACAGTTGATTTGAACCAAAACAGTCAAACTCTTCTGCAATAACGTCTTGTAGATCGAGGATATCTAAGCATCTTCGACTTGTAATATTATTTAGAAAATTAGTGTTGACATAAATTTCTTCTAGTTGAATTGGTTGAGCAATATCTAACAACCGCGTAGTGGCACACTGAGCTTGAATCTTATCACCTCGACGCGATCGCAACATTTGCACCAAGGTTTCGATATCTTGGCAGTTTTCCCATTCCTGGTTGTTTTCTGTCAGTAGCCTCTGATCCGGTAGTTGAGCAATATCTTTCCAATCTAAACCGAGTTGAAAGCAGATTTCTATAAAATTATGACGCTCAATAGGCTTGCCTGTAAAAAATTTCCAGATTGGCTGACGAGTCTCAAGCCCTACTTCACTAGCTAAATACTCTTGAGTCCACTCTCTGATTTTAAAAGCCCTTTTTGCCTTTATAATGCCTACAGTAGATGCTTTCAACGAACGTCGTGCCATAAAGCAGTTTTTGGATCTCCAGTGATGAATTTAAGTAAGAATCTAATAAATTAATGATTGCTCATTAATCATTAATTTATTAAATTATGTCATTTTAAGGTTTAAATTTCATTGACTTTTTTTCTAATACCTGAAAAAAATATTGTAATTAGCGTAACTGATGTAGTTTTATTGATATTTATCAACATGATCAGATTGTTAAACCTACCTAAATTAGTTCGGGGATTTCCTCCATCTTATGACTTATTCTTTTTTATTTTCTCAGATAAAAATAGGAGGAAAATAGTTTGCAATTTGCAACATTTTTTTATTTAAACACTATAAAGATTTCATGAATAGTATGAAAAGTAGGAAAAGTAGGTTAGAGCAAACTCAGCTGATAGGAACTTCCAAAAAATAAATTATTTCATTAACAATAATGATAATCATTTTAGAGGGGGATGAAGGGGCTGCCGACGGCAGCCCCTTCATCCCCTTTTGTAGTAATTTAAATAATGACTAAGTTTTTGAGTGTGGCAACTGGTGACTATAGTATTAACTGATTCTCTTGAAGAGTTATTGATTGAAACTGCATCTCAATTATTTGGTGCAGGAAAGCGTAATGTAGTAAAACAAACGTGATTTGATTTTAATAGCAACATTTATTTAGCTGCAAAATATCCCTTTTCTCCCCCTTAAAATGATTATCATTATTTAAATCAACCTGTCTATTCTTTTTTTTGGAATAATTTATTCTTTGGAAGTTTCAATATAACTTATACATTAAGTCATACATTTTCTTAAACGCGATCGCAAACGCACTTCTGGCACACTGGTATTTACATAAGGGATTTTGTTAGTACCACTAGATTAAGTACAGTCGAGACAGTCTTGTAAGCGTTTCTTCGTACGAGGTAGCTCGTTTTCGTGAAGTGGTTTTGTAGTTCAGTTAACAAAGGTTTTTTACAAAACCAAGCTCTACCTATCAGGATTTGACATCCATGAAAATACTGGTAACTGGAACTGAAGGCTATATCGGTTCTTTATTAGCCCCAATTTTGATGCAACACGGTCATGAAGTTATCGGAGTTGACACAGGATTCTACAAAGTTGGTTGGCTGTACAACGGTACTGAACTCACGGCCAAAACTCTTAATAAAGATATTCGCCAGATCACAGTTGAAGATTTACAAGGTGTTGAGGGAGTCGTTCATTTGGCTGAACTCTCCAACGATCCCGCCGGACAGTTATGCCCTGATGTTACTTATGAAATTAACCATCAAGGCTCAGTTCGCCTTGCTCAAATAGCTAAAAAAGCTGGCGTGCGTCGCTTTGTCTATACGTCTTCGTGCAGTGTCTATGGTGTTGGTACTGACGAACACGTTACGGAGGAGTCTCCTGTCAATCCCCAAACAGCCTATGCCGAATGTAAAACTTTGGTAGAGCGAGATGTCAAGTTATTAGCTGACGATAATTTTTCTCCTACCTTTTTGCGGAATGCCACCGCCTACGGCGCATCTCCCAGAATGCGCTTCGATATTGTGTTAAATAACCTGTCTGGGCTGGCATGGACGACCAAAGAAATCAAAATGACAAGCGACGGTACTCCTTGGCGGCCGCTAGTTCATTTGCTAGACATTTGCAAAGCAGTTGTATGTACCCTCGAAGCCCCGCGCGACATTATTCACAACCAAATTTTCAATGTGGGTGACACTGCTAGCAACTATAAAGTCAAAGAAATTGCCCAGATAGTAGCTGAAGTTTTTACTGGATGCCAGCTTTCTTTTGGTGACACTAGTGCTGATAACCGCAGCTATCGGGTCTCTTTCGAGAAGATTAACACTAGACTACCGGGATTTAAGTGTGAGTGGAATGCAGTTAAAGGAACCCAGCAGTTATTTGATGTGTTCACTGCTATCGATATGTCAGAATCCACTTTTTTATTTAAAGGATTCACTCGCTTGAAGCAACTGGAATATCTGATTCGCACTCAGCAAATAGATCAAAACTTCTTCTGGAATAAGTAATGCTATTTACAGAAACTGCACTTAAAGGTGCATTCGTTATTGACATAGAGCAACGGCAAGATACTCGTGGCTTCTTTGCTCGTACTTTCTGCGCTCAGGAATTTTTGGCTTACGGTTTAAAGCCAACAGTTGCACAATGCAATTTGGCTTTCAACCACAAAAAAGGGACTCTCCGGGGTATGCATTATCAAGTTGCTCCGGCAACCGAGGTAAAGTTGGTTCGCTGTACTCATGGCGCTATCTATGATGTGATCATCGACTTGCGCCCTGAATCTCCTACATACAAGTTACATATTGCTGTTGAACTATCAGCCAAGAACCGTAGAAGTTTATACGTGCCTGAGATGTTCGCTCATGGTTATCAGACGCTAACTGATGCAGCTGAAGTTGTGTATCAGATGAGTGAATTCTATGCGCCAGATTATCAGCGTGGGTTGCCCTATGACGATCCAGCTTTTGGGATTGAATGGCCTTTACCCATAAGCGAAATTTCTGAGAAAGATACAACCTGGCCTTTGTTTAAATCTGTTTTAGACTCTACTCACACCCAAGCAAGCGTGAGGGTATAAGAGTTCTCATAAGCTGATGCGCGCCTAAATTGTATAAACACTCTTTACGGTTGTTAACTGTTAACTGTTGACGGTTAACGGTTATCAGTCATCAGCCTTCATGTAAGTGTTCAAGTTAAATGCGTAATAGCTTATACCTCTATCAAGTTGCATATAATAGTCTGGGAGCTAACAAATGAATACGACAACTTTGCAACCCTCTATACAAAATGATACAAGCGTAAATCGTTGTGGCTGCCGATTCTGTGGGACAGTGTTACAGCATACCTTTGTGGATTTGGGAATGTCACCACTGTGTGAAAGTTATGTGGCAGCTGAACAGCTAAACCAAATGGAACCCTTTTATCCACTGCATGTCTACGTGTGCGATCGCTGTTTTTTAGTTCAACTTCAAGAATATGTAAGCCCGCAAGATATCTTCAGCCACTATGCTTACTTTTCGTCTTACTCTGATTCTTGGCTACAACATGCCAAAAATTATACCAAAAAAGTAACAGAGCGTTTTAAACTGAACTCCTCAAGCCACGTAGTAGAAATAGCTAGTAATGATGGTTACTTACTGCAATATTTTGTATCACAAGGAATACCTGTTTTAGGTATAGAGCCAGCAGCTAATATTGCTGAGGTAGCTATCACAAAAGGCATTCCTACAACTGTCAAGTTCTTTGGACAAAATACAGCAGATGAATTAGTTGCTGATGGTACGCAAGCAGATTTATTAATAGGTAACAATGTGCTTGCTCATGTACCCGATATTAACGATTTTGTAGCAGCCTGTAAAATTTTACTTAAGCCTGAAGGTGTCATTACTATGGAATTCCCCCATTTAATGCGACTAATGGAGGGAAACCAGTTTGATACTATCTATCACGAGCACTTTTCTTACTTATCCTTACTCACAGTAGAGAAAGTTTTTGCTGCTCACGGTTTAACTATCTTTGACGTAGAAGAATTCTCTACACATGGTGGTTCTTTAAGAATTTATGGTTGCCATCTAGACGATAATTCTAAATCTATCAGTGAGGATGTAAAAGATTTAAGAGCTAGAGAAGAAGCAGCAGGATTTATCAACATAGAACGTTATTTCTCCTTTGCCGAAAAAGTAAAGGATACCAAATTTCAACTTTTGGAATTTTTAATTGCAGCTAAACGCCAAGGAAAATCAATTGTTGGTTACGGCGCTCCTGGTAAAGGTAATACCCTGTTGAATTATTGTGGAATTAGAGAAGATTTTCTTGATTACACTGTAGATCGAAATCCATTCAAACAAGGTAAATTTTTACCAGGTACTCATATCCCAATCTTTCATCCAAACAAGATTCAAGAAACTAAGCCAGATTATCTGTTGATTTTACCTTGGAATCTGAAAAATGAAGTAATGTCCCAGATGTCGTTTGTACGTGATTGGGGTGGGAAATTTGTAGTCCCGATTCCCGAAGTCAATGTCTATGCTTGAGCAAAAAAGCAACTGGAATTTAATCTGATTTATTAATACCAAAGGAAATTACAATGAAAGTAGTTTTATTTTGCGGTGGTTTGGGAACAAGATTAAGAGAATTATCCAGTAATATTCCTAAGCCAATGGTTCATATTGGTTACAGGCCAATATTGTGGCATGTGATGAAATACTATGCTCACTATGGACACAAAGATTTTATTTTGTGTCTTGGTTATAAAGCAGATGTCATCAAAAATTATTTTCTCAATTATGATGAGTGTGTTTCCAATGATTTTACTTTACAGAAGGGGGGCAAGAAAATTCAACTTGTAAATAGTGATATTGAGGATTGGAATATTACTTTTGTTGATACGGGCTTAAGTTCAAATATAGGGCAAAGGTTCAAGGCAGTTGAAAAATACTTACAGGGGGAAGATGCCTTTTTAGCCAATTATAGCGACGGCTTAACAGATTTACACCTACCTGACTTAATTGATGACTTTTATAGACATAACAAAATAGCCAGTTTCTTGTGTGTAAAACCATCGCAAAGTTTTCATTTAGTTTCAACACAAGAAAATGGTTTAGTAAATGATATCCAAAGCGTTCAGGAAGCTGGTATTAGGATAAATGGTGGTTTTTTTGTATTTAATAAGGATATCTTTAAATACATTGAGACTGGAGAGGAATTAGTGCTTGAACCGTTTCAAAGGCTAATTAAATTAAAACAATTAGTAGCTTATAAATATAACGGATTTTGGGCGTGCATGGATACTTTCAAAGAACAGCAGCAGTTAGATGATATGTATTGCCAAGGCAACGCTCCTTGGGCGGTATGGAACCTCCTTGAAAGGAAGGCAACATATTTAGAATATAGCCGGAATTATCAGTTTGCTAATGATTCCATACCAATCAGTTTGGCTAATAGTTAAATACCAATCTATTTTACAGTAGATATCTCATAAGGGTATCTGCTGTGATTATTATTTGAAGCAACTATCTCAGACAAACTATTCTCTAAAAACAAAAAATCATTAATATGCTTAAATTTGCTTTTGAGGGAGAAAAAAACTTAGATTATAAAGTTTTGTGTTTAGGAGCACATTGTGATGATATAGAAATTGGTTGCGGAGGCACGATATTAAAGTTGATAGAAACTTACCCAAATATTATGTTTTATTGGGTTGTATTTAGTTCAAACTTACAAAGAGAAAAGGAAGCTTATAATAGCGCTAATAAATTTTTAGAAAATACAAATATAAAAAATATAGTAATCAAACAATTTCAAGATGGATTTTTTCCTTTCATCGGAATTGAAATTAAACGCTTTTTCGAGGAACTAAAACGAGAATACAGCCCTGATTTAATTTTTACTCATTATCGCCAGGATTTGCATCAAGATCATCGCTTAATTTCTGAATTGACTTGGAATACATTTAGAAATAATTTAATTTTAGAGTATGAAATACCTAAATATGATGGTGATTTAGGCAATCCTAATTTCTTTGTTAATTTAAATGAAAAAAATTGTCAAAATAAAATTCAATATATTATTGACAGCTTTCCGTCGCAAAACAATAAACAATGGTTTACAGAAGAAACCTTTCGATCAATTCTAAGACTGCGAGGAGTTGAATCTAATTCACCCAACAAGTATGCAGAAGCTTTTTATTGCCGTAAAGTAGTTTTTTAGTCGCGTGTTTTATTACAGCAGATAAAGAAATTTACAATTTGTACAATCGAAATCGTTCGCAGGTTTACCACGTATATATTTCTTCATTTTGAATTGTTTACTCTCATTATGGAAGCTTTATTAGGTCAGGTTGCAGTTGTTACAGGAGCTAGTAGCGGTATCGGTAGAGCGATCGCTTTGGGTTTGGCGGCACAAGGTGTAAAACTTTGTTTGTTAGGACGTAACCTTGAAACTTTGCAAATAGTCGCCGCGATTGCTAAAGAAACTTCTCCTAACGTTGTTTGCTATACAATCGACTTGATGGTTGATGAAGATATAACTAAGCTAAAAACAAATCTTGAACGAGATTTTGAACAAATTGACCTGCTCATCCTGAGTGCGGGTATGTTCTCAATGGGGACATTTCAAAAGAGTTCTATTCAAGACTTCGACTTCCTGTATCGGGTCAATGTTCGCGCTCCCTATCTCTTGACACAAACTTTACTCCCCATGCTTTTATCCAGTCGGGGACAAATTTTGTTTATCAACTCCAGTGCGATTATGAATCCCAGAGCGAATGTGGGGCAATATGCGGCCACCAAACACGCTCTTAAGGCGATCGCTGACTCTCTTCGTGTAGAAATTAATGCCGAGCAAGTGCGGGTTATGAGCGTGTTTCCTGGGCGTACTGCTACTCCTGGACAAGCAAAAATTCACGAGATGGAGGGTAAACCCTATTATCCTGAACGCCTTATGCAGCCAGAGGACGTGGCCGCAGTAGTCATTAATGCGCTAAGTTTACCTCGAACTGCTGAAGTTACTGATATCAGTCTTAGACCGCTCGTGAAATCCTGATTTGCTCAAATTAAGTTGTTTCTTTCAACAAATTAAACTGCAACAAAGTATCTGCTGTTTTCTTAATCAAATCAAACTCTAAGCTTGATTTTTCAGAAATATCCAACAGTGTGTGATTGCCATCAGACAAGTTTAAAATCCATAACATTGCCATTTCACTCTTCTTTGTATCAGTCTGCCCACCTATAGCGCTATATAATCCTCGTTTACCTAACTGCGGTTCACATTTAGGATTTTGATTTAAGTATTTTTTATCATTCTCTATAATGTCTAAGACTGACAAAAGTTTTGAGAAAGAATCAGCCAAATATTGGGGTTTTACTAAATCCAGATTATCTGCTGATGTATGATATTGAGGATAAGTACCATGAGGCGATCGCATGAAACAACCTACAGGAAGATTAAATCCTGGTGAACAAAATTGCCGTTCATCATAGCCATAGGGAGAGAACTCCATAATTTCATAATCTTGTCCAGAATTTTTCAAAACCTGAGTAACAGCTTTATCGATTTCAGCATTACCTTGACGGCTTTTTTTGTAGTGAGACTTACCTGAATCACCAACACAAGTTACAACTAAACCATGTTTTATTTTGTTAACACTCACTTCATTTAAAGCCAGCCAAGTAATGGAACCAATTGTTCCAGGAATAAACAGAAAACGATACGAGTAAGAAGGTGAAATTTGGCTAAGATGTTTGGCTAAGAAGGTTGCCAATGCTAGACCAGAGAGATTGTCATTACAAAGTGATGGGTGGCAGGTATGACATGAAATCAGAATTTCATCTGGTTTTTTACCTCTAATGTAATACTCTCCGTAAGTTAAATAACCATTCTCTAAAGAAGAATCAATGCAAACTTCATACACTTCATCTTTTAATTCCAATAATTGATTGTGACTGAGACAGAATCCCCAGTTCTCTTTATAGTAAGAAGTTCTATAAGGAATCCAATCAGGGCGATCGGGTAGTGTAAAAAGATGTGCTTTTAAATCCTGTAATGACATCTTTTCATGAATATTTATACTGTAATTAACTATATGCAGATTAGACTCATGGAAATCTATAATCTTTTCACCCTGTGAATTTTTAATAAACGCATCTCTGATATTCCATTCTTTAGGAATAGTCCAATCAAAGACTTCAGTCCCAGTAGGGATATCATGTATAGACAAGGGAATATTTTTTTGAATAATATCCAGTGTTTTTCGTAAGCCATCACCAGTAATACTACGACAGAGGGGATACAAATCAGATATTAACTGGTACATTTTATGACTAATATCGTTAACATTAATATTGGTGTTTATCTCAGTAGCATTTTGCATATGTTTATTAAACAAATTCGTCATATATACATATATATATTACAATATTATTATGTTTATGTTTACCAGTATTTTTATAAATATTGCAGCTTTTTTATATAAAACTAAAATTAAAAGACTTACAATACTTTTGCTCAAAAAGAGCGTGAAGAGAGGGTTAATGTAGTCGGGTAGCCACCAAGACACCTGCAAAATCGCATACATTGTAAAGATATGTAACGCAGATATTTGAAACCATTAATTTTAGGCTGTTTCAATGTCAAATTGGGGTGTTCTCTCTTGTAAAAACATCCCCTAAAAGGAGTAATTTTCTACCACCCACTCAATACCCCTGTCAGTTAGTCCCACACTACTAGTATATAAATAAGTAAATATACTTGGCAAAGCTTCTACTTACTTACAAACTAGTACCAGAGGTAAGTGGAACTGTTGTTCAAATTGCTATGAGTGCACTTATGTTTGATAGGTTAACTGCTTAACAATTTATATCTTTTAGTATCTAATAGAGGTTACCGAAGAAGATCCTGATTGAAAAGCCTGCTAATCTTTTGAAAAGACTAGCAGGCCTGGCTTATCATTAATCGGAGCGGCGGGATTCGAACCCACGACCTCCACTACCCCAAAGTGGCGCGCTACCAAGCTGCGCTACGCCCCGGTCAGAATTACCATCATATAGCAAAACTATAGGATAATCAAGAGGCAAATTTAAAAAACCTTAAGCATCCCAGTAGCTTGCAGTAAATCTGGAACAGCAGAAGCATCCCATTTACCTTCTACACATCGCCCTGTATTCAAGATGAGGCGCAGACTGTAATCATGAGGATAGCCTTCCACCTCCATCCATAATAAATTGCTTTCGGCTTCACAAGCAATTTTTTCCTCTTCCATTAATTCAGTGGCGAGTTGCTTCATGGTATCTGCCAGCTGTGCTAGTAGACGGCAAAAATCATTCAACTCGGCTTCGGTTAATTCAATCGCCCAATCATCTGTACCCACTAAACCTTTAAATTCAGGTGCATCGGGGTTCCAGCCAATACGCCAGCCAAATCCGGTTTTTACAAGGCGTTCCATAATTAGTTAGAAGTGAGGAGTTATGAGTGAGTAAATAGTTATTAATTTACAACTTCTAATCCCAATTCTCTATGAAACTGTAGGGCTGCTGCACAATCTCAGATTCTCGCCATGATCTGATGATTGTCATTCTATTGGGTAATCTTGACTGATCTGCTGTTTTAGAGGGATGACAATCACAAATGCCGTACCCTGATCTGGAGATGAAATGCATTCAAGAGTGCCATGATGATTTTGGGTCACAATTTGATAACTAATTGACATACCCATTCCTGTACCTTTACCAATTGGTTTTGTCGTAAAGAAGGGGTCGAAAATGCGTTGTTTTATTTTTTCCGGTATACCCAGACCATTGTCGGCGATTTTAATTGCAATCTGATTTTTACTAATTATTTCTGTACAAATCTGAATCACGCTAGGAGATTGTTGTATTTCCTGTTGAGTGCGTTGTTTATCCCATTCTTCTAAGGCATCAATTGCATTAGTTAAAATATTCATGAACACTTGATTGATTGAGTTGACCTGCATAGCACTGAACTGAAGGCAAATATCCATATTGCTTAATAATTTTAATTCCTGGATAATCAGGTTTTGCTTTGAGGCGATGTTCTAAAATTAATAACGTACTATCAATTCCTTCATGAATATCAACTGCTTTATATTCAGCTTCATCTAGGCGAGAGAAATTTCGCAGAGAAAGGACGATTTGCCGAATGCGATCTGCTCCTATTTTCATTGAATATAGGAGCTTAGGTAAATCTCTCATTAAAAATTCTAGGTCTATAGCTGTAATTTCTGATTGAATAACAGTAACTGGATCAGGATAGTATTTTTGATATAGCTTAATCAGGTTTAGTAAGTCTTGAATGTAATCATGAGCAGGTGCAATATTGCCATAGATAAAGTTAACTGGATTATTAATTTCGTGAGCAACACCTGCTACCAATTGTCCCAAAGAAGACATTTTTTCACTTTGGAGCATTTGGGTTTGAGTGCGTTGTAATTCTTTCAGTCCTTCCTCTAGTTGTTGAGTTTGGTGTCTGAGCTGCATTTCTGATTGTCGCAGTGCTTCTTCAACAATTTTGCGATCGCCTGATTCAATTACCAGTCGCACAAAGTCAGTAATCGAGCCAATAAAACTTTCTTCTTCTAATGTCCAGTTACGCTGAGTTCCCAAATGTTCACAACAAACTACACCAATCACCTGTCCTCTAGACCAAATCCTGGCATCAAGCATTGAGTTAATTCCCAGTGGGGTTGTATAAGTTGCAGAAAACTCTGAAGTGCGAGGATCAGTATGAACATTAGAAACTGCAATTACTTGTTCTTCCTTTAGAGCTTGAAAATACCTAGGAAAGTCACAGACAGATAATTCAAAACCATGATTGTGGCAATTCTTCTCACGTTCATATAAATCAATACACCGAATCCCTAGACGTTCTTCTGTGTATAACCAAACGCTTACACGTTCGACATCAAGACCCAAGCTAGCCACTTCTGTGATATATTGGATGGCAATTTGAAAATCATCATATTGTAGTTTTTCACTTTGCACGAGTTGCTGTAGAGCATTACTATGTCTGCAAAAGCGCTTCTCTGTTTCTTGGCGTTCATGAATTTCCTGTTTCAACTTATTTACTGTCTGATACAGCAAAACAGTTTCAATTTTATCTTTGGAACCAATCAGCCGAATTGAACCCACTAAAAATAAATTACCAACCTCATCGGAAAATAGGTTTTTCTTAATATAAATGACCTGAGTTTCACCTTGAGAATCTGTGATTAATTCCTCATTTTCATCAGCCAAGCCAATGGTAAATACAAGTTCATCTCTCTCCCGAAAAACATCGGCTTCTGTTTTGCAAAAGAAATTATAGTCAGACTTACCAATTAATTCTGAACGTTCAATTTTGAGTATTTTAACTGGTTGACAAAAGGTATTTTATCTTAACCTCTCACGGATATTCCACTATTTCAGTAGTTCAGCCCCTCCTCGTTGGGGTAGCTGTGGGGTAGTCGACGTACTAGGACTAGGTGCGGTGTTGGGGTTAGGGGATAGGGTATTTTGGGAAGTAGGATTAAATACATTGACTAAGACTTGTACTAGGGCATCTCGCTGGCTGCGGGTGAGAAGGGTGATAGCTTTGCGATCGCCTTCTATCGGATTTTGCCGTAGTACATCATTGCCTGGATAGGTAGTATCATACATAATTTCATTTGCACCCAGGTAATCTGCTAAAGTCAGCTTCCAATCCAAACGATAAATTGGGGCCCGCCCTTTGGTATAAATGTGATATCTAATCAGACGATTTACTAAGGTGTTGTTTTCGGCAACTTGACCATTTTCTTTGCTGATATACTTATTTTCTCGTGGTAAATCTGGTAATTGCTGATACACTTTTTGCCAAACATCGCTAGGAGTGATTCTCTGAGCGTATGCAGGTTGGATATTAAATAAATTTGTGCGTATTGATTTAGCCGCCCCTGAACTCAAGGTAATTACACCCACTACCATTAAGGCAGTGAGTGTTTGCCAAGACTTGAGCAGGGGTTGAATGAACGATAAATATTTGCTCATCCTACCTTCTCTAAAGCCTTTTTTTATAGTTCGCCAATAATTTCTGGCTGAGTCAATTCATCGGACATTTCGATAATTGCCCTTAACACTGGCTTCATCATCGCATCTTCGTTATTTTCAAAATCTTCATAACGCCGACGTTTAGCACGATTTGCCACCTGAACCGTAATGCGGTAACGATTTGAGGCTGCACTAATTAGCTCCTCAGAACGGTGCATAATCTGAGACTGAGTTGTCTCGAACTTAGAACGCTTTAGCATAAACAGTGGTTCTTGGGGTCATTCCCCAGTGTAGCAGTACTGATAAATCTGCTGCCGTGTATTTAATCGCTAGCAACCTCTCTGTTGATAGAGGCTAAGAGCATTCTAATCACTTTATAAGTTACTTATAATACTACCTGACTAAAGTCACACATCCTTATGGCTGACCTTGTGGAAACTGCTATCAACGCGGGAAACTTCAATACCCTGGTGAAGGCTGCTGAAGCTGCAAATCTCATAGAAATGCTGAAAAGCCCTGGTTCTTTCACGCTATTTGCACCAACTGACGAAGCCTTTGCCAATCTGCCAGAGGGAACTTTAGATTCGCTACTACAAGATATCCCCAAGCTCAAGAAAATTGTGGCGTATCATGTCGCTAGTGGGGATGTTCGGTCTGATGATTTGGTACAGATCAATGAAGCAGAGACGTTTGAGGGGTCAATTGTAGCCATTGAATCTGCCGACGGCAAAATTAAGGTAAATAACGCCAATGTCATCAAAACAGACATTTTGACGGACAATGGCGTGATCCACGTTATTGATGCGGTGTTGATCCCTGCAATGGTGGCAGGAAGCTAATGTATTGGGCATTGGGAAAACAGTTTATTTTGTCCCCCTTGTCCTCCTACTCGCCATTCCCTACTCCCAGAATGCACCCACTGCGTGCGGGAACACTCAACCTCAACTGCTGAGTTTCTCCTTCATTATTCCACTCAACTTCAGCAGTACCATATAACAGCTTGTTGGGTTGAGTACGCATGACGACATCTGCATTGGCTGTTGCCGAACTTGTGCCAGCGTTGACGGCAATTATCAATTCCTCTGTCTCTAAAGTTCGCGCAAAGATGTAAAGTTCTCCTTGAGCATGGAGGACTTGGTAATCACCTGTACGCAATGCTGGGTAAGTGTGGCGTAGGGCAATTAATTGACGGTGAGTATTGAAAATTTCTCGATTCCAGTTGGCTTCTAAAGGAAAACCACGGCGTGAGTCTGGGTCTATGGCTCCAGGTAAGCCAACTTCATCACCATAGTAGATGCTGGGCGCACCGGGAAAAGTTAGTAGCAATAGAGTTGATAATTCTATACTAGCTATATCGCCCCCTGCAATGCTCATCAATCGGGCTGTATCGTGGCTTGCTAGCAAATTGAGTTGAGTTAGCTGAATTTCCCAAGGATAAAGTTGCAGTACTTCTTGGATTTTAGTGGCGTATTCGGCGGCAAATAAGGGTGGGTAGGGTTGATAGTCGCGGCTTTGGACTTGTTCTAAGTCTACGCGATCGCCTGCTGCAAAGGCAATTGTTGGCCCAGCAAAGAGATAATTCATCACGCCGTCAAATTGTGTCCCATCCAACCACTCGCGGGAATCTCCCCACACTTCGCCCACAATGTAAGCTTCGGGATTCACTGCCTTAACGCGATCGCGAAATTCCTGCCAAAATCCAGGAGTTTTTATTTCAAATGGTACATCTAATCGCCAACCGTCGATGCCGAATTTAATCCAATATTCGGCAATTTCCATAATATATTCCCGCACTTCTGGATTGTCGTGGTTAAATTCTGGCAAGGCGCGATTTCCCGCCCAACCTACGTAATTTGCAGGGAAATCGCCATTGTATGCTGAAAGGGGCCAGCCTTCGATTTTGAACCAATTTACCCAAGGCGAATGGGGGCCATTTTCTAAAACGTCATGGAAAAAGAAAAAACCCCGACTGGAATGGTTAAACACTCCATCCAGAACAACTTTGATATTCCGTTGATGCGCTGCATCTAACAATTCTTTAAAAGCTTCATTGCCCCCCAGCATGGGGTCAACTTGATAATAATCGTGAGTATGATAGCGATGATTGCTAGCGGATTGAAAAATTGGTGTAAAGTAAATCGCGTTTATTCCCAAATCCTGGATGTAGTCTAAACCCTCCATGATGCCCCATAAATCGCCGCCTTTATAACCCTGGAGTGTTGGCATAGCATCCCAATCTTCCCAACGGGCTTCACGCAGTAACCGTTTACGTGGCTGTTTGCTTCTAGCAAAGCGATCTGGAAAAATTTGGTAAAAAACCGCGTGTTTCACCCAGTCTGGTGTTTGAATTTGCATGAATAACTTTTTGTATCTTCAGAAGCGATCGTTGCAAATATTGGCTTCTTTATGGCTCTTACTTATGATAGAAAATCTATCATTTGTCAGAAGTCATTAGCAATTTAGTCTGCATCCTGATACTTTATACGCAAATGTTATCAGTCTTAACTATTTTGCTGATAAGTTCTTTTAGTATTTAATATTGATGAAATTTATCTTTTTTATTTATTCCTTAACTATTCTTAATTTTATTAACTTTGTCCGTAATGATTTAGGCAGACACTGGATTAGTTTAATAGCTTCATAAAAATTCCCAATGACCCCAGTCTTGGGTAATTATGAGATGCGGCTGCTTAAAGATATCTTATGAGCCACATAAAATCACTATAAGGGAGACATAATTCAGGTATATGAGTTATGAATTAGCAATTGTCTTAGGAATAACTTCCCGTTCCCTAAGCTTATTTGATGTATCTATTAAAAGAATAGATAACTATAGTCGCATCAAATAATCAAGACGAAAAAATACATAGTCTGCCTTAATGCCAGAGCGGCTTATCCTGTTCTAATCACTATTTTGCTAACAGCAAATAAATTAAATTTGAGGTAAAAATGAAACACGAAAAACTTTCTCCCGGACTACTTTTGGCATTTCAAGACTATCACAATGAAGGAGATCAAGCTTTAGTTACACACAAGCGATCGCTTGGCATTATTGCTCACAAAAGCCCAGTCAAGCCTACTAAGAGCGTTGTTTTTATCTACTGCGACCCTGATGCAGACTTGAGTTACTTATCACAATATAATATTGAAGTCAATCAAAACTCAGGCAGTGTGCGGACGGCTTTCTTACCGATAGAGAGTTTAGATGTTTTATCTGAAGAAGATGTTATTCAGTGGATTAAGCCATCACGCAAACTTCATTTGAGGATGGATACTGCACTGGCAGAAGCCAAACTACCGGAGTTTAAAAATCAAACCGGACTGACTGGTAAAGGAGTAATCATCGGCATTATAGACAGTGGCATTGATCCGAAACACCCTGCCTTTGCGGGACGAATTTTACACATTTGGGATCAAACACTGTCAGGCCCAGGAGTGAGGGAGGGCGGCTATGGGGCTGAATTTACAGGAGCGCAACTGACAATTTCTCAGGATACTAGCGGTCATGGTACTCACGTTGCTGGAATTGCCGCCGGTGCCGATGCTACTTATGGCGGTGTAGCACCAGAAGCGGAATTAGTTGTCGTCAGGTCAGATTTACAGGATGCCCACATTGCTGATGGCGTTCGTTACATTTTCCGAGTTGCTAGAGAGTTGGGACGGCCAGCCGTGGTGAATCTCAGCTTGGGTGGACACGCTGATTCCCATGATGGTAGTGATTCCTTATCAAAAGTCATTAACGCCGAAACTGGCCCTGGAAGAATTGTTTGCTGTGCTGCGGGTAACGAAGGAAATGATAACATTCATGGTCAAGCGACGATACCCACTGGGCGCACTCGCGGTATGCGCTTTAATGTTCCTTTGAATCAAGTAGGTATAGTTTGGTTAAACGCTTGGTATTCCAAAGACAGTGAATTGGAAGTGTCGGTGCGGAGTCCTAACGGTTTTGTTACCCCCTTCCAAAAAATCATTACTGACGGCAATCCTGCACAAGATTACCAGTTACCGGATGCACGAGTACAATTAGCGACACCAGCACCAGACCAAGCCAACGGCGACCATAATTTTTTTGTGCAAATACGTGGCACTGGTCCCTCACCAGTCATGGGAGGTGTTTGGCAGTTGCGAGTTCGTAACACTTCTCCAACTGACACGTGTTTGAATGTGTGGACACTAGATGAAAGTTCCTCAGTGTTTTTCACAGGTAAAAGTGTGAAGGATGCGGTAAAAATTGGATCACCAGGAGCCGCCAGCAGTGCAATTACAGTTGCCGCCTATACTACTAGAAGCAAGTACACAGATATTGATGACCAAGTGCAAGAAATGGGCTTTGAATTGCATACTATTTCGGAATTCAGTAGTGAAGGGCCACTACGGAATGCTGGACAAAAGCCGGATGTAGCAGCACCAGGAGCAATGATTGTTTCCACCCTTTCCGCCGATGCCAGTTTTGGCCGCTCATCAATGATTAATTCTAAGTTTGTGGTAATGGCTGGTACAAGTATGGCAACACCATTCGTTAGTGGGTTAGTAGCACTGCTGTTGCAACGTGATCCTAAACTTGATCCGGCTGCTGTGAAAGACTTGCTACGTAAAAATAGTGCAATTCCTGGAAAAGCCGCAGGCACATTTGATGAAAAATGGGGTTATGGAGTGATTAACGCTTTAAACCTGTAATTATGCTGAGAGATGCGATATATTAAACACCATACATATATCGCGTTTCTTGAAAATTATAGAGCAATACAGTTCAGTTAAGCATCCATTCTTTGTATTTATTCTCTTAGCGTTCTTAGCGTTTAGTTAAAAAATTCGACTTTGACAGAGAGTTTTAAGCCCTAACTGAACCGTATTGAATTATAGAGGCGATCGCTTGATGAATTCTGTAGGTTAATATACCATTTCTAAGCAGTGAAACAGAGCAAGCGTTATACTTTTTGGAAAAGGCTTATTTTAACCCTTGCTTTTAATATTTTCATAAATCAATGACCCTCAATTTTCGCTTTGCGGTAGTCAGCGACTTACATCTGGCACTTCCCCACACAATCTGGGATCATCCCAATCGGTTCCATCTAGTAGAAGTCAGTATCTCGGCATTTCAAAGTGTACTCGAACATTTAACACAACTGGATTTAGATTTCTTGTTGTTGCCAGGAGATTTAACCCAGCACGGCGAACCAGAGAACCACGCTTGGTTACAACAATGTTTAGCCCAGCTACCTTTTCCCGTCTATGTTGTTCCTGGTAATCATGACGTTCCTGTGCTGTTAGCTGATCAGCAATCAATTGCTTTTGCGGATTTCCCCTACTATTACACTAAGTTTGGCTATGAAGATCCACAGCAGATTTACTACATTCGCCAGTTATTGCCTGGAGTTAAGCTGATTGGACTGAATTCTAACTCCTTTAATGACCAAGGTGAGCAAGTAGGGTGTTTGGATGCCAAACAGCTACTTTGGTTAGAAGAGGTGCTGGCGGCATCTGTTGATGAATTAGTTTTAGTGATGGTGCATCATAATGTAGTCGAGCATTTGCCCAATCAATCTAGCCATCCACTGGCAAATCGCTATATGTTGTCGAATTCAGCAGAACTATTGCAGTTGTTGAGGCGCTATGGTGTCAAGCTAGTGTTTACAGGACATTTACACGTTCAAGATATTGCTTATTCAGATGGAGTATATGATATTACCACTGGCTCTTTAGTTAGCTATCCTCACCCTTATCGGGTGCTAGAGTTTCATCGAGATCAGCAAGGTAAAGAATCGTTGCAAATATTATCCCATCGGGTAGAGTCAGTGCCTGAGTTTCCTGACTTGCAAGAGTCATCGCGGCAATGGATGGGCGATCGCTCTTTCCCCTTTTTAATTAAGCTACTAACTCACTCTCCATTAAACTTACCATTATCACAGGCAAAAAAATTAGCTCCTAGTTTGCGCGACTTCTGGGCAACTATTGCCGATGGTGATGCGGTATTAGATTACCCTCAGTTTCCATTAGAAGTGCGGCGTTACATTCAGACTTATAGTGCATCGGCGCAGCCCAACATAGGCATGGCTACTAGTGGAACTCTTACCCTGATTGATAATAACAGTACACTTTTGCTAGGTTAGGAGTAATAAGTGTCCCGGTGAAGGTAACTTTTTTGTCTGGGTTAAAGAGTGCTTTAGATAGCGATCGCTACTGCCATAATTCTCCTATCAAAAGTCACCAAGACGCGGGCTACTCCTAACTCCCAACTACTTACCAATATCTTCATTCCAAAGTTCCGGGTTAGTTTCAATAAACTCACTCATCATTCGTTCGCAATTGTCAAGATTAAGATCAACTACTTCCACACCGTGAGATACCATAAATTCTTTAGCACCAGGAAAAGTTCTGGATTCTCCAACAATGACTTTTTTAATCCCAAATTGTACGACTGCCCCAGCGCATAGATAACACGGCATTAAAGTTGAATAGAGTGTTGTACCTCTGTAGCTGCCAACTCTCCCAGCATTGCGGAGACAATCAATCTCCGCGTGGGTAACAGGATCGCTATCTTGCACACGTTTATTGTGTCCTTTGCCGAGAATTTTGCCATCCTTGACGAGAACCGAACCAATGGGAATTCCCCCTTCTTGTTTGCCTTGTTTTGCTTCTTGAATAGCAGCTTCCATAAACTCATCCATATTAATTCTCCTTTTATGACAAAACAACTAGTATTAATGGATCACGATGGCGGTGTAGATGATTATTTAGCAACCATGCTGCTGTTGACGATGGATCATATCGAACTCCTTGGTGTCGTCGTCACTCCAGCAGATTGCTACGTTCAACCGGCTGTTAGCGCCACACGTAAAATTATCGATTTGATGGGATTTTCTCATATCCCGGTAGCAGAAAGTACTGTGCGCGGTATCAATCCATTTCCTACTCTTTATCGCCGTGATTCCTTTATCGTTGACCATCTCCCCATTCTCAATCAAAGCGAAACCATAACTACGCCTCTAGTTGCCGAAACAGGTCAAGATTTCATGATCAAGGTGTTGCGGGAGGCATCAAACCCCGTAGCTTTGATGGTAACTGGGCCTTTGACAACGGTTGCAGTGGCGTTAGACAAAGCACCAGACATCGAAGCCAAGATTCACAAAATTGTGTGGATGGGGGGTGCGCTAAATGTTGGTGGCAATGTGGAAAAAAGTCTGGAAGCAGGACAAGATGGTTCTGCCGAATGGAATGTTTATTGGGATGCAATTTCAGCAGCGCGGGTATGGCAAACCCAAATTGAAATTATTATGTGTCCTTTGGATTTAACTAACAATGTCCCAGTCACATCGGAGTTAGTATACAAAATGGGACGACAACGCCACTATCCCACCTCTGATTTAGCCGGACAATGCTATGCACTAGTTATCCCTCAAGATTATTATTTTTGGGATGTCTTAGCAACAGCTTATTTGGGACATCCAGAATTTTATCAATTGCGCGAATGGGAAACAGAAATTATTACTACTGGTCTTAGTCAAGGGCGTACTAAAGTAGTTCCGGGTGGTCGTAAAATTTTTGCGATGGATAAAGTAGATAAAGAGGCTTTTTATGATTATATCTTGCAGCAATGGGCAAGATAAATAACTAAAAATTAGGTGGCGTGGATACTCAAAGTTGTTGCTTTCCAACTTTGCTCACATTTTCCGTTAAAAATAAATGGATTTGATTGGTATCTTTACTCGGCTTATCATATAAAGTTCCTATTTTTCTCACTTCTTGAGGAATATAACCAGTCTCTTCGGTCAGTTCTCGAATTGCTGCTACTTCTGCACTCTCTTTGGTAGGATCAAAATTCCCTGCTGGCAATTCTAAGAAAAATTCACCTACGGCATGTCTGTATTGCCGGACAAAAATTATCTCTTTGCTAGTAGTAATAGGTAAAACCATTGCAACGTCTGGTTTAATACTGACAAAATAATCATCTATAATTTTGCCATTGGGCAATTCTATTTCATCTTGCCTCACCTGACACCAAGGATGATCTAAAACCATTTTTGATTTTAAAGTTTTCCATTTTTTTAAGTTGTTCATAAATAAAAATAATGAATAAAAACTTTAGTCATTAAGCAATGAATGTAAAAAAGTATAACAGATGCATCCGATAATCTAAACTTTGAACTTACACTGGCTTGTGCTTTAACATAATATGCATAACAAATATGCAAATAAATGTAAATTTATTTACAGTAAACAAGAGATTCCCGCTGACTATTAGTCGGGGTACAACGGCACAGACAACGAATGTCTGGGTGAGAATTTTACATGATGAGATCGAAGGCTGGGGGGAAGCATCGCCATTTGGTGTGGGTAATCATCGGCAATCAACTGATACGATCAAAGATGCTTTAGAACAAGTTGTGCCACTGTTACAAGCATTCAATCCCTTACAAAGGCAGCAAATTGAGCAAGTTTTAACACAAAACCAAGTTCCTTCTGCTGTGAAAGCAGCTTTGGATATGGCAATGCACGACTGGTTGGGCAAGCATATAGGATTACCCTTGTGGCAAATTTGGGGACTCGATCGCAATCAAATAGTCCCGACTTCTGTCACAATTGGGATTAATTCGCCTGAAGGAGCCAGAGCGAGAGCGCGAGACTGGTTAAAATTTACTGATGTCCGTCTTTTTAAGGTGAAGCTAGGTAGTCCAGATGGCATAGATGCAGATAAAAAAATGCTATTGGCAGTGCGAGAAGAAGCACCTGAACTAGAATTTTTCGTTGATGCCAACGGAGGTTGGAGTTTAGAAGATGCGATCGCAATGTGCAATTGGCTAGCTGAATGGGGTATAAAATATGTAGAACAGCCATTGCCACGGGGGCAGGAACCAAGTTTAGCAAAACTCAAAGAACACTCTCTTCTGCCCATCTTTGTCGATGAAAGTTGCTTCACAAGCTCTGATATTCCGGATTTGGCAAACTACGTGGATGGAATTAATATCAAACTGATGAAATCAGGGGGACTAACTGAGGCTATGCGAATGGTACATACAGCGCGAGCATATCGGTTGCAAGTAATGTTCGGTTGCTATTCTGACAGTTCGCTAGCTAATACAGCAGCATTACAGCTAGCGCCACTAGCTGATTATTTAGATTTAGACAGTCACCTCAATTTAATCGATGATCCCTTTACGGGTGCATTGCTAAAAGAAGGGAGAGTTTTGCCAAACGATTTACCAGGATTGGGAGTACAACACAGTGCGTCTGCCACTTAATCAACGAATAGCTATCTTGCTTCATGAGGGAACTACTGGAACTCAGGGCAAAACAGGTCTAGCAATTTTACGCTATAGTGAAGCCCCAATCGTAACCGTAATTGATCGCGAGTGTGCTGGCAAATCCCTACCAGAATTAACAGGTATCAAGCGAGATGTGCCGATTGTGGCATCACTAGCCGCAGCCCTGGAGTACAAGCCGGAAGTTTTGGTAATAGGCATTGCTCCAGGAGGTGGTGCTGTACCAGATGATTACTGGGTAGAAATCAAAGAAGCTTTAGAAGCTGGAATGTCGCTGGTGAATGGTTTGCATACACCAATGGCAAACATACCAGAGTTAAATACACTGCTCAAACCAGGGCAACTAATTTGGGATGTACGAAAAGAGCCGCCTAATATAAGTGTAGCTAGTGGCATGGCACGCACACTTCCCTGTCAGCGGGTTTTGACTGTGGGAACCGATATGGCGATCGGTAAAATGTCAACTAGTTTAGAGTTACATTGGGCGTCAAAACTACGGGGCTGGCGTTCTAAATTCCTCGCCACAGGTCAAACTGGGGTGATGTTAAAAGGTGATGGCGTGGCTTTAGATGCCGTGCGGGTAGACTTTGCTGCTGGTGCTGTGGAACAGATAGTTATGCGTTATGGCAAAAACTATGACATCCTGCACATTGAAGGACAAGGTTCACTACTACACCCTGGTTCAACGGCAACCCTACCTTTAATTCGTGGTTCACAACCAACTCAACTGGTGTTAGTCCATCGGGCGGGACAAGTTCATGTCCGCAATCATCCCCATGTAGTAATTCCACCTCTACCAGAGGTAATTCGGCTTTATGAAACCGTTGCTAGTGCTGGTGGCGCTTTTGGCACTGTTACTGTAGCAGGTATAGCCCTTAACACAGCCCATCTAGATGAGTCTGCGGCCGAGGAAAGCATCGCTCAAACAATAGCAGAAACTGGGCTACCTTGCACTGATGTAGTCCGCTTTGATGCCAATGTGCTATTGGATGCAGTGATGAAGAATTAGATGTAGATTTTAGGCGTTGTCATTTTAGATTAAGCGATTTAAAAAACCGCTTAATTTATGGCGCTTTCGGCGGCTGGAGCAGCTTCGCCTAAATCCCTTATGCCTGATAAGTAACTTTGTTTAAAATAATCAGCTTTTTTTGTCAAGTACTCTTGACGTTTTGTAACAATATTGTTAAATTTAGTTACATAAGTAAACAAAAAGAGAAAAACTATGTATACCACTGTAAATGAAAACGGTATTCTCAATAATTACGCAACTGAACCCAAGGTCTACTACGCCGAGTACCCGGCAATTTGGGAACAACGTAAATACGTTTTACAAGGACTTTTTGCGACTTTAATTGTCACAACTTTAGTTTTGGTTGGTTTTAGCGTTAGCTAAAATTTTTCCATTTCCGTATCGCTGTATCTCATTGTCATTCTCAATTCTCTCTTACCTCGGTTAGTTGTTTCACCGGGGTTTTTTATGTTTTACACCTGTGCGTTAGCTTTGTTCTCCGTAGGCATCGCATCTCAAACGGCGACGTTGTAATATAACTGCGATCGCCCGTAAAATAAAGATAAGTCTTTACGGTCGTTGACTGTTGACGGTTATCAGTCATCAGTCATCACCCTTCATATAAATATTCAAGTTAAATGCGTAACAGCTTAAAGCACGGGTAAAAAAGCTACTCGAACAGAAAAAAGCAAGAGAGGAAAAAAATAGCGTTTTTGATGAATCAAAACAGAGAATTATTCGTCACTTAAACTATCAATTCCCCACCTAGTTTTTACTGGAGGATGATTATATGTCATCACAACTGCTTCGATTGATAGCTTTGGGCAGTCTCGGCTTATCTTTGTGTCTGGGCAATTCCGTAGCAATGGCGCAATATGACTCTACTGGCGATGGCGTTGTCGTACCAACAGTACCATCAGGTGGGTCATCAGTACCAATAGATACATCAACAGATATACCACCTTCACCCTCGGCTGACGGGACAACTCGGTTTACCTGTCAGACTTATAATGGTCAGTACACCGTTATGTATCAGCCACAAAGTCAACCAGGGCAATTCTTTCCTTGGGCTGCGCCTGCGACTTTAGGCGGTGGTTGGGATACACAAAGACGTTGTTCAACAATTGCCAGTCGCTTAGAACTTTATCGCCCGGATGGTTTACTAGAACTCCAGACATCTGTAGAAAATAACGAAAATATTGTCTGCGTCACAACAGAAGCTAACCCAAGCTGTAGAATTGTGCTGACAGTACCGCGTGGGAAAGATCCCGTTGTTATCCGCAATAGCATTTTTCAAAACTTGACTACTGCTGACAGTGGACAACAAACTATAGCTGTTAATACTTATGGCAATCGCAGTAGTGGAGGGAATGAATTATATAATTTAGGACGCACACTTCTGGGTAGTGGCAAGAATCGGGTTAGTTCGTCTAGAGGTGGGATTAATCTGAAACCGTTCCTCGATCGCAAAGATGGCGGTACTGCGAACAACCTCCGCAATGGAGTGACAATTCGTCGTCAGTCTCAACCTAACTCTGTTCGCTTGAATCCTCGTAATTTCTGATAATTCACAGTGATACCAATTCTGACGGTATTACGTTTTTAACAAATTGGAATCAGACATTCTATTCTACTCTGTTAAAACTAGTCTCTGGTTTAGTTATATCGACCAGAGGCTATTTTAATTTGATGTTATCTTAGTGCAACTCTATGCCAAATATTTGTTTTTTAACCTTTTCCTATCTGTTTCTTAACATTACTGAGATAATTTGAGTTTGGTAAATATGGATTAATCTTAATAATATATGTAGCATTTTTTACTAAAATTCCATTTTGGATGGGGATATTGCGCTCGCTAAAGCTGTAAAGTGCATCTTTGCAGTCAAATTTTTGTAATGGTTAGTAAAAATACAATAGCGGGAAGCGATGGCGAATTATTTAACTTTATAGCCACCAAAATTTACTGTATTAAATAAATGATTTTGCCTAGAGAAAATTCATTGGGCGAATTATTCCTAAATAAAAAGTTTTTAGGCGGTTTTCAAACAACCTAAAACTCTTTACTACTGCCTCCACTATTAGGGGTTTTAAATGAGATATAACTCAAAATAAATTGGACAGTCGATACCGTTAATGGTGACTATACTACTACAGTTTCTGATACCACAAACTTTGCGATCGCTAATGGAAATCCGACAGTAAACTTATCCGTCAGCACTAACTCAGGAACTGAAGCAGATACAACCAAAATTATAGTTACAGCTACCGCTTCTAGTGCTGTTTCCGGTAATCAAACAGTTAACTTATACCAATTTGAAAAAAGAATGCGACAGATGGGTAAGGGCACAACAATGTTGTGCCCTTACAAATAATTGATGTGTCGCAAACATTATTTGAATTGGTATAACCAGGGCCACAGGTGATATCGATGGAGACGGAGATTTTGATCGTATCGAAGCATTTGGGGTGCGTTCCTTTTCGATTTGGGACACAAGCGGTAATGAGATATTCGACAGTGGCGACCAATTTTAACAAATCACCGCAACCAAAGTACCAACCCTGTTTAACTCAGATGGTGCAGTTGATACCTTTAACCTAACTGTTGCCAATAATAAAGCAACATCTGGCAACGATATCATATATATCAGTGAACTTACAGGTTCAACCAAATACATAGTCAATGCCCTAGCTGGGAGCGATCGCGTCATCGCTACTAATGCTAGTGAATTAGGTTGGTATTACGTAAATTTGCATTACTGAGATTTGCATCACTTAGGTCTGAATCACTTAAGCGAACACGACTGAATTGATTACCGCTTAATTTAGCGCTTTTCAAACTAGCATTACTCTAGTTAGCATTGCTCAATTTAGCATCTGTTAAATCGGTGCTAGTTAAATCTGCGCTAGTCAAATCTGCGCTAGTTAAGTCGGTACTGATATGAAAGTTTTTAGATGTGTTTTAGTTTAGGAATTTTTAGATTGATTCAGAGGTCAGAAAAGGCTGAAGCCTAGTCAGAGAGAGACTTCAGTGGTGTCAACGATAAAACAGGCATTTCCAAGTTTTACCGATCCTGCAATCCGATCAAAATATATTACCGAGAAGAATTGCTGCGGCTAAAACCGCCCTCAAACCCAAATATTTTTTCTTAACCTTTTGCTAGCCGTTTCTTAATCTAGATGGGATAATTTGAAAATGCCCAATTAAGAACCAATACTGAAAAATTATGTAGCTGTCTTTTCACAACCAATAATAATAGTGGTTTGGAAGACATACTTTATCCTGGGTAAGCGCATCTAAATGATTCTTGACAAAAACCTTGGTTAATGTATTAATCAAGGAGTCAAATTTATCGCTTGATTTACTTTCTAGGGGTCAAAACGATAGCCTAAAATATTCTCAATAAATAGGCATAATGCGATTGTCTTGGGCTTTATTGATATTAAGGTCTAGTTATTGACAAGCTCTGCTTGATATTTTATCTTGTCGATCTTGATATTGTGATTGCTCTAATTGGAGAGTGCTTCTTTGCAGTTAATGGTTTTTTACTGGCGATAAAAATGGCATTTACACTCCAACTTCTCCACGCTTTGGATTTTGAATGTGGCATTGACGCTGCCAGTACTAGCCCTGAGGTTTCTTTCTCAGCAGTACTAAATCACTTACGAATTAATTCTTACCGACAAAATTGGCAGTTACAGCTAATTAAGCCTCATTTCTTCAGCCTCAAATGTCCCCTTATCTTCACCCACTCTGAATTTACCCCAGAACTATATTATGGTAACTAATAATACAATCCGCTTTTCTCAATTCAATGCTTCACTAAACCGCAACGCTTCAGGTCAACTTGTTAGCGATTTGTCAACCCCTGATAATGCTCAGGCAAAAGCTGTTGCAGAAATCATCCAGCGTAGTAACCCGGATGTATTACTAATTAATGAGTTTGACTACTCCCCGGAGGCAGTTCAGTTATTCAAGCAAAATTACCTTGCAGTCAGCCAGAATGGTGCAACTCCTGTTGATTACCCTTATTTTTATATTGCTCCTTCCAATACGGGTATTGCCTCTGGTTTTGACTTGAACAACAACGGTGCAGTAGTTACAATCCCAGGCGAATCGGGATATGGCGATGATGCCTTCGGATTCGGCAATTTTCCTGGTCAATTTGGGATGTTGCTGTTGTCCAAATATCCCATCGATACAGCTAACGTCCGCACCTTCCAAAACTTCCTCTGGAAGGATATGCCCAATGCTTTGCTTCCCGATGATCCTACAACACTACAGCTAAATGATTGGTATTCTCAGGACGAATTGGAAGTTTTACTCCTCTCCTCCAAAAGTCATTGGGATGTCCCAATCCAGGTGAACGGCGAGACAATTCATGTCCTCGCTAGCCACCCCACACCCCCAACCTTTGATGGGCCGGAAGACCGCAACGGTAAGCGCAACCACGACGAGATCCGTTTTTGGGCAGACTATATTACCCCTGGTACAAGTAATTATATTTACGATGATCAGGGGAAAACGGGCGGGATTGCTTCTGGTTCAAGCTTTGTGATTGTCGGAGATCAAAATGCAGATCCGTTAGATGGTGATAGTTTTGACAACGCTATTCGCCAACTGTTGCAAAATCCCAATATCAATACTAATGTCATTCCTAGCAGTCTTGGTGCTCCCCAACAAGCAGACTTACAAGGTGGTGCAAACGCTACTCAAAAAGGGAATCCTAGCTTTGATACCGCAGATTTTGCTGATACGACCCCCGGAAATCTGCGGACTGATTATGTGCTACCCTCCACTGATCTGACAATTGCCAATTCAGGAGTATTTTGGCCGCTAAATACTGACCCGAGATTCTCCCCAGTTGGTACTTTTCCGTTCCCCAGTTCTGACCATCGCTTGGTGTTCGCAGATGTGCAAACTGGGGCGACTCAAGTAGGTAAAACTATTCCCCGTGTGGGATTTGAACGACAAACTACTTTTACTACTGGCTTTATTCCTGCTGGTGCGGCGGGAACGGTGAATGGCTTACAGACTCCCTTGGGTGGACTATCTGGTGTCACCTACGATGCAGCTAACAACCGCTACTACGCGATCTCAGACGCTCGCTCTGATAGCAACGGTCTAGCTCGCTTCTACACTTTCACTGCTGGGGATTCTGGGGTCACTTTTACCAATGTTACACCACTGAAAGATAGCAATGGTAACTTCTTTGCACTCAATAGCCTTGACCCAGAAGGTATTGCTTTAACCAACAATGGTACTGTTTTCATATCTTCTGAGGGTGAAGTAAATCCTGCTGTTGGTCGGGTTACTAATCCCTTCATTAAAGAGTTTTCTCTAACCACAGGGCAAGAAGTGGCATCGCTACTTGTTCCCAGCAAATTCTTACCAGTAGTTCAAGATACCAACAATAGCAATAGTATAAATGCAGGTGATACGCAAATATCAGGCGTTTACAATAACTTAGCCTTTGAAAGCCTCACCATTACACCCGACCAGAAAACTCTATTCACCGCCACTGAAAACGCTCTCTTCCAGGATGGCCCAAAAGTAACCACCACCAGTGGTAGCCGTTCTCGGATTCTGCAATATAACCTGGTCAGTGGACAACCAGAAAAGGAATACCTGTATACAACAGATGCATCTGTAACACCAAACCCAACTACAGGTTTTACCGACAACGGCTTAGTAGATTTACTAGCAATAGACAACCGTGGTACATTACTGGCGTTAGAACGTTCCTTTGCACAAGGTATTGGTAACACCATTAAAATCTACGAAGTTTCTTTGCAAGGTGCAACAGACGTTAGCTTCTACGATTCTCTCAATAATTTGGGTGCTGAACAACTAGCTGCTATTAAACCTGCTCAAAAACGTCTGCTATTAGATTTAACTGACCTGAATCTGCCCACTGATGCAAATCACCCGATTACAGGACTGGATAATATAGAAGGTCTTGCCTTCGGCCCAAAACTCGCAGATGGTCGCCAGTCCATTGTGCTGGTGAGTGACAACAACTTTGGTAACACCCAATTCACCCAAATCCTGACTTTGGGTGCAGACTTAGTTTCAACTGCTGCACCCATAGTAGAAACCCGTCCTGATTTATTTGACGATGAAACACTCCCAGTAGATCAACGGGCTGATGCTGATGATCCTGCTATCTATGTTAATGCTACAAATTCTGCCGATAGCTTAGTATTAACCTCAGTCAAAAATGCTGGATTGCGGGTTTATGACTTATCTGGTAATTTGTTGCAAACAGTTAATCCTGGTGGCATTCGCTACAACAATATTGACCTGCAATACGGTTTTAAATTAGGCAATCAATCTGTTGATATTGCTGTAGCTAGCGATCGCGGCAATGATAAATTAGCAATCTTCAAAATTAACCCCAACCCTGGCGCTGAAGGCAACTACCTGGAAGACATCACCGACAGCAACCTTGGTACTCTCTTCCAAGCAGCACCTTTTGCAGAACCTTATTCCTCATCTTCTCGGAGTGCTTACGGGCTGGCATTGTACCGTAGTCCAATCACCAATGATTATTATGTCTTTGCCAATCGTCGAGAAACCGGAGATGTCGCTCAGTTTAAACTGATTGACAAAGGTAATAGCATTGGCATTGAACGAGTGCGAGAATTTACCGTACCGACAATTAGCGAACGCGATCCGCAAACAGAGGGTATGGTAGTAGACCAGGAAACTGGTTTCCTCTACATCGGACAAGAAAATGTCGGTATTTGGAAGTTCCAAGCAGAACCAAACGGTGGCACAACTGGCAAGCTAATTGATCAAGTCAGAGATTTGGGCGGTAATTACCTTACCGATGACGTAGAAGGACTGACCATTTATTACGGCAAAAATGGCACAGGCTACTTATTAGCATCCAGCCAAGGCGACAACACCTTTGTTGCCTACACCCGTGAAGGTAACAACGAATACCTGGGTAGCTTTGCGGTTGGTAATAATGGACCAATTGACAGCGTACAAGAGTCAGACGGTGCAGATGTAATTAACGTGCCACTGGGGCCTAACTTTCCATTTGGTTTATTTGTCACTCAAGATGGTTCCAATGAACCTGCCAAGATAGTCAGCGATGAAGGTAAAGAAGAAAACATCAATTCTAACTTCAAGCTGGTGCCTTGGGAAAATATTGCCAATGCCTTTCCTAATTCTCTAACTATTGACACCACTAGTTACGATGCACGCAATCCTGTTGCCCAACCCAAACTGACTATCTATGAATTTGAAAACCTACCCAAGTTAGGAACAACCTCTGAAAATCAAGATATTTTCTTAGGTGGTTTTTCTGGGTTGTATTTTCAAGGATTTGCAGCAAATGGCAACCTGAAGTTTGTCACCCACACAGACCGTGGCCCCAATGGAGAACCTAATGGTGCAAATAGACCATTTTTCTTACCCAACTTCCAGCCAGAAATAGTCAGCTTTGAACTTAACCGCAGCACAGGTGAAATCAATATTACCAAGAGAACAGGACTATTCCGCCAAGATGGGACGACACCATTAACTGGATTGCCTAATTTGCAAGCTGGGGCAAATGGTTTAGCCTACACAGATGAAATTGCTGTTGACTTAGACAACAATATTCTAGCTAACGATCCTTTGGGTGCTGACTTAGAAGGTATTGTAATTGCGGAAAATGGAGACTATTGGATGGTAGATGAATACCGTCCGGCAATTTACCACTTTGACGTTAATGGTAAACTAATTGACCGCTTTATTCCTCAAGGAACTGCCACTGCACCCAACCCAGATCAACCAGTGGGAACTTTTGGAACTGAGGTATTACCATTCGTTTATGCCCAACGCCGCAATAACCGGGGATTTGAAGCTGTAGCCCTGGAAGGTACTAAATTATACGCTTTCATCCAAAGTCCCATTGACAACCCAGATGTCGCTAATGATGCGACTTCTAAAGCTTCTCTCAACCTGCGAATTCTGGAGTTTGATATTGTCACCAAGCAGGTAACAGGAGAATATTTGTATCTCCTGGAAGGTTTGCCGGCAACTGACAAAATTGGCGATGCAGTATCTTTAGGTAACGGCAAATTTGCAGTAGTTGAGCGAGATGACAATGGTACATCTGCTGGCAATAAACTAATTTACCAAATTGATTTAGCTGGGGCGACCAACATCAACAACCCTGCTAACTTTACTTTGCCAGCTGGTAAAACTATTGAACAACTGACCTCTGCGGAGTTAACTACTGCCAATATTACCACTGTTACCAAAAGTCTAATTGCTAATGCTGCTCAGTTGGGTTACACCGGGGTGGAAAAATTAGAAGGTTTAGCATTGGTAGCACCCAACACTCTAGCCTTGATTAACGACAATGACTTTAACGTTACGGGTAATACGCCTGCTGAAAAACTCGGTATCCTGGAACTACCCAATAACCTAATAACTGTACAGCCTACTTTCCCAAATGGTTTTGGTTCTACCAACAGCGATACTGTCACTCTTGAGCCAGGACAATTCTTTAGTGCAGGTGACGAAGCAGACTTTGTAGAAGGCACTCAAGGTAACACAATTCTGGCTGGAAACGGTGATGACACAGTGCTTACAGGAAGTGAGTCTTCAGTTTCCGGAAATGACGGTAATGATCAGATATTTATTGGTCAAAATGGCCCGGCTCAAAAGACCAGTGCTGATGGTGGCAATGATGACGATCTTATTGTCGTGGTGGAAGCCAGTGGTAGTAATAACTTGTTTGGGGGAGCAGGTGATGATAGTCTCACAGTAATTAAAGGTTCTCGTCAATCATTATTCGGTGGTTCAGGTAAAGACACCCTCACAAGTAAGGGTAGCAATAACCGTCTCTACGGTGGTTCTGGAGATGACAAACTCTTCTCTAATATCAATGACTTACTGTTTGGTGGCGATGGTGATGATACGCTATTTGTCGGTCAAGGAGGTAGCCAACGCCTAACTGGTGGTACTGGTGTTGATCAATTCTGGATTGCTAATGGTAGTCTGCCAACTAGCAAGACCATAGTGACTGATTTTACAGTCGGGATTGACAAAATCGGGCTTGGTGGTGTTAGCGTAACTCAATTTAGTGGGCTAACACTGTCGCAACAGGATAGTAACACTTTAGTAAAAATCGGAAATACAGAGTTAGTTTCATTGCTAGGAATTATCTCAACGAGCCTAACTGCAAATGATTTCGTTTTCTCTGCTAGCGTCTTGGCTTAGTTTGTTGCCTAGTGTTATCCCAATCCTAAATCATTTGTGAACAACGAGATACCTGACTTCTTTAAGAAGTCGGGTATCTAAACATTTCATTAGTTGCAAAGATTTACACAAATGATATACAGCAGATTGCAACTTGGTAAGGCAATACGCTTGGGTTGAGCGTAAGCGTTACCCAACAAAGTCTCGATAATGTTGGGTTTCCTTCCTCAAACGCCACTTGCTTTAAGTCGGGAAATCGCAAGGGCGCAGTAGCTCCCCAACTTACGCCTAATTTATCTGTGAAAATTTAAACGTTTGCAACAAATACTCTTCCATGTATAAGAAAGGCTTAAGTATTTCTTGCAAATGTATAAGCCGTTGCAGCAATTGCTTAATACTTTGCAACAAATACTCTTCCATATATAAGAAATACTTAAGTATTTCTTGCAAATGTATAAGTCGTTGCAGTAATTGCTCAATACTTTGCAACAAATACTCTTTCATGTATAAGAAACCTTTAAATCATTGCAACAATTGTTGTAATGAACTTATGAATTGATTTGCTACTGGAAATCTCAAAATAATCAAAGAGGTTGTTTGAAAAGTAGCTAGCTGTGATTTTAGGTGCTTGTTGATCCCCCCTAACCCCCCTTTTTAAGGCGGGAACCGGAATTAAAGTCCCCCTTTTTAAGGGGGATTTAGGGGGATCTAGAACGTTTTGCTACCAACAAGAGGACTTTTCAAACATCCTCTAAGGGACTTCCAAGTAAAAAAATATTCCATTGCTATTGTTCACTGTTGACCGTTGACGGTTCACGAGTTTTGAGTCAACAGTCAACGACTGTAACTGGACATCATATCAAACTGCAAAATTCAAATTTTATTTTTTGATAATTACAGTGTTTTGCAAGTACACGAGGTTGCAAATATATTTTAATCATTTCTTCTGTTTAATTTTATCTTATCTTAATCTTTTCATGGAAACATCTTTACTGCTAGCTAAGTTATCTCATAGCTACTATCAACATTAAATTCTGAATCTCAGTCTTCCATGCTCATTATTCACTAACACAGATTAGTAGTTGACATTCCACTATCATGTCTCAAGGTTTCGATAATTCTGAGAAAATACGTTTTTTGTAAATGTATTCTCGGCGTTAATACAAAATTGGACTAAAAGGGCTTGCCGAAACTATATTTTTGTAATTCTGAAATTTGCCAGTAATTCCGGTTTCTAGCCTGAGTTAATGATTTATTTTTCCACAAGTAATGAGAAAACTTCAATAGCTTGTGATGCAGTTAAATCCCAATACCCAACCAACAATCTAAACTATGGCAATTGAGTTAGTCGGCTTTGCTTCTTTACCCGCTGATACCTATGGTGAGGGGCCAGTTTCTGGTGAGGAAATTTCAGCTAACGGCAGAACGGGGCCTTTTCCAGGACAGCCAATACAGGGCTTTAGCGGTGTCCAGTTTGCTAACAGTAACTCTTTATATTTTTTGTCAGATAATGGTTACGGTAGCAAAGACAATAGTGCAGATTTCTTACTGCGAATCAATCGTTTAAATCCGAATTTCAAGGGAACAGAAAATGGAGATGGCAGCGTTAAAGTTTTAGATTACATTCAACTGTCTGATCCCGATAACAAGATTCCTTTCCAAATAGTTAATGAAGGAACTAGTAATAGATTACTGACTGGTGCAGATTTTGATATAGAGTCATTCGTCTTTGATAAAGACGGGACAATCTGGGTGGGAGAGGAGTTTGGCCCCTATCTACTACATTTTGATGCCACTGGTAAGTTGTTAGAAGCTCCCGTTGCTACACCCGACCAATTCAAAACTTTAAATGGAGAAGCACCTAAAGTAATTGGCCACAGAGGTGCAAGTGGGGAGCTTCCAGAACATACGCTAGAGGCATACAAACAGGCAATTGCAGACGGCGCTGATTTTATTGAGCCAGACTTAGTAGTTACAAAAGATGGTGTGTTAATTGCTCGTCATGAGCCTGCTTTAGCAATTTTAAGTGCTGATGGCAGCGTCGATTTAAGCAATACAACCACAGACGTTTACGATATTAGCAAATATCCACAGTTTGCCGATCGCAAGAAAACAGTCAGCCTCGATGGAACTGAAGTCACAGGTTGGTTCGCTGAAGACTTTACTTTAGAAGAAATCAAGACTTTAGGGGCGATACAGCGTCTACCTTTCCGTGACCAATCCTTCAATGGTCAATTTGAAATTCCCACTCTCGCCGAAATCATCGACTTGGTTAAAGAGGTAGAAGCCCAGACAGGTAAAAAGATTGGCATCTACCCAGAAACGAAGCATCCCACCTATTCTGCCGAAGAAGCCACATATGTAGGCACCACCGAAAAAATTAACAGAAACATCAGTGAGATACTGATCGATACACTCAAGGCTGAGAACTTCACCGATCCAAGTCGGATCTTCATCCAGTCTTTTGAAGTAGGTAATCTCAAGGATCTACACGATCGCATTATGCCAGAAGCAGGAGTGGATATTCCACTCGTCCAACTTCTAGATGCATCTGGCATTGAGCTAAATGGTACGCTCATAGAAACTCAGCCTTATGATTTGGAAGTCAGTAATGATCCTCGTACTTATGGTGATTTACGGACTCCACAAGGCTTGGCTGAAATTGCCACCTATGCTGATGGCATTGGCCCTTGGAAACGGATGATTGTTAGTGTCAAAGGTACTGATGCTAATGGTGATGGATTGGCAGATGATGTTAATGGGGATGGAGCAGTAAATGATGCTGATAAGACAACGTTACCTCCCACGACTTTAATTCAAGATGCTCATAGTGCAGGTTTACAGGTTCATCCCTACACCTTTCGGGACGAAGACCAGTACTTAGCAGCAGATTACCAAGGTAATCCAGAACTAGAATTTCAGCAGTTCTTTCAATTAGGGGTAGATGCACTCTTCACAGACTTCCCAGATACAGGGGATAAAGTCCGAGATTTCTTGAGTGATCCTCAGAATAACTTGGTGCGATCGCCACAAAACCCCGATGTTCTCTCAGGAGATGCTTTTGCAAACTTGGGTGGTTCCAAAGGTTTTGAAGGCGGAGCAATCAACGCCAGCAAAACCAAACTCTATATGCTACTAGAGGGTACGGTTCAAGGTGATCCTGCTGGTGCTTTGCGAATTAATGAATTTGATATCGCTAGCCGTGATTACACTGGTAAAAAACTTTACTACAAGCTGGAAAATCCTGCTTATGCGATCGGCGATTTAGCAGTCATTAATGACAATGAATACTTAGTCATTGAGCGGGATGGTGGTCAAGGGGCTGCGGCTGAATTTAAAAAGATTTACAAAATAGACTTGTCTAAAACAGATTCTAAGGGTTATGTAGCTAAAGAAGAAGTTGGAGACTTGTTAAATATCCAAGACCCCAATGACTTGAATGGAGATGGCAAAACCACCTTTGACTTCCCATTTGTAACCATTGAAAATGTTTTAGTTGTTGACAAAAACACCATTTTGGTAGCTAATGACAACAATTATCCCTTCTCTACAGGTCGTCCTGGAAATGATCCTCAAAATCCAGTTATAGACAACAATGAAATTATTCTGTTGAAGCTGGAGAATCCCCTTAATCTTGCTCCTGGTTTAGGTAAACCTCAAGCTGAAGAAATTAATTCTGGTTCCACCAGCAGCGATGATATTACCGTTCAGCCAAATCAAACCTTATTCACAGGTGACGGAGCAGACTTTGTAGAGAGTACAAAAGGAAATACAGTCCAGGCTGGAAACGGTGAAGACACAGTGCTAGCCGGCAGTGACTCTTCAGTATCCACAGAAGAGGGTAACGATCAGATATTTATTGGTCAAAACGGCCCGGCTCAAAATACTACTGCTGATGGTGGCAATGGTAATGATGTTGTTACCGTAGTGGAAGCTAGTGGTAGTAATAATTTACTTGGGGCAGAAGGTGATGATAGTCTCACAGTAATTGAAGGTTCTCGTCAATTATTATTTGGTGGTTCAAGTAATGATACCCTTCGCAGTAGCGGTAGTAATAACCGTCTCTACGGTGGTTCTGGAGATGACAAACTCTTCTCTAGTGTCAATGACTCCCTGTTTGGTGGCGATGGTGATGATGTGCTATTTGCTGGTCAACAGGGCGGTAATCGCCTCAGTGGTGGTGCTGGTGCTGACCAATTCTGGATTGCTAACGCCAATGTGCCAACTAGCAACAACATTGTGACCGATTTTGCGATCGGCATTGATAAAATCGGGCTGGGCGGTATTCGCGTCAGTAATTTAACGCTATTGCAACAAGGTAGCGACACTCTCGTGAAAACTGGAAATATAGAGTTGGCTTCATTGGTGGGAATTGCATCAACTAGCCTCACAATAAATGATTTCGTTTTTTCTGCTAGTGTCATTTAGCTGAAAGATGATTACAGCTTAGATTCAACATTCATTCATTAATTAAGCTGTAGCGATTTTGCTAATGCAAGGATCAAATCCCCGACTTCTTGAAGAAGTTGGGGATCTATTTGCTAGTAAAGAGCCTTCTGCTTTTTGTCCCAAATTTTAACTTGCTTATAACCTTTATTAAACATTGAATAAAAACTGCTGAAACAAGCTAGCTATAAAGGAATCCAGTCTGATTATTGAGCAAAATTTCAGATTAACTGTGATATAACGAACTTTTGAATCTCAGGATATTTCAAAAAGAAAATCGCAGTTCCATACCAGGGTGAAAATAGAGTGATGAATATTGAAGGTACTTCAAGTCAGGATGAGTTATACGCCAGTCAAAATGACCAAGTTTTTGGTTTTGAGGGCGATGATACTCTAGATGCTGCTTCCAATGGTCAAGGGAATAATTTGCTTGATGGTGGCTCGGGAAACGATCTCCTTGTTGGCAACAATAACGATACTTTAAGAGGCGGTGTTGGAACAGATAGCTTATTGGCTCTAGGTAGTTCTGGCTTTAACACCCTTGAAGGAGAAGAAGACGACGACGAGCTTGTTGTAGTTGAAGGTAGCAACAACAAACTCGATGGCGGTTTAGGAAACGATGAACTCACAGTTTTAGATGGAAGCGGCTACAATACACTACTCGGTGGAATCGGTAATGATTTTCTCAATGTCTCCAATGGAATAGGTAATAACAGACTTGAGGGTAATGAAGGTGATGATTTTCTGATTGGGGGATTAGCTAGCGATCGCTTATTCGGTGGATCTGGCGATGATTCACTCCTTGGTGGTACAAACGGTAGCCAACTCATAGGAGGTACTGAAAAAGACCGCTTTTATATCGCTAGTGCAGCAGTTCCTGATGTGCCTGTCGAAGTATTAGATTTTACCAATGGTGAAGATAAAGTTCTAATTGCTGGAATTCCTGAAGTTCAGAAATTCTCAGATATCAAATTAGAGCAGGTAGGACTAGATACATCCATAAAAGTTAATATCAATGGTGAGTTAAAAGAGTTCGGCATTTTAAGAAATATCCAAGCTAATACTCTGACACCAGACGATTTCGACTATATAGTTGCAACTTTCTCAATTACTAATCCTTCAGCAACAGAAGGAAATGCTATTACCTTCACTATTAACCGTGCAGAAGATACCCAAGCTGAACAAAGCGTAACTGTATCTACATCTTTAACCGCAGAAGATACTGCCAGTAGCGCTGACTTTACAGCCCAAACTGAGACTATCACCTTTCAAGCAGGAGAAACCCAGAAAAGCTTCATAGTTGAAACAACTCCAGATTTCCTATTCGAGGAGAATGAAACTTTCAGTGTCAGTTTGAGCAATCCTACAAATGAGGCAATTGTTAATCCTAATAGTGGTACAGCTAAAGGAACTATCAACAATGATGATGATTCTAATCCCGATTCTGTAGTTACCATTACCGAGACTGGGGATAGCACCAATGTCACCGAAGGCGGTACAGATGATAGCTATTCACTGGTACTCAGTAGCCAGCCAAGTGCTGATGTTACCATTGCTATCAGTAACAGCAAGCAAATCAAAACTAGTACTCAGACTCTCACCTTCACTGCACTGAATTGGAATGTAGCGCAAAATGTGACGGTAACAGCAGTAGATGATGAGGTAATAGAAGGCGAGGGCAGTGAAGCTATTGGGCATACAGCTACAAGTAGCGATGCTAATTATGATGGGATTGCGATCGCCTCTGTCAACGTTGGCATCACTGATAATGATATTCCACTATCGAAGAGTGCTGATAGTGATGTCTTCACCGTCAAAGGTAATGGCAATAAAGCAAGACTCTCAGTAGAACTGACAAGTCGCAGTTCTAATCAGCTCTATGAAGTGGGAGTATTTACCGTAGACAATCAACAAGGAAATATTGGTGATATTGCCCCTGGTGCTACTGGTTATGCCGAAGCCGCCGTGCAACGAGCCAAGGTGATTTTTTCCTCTCTCGGCAATATTCCTAATGGCTTTAATGGCAACTTAACCAGTTTGGTACAATTTACTTCTGGTGAGCAGATCAGATTTTACTTAGTACGCAACAGCACTACTGATAGTATTTTGGCAGGACAAGCTTCCATAACAGACATCCTGTTTTCTGATCCAACAAATCTTCAAATCGACAGCTTGAGCGACGCCTTTGGTTTTGAAGATTTAGCAAATGGTGGTGACAAAGATTACAACGATGTGATTGTGCAGGTAAATTTAAGTGTCAATGCCGCATAACATAGCAGTCTGCTTTGATTTTTGATAATTATTTGCGTGGTGAGCGAAACGCTATAGACAGGGAGTGGAGAAGAGCCTTTTTGGGGTGTACTTATATTTTGAACAAGATTTCAGATAAAACCCTGATAAAACTGGCTTTTCAGTCTCAGTATGTTTTCAGAAATCAAATCGGAGTCCTATATTAAACTTAGGTAATTACTTAGCTAAAAAAAAGAACCCCATCCCAGTTGCAGGATAAGGTTCTTTTAGTATATGACTTACCATCACATCAAGTACAATAATGTTGAAGCAATACCCTGCGGGTTAGCCTTTGCCGTTCTCGTAGAGTAGCCGCTTTTTTACCTTCCCTGCGACACACTGGGCGTAAGCTTCCCGCAGACAGAGGCTTTGCGTAGCTTGCTTCGGCCTAGGAGTATGCGTCTACATGAATTGCCCCTACGGGAAATCAAGGCTTTCACTAGCCTTTTTGCGTAAGTTTTAAGTTCTAATACATAGCCATTAGATTGACTCCATATTAATTAAACTAGTAAATTTACTGAAGGCAATTATTGCATTTACTTTATAAATTTAATATTTAATTCCTCTACGGTGACAAAAATCTTAAAATTAATTTTTCTAGTGAATTTTTATTAAATTAAGCTAGCAAACGGCATATTAATGTTTACCAAGAAAAGCTTACCGTCTTTGCCATCGGTGATCCTGTCAATCCCTATAATACATTTGTAAAAAATAGTTCAGAAATTTAAAGTTTTTTTTATTACATAATTCTTAATTAGGGTATTTACTTAGGAAAGCATTTATGATAGTTTCATGTTGATTATCATAAATTAAAATATGCAACTCTAAGTTTAACAACCGCGTTTCTTTGCCTTGGTTTGATGATGAGTATCCATCTTACATAGTTGCAATCCTAAATATTTTTTTCGAATTTGTATAAATTATGTAAGATAAACTAAGTGATAACTTGTCGTCGAGCTATTTACTCTTTCTTTATTGTTTTGAACGACGCATAACATTTATCACCTGTGAGATGAATATATGTCTGCAATTAGACTCATCTACTCTCTGTATTTTTACGTATTTAGCTACACTGAATGTCACGGAAATCTTGACACTGCTGGCATAATACCAAAAACTACCACTGTTAGTAAAAGAGATACTCTCTAACTCGCAACTTTATTTCTCACTTTTACTTTTGACTTGTTTCATATGACTTATATTAAGAACACTTTCCTCGAATTTATCACTACCCTAGAAGGGTTCGATCATTTACCAGATGCAGCGATCGCTAATTTATCAGAACAGCTGCAAGCTTGGCGCTATCGCATAGGCCAGAAAATCATCGGGAAAGAAAGTCTCCCAGACCACATCACCATCATTTATGAAGGACAAGTGCGCTTGTTGGGATATGACCCCCAGACGCAAATGCCAATCACCCTAAAATTACTGCAACCGGGAGAAATTATCGGCGAAATTGGTTTGTTGCGCGATGTCGCCTGTGAAACAGCGATCGCCTCTACCGAAGTAGTATGTTTAACCTTGAATGCATCGGCATATTTTAGCTTTCTGGCTTTATATCCAGCTTTCGCCAATGCTCGCAAGAACCGCAGCTCTTTGGTGGAAGTTTTCGAGATTCTCAGCTCATATTGGAAACAGCAACCAATCGCTACTTTAAATTTCAAAGAATTAGCAGAAAACGCCTTACCACAGTCGAAAATCCATTACCTCCCTCCAGGGACAACTCCATTCAACAAACTCGATAGCGAAAGCGTCTGGTTTGTGAGTGGCGGAGGTGCAATAACGAACTTCTTACCTGGCGATCGCCTAGAATCGGACGATGACAGAAACAATATCCAGGTTATAAGTCAAAACCCCGCACGATTGCTTGGTATACATCCGTCAAATTTGATACTGGAAGATAATCATCAGATAGAAATTGTAGTTAGGGACACCAGATCAGATAGCACAGAGGAATTAGATATTCCTTACGCATCAGACGAAATAGTTCCGCAACCAGCCCCCCAGACCTCAAACACTTCGTCAAAAGAGAAATATCCGTTTTTTAGTGGTAAGGGAGAATTAAATACAACCTTCGCGTGCTTCCAAATGATCGCGAAGCACCTAGAAATGCCGTTTCGTCGAGAAGTAGTTCGCCGCATCTTAACTGAGCAAGTCAAACGTCAGGGCACTATATCGTTTCAAGTTAATGCTTACCTGGCAGAGTTAATCGGGCTTAAAGCGCAGTTGATAGAGCTACCAGTCGCCTCAGTGACGCGCATTCCTACCCCAGCGCTGATTCGCTATGGTGATAATTTTGCCGTTTTATATGCAGCAGATGCAAATACTATGGTTGTGGGTGTGCCATCCAAAGGAATTGTACGCTGCAAACCTGCTCAATTGGTTGAACAATTAGATGTTGATCCAACCGACTTTCCGCCCAAAGTTAGAGTATTACTCCTGAGTGCTACCAAAGAAACGCCCCAAGAGCGTTTTAGTTTACGGTGGTTTATACCCTATTTATCTCGCCACCGTCGAGTTCTGATAGAGGTCTTTGTCGCTTCCTTTTTTGTGCAGTTGGCAGCATTGGCAAATCCTCTGGTAGTTCAGTTAATCATCGACAAAGTTATCACTCAAAATAGTATTGGCACACTACATATTTTGGGGATTTTGCTATTAGTAGTCGGGTTATTTGAAGCAGTGCTGACTACCTTAAGAACCTACTTATTTGTCGATACCACTAACCGGATCGATATGGGTTTAGGCTCGCAAATTATCGACCACTTATTACGTTTGCCACTGCGCTATTTTGAACGCCGACCGGTGGGCGAACTTTCCACTCGCATCAACGAATTAGAAAATATCCGCCAATTCTTGACGGGTACTGCCTTGACAGTCGGGTTAGACGCTCTATTCTCGTTGGTTTATATCGGTGTGATGCTGATTTATAGTTGGCAACTCACCTTAGTAGGCTTAAGCACAATTCCAGTGTTTATCCTGATCACCTTAGTTGCTTCTCCCACCATTAGCAGGCAGTTACGTGGCAAAGCCGAACGCAACGCCGAAACTCAATCTTATTTAGTTGAGGTAATGTCAGGGATTCAAACAGTAAAAGCGCAAAATATCGAATTGCGATCGCGCTTTTCTTGGCAAGAGCGTTATGCTCGGTTTGTCGCCGCCGGTTTTAAAACCGTTGTGACTTCCACCCTCGCTAACTCCACCAGCAACTTCCTCAACAAACTCAGCAGCTTACTGGTTTTGTGGGTAGGAGCTTATCTAGTACTCCAAGGAGAATTAACTTTAGGCGAATTAATTGCCTTTAGAATTATATCGGGTTACGTCACCAGCCCAATATTGCGTTTAGCTCAACTCTGGCAAAGCTTCCAAGAAACAGCCTTGTCAATAGAACGTTTAAGCGATATTGTCGATACTCCACAAGAAGGAGAAACAGACCGTTACAATATACCCTTACCTGCCATCAAGGGAGCAGTAAAATACGAAAATGTTTCCTTCCGCTTTGGCACAAGTGGCCCTCTGCAACTTTCTAATGTCAACCTCGAATTTGAGCCAGGGAAATTTATTGGCATTGTCGGCCAAAGTGGCTCTGGTAAAAGTACGATGATGAAATTACTGCTCAGACTTTACGATACCGAGTCCGGCAGAATTTTGATTGATGGTTATGATATTGCCAAAGTAGAACTCTATTCACTGCGACGACAAATTGGCGTAGTTCCCCAAGAAACATTGTTGTTTGACGGCAGCGTTCAGGAAAATATTGCTTTAACCAATCCTGATGCGACAACCGAAGAAATTATCGAAGCGGCTCAGGTTGCGTGCGCCCACGAATTTATTATGAACTTACCCAACGGTTACAATACACGGGTAGGAGAACGGGGTTCTGCACTTTCAGGTGGACAACGACAAAGAATTGCGATCGCTCGCTCTGTTTTACAACGACCAAAATTATTAGTTTTAGATGAAGCAACCAGCGCATTAGATTATCCCACAGAGCGGCAAATATGTCTTAATTTAGCCAAAGCATTCAAGGGTGATACAGTATTTTTTATTACCCATCGACTCAACACCGTAAGTAACGCAGACATGATTGTTGTGATGGATAATAGCAGAGTTATAGAAAAAGGTAGCCATCAAGAATTAATGGCTGCTAAAGGTCACTATTTCTACCTGTATCAGCAACAAGATGTAAACTTGTAATTAGGGATTGCTGAAGGCATGGCGTGAATAAGCAGGGGGGCGAGGAGAAAAGGGGAAACATTCTTTCTCCCTGCCTCTTAATCAAAGGATTTTCAGTTTGATCAACATTCCATAGATGTAGCAATGACTGTAGGGTGGGTACTATCACAAATATCAAAATCAAGGTTTTCCCATCGGTAAACAGTGCCTACTTTACAAAAAATCCAAAATCCAAAATCCAAAATTTAAAATCGTTATGACTCAACTTAATGGGAATCACCTCAACACCAATCAGAAAAACGGCAATCACAAAAATGGAGTCAAGCAAGATTCACAGATACTTACAAAACAACAGAAAGCTGCTCAACAGTCTTTAATCAACTCAACTTCTAAAGAATTTGAGCAATCTATTGTCTTGCGCCAATCTCCAATTTGGTCGCGTACAATCATGGTTACCCTAATGGCGCTAGCCTGCTTTGGAATTGCTTGGGCTTATATTGCCAAAATTGAGCAAGTAGTGCCAGCAACAGGGCAACTAAAGCCGCAGGGAACAATCAAAGAAGTTCAAGCTCCTGTTAGTGGAGTAGTGAAAACAGTTAATGTTAAAGATGGAGAAGAAGTAAAGGCAGGAGATTTGCTGCTGACGTTTGATTCTATAGCCTCTGCTGCCGAATTAAATTCTTTGAACCAGATTCGCGTTGCATTAATTAAAGAAAACCAGATTTATCGTCGATTGATGGGAGCGAGTAGCGCCACAGAATCAGAACTATTATTTATGCGCGGTAATTTGCCGCCAGAAGCTGCTTTTCTACTGAAAAGTCGCGCAGCATTAGTATCAGAAAATGACTTATTGCGGACTCAATTAAAAAATTCTGGTCAAGATTCTAGATTAGGAATTGATGAACAGCAGCGTCTACAAGTTGCCAAAAGAGAATTAGATTCTCGCTCTGCGGCGGCGGAATTAGAGGTAGAAAAAACTAAGAAACAACTTTCTCAGAACCAAGTCAAATTAGAAGATACTAAATCAGGTTTAGCAATCCAACAGCAGATTTTAGATAAACTCAAAATACTAGCAGAAGAAGGCGGTATTTCCCAGCTTCAATATTTAAATCAACAACAACAAGTACAAACCCTCGCGGCGGAAGTAGCACAACTAGGCGAAGAACAGAAACGCCTCCAGTTTGATATTCAAAAAGGACGGCAAGAGCTAAGTAATACAGTAGCTGTTTCTGATAAAAACATTTTAGACAATATATCTAATAACAAAACACGCATTGCCGAAATCGATAGTCAATTCACAAAGGTTCTCCTAGAAAATGAACAACGTTTGGCAGATGTTAATAGTAAAATCTCTCAAGCACAGTTAAACCTTAAATATCAAGAACTTCGCGCGCCTGTAGCTGGAACAGTTTTCGATTTGCAAGCAAAAAACCCTGGCTTTGTTGCGAATCCAACTACAAAACTGCTGCAAATTGTCCCAAATGAAAACTATATAGCTGAAGTTTTCATCACTAATAAAGATATTGGTTTTGTCCGAAAAGGCATGAAGGTAGATGTTAGAATTGATTCCTTTCCTTACAGCGAATTTGGCGATATCAAAGGCGAAGTGGCTGGGATAGGGTCAGACGCATTACCGCCAGACCAAACACATCAGTTTTATAGATTTCCGGCAAAAATTTCATTGAATAAACAATCCTTAGTGATTAGGGGTAAACCCGTCACCTTGCAATCAGGTATGTCCATCAGTGCCAATATAAAAGTACGTGAAGAACGGACTGTGCTTAGTTTGTTCACTGAGTTGTTTACCAAGCAAATTGATACTCTTAAAGAGGTGCGATGAAGAAGGCATGACTTGTACTGAGCTTGTCCTGAGCGTAGCCGTAAAGCCTGCGGCATAGCTACGCTTTGGGCGCAGCATCTCCAAGAGTTGGGAGCCGAAGTGAGGCAGGAGGCATACTAACTCTCTCGTTAATTTGTGAAAAGGATGTCTACACACAGAAGTGGGATTTTATATCCCTCTCCTAAGAAAACAGAATGGTTTCTTTCATCCATAGTGGGCGATCCGCTCATGAACAGCTTCTAAGAAACCAGATATTCCTCTGCACTCATCAGAATGCGATCGGGTAAAGCAACCATTGGCGCGATCTCTTAATGATTTACTTTAATTTAAGATAGCGAAAAAAGGGTGTTCTCTTAATTGCTACCTTAACCCAGCACTAACGTCCCAGCATTTTATTCCGTAGGTGTTTAATACGATCGCGCACTGTGAAGAATCGCTTTTGTAGGCGATTATGTTAGAAGTAGTATCAACTGCGATCGCCATAATCGATTGACTAGAAGCGAATATGACGTACCTGCACAATCATCCGTTTCAGAGGACGTAAGATTGGATGCCAAGTTGAAGGTTTGAGATCGATACCTACATAATTAGCAATTTCCTCTGCAACAGCCTCAATTGCCTTACCCTCCGTGTTGAGATGAACCGAAAACCTCTGATCAGATAAGGAGTTTATGCAACGATCAAGTTGAGCCGCGCCCCAAGAACTGCTTCCATCACCACGCCGACGCAATCGACGCAAAACCGTGTTGCGAGAAGCAAGTAGGGTAAAATGATGCACCTGAAATCCCTCTTTACGCAACATTCCTACGGTTTGCTCGTAGTAGAGCGGATTAACTACGGTCATTGGAACAATAATTTCTCCTGCAAAGTTTTCTGCAACATACCGTAAACCTTGGTAAGTAAACTCACGCCACACCGGATGATCCTGGAAGTCTCTATGCATTGATGGCGGTACAACTTTACGAAGGGCAAAACCAATTTGTTCAGGATCGAACACAAAACTATTAGGGACTCGACTGTGTATCTCGAAGGCAGTTTGAGTTTTGCCAACCCCAAAGGCTCCATTCAACCAAATGATCGTGCGTGACATGTGGCTTTCTCACATCGACTACAACCTAACATTGATTTGATATTGGCGATCGCCTCTCAGATTTTTCGCAATAATTCCCGAATTGCGATGTCTACGACGGGCTACGCCTACGCACAATCAGGGAAAGCTAAAGGTGAAATTGCCACATCATCTGCAAGTATGCTCTCGCTGTGATATCCGTCTGGACTGGGGAGACGATACATATACAACTTGCGTCCATTCACATCTAAAATCCAGTACTCAATAATACCTGACTTAGCATAAGCGATCGCTTTTACTTCTCGATCATATTTGAGACTGGAATCAGCTATTTCAATCAGTAAAAACACTTCGGAAGCATTGGGATGGTGATCCTCATAATCTAATGGATTCAGCTTCACCACTGAAATATCTGGTTCTGGTTCCGAATAATCATCAAGTTGCACTGGTGACTGTATTCTTAATAAAACTTTTTCACCCAAACGTTGACGTAATAACCTTTCTGTGCGGGTAATTGCTGATTCGTGAGCAGTACCTTTTGCTGACATTCTGATGATTTGTCCCGCGATTAACTCTAAGCGTTCTTCAGGATGAAAAATCCCCGTTTCCGCCATTTTGTGATATTCTCGAACACTAATTAGGCGAATATTGGTCAGCATAAGATTCACGTTAACGTCCTAACATTTTATCCCGCAGATGCTTTCTGGCGATGTCTACGACGGGCTACGCCTACATGCATGGAGAAGCTAACGGTTAGGCTGCTGGCGCTACAACCTCTGAAGCAACTCGTCATACTCTGTATGTGCGCCAATCCAGAACCAATAAATGTGATCATCCTGCAACAACCCAAGAACGCGGTAGTCTAAACTAACACGAGCCGAATAGATAGGTTGGCGCTGGCTAACTCGTTTGAACTGAAGACTATTATGGTAAAGGTCTGAACGCCAAAGAGCATAGGCTTTGGCAGCTTGTTCTTGAACTGATGCAGGAAGCTCATCAAGTTTCTTGCGAAATACCTTCGTAACACTTGACTTCATTGCTCAGAGGGAAAAACGTCAGCTAAAGGAGTGATGTCGCCAGCAGCAATTTCCTGCCTTACCATATCAGCTAGACGATCCCACTGAGCATCTGTAGTAGATTCAAACTGAGCTTTCCATCTTTGCTCATCCTCTATCTCAGCAAGAAGACGAGCAGCGATCGCATCCTGTTCGGCAACAGGTAAAGTTTTCAATTGTGCGATCGCACGCTCAAGTAACTCAGTCATAGCTACCACACTCTTAAAACGTAAATGGCATCTTATCCATTATCGCTTCTTGGCGGCAAGTTGAGCGCTTTGTCACCCAAACGTTGACCTAATAACCTTTCTGTGCGGGTAATTGCTAATTCGTGAGCGTAAGATTCAGGTTAATTTCCTAGCATTTTATCCCGCAGATGTTTAATGCGATCGCGCAATTTTGCCGCCTCTTCAAATTCTAGTTTCTTCGCCGCCTCTTTCATCTGCGCTTCTAACAGAGTAATCAACCCTGGAATCTGTTCTAATGGCAATTCATCTATATGTTCATCTACAACTTTCAAGTCAGTTGCATTTAACCGCCGAGATACATCTAAAAAAGCCAAAATCGCATTACTTGATTTTTTGACAATTGGTTGTGGTGTAATCCCATGCAATCGATTATGTGCTGTTTGAATACCACGGCGTCTATCTGTTTCATCAATAGCTTTAATCATGCTACCTGTCATATTATCGGCATACAAAATCGCCTGTCCCTGGATGTGACGCGCGGCTCTACCAATAGTTTGAATTAAGGAACGCTCGGTTCTCAAGAAACCTTCTTTATCTGCATCCATAATTGCTACTAAGGAAACTTCGGGTAAATCCAAGCCTTCCCGCAGCAAATTCACACCAACTAATACATCAAATTTCCCTTCGCGCAAGTTCTGCAAAATTTCAATGCGCTCAATAGAAGTAATCTCGGAATGTAAATATCTTACCCTTATACCGTGGTCTTGCAAATATTCGGTTAAATCTTCTGCCATCCGTTTAGTTAATGTGGTAATTAACACTCGTTCATGGCGATCGGCTCTATCTTTAATTTCTCCCAACAAATCATCAATTTGTCCTTCTGTGGGACGTACAGAAATTTCTGGATCAACCACCCCAGTTGGTCGAATTACTTGTTCAACTACATGATCTTCAGAAACTTCTAATTCCCAATTTCCCGGAGTTGCTGAAACAAAAATACATTGATTCACTTTTTGCCAAAATTCTTCTGCTTTCAAAGGACGGTTATCAGCAGCACTAGGAAGCCGAAATCCATGTTCAATTAAAACTTTTTTTCTCGCTTGATCGCCGTTGTACATCCCGCGAATTTGGGGCACTGTAACGTGAGATTCATCTATAACTAGTAGCCAATCTTTGGGAAAATAATCAATTAAACATTCTGGTGCTTCTCCTGCTTGTCTTCCTGCTAAATGACGGGAATAGTTCTCAACGCCGTTGCAGTAACCTACCTCGCGCAGCATTTCTAGGTCATAGCGTGTACGTTGATCTATGCGTTGCGCTTCTAATAGTTTCCCAGCTTGTTCTAAGTCTAGTTTTTGCTGTTTTAATTCTGCTGCAATGTCATTACAAGCTACTTCTAACCGTTCTTCTGGGGTGACAAAGTGACGCGCCGGGTAAACATTCACCGCTTCCAAACTCTTGAGAATTTCACCTGTCACTGGATCAATGTAGCGAATTGCGTCAATTTCATCACCAAAGAATTCGACACGAATTATTCGGTCTTCATAAGCTGGGCCAATTTCTAAGACATCGCCTCGGACGCGAAACTTTCCGCGACCCATTTCTATATCGTTGCGGCTATATTGAACGTTTGCCAAATCCCGTAAAATTTGGCGTTGATTTACTTCCATACCTATCTGAAGGGGGATGGCAGCTTTCAGATATTCTGCTGGCATTCCTAAACCATAGATGCAACTGATGGAAGCAACAACAATGACATCACGGCGTTCAAAAAGCGATCGCGTCGCTGAATGCCGCAGCATATCTATTTCATCATTAATTGCAGCCGTTTTTTCAATATAAGTATCGGTAACGGGAATATAAGCTTCTGGCTGATAGTAATCGTAGTAGCTGACAAAATACTCAACTGCGTTGTTGGGAAAGAAATCTCGCAATTCGTTACAAAGCTGGGCAGCCAGGGTTTTATTATGCGCCAGAACTAACGTAGGCTTGCCAATTTTCTCAATAACTGCTGCTACCGAAAATGTCTTACCAGTTCCAGTGGCTCCTAGTAAAGTTTGGTAACGATTACCCGTTTGGATACTAGCAGTGAGTTGTGCGATCGCTTGTGGTTGATCGCCTGTAGGACTAAAGGGAGCTTGAAGACAAAATTCTGCCATACAATTTTGCTGAAAATACCCTATCTTATGGTGACGATTCCGCCCTGTATCCATTGTAGCTGGGTTATTAGAGCAAATAAATAGTAATAATTCTTTACAAAAATTATTTATTTAAATTTACTTATGTATCAGTTTTAAAGATTCTTATATCTATATGAGGTTGTTTAAGGTTAAACTCTAAAGTATATGGGAAAAAATTTCATCTTTCCTTAATTATTGTAAAATTCAATTAACAAACCAGAGGTTTTCATTTATGACTATTAGCAACACTGGCAAAGCAACCAGTTCTCGGCAAAAGTATGCCAAGTCTACAGAGGAAGTTGAAAATCAACAAGACCAGAGCTTGAATGCTGATAAAGTCGATGAAGTTAATGAACTGCCAGTGGGAGCTTCTGGAACACTTGCGATTTCTGGAATTCGTCCTATAGGCGCTAGCGACTTAGAAGTTGCTGAACACCTGTCAATTGCTGGGGTACGTCCCGTTAGCACCAGTAGCTTAGAAGTAGTTGAAACCTATAACTCAATGGGCATTCGTCCAATTGGTGCTAATACATTCCAAGTTGTTGAAAGTATGAATCTCTCTGGGATTCGTCCAATTGGCTCAAGTTTATTGGTAATTGATGAAAGCTATTCCACCTTCGGTAATCGTCCAATAGCATCAAATGAGATTGACAACTCTGAAAGCCTGATGGGTTTTCTAGATTAAACAAAAAAATATCCTCATAACTTTATTAACCCAGTTCCTATATGAAACTGGGTTTTTTTAGCTAAAAAAAGTAAAGATTCAATATTTATTTGCACTTTTTCTATGTCTTTTAGCATAGATAACTAAGCTATGCTTACTTTATTTTCTATTCAACCAACAGCCAGAACGCTTATTGCAATTACCTTTCTGAATTATGAATTACGAATTATGAATTACAAATTATTGAATATGTCTTGTGGTGGAAGGCTTTAGTAAAAACTTTAAGCTACTGTGTAAAGGTAATAACAAAGAGTTTCAAAGTTAGTTTAAAGCTTTGAAACAAACCTTTCATAAAAGAAAGAAGGAGTACCAAATGAGCTTAGAAGAACGGGCTAAAGCAACTGCTAAAAACATTGAAGGTAAAGCCCAAGAAGCAGCAGCAGAAATAACTGGAGACCCAAAAGATAAAGCTGAAGGCAAAGCAAAGCAAGCTGAAAGCGAAGTCCGTCATGGTATGGAAGACGTAAAAGATAATGTGAAGAAAAACATTGATTAATAGTTCATTTTTTGCAGAAAGCCTAGGGATACGAATGGGATGGATTCCATTTTTGCAAAAAAGCATGAAGTATTCAGAATTAAATGCTACCTCCCATTCTTCTCCTATTAGCAAAGGTGGAAAGTTAAAGGGCTAGCTTGATTATCGGAACTTCTGTAGAGACGTAAGTTTTTACGTCTCTGCATTCCAGAATAAAATTATTATAAGTTAAAACAATAACTTCTATAAGTTGCAAGTTTATAAATGCAAGCGTTAGTTTGAATATCCAACCTATTCTATTTGTTATTTAAAGTCTTTTTTCAGGAGGTAAAAAAATGATTCTGTTTCAGCAAAGTCGCAAAATACTGGCGACTTTCGTTTTAATCGCAGTAATGATAATAACTACCGCCTGTGGTGGTGGTGCTGTGTCACAACTTGACCGTCCAACTACCCCCTCAGCAATTGGGCGAGATGTAACTTATGCAGAGTTAGAGCGAGGCAATACCTCAAACGGACAAAGCTTTGGTAACTGGGTTGTGCAAACATCTCAAGGATTAATTCAGGACGCTTATGTTCGCGATAACAACAAACTAGGTGTTGTGATTTCCTCTAAAGTTAGTCCTACCGAAGTACGGCCATTAGCAAAATCTTTAGTTCAAGGTTTCCATAAAAACTTCCCCAAACAAGACTTAAAGGTTTTGATTTACGCACCTGATAAGCAATTGATTCTGACTACTGAATATGACACTCAAACTAATCAAGTTAAGTATACCTAATTGCTATATTTGCAATGAAAACTTGAAAACAATTTGAGTAATTTTGATTTGGAATTATGGTTTGCAAATACCAGTTATCCAAAGAATTGGCGAAAAAAAGGAGATAAGTACAGTGGCAACCAGCGAAGATTACAAGCGTCAAATCATGAAAGATTTGGCTAAAGGTGATGTTGAATCCCTGGATGATACTACAGCCGAATCAACGGCGGAATATCAAAATTTTGATGACTTTGCTCAACGGACAACAAAAGATCAACGTCGGCAATTATTTGGTCGATCTTTACATCCAGATAAGATTCCAACCAGCCAAATGGAGCCAGAATTACAACAGGCGATCGCACAAATTAAACCCAATGAACGGGATGATGTAGCAAGAGCCTTTTTCAAACACTTGAAGGAAAGAAAACTAGACGAGAAGCATCTAGAGCAACAATTGGGACTTTCTACACACCATCCCAGCCGCATGAGTGCTGATGATGTTAGCAAACTAGCGTCTTTCACATATCATAACCACCCCGATATTTTCCACCAAGTTTTGGCGGAGCAACCAGGGATTATCAAGTTTCTCAGTAATCCTGTAGTAGCAGGCATTATCGGAATTGCGGCCGCTAAGTGGTTAGGTAGTCGCAAGTAACTTCTAAATTTTGAGTTTGCAGGATGAGTAAGAGATTAGGTGGGTAAAATACCCACCTTTATTTTTTGCTTATCAAAATGACCCAAACAGCGATCGCTTAATAGCGATATCTACGACGACCCTAACTTCTGCAAATTTGCCCTGAAAATATTCAAAATATCAGAAAATCGTAGTAATATACCACAGGCATTAACTATCTTCAGCTACATCTGATTGTTAACGCTCTTAAATTGAAAATCAATGAGAATATACCGTGAGCCTAACTCTTTATTTCCTTCGTCACGGACAAACAGAATGCAGCCGCAATAATTCATTTTGTGGTTCCATTGACTCAGAGATTACCCCAGAAGGCTTGGAGATGGCAAAGGCTTTTGCTGACGCATATAATTCTATGGATTGGACAGCAATATTTTGTAGTCCAATGCAGCGAACTGTATTAACGGCAAAACCCTTATGTGAATCTATAGGGATAGAACCACAGCTCAGAGATGGTTTGAAGGAAATCAACTATGGTATGGGAAGGAACAACCCCAGAAGTAATTAGCCGTGAATATCACGATGATTATATTCGCTGGTCAGCAGATCCGGCTTGGAATGCTCCAACTGGTGGAGAAATGGCTGTTACAATCGCTTCTCGTGCCTTGCAGGTAATTGAAGAAATCAAGCAAAATTACACTAATGGCAATGTTTTAGTTGTTTCACACAAGGCAACCATCAGAATTATTCTGTGTAGTTTACTGGGAATTGATGTCGGACGCTTTCGTTTTTGTTTGGGATGCCCTGTTGCTTCCGTCAGTACTGTAGAATTTACCTCACATGGCCCACTGTTAAAGGTTTTAGCAGACCGTAGTCATTTGGATGAGCGGTTACGTCATCTACCAGGAACGTGAAGGTAGTTAGGGACTTCCAAATAAAAAAATATCCTATCGCTTTAAGGGCAGAGGGGCAGCACTTCGGCTCCCAACTCTTGGAGAGGCTGTGCCCGAGGCGTAGCTATGCCGCAGGCTTTACGGCTGCGTTGGCGGGAAGGGAAAGTCGTATTGAAGTTCAGAAATTGGATAATTTATTTTTTAGAGTTCCCTTAGAAGTAATTCAATTTTAAATTTTGGATTAGAAGGAAAATCTAAAATTGGCAGAATTAGAAGTTTTGCTCCCCGTCACTATCTGGCTGGGTGTATTTGCAGTAGTCATGTCAGCTAAATTACTTATAACAAAAGAACCCTACCCCACAGCAGGCGGGGAAGGGTTCAATATTCTGCATATGCCAACATCACTAGGTGACCTATCACTAGAAGCTAACTTTACCTCAATTTTATGAAGTATCTGTATTTTGATATTTTTCATGTCATTTTGTGTAAACCAATACTAGTATAAATTTGTACAAAGTATCAAAAAATTATCTGCAAGGTTCTTTTTAATAAAATCTAGATAAGGTACTTAGATATCAAAATGTTTTTTTAAAAATTTTTTTAGTTTTTCATCTTATTATGTTTCAATATCATTAAGCAAAAGCTCAGATAGTATCTTTTCCTTTGTAATTTTTTTATAAAGAATGAAAGTGAGCTTATTTAATCTCTAAATGAAGATTATTTAAAGTACATAAACAATAGCTATAATGAGCACATAATAGAAAAAGATTGAAATTTACAATTGTTTTTATGAATCTACTTACCAAATAATAAATGTTTGCAAGCCCATACTATATTGACAGTAATTTGTTTCTTATTTATGAAAAAATTACTGTACAATTTCTGGCAAAGTAATTGGCAAAGAAGAATTTGTATAATCTCAAAACAGATTAATAGATACTTATGAATGGGGAAAATATCACTGAGTTTAAGACAAAATATATCGCTAGACAGAAGATAAACTACATTTCAAATTGCATAGGATTTCTACAGCGAGTTAGTGCAAAAGCATGGAACAAAACTCAAATATTGTTATCGTCAACAGTCAACTAACATCATATCTGTTTTGCGATCATTTACCTGTGTAAAATTACAGATAAGATTGTTAGAATTTACCAATAAATTGGCTATTTACACCCAGGAAACTAAGTCTTGCCTTTTTTTTAGTAGCTACTATATTGGCACAAATAAGCAATTAGCTTGATCGAAGATAGCAAAATTCATAAACGTTGAAGTAGCTCTTAACTGCTTAGTTATAGTAATGGGTGCAGATGGGCGTTTGTTCTATAGTGATCGCTTATTTGGCTACTTTTAAGTGGTTATTCACGACCTCTATGAACCATTGCAAACCGCCTGTAAGAAAGCATTCCAGCATGATCATGATTCTGAAGCTTTATTTTCTGGTGCTATACCAGATATTCTCTCAAAGTAGGTTTAGCGAACTTGCTTTAGAGAGAAGGCCAAATGCTTTCAATGGAGAATAACTTTGGAAATCTTGATTGAGTCAACAGTAGGTACCTCAAATTCATTTATAAAATTTCATGATCAGGGTTTACTCATGCTGTTAGTAGGGTTATTATCTTCAGAAGTAACTATGGGCTTTTTATATTGCCACAATAGTAACAAATAAAGTGTAATTTTTTGATTTTTTTAGAAAATGATGAATACTTTGACAAAAAGAATATTTTTAATATTAATGATATTACTTGTTTCCTGACACAAACTCTGATAATCTTATCGTTTTCCTCTTTACTTAGAACCTTTCGACGATCAAAATATACAGCAGATAGCATGATAATGACCAACAAAAAATGGGCTGTTAAACGTATAACTGTTAATCTCGCAACACAGGAAGCGGAAAAGCTAGAAAAATATTGTCAACAAACAGGTAGACCAGCCACCGATGTGATTCGTGAACTAATTAGAAGTTTGCCTGTTTCCGATGACGACAAAGATGTAAACAACTAATAAGTTGCTTTTCCTACTTACCAGATAACTGATTTGCCGCCAAGAAATAGCTATGATATTTTTTTGAGCCCGCCGCTATCGACAAGAGTTTATCTAGCTGATACAGACGCGTAATTCTCGCGTCTGGTCAATTGCCGAGGACTAAAAAAAGTGATTAAAGAGATTTTAGTATCGACATTGCCATGTCTTGATCTGCTGGTGGAGTTGATATTCAGTAGCAAATTCCGACACCAACACAGTTACAATCTGTAAAGAAACTGAAAAGGAACGACGGAATGCGCGTTGCAATAGTAGGTGCGGGGCTAGCTGGACTAGCAACCGCAGTAGATTTAGCAGATGCTGGTTGTGAAGTAGAGATTTTTGAGTCTCGTCCGTTTGTGGGTGGTAAAGTTGGCAGTTGGGTTGATGGAGATGGCAACCATGTAGAAATGGGTCTGCACGTATTTTTCGGCTGCTACTACCAGCTATTTGACTTGATGAAGAAAGTGGGGGTGTTAGAAAATTTATGCCTCAAAGAACATACCCACACTTTTATTAACAAAGGAGGCGGCACTGGTGCTTTGGATTTTCGGTTCCTTACGGGTGCTCCTTTCAATGGCTTAAAAGCATTTTTTACGACCTCTCAACTATCGTTGCAGGATAAACTGCAAAATGCGATCGCTTTGGGTACTAGTCCTATAGTTCGTGGATTGGTAGACTTTAACGGGGCGATGAAAACCATCCGCAAACTAGATAAAATTAGCTTTGCCGACTGGTTCCGCAGTCATGGCGGGAGTAATGGCAGCATCAAACGGATGTGGAACCCCATTGCCTACGCTCTGGGATTTATTGATTGCGAAAATATGTCTGCCCGTTGTATGTTAACGATATTCCAGTTATTTGCAGCCAGAACTGAAGCCTCAGTTTTGCGGATGCTGGAAGGTTCTCCCCATGAGTATTTGCACAAGCCCATTTTGGAATATCTGGAAGTTAGAGGCACAAAAGTTTATACCCGTCGGCAAGTTCGGGAAATTCAATTTACATCAGATGAACAAACCCGCGTCACTGGTATAGTAGTTGCCCAAGGTGATACATTAGAAACTATCACTGCTGATGCTTATGTCTTTGCCTGTGATGTTCCAGGAATTCAGCGCATCCTACCCCACGAGTGGCGTAAGTGGTCAGAATTTGACAATATTTACAAACTGGATGCAGTGCCAGTGGCAACAGTGCAGCTACGCTTCGATGGTTGGGTAACTGAACTGAACGATGGAGAGCAACGTAAACAGCTAAATCACGCGGCTGGAATTGATAATTTGCTCTACACAGCCGATGCGGACTTTTCTTGTTTTGCCGATTTGGCGTTGACTAGCCCTGCTGATTATTATCGCCCAGGACAGGGTTCATTGTTACAGCTAGTGCTGACACCGGGAGATCCTTTTATTGCACAAAGCAATGAAGCGATCGCACAGCATGTCCTCAAGCAAGTACATGAACTGTTTCCCTCGTCACGGGAGCTAAATATGACTTGGTACAGCGTGGTAAAACTTGCTCAATCTCTTTACCGCGAAGCGCCAGGGATGGATGTGTATCGTCCCAACCAAAAGACACCAATAGATAATTTCTTCCTTGCAGGGAGTTATACTCAGCAAGATTACATCGATAGCATGGAAGGAGCGACTATTTCTGGACGACGGGCGGCAAAAGTGATTTTGGAGAGTTTGAAGAAATAACTAACCGCAAAGGGCGCAAAGGGCGCGCTCGCAAAGCGTCTCGTAGAGAAGGAAGAACAAAGAATGTCAGATTGGTTAGAGCATACTGTGCAGGTAGAGGTAGAGGCTCCCATAGATTTAGTATGGAGCCTTTGGGCTGATTTAGAGCAAATGCCCCGATGGATGAAGTGGATTGATTCGGTAAAAGTTCCGCCAGATAATCCAGATATATCTCTTTGGAAACTGAAGACCGGCAGTCTAGAATTTAATTGGAAATCTCGAATTCTTAAAGTTGTTCCCAACCAAATTATCCAATGGGAATCTGTTGATGGTTTGCCAAATCAGGGAGCGATTCGCTTCTACGATCGCCACGATAGTAGCATTGTCAAAATGACTGTTTCCTACGCTATTCCCGGCATTATTGGCAAAATTATGGATAGCTTATTTTTGGGGCGGGTGGTAGAATCGACAATTCAAGCTGATTTGGAAAGGTTTAAAGAATACGCCCTGAATGTTAAAGCTAATTAATTGATATACATACCAAAAACAGGCAGCAAGGAACAAGGTGTAAAAGTTTCTTGCTGTCTGATGGGAAAATATGGATTTTTAAGAGTTGGAGAAGGTGGAATAGCGTTATTTCTTAATGGAGCTTCTTCTTAAAATATTTATCCTTGTTATCGTTTTTCCCGATAATCATTATTAAGCGCGGCGATGCCTATAAATATACACATTATCTAGCAGCAAAAAAGCCGTAAAAACACTTAAAAATACTATTTAAACCAAAATAACCTGCGATCGCGCAAATTGTTCAGCATTAGTTACCATCTACTCAATCGCTTTAACGCACTCTATTTATTGTTGGTTCTGGAAGTGGATCACCGACAGCTTCGTAAGCAATAATTAGAGACTCTAAGGCTTCAATTCCATTTGCCACCGCCAACTCGTAAGTATCCCCGTGAGTCCGCCAGCGTTGTCCTGAAAAATCAGGGAATCCTACTAAAAGACAATTATCTTCTTCAGACCATTGAATAATCATTTGGTACTTAAGCTTACTCATCTTGTCTTTTCTCCTCTATTACTTCATCTGATTTTCTGAACTTAGAGGGTTAAAAGATTACCAAGTTGGGTCACTAAACAAATTAATCGTCAATTCCTCGCGTGGCGGTACTGCGCTGATACAAGCGCGGACGATTTCTCCATTCTCTAATTCGACGGTGCAAGCGTGACAAGACCCCATCAGACACCCGGTGGGAATAAATACCCCAGCCCGGTCTGCTACATCTAATAGGGCTTCTCCCACTTCGGCATCTACTGTGACATCATCTGGTAAAAAGCGGACACGAACAATCATTGGTCATTAGTCATTAGTCATTAGTCATTGGTCATTGGTCATTAGCGACTAATGACACTCTAATCGAAAAAATGTGCGATTTTTATTGCGAATTGCGAATTGCGAATTGCGAATTGCGAATTGGATTTATGCACTTAGTTTAAGACAAAAATGGAGTTAAGTCTAAATGACTTTCAACTTCAGTAGCTAGGGAATCCAAAATTTGTTCTCGCTGTTCCCGGTAGTTAGCAACACCGGTGGGCAAAGATTTTAAACCCCGTTGTTGACGGAGGCGATTTAACCAAGCACGTCGCCAAGGGCCGTTGTCAAAAAGTCCGTGGAGATAACTTCCCCAAACTGATTGACAACTATCCACTAATCCTAAATTAATATCGTCAAATAGGGCATGGTACGATTGAGGGTCTATTCCTTGCTGTTCGATGCGCGATCGCCCTTGGTGAATTTCAAAGCCATTTACTGGCAAGCCCTGTTGCGGATAATTCGAGCTAACTTGGCGCTGGCGGGCGATTTTTTGTCCTGTAATTACTGTTCTGATTGGTAAAAGATTTAACCCCTGATACCTGCCAGCTTGTCCTTCTATCCCTTCTGGATCGGCAATGATTTGACCAAGCATTTGATAGCCGCCGCAGATACCTAAAACCGTTCCTCCAGAAGCAGCATAGTGTTGGATAGCTTCTGCCATACCGCTTTTTTGCAGTAGTAGTAAATCAGGAATTGTGGTCTTTGTACCTGGGAGAATTACGGCATCGGGATGTCCTAAATCTTGCTTTGGACTGAGATATTTTACTGAAACAGTGCTTTCTGATTCTAGTGGGTCAAAGTCGGTGAAATTGGCAATTCTGGGTAAGCGGATGACGGCAATGTTGAGGTCAGTTTGGCCTTTATGCGATTCACGTTCTAGCAAATCAAGGGAGTCTTCTGCTGGAAACACTTGTTGTAAGTAGGGTATAACACCGACAACCGGGATACCTGTACGTTCTTCTAACCATTTTATCCCCGGTTCTAGGAGCGATCGCTGTCCTCGAAACTTGTTAATTACTATACCTTTAATTAAGGCGCGTTCATCTGGTTCTAATAACTCTAAGGTTCCAACGACATGGGCAAAAGCACCACCCCGATCAATGTCAACTACTAACATCGTTGGCGCATTTAAATGTTTTGCCACCCGCATATTAGTTAAGTCGCGGTGCTTGAGGTTAATCTCTGCTGGACTACCAGCACCTTCACAAACCACCATGTCAAATTCTGTTCCTAAATGCTGTAGCGATTCTTCAATTGTCCGCCAGCCCAGTTCAAAATATTGCTCGTAGTAATCTGAGGCACTCACTTTACCAACAGACCTACCTTTGATGATTACTTGAGAAGTCATATCCCCTTGGGGTTTGAGTAAAATTGGGTTCATTTCTACCCAAGGCACGACTCCCGCCGCCCAAGCTTGCACTGCTTGGGCATAGCCAATTTCTCCACCATTGGCAGTGACATAAGCATTTAAAGCCATATTTTGACCTTTAAAGGGAGCTACTCGCCAGCCGCGCCGCGACAGAATGCGACAAATAGCTGTAGTTAAAAGTGATTTCCCTGCATGGGATGTTGTCCCCACCACCATAATTGATTTCATAGCTGCTATTAATTAGTTTTTCAAGATACAGGGTGAATTTTTAGGAGTTAACAATTATATGGCAATCCGTCCATCAGTTAAAAAACAGGGGAGCAGGGTTGCCGTGAGCGTAGCCGAACGGGAGCAGCTACCAAGAGGAGAATTAATGTATAATTTATTCCCCTTGCAAGAGCAGTACACTTCTCCTCTGCCTCATCTCTTTCCCAGTACCATCAGAAATTTCAATTATGATGATTATGGTAAAGACTTCATGAATAGATGTGACGTTTCCGTATATATTGTTCCCTTTGATTCCCTAATCCTAACTTTTTAGTTTTTTATTCTAAAAAGGTATCCGCAACCAACGAATCACAGCATCGGATAAACGATCGCGCCATGAAGGTGTCCGCCAATTTTTTCCCTGATATTGTTCTACCAACTGGCGACCCAAGGGAGTGAGGCGAAAACTATCTGTAATCCCCTGACCATCGACTTCGCGGCGCAATACACCCACTTGGATCAGCCAGCCCAAGGCGTTATCACAGGCTAATTCTGATAAAGGGCGTTTAGTATAGCCCTGCTTGAGTCCATTTTCCAGGGCGATCGCAGTTAATGACACACTCTCGTGTCCCATGACTTCAAATAAAGATAGATTAAAGGGTGAACACACTAGCGATCGCTCGGCTCTTTCTACTGTGCTTTGAGGATAGACAAAAATATTTGGGTTTTGGGAATCAACAGCAGGCATCGTGTATGGGTAGAAATTTTTCTTCTGATAAAGAGTAATTTAAGAATATATTTTTTCTTGTACCAGCTACCTGATTTAACCAAAATTAGTTACTTAAAGTATAGTTATGCTATTTTTACTACTTATATTTAATCATTATAAATTAATGTAAAATTTCAAGTGCATCAACAATCTGAAACAGGAAAAGTTAATTATGCCTCTAGCAGTTGGTACGGATGCACCTGCATTTACCGCCAAAGATACAAACGGCAACACAGTCTCTTTATCTGATTTTGCCGGAAAGACAGTCGTTTTGTATTTTTACCCCAAAGATGACACGCCAGGCTGCACCAAACAAGCCTGTAGTTTTCGGGATGCCCAATCTGAATATCAAAGTAAAGATGTTGTAATCTTGGGAGTCAGTGCAGATGATGAAGTCGCTCATCAGGCATTCACCCAAAAATATAATTTGAATTTTCCTCTACTGGCTGACACCGACAAATCCCTAATCAAAGCTTTTGATGTGGATGGCGGCGGTTATGCCAAACGCGTCACTTATGTAATTGACCCCAGTGGTAAAATTACCCATGTTGACGCTAGTGTAAATACCGCTACCCATGCTAGCGATGTTTTAGCTGCGCTTGGGCTGTAGTTTTTTACCTGATAACTAAGGATTTTTTAAGAGCGTAGCTTTAACCCCAAGCCCTCTAAGGCTTGGGGTTCTTTATTGGAATTCAGTTACCTGATGCTGGTGTAACTAATGGTGGTGTAACTGATTGTGGTATAACCAACGGCGAACTGGGAGTTGCTTGCTGTTGTTGACCTTGAATTAGCTTTTGTTGCCTGGCTTTAAAGGCTGCTGCGGCTGAGTCTAGTTGTTCGTTTTGTTGATCAGAATTCCAGTTGAGAGTCCCAAAATTCGCCCGATGAATCAAGTCAAACATATTGAAATTGTCTGAGTTTGAACGGGAGAAGGGATCAGTATTTTGGTCTGTTGTACTATTACTGGGAAAAGCATCCGTTGGGCTGACTTGAGCCGAACTGGGTTGAGCTATGAGCAAGGAAGCAAAGCTAATCCCTGCCACGGTAGCTACAAAAAGTCTAGGAATTTGTAAAAATGGTTTTTTCATGGGATTTTGACCCTAAAATTGCTCTATTTTATCTCTTTAGGCAAGAGTTCGCCGCAGTTGAGGCTGAATACTCAGTAAGGCGACAACGGCAAAGCCGAACAACACCAACAACGCTCCCCCGAAGGTAATATCACCCCAAGGAGCTTGCATGACTACGCTATTTAGTTCCCAAGTACTGTGGAGATATAGATAGCGAATGGGTTCGATCGCATAGCTGAGAGGATTTAGTGTAGCCACAACCTGCAACCACTGAGGCATGAAGGATAAAGGAGCCAAAGCTGTACTAGCAAACAATAATGGTAGATTAGTGACGAAAATCACTGCAATCAATTCAATGTGTCCAGGTAGAGCAAAAGCTAAACCAAGGGAGATGGCTGTTACACCCAAAGCTAAGAGGAAGACGATTAGAGCGATCGCACATAAACCCGTTGCGTCCGGTAGCCCAGCCCCTATAAACGCTGCTGCTGCAACAATCACGGCTGCTTGCAGCAAACTTTGGCTGATGATAAAGATTGCTGAAGCAAAGACAATGGAAAACCGTGATGCTAACGGTGCTACCAGCAAACGATTCAAAAAGCCAAACTCGCGATCAAACATGACAGGCAAACCAGCATTCAGCGCCCCAGCAAAGGCTGTAAACACAATTACTCCAGCAGCCAAAAATTGACCGTAATTTGTCGTACTGCCGAACAATCCCTTGGGTGCATTTTGAAATAAAGCACCAAATAGCACCAACCACATTACTGGTTGAATAATTCCGGCAACCAATGTGGAGGGACGGCGTTGCAATTGAATAAACAAGCGACGAGTTAAAGCCAACGTCTCTTGTATCAATTCACCGAAAAAGTTAGGTGCAGGATTAGCATCTACTTGTGGTGATGCTAAGGGCTGCCAATTGATATCAGATTTAGGAGTAACGCTCATAAATAATTGGGGAGTGGGGAGTGGAGAGTGGGGAGTGGGGAATCGGGAATTGGGAGTGGTAAATATCTCCATGCTCAATGCCCAATGCCCCATTCGCTATGCCTTATCTCATATTCTGCTTTTTCTCAGCTTTAGGATCGCGAGTGGCAACGGCTGCTAGTTCTGCATCCATCAGCGTGCGTCCTGTAGCGGCGAGGTAAACATCATCGAGGCTGGGGCGAGATTGGGCTATGCCAAATATGGGTAAGCCAGCAGTATTCAGCACTTGCTGTATGTTAATCAGAACATCGTTCTGAGGTGTCACTACTAAGTTGAGGGAATTACCTTGAGCGCTGTTGATGATCACTTCTTGCACAAACGGCAAAGGTTGCAAGAGGTTTTTAGCTTTTTCGGCTTCCTCAATCGGGGAAAACTCGCGGATTCGCAAGGTGATGCGATCGCCCCCTACTTGATCTTTCAATTGTGAAGGTGTCCCACCAGCAATTACAACGCCGCGATCTATAATTGCCACGCGATCGGCTAAAGCGTCAATCTCTTCTAAGTAATGGCTGGTAATTACTACCGTCGTCCCAGAGGCGCGTAATTTTCTCAGGAAATCCCACACTACAAAACGGGTTTCTATGTCAAGTCCTACTGTTGGCTCATCTAAGACTAAAACATCCGGTGAATGAAGTAACCCAGCAGCCAAGTCTAGGCGCTTGCGTAAACCGCCAGAGTAAGTTCCTGTCTTTTTATTGGCGTATTCTTGCAAACCGAGTAAATCTAATACAGTCTCAATGCGCTGTTTGGCTACTGCGCCTGGGAGATGATAAAGTGCTGCTTGCAATTGCAGCAATTCTTTTCCAGTCAACACCTTATCGGGTGCTACTTCCTGGGCTACATAGCCTAGTCGTTGTCTTGCCACCCTCGGATTATCTAACACAGAGATGCCAGATACTTCGATTTTGCCAGCATCCGGCGTGGTGAGTGTACACAAGGCACGCAAGGTAGTAGTTTTCCCAGCACCGTTGGGGCCAAGTAAACCAAAGATTTCTCCTGGTTCTACCTGAAAGGAAACATCTTGGACGGCAACCACTGTACCGTAGCGCTTTTGCAAATTTTGAATGAAAACGGCGGGAGCCATGACAGCTTATCCCCAACTATACAAATCTCAATAAAGTCTATCTTTATTGTAGAAGGTGAAGAGTCTTGGGAGGACAAAAATTAAATTTTCAGCACTTTCAAAGTTTTGAAGCTTGTGTCATTGCAACCGGTGATAAATCCTCCCATCGCCTGGATTTGTTGCAGATAGTCAAGTACGGGTTTGGTGATGACTTCTCCCGGCATTAATACAGGAATTCCTGGAGGATAAGGACAGACGATTTCGGCACAGATGCGTTGATTAGCCTGTATCAAAGGTAGTATTTCACTTACAGCAAAAAAGGCTTCACGCGGAGAAAAATGTAAAGCATGACACTGCGTAGTGAAAACATCCTGCCAAAGATCGCTTTTAAAAGTTAAGTTGGTTCGGCGATATTCTTTGGCAAGAGTAGTAAAACTTTGTACTAGTTGCTCAATATCGGCTGGGGTGTTGCCCAAACTAATGATAAAGGTGAGATGTTGCAGTGAAGCGAATTCGGCGGTGACAGCAAATTTTTCATCCAGAATTTCATCTGCCTCAAATCCGGTTAAACCTAAACCAGAAACAGTGACAGTTAATCGCGTTTCGTCTAAAGCCACAAAGCCGGGAGATCCCCCCAACCCCCCTTGATAAGGGAGGCTAGGAATCTGTAAAATAGATAATCCAGGAATTTGACTGATTTTTGTTCTAGCTTCATCAGCTAGTTGCAAAGTGCGAGACATCAGCATTTTTCCGTGGAGTGCCATTTGCTGACGCGCTGCATCTAAAGAAGCTAAAAGTAAATAACTAGGACTAGTAGATTGTACGAGTTGCAAAGCTTTACTAATGCGATCGCAATCTATCCTGTTACCTTGGATGTGCAGCATCGATGCCTGTGTCATTGCACCGAGTACTTTGTGGATGGATTGTACAGTTAAATCGGCACCTGCGGCTAAAGCTGGAGTGGGTAATTCTGGATGAAAGGCAAAGTGGGCGCCATGTGCCTCATCTACAAGTAGAGGAATATTATATTGATGTGTAATGTTGGCGATCGCACTCAAATCTCCACAAACGCCGTAATATGTTGGGTAAACTGTCAACACTGCTTTAGCGTCTGGATGTTGTTGGAGTGCAGATTCTACCGCGTTGGGTGTGATGCTATGGGCAATATCTAAAACTGGATCGTATTCAGGATTGAGAAAAATAGGTATTGCACCGGAGAGAATTAAACCAGCGATCGCAGATGAATGTACATTGCGAGGCAGAATGATTTTATCGCCTGTGCCGCAGGTAGCGAGAATTGCTGCTTCAATCCCACAGGTAGAACCATTGACAAGGAACCATGTTTGTGAAGCGCCAAAAGCTTTTGCTGCTAGTTGTTGTGCTTCTTGAATAACGCCTTGGGGCGCAAATAGATGATCTAAATCTGCTAATTCGGTTAAATCAGCGCGAAAGACAGCTTTACCAAGTAAATCAGCCAAGGGTTGAGAAATTCCTTCACCTTGTTTATGTCCTGGGGTGTAAAAAGGCGCATGGGGTCTTGCTGTATTGGCTTTTAAGGCATCTAATAAAGGTGTTTGGTTTTGATTGAGCATTAAAATAATTCGTAATTAAAAAAAGCAAACCGTTAATTTTATCAACAGTTTAAGGTAGATTGGATAGTACCTAATACAGAAGAAATCAGGCTGCGGACAATCTGGGAAACTACCGCTAATAATGTTTATCCACGTTTGATTACTGCATTTCTGAAGTTAAATGAAAAAAGTTAAACTTTTGGATACTATTGCCACACTCAAGCCTATTCCCATTGAGAGATTACAACTAGTGGAAGATTATACTTCTATCGAAAGCTTACCCAGTGGGCAAGTTGGAACAATTGTAGAAGTCTATGAGCAAGAAGAATATCATTATTTAGTCGAGTTTGCTGATACCCAAGGCTCTGAATATGCAATGGCGACTTTGAGAGCAGATGAAATCTTAGTTTTACATTATGATTTGGCAATTGCCTAAATTTTTAGACACAATGCTATGCTTGCGTTAAAATCCGTAAGTCCTGCATGGCTGACTAGATGAGACCCTATCATCAAATCCCGATTTTTGAGTGTGGTGAACCACTAACGGAGATTCCTCTAGAATTGTTTGCGGTGGAATCTCCCCATCCTTATGAAAAATTAGGTGCGCCTTATGGCGATCGCTCCCCCTATTATCTCCGTCAAAGCGTTATTGAAAATTTGATCCAAGCGCAAAATTATCTTCAACTGCTGCATCGCAACTGGCGTATCCAAATTTTTGATGCTTATCGCCCGATCGCAGTCCAGCAGTTTATGGTAGATTACAGCTTCGCTCAAGCAATGCAGAATAGGGGATTAACTGATGTGGAATTATCCCCAAACCAACGCCAAGAAATTTGGGAAGCGGTTTATGCAATTTGGGCTGTACCAAGTTTGGATGAAAAAACTCCCCCTCCTCACAGTACAGGTGCTGCGGTGGATGTGACGCTGGTAGATGATACGGGGCAAATAGTAAATATGGGTTCGCCGATTGATGAAATGTCAGAGCGATCGCACCCAGATTATTATGCCAATAGCGATCGCCCAGAAGCCCAAGAGTATCATGCTCACCGTCAGCTATTGCAAGATGTAATGTTAAAAGTCGGTTTTCAACGCAATCCTAGAGAGTGGTGGCATTTTTCTATTGACGATCAAATGTGGGCTTGGCTGAATAATCAATCTAATCCAGCCAATCCTGTCACAGCACGTTATGGGCGTCTTACATAGATGCCTTATGCATCTTGAGGATTCAACTCTTTTAACTCGTCGGTAGTGTAAGTACCAATCGGAGTCCAAACTAGATAAGGAAGGAGTAAAAGCGCCGCCATTAGAGAAATCGGCAAAACGCAGATTGCGAGGATAACGCCAGAAATCAAACCGATTAGCCCAAGAACTTCTCCAACTTTGAGGCTGCGAAACCTCAACATTGTAGGTATATAGGCAACGGTGATAATTTCCACCAAGAGGTACAAAGCCATTAGTAGCCAAGTAATGGGGCTTCCGGGATTTTTTTCCCAGACAACATAAGCTGAAGCTGCACCGCAAATAAAAATTACAGTCCAGATGACTGGAATCAACGGCTCAAAAACTAGCCAACGCGGGCGACTTAAATTTGCAAACCATTTAACATCACGCGGTGTGATGAAGAAACTACCAAGGGCGACAAAGAAAGTTACAGCCCCAATTATTATCCAAGATGGAATCATAATGCACTCTCGCTTGTGTATTTTGTCAAGTCATACACTGCAAGTTTGACAATTTAGGCTATATGTTTAATCATTCCCTGGTGCGAATCTTAAGCATCTTGAGGATTGAGACTGATCATCTTCCAAGTGGTATAAGTACCAATGGGACTCCACAGCAAATAAGGAACTAGTAATAGTGCTGCCCAGCCAGAAATGCTTAAGACTGCAAGTATCAATAAAATACTAATGATAAAACCTGTACCACCAAGAATTGTACCGACTTTCAGGCTGCGAAGCCTAAACATTACAGGTGTATAGGCAATGGTTACAATTTCTAAAAGCAAGTATAAACCCATGATTAACCAGGTTGGGGTGCTTCCTGGATCTTTTTCCCAGACAATATAAGCTGACCAAGCACCGCAAATAAATATTACAGTCCAGATAATTGGAATCGCACCCTCAAAAGTTAGCCATCTCGGCCGTTGTAAGCGCTTGAACCATTGGCGATCGCTAGGCGTAATCAAGTTAGCCGCTAAGGCAACTAAGAAAGCCACAGCCCCAATCACCATCCAAGATTTAATCATGGCCGTTATTCCTTTACAAGCGCTATCTATCGCTTAATATCACTCTTTATAGTGTGATTTTGTCAATTTAGTTGCTAATTACTCATCATCCTTGAGTTTGAAACCTTCACATCGTTTGGCAGGATTTTAAATTATGGGCATTGGGCGCTGGATGTTTTTGTGGCTGTGGCAAACATCAACGGGATTGCTGCTCATTTTGTGGGTACTATCGCTTCGTTATGGTTGCTGCGAGTGCATCAACACTAGTACCGCTATGCAAAATTTAAAAAGCTTATGCTGAGTGGTGAATTCTGACTGATGAGTAAATCCCAATGAGTATCAAAATTTTGCTGATCAGTTTTTAATACTCGTGAACGAGGTTCAAAGACTCGTTCATCCAACTCAGATACTCGTTGACGAGTCTTTAAACCCCGTGAGCCTTTAACACAAAAATGATAACTTTAGACTGACTTATTCCATGTCTTTAGGTTAATTGTAATTCTTCTAATTTTTACCTATAGATTCAGTTTCAAGGCAGTTTCTTATTACTTATGATAGTTACTTTAAATCATTCTAATGAGGGAAAGTATATATACTTAATAACTGAGGTTCAAAGCATGGACTCAACAGGTAAGGTTCAAACTATGGATTCGTCCTGGTCTCTTCCACTGCCGTTGAAAGAGTATGCAATGAACCGAGTAACTGTCTACTTTTATAGCGACAGATGGGTTCCAATTAAATATTGTTCTTTGGAAAAGGCAATTTTGCTTCACCAGAAGGCAAACTTAGAAGGTAAGGAAATTTTGTTATTTCCTGCTAACCTAGACCCTAATCAACTCTCAAACTCTTTTAACCAAAATGCATCGAATTAGACTATTTTCCAAACATCTTGACAACAAATGAATCTACTATAGAGGCGTACTTGAGTACGCCTTTACTTATTATAAACTGGATTGAAATCTTTACCCATATTGTTTACGTTAAAGAGCGATGTCTACGACTGGCTATGCCTACGCGTCAAAAGATACGTTCTCAAAGAATCACATAGACTTTGTTATCGTATCAAGGGGTTTTTGTTGACTGCTGCTGAGTTAACGGTTTGTTCTTATATCTATTAAAAAGTAAACAAGTAAAAAGCATAGCAGAATTGGTCAAAATATTGGCAAGGAAAAGAATTACGCTACAGAGGTGGTTAAGATTATATAGAGAAGGTGGAATCAGTAATCTATTATTAGAAAGAAAAAGCCCAGGAAGACCACCAATTATAAAAAAAGAAGTAAGAGAAAAATTAAAAAAAGAACTAGAGCAACCAGAAGGATTCAAAAGTTATGAAGAAATTCGGAGACATTTAGAAGCCGTCGAGGGAATAGAAGTTTCATACAAAGTGGTACATGATACTGTGCATTATCAGATGAAAGCAAAGCTAAAAGTGCCAAGACCAGTGGGGATAAAACATG
>JAHHHS010000048.1 GCA_019359215.1 Nostoc indistinguendum CM1-VF10 | reverse complement strand
CAATCTCAAGAAAAAAGCTCATACTTTTGGTCTTGAACTTGTGCCAATTTCTCAAGATCCACAAAATACTTCATCCTCTCCAACCCTTGCTACATAAGCCTTACGCCAAGTGTTTCTTGAAAGAGGGATAATTGTATTGCGAGCTTCTTGTGCCATTTGAAATAGTATGTTTATTTACGCCGTGCTGTGCTAGCTGTACGACACGATTAAAAAAATAATATAACGAATCACTATGACAGAAAGGCCAAATCGAATTGAGGCAATTTTAGAGCAAACAGCAGAAAGGGCTGAAGCAAATACGACAACGATACAAGCGATCGCTAGACAGGAGAACAACGAGTAATGAGCGATCGCCATCCTACCACTGCTGCACGTCTCAATGTCTACATCCAAGGTCAAGGATTCCCCATTCTGGGCTTACATGGTCATCCTGGTACTGGTCGTAGTCTTTCTGTATTTACCAATCATTTATCAAAACGCTATAAAACTTTTGCCCCTGATTTACGTGGATACGGCAAAAGTCGCTGGAATGGCAATTTTGATATGAATGACCATTTGACTGATTTAGAAGCCCTGCTAGACCGCTTTGAGATTGAAAAGTGTTTAGTATTGGGATGGTCACTTGGGGGCATTCTGGCAATGGAACTGGCATTACGTTTGCCAGAGCGTATTACAGGGCTGATTTTGGTGGCGACAGCCGCAAAACCCCGTGGCAGTCATCCTCCTATCACTTGGCAGGATAATTTATATACTGGCGTTGCTGGCCTACTAAACTATATAAAACCGAGTTGGCAATGGAATATTGAAACTTTTGGTAAGCGATCGCTTTTCCGCTACCTAATTCAACAACATACATCTACCACTTACAACTACATTGCGACTGAAGCAGCACCAGCTTATTTACAAACCTCTTCTGCTGCTACTCGCGCCCTTTCGAGTGCAATTCAATCGGGATACAACCGACTTCTAGATTTGCAACAAATACAATGTCCTGGTTTAGTACTTGCTGGTGATCAAGACCGCCACATCACATCTGATTCCAGTTTAGAAACTGCTCAACACCTGAACAATTCTCAGTGGCAGTGCTATCCTAACACTGCCCATCTTTTTCCGTGGGAAGTCCCCCAGCAGGTGCTGAATGATATTGACCATTGGCTGGAAGAACATCCGCAGGTAGTTGGTAGTCAATAGTCGAATATTTTAAAAATTTTGACTATTGACGAAGGAGAAATGGAGAGTGAAGATGTGGTGACGCGGTGAGTGGAAAAGACGCAATAACACAGTAAAAGAATTCTCTCTCAGTGTCTCCGTGTTTTTGCGTCCCTGCATCCTCGCATCCGGTTCATTCTCTGGCCTAACTAACTTAACTTAAATTTGACCGCCAAAGGCAGGCTGTACTTTGCGGTCAAATCTTTCCCCCAAGTCTTCAGCAATTGTTAAGGTGTTAGGTTTGCAACGCTTGACATTTACAGCAATTCCCGTAGCTCCTTCGATCTCCAAATCTTCTATATATCCAATGCTTGACAATCTTGCTTCAGAAGAACTTAGGAATGGCCCGAAGTAGTATGTGCAACGGGGATTTTGCGTCACGATCTCTACCCACCAAGCCAAGCCGAGGGAGTCGAATGTGTTAAGTAACACTTCCTTGAGGTTATGCCAAATGGTTTTCATGGTTTTCGCGAGTTTATAAACGTCTACAGGGTGTTAAACGATATGTTGCTTTATTATCTTTTACATTTCTTTATACTCTGTTAGGGTTATTTTTTCAAAGAATTTTTTTGTAATTTATCTAAGTGCAGGGTATTTAGCGATCGCTGACGGTAAATTTCATAAAGTGTCATACCTGCTGCTACAGAAGCATTGAGGCTAGGAGTCTTACCTTGTAGAGGAATCGATATCAAGAAATCACACGAACGTTGAGTCAACATACCCAGACCTTCACCTTCTGAGCCGATGACCAAAACGATTGGGCCAGTGAAATTCACTGTATGTACGGGTTCGCTACCACTTGCAGCAGTGCCATAAATCCAATAGCCAGCTTCTTTTAACTCTTCTAAGGCGCGGCTGAGGTTAACAACTCTAGCTACAGCGAAATTTTCTAAAGCGCCTGCTGCCACTTTCATGACAGTGGAAGTTATCCCAGATGCTCTTCTTTGAGGAATCACCAAACCTTGAGCGCCTATTGCTTCGGCGGTGCGAATAATTGCTCCCAAGTTGTGGGGATCAGTAATTCCGTCAGCTACTACAATTACGGGATCGGTTACAGCTTTTGCCTGTTCAATTAGATCGGGCAATTCGATGTAGGCGTAAGGAGCAACTTGTGCTGCCACACCTTGATGATTGGCCCCGTTGGTGAGATAGTCTAAGCGCTTAGGTTCAACCTCATCAATAACTGTGCCATTTTCCTTCGCTTGGAGGAGAAAATGGTGAAAGCTGGGATCGTAGCGCAGACGGGTAGTAATCCAGAGACGATTGAGATTGCGCTGATTTTGCAACGCACTCAATACTGGATGACGACCATAGATGAGATCGTTATCTTCTTCTATGGGTTGTGTAGATACAGGCGGCTGGGAAAAGTTGTTATTTCGTTGGCGGGAGTTGCCAGAAATCGGGTTGCTATCTATTTTTTTGGGATTGCGGGTGGGATTAGCAACATCTATTTTTCTGGGATTGCGAGTGGGATTAGCAACAGAAATCGGGTTGCTATCTACTTTTCTGGGATTGCGAGTAGGATTAGTAACAACACGCTTGCCCTGAATTTTTACGGGTTGCCCACGATTGGGTTCATTAGTAGAAGTCTTGATGATTTTTCTCGGTTTATTCTGCATTTGAGTGATGGATATGATATAGCGTATGGTTGAACATACCGATTACCTGAATTTCTAAAACCTAATCTACTGCTTTACCTATTGTTGTGAAATTGAGTTTTCACCCTTTTTCTACATGAAGCATTTGCAACAGTTCGGTTAGACGCTGGTAATCGGTGAGATATAAGTAGCCTATTAAGGTTTCTAGACTAGTTGCCTGTTGATAAATTTCGGGATTAAGTCGCTTAGGGCGTCCTGTAGCGGCGTTTCTACCCCGTCGGACAATTTCTAATTCGATGTCCCTTAAATGAGGAACCAGCGATCGCAAATGTAGCGCTTGTGTTTCCGCTCTTACCTGCTCCACTACCAAACGATGGTAAATTCCTGACCGCTGCAATGGCAGCAGATAGAACATTCTAACATACAACTCATAAATTGCATCCCCCAAATATGCTAAAGCAGTAGGAGAAATTTGTTGCACTTGTGAGAGGGAAATCTGTTGGAATGGCGCTGTGGTTGTCAAGAGTGCTTGAGTCCAAGATAAACTCTGTTTAGGAGTTTCATCTTGTGTATCTAATAGCTCTTCCTCCTGTGACTTCACAATAAATCATTCCTTGACGGGCTACATTTGGCAGGCATTTTTTGCAAAGACTGATTTTTCTGAAGTAAGCCATAATACCATACTTAGCATAATCAATACTATCAGAAATACTTACTAATTCTATCTTTTTGATTGAGAGTTGGCATTTTACATCATCCTAATGTCAACGCCTATAAATCAAATTGCGCTTACTTGTGGTCTGTGTCTAAGATGGTGTAAAATCATGACATCAAACTCACCTGTTACTTGATCGCCTTGCCAATGCTTACTTGGTAAGCGACAATTTTTAAGTATACAGTATCAAGTCAAGTTTACCCATAAAGAAATCTGCTGACTTTGTGTTTCTTACAAATTTCTTAGACTTGATTGTTTATCTGATATTCTAGCCGACAATTACAGACCCAAGAATTGGGTGTCTATATTTTTGTTATTGGTCAACTTTAAACATAATAGCTTAACTGGCTTTGTGCCTCTCCCACAAGGAGAGAGGTTTTCTGCCAGAAGTTTTAAAAATTAAGCTATCCGATGTTGAATCTGGATAGCCGAATTGGTCTCTCGGTTCAAGCAATCAAGACTACTTGACGTTTTCTAGAGCTTCTTCAACTGATTTTTGCAGGGAGAGAAACTTTTCTAGGCGAACAAGCTTGACCGTTTGAGTTACCCGGGCATTCGTGACAATTTGCAAAGTGCCTTCAGCAGTTTGAGCCTGCTTGGCTAGCTGCACCAAAGCACCCAAGCCAGAGCTATCAATAAAGTCGATTTGTGAGAGATCCAAAATAATATGCTTAGGGCCCTCGTCAATCTTACTGCCAAGTACCTTGCGAAATGTCGGCTCAGAAAAGGCATCTAACAAACCTGTGAGGCGGAATAGCTGACAGTTATCCCGGACTTCACGAGTGCCCCTCAGGCTAACGGTTAGATTCAGTGGCTCAGCAATAATTCCCTCCTCATGAGTTAAAGTGAACGCTCAAGTATAGATGGTTTTTGAGCAAGTTGTCTACAATCTACTGGGGCATTGGGCATTGGGCATTGGGCATTGGGCATTGGGCATTGGGCATTGGGCATTGGGCATTGAAAAACTCTTTCCTAGTCCCAAGTTAGTTCCCATGTTTCATACCCTATTCCCCATTCCCTATTTTTACCTTACTTCGGCTGTTGCGGCTTGACGTGCTGTTCGCATGACTTGAACAAATTGCTCAAACAAGTAATCAGCATCGTGAGGGCCAGGACTTGCTTCTGGGTGATATTGTACAGAGAATACAGGTAGAGATTTGTGACGTACCCCGGCAACGGTGCGATCGTTTAAGTTCAGGTGGCTGATTTCCACAACAGTTGTAGGCAAAGAATCTGGGTCAATAGCAAAACTATGGTTTTGGCTGGTAATTTCTATCCGTTGTTGTAAACCGGCAGGCTGATTTAAACCACGGTGACCAAATTTGAGTTTATAGGTTTCTGCCCCTAGTGCATGACCTAAAATTTGGTGTCCCATACAAATACCAAAGATGGGCTTTTCACTTAACAGAAGCGCTTTAGCAGTTGCAATCCCTTCAGTGACGGCAGCAGGGTCGCCAGGCCCATTAGAAAGAAACACACCATCTGGATTGTAATTGAGAATTTCCTCTGGTGGCGTATCAGCAGGCACAACAATTACCCGACAACCATAACTTGTTAAGCGACGCAAAATATTACGTTTTATACCAAAGTCAAGGGCAACAACGGTAAACGGCTCCCCAAGATTTTCCGCAGTTTCAGAGTTAAATTCCCAAGCTGGAATTGTGGGAGCTGACCATTCATAAGCATTTGGGGTGGTGACTTCCCGAACCAGATTCAATCCCGCCATGTTGGGAGCCGCCTGTACCAGCTCTAGCAATTCCGCTTCATCGAGAATGGTTGTGGAAATGCCTCCGTTCATAGCTCCAAACATCCGAATTTTGCGGGTGAGAGCGCGGGTATCAATGCCGTATATCCCTGGTACTTGATTTTGTTTAAGGTAGTCTGGTAAGGATTGTGTTGATCGCCAGTTACTCGGTCGGTGACAAATATTCCGAGCGATCGCACCCCGAATTTGGGGCGCATTTGATTCCTCATCTTCAGGATTAACGCCAGTATTTCCTAATTCAGGATAGGTAAAAATGACAATTTGACCGCAGTAACTGGGATCGGTTAGTACTTCTTGGTAGCCGGTCATGCCAGTGTTGAACACCACTTCTCCGATCGCGGTTCCCGTAGCACCAAAAGACCAACCGCGATAAGTGGTTCCGTCTGCCAGGACAAGTAAAGCTGGTATTGCGTCAGTCAGGGGCATAGTAAATTGGGGAGTGGGCATTGGGCATTGGGCATTGGGCATTGGGAAAACTCTTCCCTATTCCCCATTCCCCAATACTGCGATTGTTAATTATCCCATGAGTTGAGCAATTGGGAGTTTTTAGAATAGTTAATTAAAATTAAAAGGGAATTAAATTAGCGGGAGTGGCTTTGGCAAAGCTTGGGTGGTTAAAATTAATTATGCTTCAGTCTTTTTTATCCCGTGCAACCCTAATTTTTCTATCAAGCGCTCTAGCGGTTTTGTGTGTTGCCTGTAGTGAAGACCAACGAAACACGGCGATTGGTGGCAATGAGCAACCCGCGCCAATTGGGGATCAGGCATCAGTACAGCCTGCCGTCGAACCAGCAACACCAGCAGTTACCTCTACTCCAGAAGTACAGCCGCTAGAGCCGTCTGACAGTGAACCAAGTCTTTTTGAGATGGGGCTAGACAAAGCGGTTGGCGCTTGGAGCATCAGCCGATCTGCTCAATCTCCAGGTGATTGGATTTTGGTGGCGAATCAGTACCAGGATGCGATCGCGCTGATGCAAAGAGTCCGGCGACAAAGCCCAGAGTTTGCGATCGCTCAAACCAAAATCACTGAATATCGTCGCCAAATCAAATATGCTCAACAACAAGCTGCTCCTCGCCCTGTGCGCCTTGCCGAACCGAAGAGGGTAGTAGTTACAGTTCCCCAAACAGCAATCACGCCAAAGTATACCTTGCCTCCACAAGAAACAAAACGGTTACCAATAGAGCCAGGTTTACCTTCATCAGCAGTGGTGATTCCAGATCCAGAAGTATTTACAGCCCCCATTAAAAGGCGGCTTGGTGGAACGCCAATTGTCGAAGTCACCTTCAATGGCCAGCGACAATTTGAGATGATTGTGGATACGGGAGCCAGTGGCACTGTAATTACCCAAGAGATGGCAAATACCTTGGGAATCGTGACAGTAGGGAAAGCTAAGGCAAATACCGCTAGTTCTAGAGGTGTAGAATTTCCTGTGGGCTATGTTAATTCGATGGCAGTTGGCGGGGTAATAGTGAATAAAGTAGCAGTAGCGATCGCAGGTGCGGAACTAGAAACTGGACTTCTAGGACATGACTTTTTTGGCAATTACGATGTCACCATTAAACGTAATGTAGTAGAATTTCGTCCGCAACTGCGATCGCAATTCAATTCCCCAGAAACTCAACTAACTGCTCCAACTTCGTCCAAGCAGCCCCACTTTGTAGAATATCCTTAGCGATTTTAATCCCTTGGGCGTGATCTAGGAGTGCGATCGTACCCGCTACTTGCAGCGCCAACGACGCATTTAAGGCAACTGCATCTTGTTGCGCCTGAGTTCCCTTACCTTGGAGTACCGCCTTCAGAATCACCGCATTCTCTTGGACATCTCCACCTCGAAGCATACCTATAGAAGCAGGTGTTAGATCCAAATCTAGGGGATTAATGCTAGTTAACTGTACTTCTCCCTCTGATAACACCGCCAAGTCAGTTAAATCTCCTAACCCAGCCTCATCGAGTTTTTCTCGTCCGTGCAGCACAATCGCTTTTTCCTTGCCCAAATTCTGTAAAGCCTCGGCAACTGTTGCCAAAAGCTTAGGAGTAAATAACCCCACCACCTGCCCAGTTGGATGCAAGGGATTTACTAACGGCCCGAGCAAATTAAAAATTGTTCGCACCTTCAAAGTCCGCCGTAATGAGGCAACCGCCTTGAGTGCTGGATGCCAACCAGGGGCAAACAAGAAAGTGATCCCCACCTCTTGTAGTGCGGCTTGCACCTTTTCGCTGGATGCACTCAAGTTTACACCCAAGGCTTCCAATACATCTGCGCTCCCCGTGAGACTTGAGGCTGAACGATTGCCGTGTTTGGCAACAGGTATACCAGATGCTGCGGCGACAAATGCAACGGCTGTAGAAATATTAAAGGTTGATGAACCATCTCCACCAGTGCCACAGGTATCTATTACAGTGCTAAGTACTGATTTCTGAGTGCTGAGTGGGGAACATTGAGATTGTAATACTTCAGCCATGCCGGTTAACTCGTCGGCAGAAATGCCTCTAAAGTTCAGGGCTGTTAAAATAGCCCCTGATAACTCTGGGGGAACCGCTTCACTAAGCCAACCTTGCATCAATTCAGCAGCTTGAGTACGGGACAAGGATTGGCCATCTATTAATTGTTGCAGCAGGATATACCAGCTAGCAGAGGATTCTTGAGCAGGGATTGGGGAAGTTATCATAGCTAAGGTTTGTATGTTGTAGCTATATTGAGAGCTATGGGGTTATCCTACCGGAAAACTGGAAGCTATCAAAGTAGGCTTAAATCTCAAGGCTTAATTGCAAAGCTGGATTAGCAAGATTCTGAACTAGTGATTTTTTTTGCAAATCAATAGGACTTACGCAAAACTATACACTGTAGGGGCAATTCATGAATTGCCCCTACCAGAGAATAAGGGTTTCGGCTGTTGTTTGCGTAAGTCCTGATCAAGTTTAACTTCGTAGTTTGTAATGAATAACTCTTTTCCTTTAGCCGCACCACTCTGCTTATAATTATTCATCCCATACTGTAATTCCCACTCTGAGATATTAGCCCATTGAAAATTTTCTCGAATGTGCAATGAGTCATCGTAGGTAATTAACCAGCTATGATGACATTGCTGCAAAAGGTTTGCAAATCTCTGATGTTCAAAAGAAGTGTGCAAGTCACCATCTTTACCGTATAGCTTTGATTTAGTAGCGCTAAAATATGGCGGATCTAAAAATAAAAATACATCTTTCCCTTCTGATTTTAATAGGTGGCTGTAATCCAAATTAGTAATTTGGACATTTTCTGATAGAATATATTCTAACTTTTCTAGCCGTTCTATTGAAGAATCAGTGAATCTTTTATGGAAAGCTTGTTCAGAAAAACCGCCTGATTCTACAGTTCCTGAAAAAGTAATTCTATTGAGAACGAAAAACCGAACTGCTCTTTCTAAATCAGATAAATTATTGACATCTATACTAGTCAATTCTGCAAAGAGTAATTTGCCGTCTGTGTATTTAACTCTAATATGCCGAACTTCTTTAGCTAACTTAGATAGATCAGATTGGGCAAACTTCCAAAATAAGAAGAGTTCGCGGTTGAAATCGTTAATCCAAATCTTGATATCAGGAAACTTTTGTCTTAAATAAATGAATACAGAACCACCACCCACAAAAGGCTCCCGAAATTCCGAAAAACTCTCTGGTAAGTATTCAACTATTTGATTAATTGCTTTCGACTTACCACCAGGATATCGGAGAGGGCTTTTAATCATAACCAAGATTATAATGTTTAAAAATTACTGGATACTTCTATTGTAAGTTTATGATTGTTTTGAGCTTCTAAAGCCAATTTTTTTATAATTGCTTTTTGATTTGTATTAAAAATTTTAATATTAACTTCTAAAAAGTATTCTAGGTCTTCTAGAGATGCATCTGGAAAAACAATAGAACCAACAACGTTGTTGCCCGTAAGCTTTAGTTTAGTAACAAAAGGATTATTGTTATGCCCCGTTCTGCACCCTATCAACCTTTATTGTTGCGAATTCTTCACGGCTTAAGTGGAATTTTAGTTATCGCAGCAATTATTACCGGATTTTTGGTTTACAACACTTATGATCGCCGATTTGGTAAAATACCATTTCCTCAAATTGGGGATATTCAGGGCATTCACGGCACTTTTGCATTATTTTTCTTGCTTATTCTTCCTGCTTTTGCCCTCTATAGCTTTCATGCTGGAAAAAAGCGCCTGCTTCAATCTGATTCTTTGCAGCAACTAACCCAGGTTGGCAAGCCGATTTGGTGGGTTAGCTTGCAACGTCTAGCAAATACTCTCATGCTCATTGCTGCTATCTTGGCTGTGAACTCTGGCAGGATGATGAAGGAAGAATGGCTTCCAGCAGGGCAGCTACATCATATTTGGTACTCCCTCCACCTTGGCGCCTGGGTTGTCATGGTTGGCTGTGTGGCGATTCATGTTTTGATGTCTACCAAGGTGGGTGGTGCGCCGTTGTTACTCTCAATGTTTTCGTGGAAGTTTCGCCCAGAAGATAGCCCTGCTAAATGGTCTAGTCGTTTCCGTACTTGGTTAACTAGCTTACAAACAAACTTTGGTGCGGAAATGAATAATTTTATACAAAACAATTTTTATGTCAGAATTATTGAGGTGATTGTGCTTGGTGGAATTCTGACAGCGTTTGTCTTACCTGTATTTTTTCCCGGTAGTGAGTCATAGGTAATTGGCTGTTGGGGCGCAGCCTGCCAATCGGCAGAGATAAATCCCTTGTCTGCGTAAATATGGAAAGTCCTTTTTCCCCCTGCGGTCTTGATGATAAGTCTTTAAGCTTATTTATGCTGATTGCCTGTGAGGTTGCTCCAGAACTTGGGGCTTAAGCCCCAAGTCTTGACATAGCTATCCTTAAATCTTAGTCATGAGAAATCTTGATATTTCCGCATGTGCCAACACAGCAGCAGGTTCGCGCTGGAGAGCGTTGTAATACTTTCTCTCGAAGGTATTGCCCGTCTCTAAGGGTACAATCAGTGTGCGGACATCAGCAATCAACTTTTCAAAATCCTCCATTGCTATCGGTTCATCTGCTTCAAGCATTTCATCAACTTGCACAACCACCTCAGAAATACGATGTAGCCAAGCAAATTGTTCATGAGCGATAACTAGCTGAAGTAGTTCTCCGCTTGATACTCGTCCACTAACCTGTTCGTAGGTAATGCGTTCTGTCTCCAGCAACATCTTATGAAGGTGGAGTAATTTGTTTCGTAAATCACGCAGATATTGATGTTGACGTATTCTTTGTGAAAGTGTGTTAGAAGTCAATGTTACCCATCCTTTCGTTATGATAGTCTTCAATGGCTTGAATAATTTCTGCGTCGGTATTCATTACGACATAGACTGTAGCGAACAACTGGTTTGTTGAGTGATACTCTAGCGATTAGTAGCATATCCAACATACATAGTTGCGTAAACGTTCGCCAGCAGGCTTGCCACTCTTACCAGAAATTTTCCTTCCCTTCTCTACAAGAGGCTTGCTTAACCTCAGTTGATGTATTTGGGTTCCTTCTTTAGACCTATGATAATCAACATATTTTTTTATAATCGTTATATCTTATATTTGATTAATCATATATTAGCATAAACTTATAAGAAGTACATAGTGTAGAACCTATCAAAAAAATATCAATTATGGGAAAACCGTCTTAATGTCGCTAGCATACGTAATTCTAGGTCTTCTTCAGCAGCAAGAAATGACGGGCTACGACCTCAAAACAAGCTGCTTTGATCAATGCATTGCTCATTTGTGGCCAGCAGACCAGGCACAAATTTACAGAACTCTCGATAAGCTAGTTGAGCAAGGCTGGATTACCTGTACGGTTGAAATTCAGCACGATCGCCCCAACCGCAAAGTCTACAGCGTAACTGAGCCAGGGAAAGCCGAATTCACCCGATGGCTTGGAACTCATCAGCCCTTGCCGACTGTACGAGAACCAATGCTAGTCCAGTTGCATTTTGCAGATCAGTTGCCGAATGAAACCATCATTTATCTACTGGAGCAACAATTAGCGGCTCGAAGCAAAAAGCTTGCTGAATGTGAAATCATCGATTTGCCATCACTTAGTGATGAGTCTGCCAACCGTGAGCAAGTTATGCAAAGGCTGGTGCTGGAGTTAGTGATCAAAAGAGAACAGACTTATATTGATTGGTTGAAGATAGCGCTCAATGTTATCAGTCACCAAAAGCCATATGCATCACATTACCAGATTCTTTGACACTCCCTCCCTAGCGTCTCAGACCGTCCCCCTTGTTCCCTGCTCCCTGCTCCTCTGCCTCTTTTGACCGTTACTAATGACTCGAAATCCTGCGGGTTTTCATAGCCGTGGGATGAGTTAACTGTCTTCTTTAGGATGATTGGTTATCATGTCCACAGGCTTAAACTGTATACTGTAGGGCGTTTTCACTAGAACCCCCGCGCCGTTAACATTTCAAAGAGAGGAAGCTGTTGGCTCTGGCTCGTTTTTCTGTAACTCTCATAAATCAAGGTAATGGTAACAATAGCAGTCAATCCGTATCTCGATCGCAATTTTGCTCCAATCCGCGAAGAAATCACCACAGACAAATTGCCAGTCATCGGTGAATTACCCCTTGGCTTATCGGGGATGTTTGTCCGAAATGGCCCTAATCCTCAATGGGCACCCATCGGTGAATATCACTGGTTTGACGGAGATGGGATGTTGCATGGTGTGCAAATTAGCAATGGCGTAGCCACTTATCGTAACCGTTACGTACAGACAAGGGGATGGAAAAAAGAACGAGAAGCGGGTAAGGCTCTCTGGAGTGGGATGTTAGAACCACCACGAACGGATAACCCCCACGGTGGCTATAAAAATACTGCCAATACTGCCTTAGTGTGGCACGCTGGTCAGATGTTGGCGCTGAACGAGGGAGGTAAACCTCACGCCATTAAGCTTCCTGAATTAGACACTATTGGCGAGTATACCTATAATGGGAAGCTAACTTCTGCCTTTACAGCCCATCCTAAGGTAGACCCGGTGACGGGAGAAATGATCTTCTTTGGCTACTCTCTGTTTGTACCACCGTATCTGCAATATAGTGTGGTTTCAGCGCAAGGGGAACTTTTGCGGACAGTGCCGATTGATCTGCCAATAGGAGTGATGATGCACGATTTTGCCATCACAGAAAACTACACGATATTTATGGACTTGCCGTTGACTTTTAGCGTCGAGCGATCGCAACGGGGAGAACCTGTAATGATGTTTGAGCGCGATCGCCCCAGCCGTTTTGGCATTCTACCACGTCATGGTAACAACAGTAATATCCGATGGTTTGAGAGTCCCTCTTGCTACGTCTTCCATACCCTCAATGCCTACGAAGAGGGAGATGAAGTAGTGCTGATTGCCTGTCGCATGAGTTCTACTACTGTGTTGATTTCTAGTGATTCGCAACCCGATCCAGAAGGAAATATCCCGCGCTTATATCGCTGGCGATTTAACCTCAACACGGGAACAGTACGTGAAGAAATGTTAGATGATGTAGCTTCTGAATTTCCCCGCGTCAACGAAAACCTATTGGGGCGGCAAAACCGATATGGCTACACTAACAAAGCGGCAAACAATCCCCTACCTTTATTTGAAGGTATTATTAAGTACGACTTCAGCAGTGGAAAGTCCCAAACCCACGAATTCGGAGAAGGGCGCTATGGCGGTGAAGCTGTGTTTGCGCCGCGTCCTGGTGCAACGGCTGAGGATGATGGTTGGCTGATGACTTTCGTCCACGATGAGAATTCCAACACTTCAGAATTAGTAGTTGTGAATGCCCAAGATGTAACTGCTGAACCTGTAGCGCGGGTGATAATTCCTCAACGAGTGCCTTATGGATTTCATGGTGCTTGGGTTGCAGGCGAATAGTCGATCATTTCGCTTTTACAGTCAGCAATTATAAAAGACCTCTCCCTGGTTCTGCTACGCAAAACCTGTCCCTCTCCGACTTGGAGAGGGACAAACTTGAGCTTTAGTTCAAAGCAGGAAGAGGTTAGTGGAACTCGCGTTTACGTTTTTTCCCTATACCCACCAGCGTAGTTAATTACACAAATTGTTCTATATGATTTGTGGGTTCCATAAGCAACGCCAGCCACTCTAAAAGCGCCGTTAAAAATGTTTGTTCTATGACCGCGATCGGGCACACCATCATCAATAATTAACTGCATGACAATATCTTGAGCGGTGTTTGGGCCATAACTGATATTTTCGCCTGCGGTTCTTTGCCATCGACCATAGCGATTGATGCGATTAAAGGGGCTGCTACCATCGCTACCATCATGACCTGTAGCGCCTTTTGGCCCTTGGTCTTTCACATGGTCTCTTGCTCCTAAAGACATACCCTTAGATGCGCTCAAAGCTCCTACAGGACGAGCTGATTTCAAAAATGCGATCGCTTCATCGACTGCTTTGACTCCTTCTTGAGTTCGCAGATAGGTATTATTAGAAATTTTGACTCGGTTACCCTGGAAGCGTTTTCTATAGTTTTCCATAATCGGAAGGTACGACTTGGGATTTGTTCGTACCTTATTTGTTTCAACGATTACCTGTTGTTCTAGCGGTGAGAGGTAACTCGCCTTTGCTAATAAAGTTGGACTCTTTGGTTGAACTACTACTGGGTTAGAGTTTGCCACAGATGGGCTAGATTGCAGCAGTTGATTTGAGCAGCCGAATATCAGGGTAACTGGCAAAAGTACCCAAAGTTTAATGCGATGCATTCATTACCTCACAATTTTTTCTATGGATTAATTTAGTGAATTAGAAAAAATAATAATTTTCAACACACAGAGAAGTTTGTAGACGCTTCTTTATTCGTAATTTTAAAAGCGGTTGTTACAGAGCAGAACTTCGATCAGTTCTTTAAGAAGAACGGAAATGAGTTGATCAAGAGTATAGATAACGCTGCGCTCGTCTTTGTTCCTGGATTGTTAAAAAAGGATTACTTAATACCTGTTGTAACCTAGTTAACACTGGAAAGTAAAGGACAAAAAAATATTTTTACTTTATTACGCCTGCTTTTAAGTACAATAATTCAGAACCTTCGGTATTTGTCCCTACTTCCTAACTCAAATTATTTATCCCTATACCTATCAGCGTAGTTAATTACACAAATTGTCCTATATGATTTGTGAATTCCACAAGCAACACCAGACACTTTAAAAGCGCCGTTAAAAATGTTTTTTCTATGACTGCGATCGCGCACACTATCATCAATAATTAATTGCATGACAATATCTTCAGCAGTGTTGAAGCCATAAGTAATATTTTCGCCTGCGGTGGTTTGCCATTTACCATAGCGGTTAATGCGAGTAAAGGGGTTGCTACCATCGCTACCATCATGACCTGTAGCACCTTTTGGTCCTTGGTCTTTAACATGGTCTTTTGCTCCTAAACACATACCCTTAGATGGACTCAATGCTCCCACAGGAGGTACTGATTTCAAAAATGCGATCGCCTCATCAACTGCTTTGACTCCTTCTTGAGTTTGCCAATAGGTATTATTAAAAACCTTTACTAGGTTTCCCTCAAAGCGCTTTCTATAGTTTTCTAGAATCGGGAGGTATGATTTAGGATTTGTTCGTACCTTATTTGTTTCAACAATTACCTCTTGTTCCAACGATGAAAGGTAACTCACTTTTGATAAAGTCGGACTAGTTTGTGGAACTAATGCTGGGTTAGAGTAGGCTACAGACAAGTTAGATTGAAACAGTTGATCTGAGCAGCCAAATATCAACGCAATTGGCAAAAACACCCAAAATTTCATGCGACGCATCCATTACCTCACAATTTTTCTATGGATTAATAGTTTGAGTGAATTAGACAAAATTAGGACTTACGCAAATTTACACTTTGAGAAACCAGCGTTGCCGATACATTAAGACACCAACAGCCCACCACAACAACACAGTGACTATGGCAAATAACAGGGAACCATTCAGAACTCCCGCCCAAGATGCGAAAAAATTCTGGTAAATCCAATTGTAAGTACTGGTAGCGTCTTTGCCTGTGCCGATAGTGGTTCTGACTAAGATTTTAATCAACAAAACGGATGGAACGAAAAGTGCGATCGCATTTAAACCCATAATTTCAAAAGGTTTACTCCAGCGACGTATCAGCCGAACTTCGATGAGTTCATAACAAGCTGCTAGCAAAAGTAAGGCCCAACCGCTAGTGAAGACTACATAGGAACTTGTCCACAGCTTTTTGTTGATGGGGAATGTCCATCCCCACACCCAACCGATAATTAAACAACCAACTCCAAATAATGCTAACCCTATACTTGTGCGTGACTGTACAGGTTGACTGCGTATCCATTGACCACTAAAGTAGCCGGCGAGAACGCTTACTATTGCGGGAATAGTACTGAACAGTCCTTCTGGATCTCCCATAAAGTTGAAACCGTCACCTTTATATAGATGTGCTTTAGGAATAATCAGGCGGTCAACATAAGCGCCAAAATTACCTTCTCGTGTCAGAACTCCCGCACCAAAATCTGGCACTGGTACATACATCATCGTTAGCCAGTAGCCGATGAGTAGCACTGCTGCTAGTATCCACTGACTTTTACGCGGAAGGTTGAGAACTATTAAGGAAGCCAGCAGATAGGTAATGCTAATGCGCTGCAATACTCCCATAATACGGGTACTACTTAAATCAAAGGTCCAAATACCCTGATTCCAAAAGCCATTTAGTAGCAATCCCAAGGCAAAGAGAATGGCGGCGCGGCGTAAGATGCGCCAGTAAATAGCTGAGGTTGTATTACCTTCGGTGTACTTTGACAGCGAGAAAGTCATCGCTACACCAATAATGAAGAGAAAGAAGGGAAATACCAAGTCAGTTGGTGTGCAACCGTGCCAATCGGCGTGGGCTAAGGGAGGATATATATCATCTGCAACTCCCGCCATATTAACAAGAATCATCGCAGCGATCGTAATGCCGCGAAAAACATCCAGTGAAGTCAGGCGCATAAGCGGAATTTTATGTTAAATGAGTGAGTATCTAAGCTACTCTGCCTGATGCAGGTAATCAAGCAAAATTTATAGACTTAGATACAAGGTAAAATTTTGTTAAGTAATTACCACCACTCGCTATGCCAATTAAAGTTGGAGATACCGCTCCTAATTTCATTTTACCTGCTCAAAACGGCTCAACAATTAGCCTCCAAGATTTTCGCGGCAAAAAAGCTGTAGTCTTATATTTTTACCCCAAGGACGACACACCCGGATGTACGGCTGAATCCTGCGCCTTTCGCGATCAGTATGAAGTGTTTAAAAGTGCTGGCGCTGAAGTTGTTGGCGTGAGTGCTGACTCCACCGAATCTCACCAACGATTTGCAGCAAAATATAATCTACCTTTTACCCTATTAACTGACAAAGGCGACCAAGTTCGGAAGCTATATGGCGCAACAGCAGCCTTTGGCTTATTCCCTGGTCGCGTTACTTACGTTATTGACCAACAAGGAGTTGTGCAATACGTCTTTGATTCAATGTTTAACTTTAAAGGTCATGTTGAAGAAGCATTGAAAACTTTGCAACAACTTGTGAAATAAGGGAATGGGGAATGGGGCATTGGGCATTGGGCACAACCTGTTGTTTCTTCCCTCACTCCCTTACTCCCTCATCCCCCCATTCCCTATGCCCCATTCTCTATTTACTTGAATGCGATTTTTCCGGCATGACAATATTAGCGTGGCTTGCCTTACCATTCTTGCCGTTAGTATGGGCATTACCATTGCGGGGATGGATCACACCATAACCGCCGTGGTTGCGTTCGTAAATTACATTAATCTCTCCAGTTTCAGAATTGCGGAACATATAAAAGTCGTGTCCCACAAGTTGCAGTTGTTCCAGGGCTTCTGCAAGGGTCATCAGCGGCATGGAAAAATATTTGGTACGGACGACTTCGTTAGGTAGTTCGGGGGTGCGATCGCCAATTAAATCTGTGACTACCGATTCTGCAACTACTTCTGTTGGTTGGGCCTGAGTTTTCTGGTCTTGACGGCGTTCTTTGTATTTCCGCAGTTGACGGGCAATTTTATCTGCAACTAAGTCAATGCTGGCATAGAGATTTTCGCTGCTTTCCTCGGCACGGATAACGTTACCATTTGCATAAATAGTTACTTCAGCCGCTTGTCTAGTATTAATTCGGGGATTACGGGCTACGCTAAGATGCACATCCACTTCATTTGTAATGCTCTGAAAGTGACTAACTGCTTTTTCAATCTTTTGATGTACATACTCACGAATTGCATCGGTGATTTCAATATTTTTGCCGTGGATGACAAGCTTCATGTAAACTCTCCCACTGAATATTTGATGTGTGAATTTGCTTTGTATGAGAAAGAAATTGCGGTAAGGTCTAACTCCCGCCAAAACAAATTGTAAACTTTTTCTATGTACTGCTCGTAAGCTGTCTCTAAGCTTACTCCATCTGGGTTTTTGCTGATTATACCCTTGATTTTCCTCTTCATCTCTGCGCTGATATCCAATTGGATTTTCACATAGAAATTTTTGGTGAGAAAATCTTAGCAGTAGCTCCTGTAACTGTCTTTTGTGTTAAAAGAACGCTTACAGAACTGTTGATAGTTGCTCCTTCTGTGTTCGGTTGAAGTTTGCTTGCTGTTGTTCAATAATACAAGTCTTTGGGGAAATTTGATTCTGTTTAAAATTCAAACAATCTTATGAAAATCATCAGCCATTACATCCGTCTTTATCGTTTTGGCATGATGCTTATTGCAGAGAATTCCTCCTAAAACCTATTGAGGTTGTATATTCAAGCTAGCACTTTGTATTTTCTAATTTATGTTCCCTTAACTTTCCTTTAAAATCCTTTGCAAATCTTGACATTTATTGACTCCATCTATGTAACTTGAAATATTTCGTCCCCGATACGAGTTGATTTTTGGCATGATCCATAGTATAAAACCACACAAGTATCGTTGCTTATTATATAACCAAGGATTAATGCCTTACTTAGATGCTCATGGATGGCAGCGATCGCTCCTCACTGAGCGTATCCATAACCCTAGTCTAGATGACGTGTTAATTTTGCTAGAACATCCACCTGTCTATACTCTTGGGCAAGGAAGCAACTCAGATTTTCTCAAATTCGATATTGACAAAGGTCTATATGATGTGCATCGAGTTGAACGAGGTGGTGAGGTTACTTACCATTGTCCCGGTCAACTAGTGGGGTATCCAATTTTAAATCTGCAACGTTATCGTAAAGACCTCCATTGGTACTTACGCGAGCTCGAAGAAGTCATAATTCGCGTATTAGCAGTTTATGGGTTGCAGGGAGAAAGAATTCCGGCTTTTACTGGCGTTTGGTTACAAGGGCGAAAAGTTGCGGCTATTGGTATTAAAGTCAGCCGTTGGATTACCATGCACGGCTTTGCATTAAATGTTTGTCCAGACATGACAGGCTTTGAGCGCATTGTACCCTGCGGTATTTCTGATAAACCTGTAAGCAGTTTGGCTGAATGGATTCCAGATATCACCTGCGAAGAAGTGCGTTTTTTTCTAGCACAGTCCTTTGCTGAAGTCTTTGGCGTGGAATTAGTCGAGTCGCAGCCTCAAAGATTTTTCCGATCTGAGTAGATTCAGCTTGTAATTATGTAATAAATGCTATAGCAGTTATATTTAAATTGTGAGACACTGATGAGAGTAGCCCATATTTAATAGTATGAAAATAACTATTTAACTACGGTTATCAAAGCGAAAATTTGATTATTTACAAACTTCTATCCTAAATTTTTACGGTACTCAAGCACAACTTTGCGCGTGAATTACTCAAATAATCTCCAGGTATATGCCCCATCGTTAACGTTTCTGAGAGAACGTGATTGGACAGCTTTGATAGAACTATTTGATACAGACGATGGTGATGAAATTGAAGCCGACATCGACAGGAGTTTGTTTTGGCTGATACCTGAACCTTGTTGGGAAGATGATCCCTTTGATTTCTTACGCGAATATCTTTAATGAGTTATGAGTTATGAAAAAATCTTTAATTTACAACTCCTCGCTCCTAACTATTTAACGTTGAGGCGACTGAGGAAAATACGCAGACGATCGCTTTGGGGATTGGTCAGTACTTCATAGGCTGGGCCTTGTTCCGTCACAATACCTTTGTCTAAAAATATCACTTGATGGGCTACTTCTTTGGCAAATTGCATTTCATGGGTGACAACCACCATTGTCATCCCTTCTGATGCCAATTGCTGCATCACTTGCAAAACTTCGCCGACGAGTTCGGGATCTAGGGCGCTGGTGGGTTCGTCAAATAGCATGATTTGGGGATTTATACATAAACTACGAGCGATGGCTACTCGTTGCTTTTGTCCACCGGAGAGTTGTTCGGGATAAGCAGAGGCTTTGTCAAATAAACCAACTTTGTCTAAATATAATCTCGCTAATTGGGCGCTTTCCTTCGGTGTTTTTCCCAAGACTTTACGCGGTGCGAGTGTCATATTTTCTAATACGCTCAGATGAGGAAACAGGTTGAACTGTTGGAAAACCATGCCTACTTGTGTTCGTAGTTGCCGCAGTTGGTTATAGTTGACAGTGGGTCGGGATAAGTTGATACCGTTGATTATTAAACGCCCGTTGTCAATGGTTTCTAGGCGATTGAAGCAACGTAGTAGGGTACTTTTACCACAACCGGAGGAACCGATAACTGCAACGACTTCTCCCCGGTTGATTTCGCCGGTGATTCCTTTGAGGACTTTTAGGGAACCAAAGTTTTTTTCGATGTTGTCAAAAATAATGGCGGGGATGGTATTGTTCATCACTTGTATCAAGCTGCTCTACAGTTGATTGTAAGGCTTTTAATATAGACGCGTAGCAGTTCTAAAAAGCGCCTCAGAATGTATTTATTGGCGGGAGATTTGATAGTTGCAAGATATAACTTGAACGAACCACAAAGGCGCAAAGAGCGCAGAGGAGGAGAGAAAATAATATGGCTAAATTTAGTTTTATTCGTTGGTTACGCTTATCTCTAGTTGTAAGTTTTAGCTGTTTGTTACTGGCTGGCTGTGGGGTGAATCCTAGTACGGTGAAAACTCTGCGGGTTGCTACTGAACCGGCGTTTCCACCTTTTGAATTTCAGGGAAAAGGTGGTGAGTTGCAGGGTTTTTCAATTGATTTGATGAATGCGATTTCTTCTTCTACTAACTTTAAAGTGGATTTTCAAAGTCTGCCTTTTGACGGCATTATCCCAGCTTTGCAAGGCAAAACGGTAAATGCAGCGATTAGCTCGATCACGATTACAGAAGAAAGGGCGAAGACGATTTCTTTTTCTCGCCCTTATTTTAAAGCTGGGTTAGCGATCGCAATCCGCACAGACAATCAAAATATTACTGGCTTTGACAGTCTCAAAAATAAAAAAATTGCGGTACAAATTGGTACAACTGGGGCTGCAAAGGCTAAAAGTATTCCCGGAGTGCAAATTCGCAGTTTTGATTCAGCACCTCTAGCCCTCCAAGAATTGCTCAATGGTAATGTGGATGCGGTGATAAATGATGCACCTGTGACTTTATATGCCATTAATACGGGCAATCTTCAAGGAATAAAAGTAGTACAGCAATTGCTGACGGAGGAATTTTACGGGATTGCCACAGCTAAAAATTCGCCGAATTTGACATTAATTAATGACGGTTTGGATAGGGTGCTGGAAAATGGTACTTATTCCCAAATTTATCAAAAATGGTTTAAAGCCGAACCACCATCATTACCAGTTAAATCACCATTTGAGAACCAGACTAGCGCTGGCGCACCTCAAATATTTACCTCAATTGGCGTGATTTTGCAGGCTTTTCCAACTTTATTACAGGGAGTTTTAGTAACGTTGCAATTAACAATACTTTCTGTAGTGTTTGGTTTAATCGGGGGTTCCCTGATTGGTATTGTCCGTCTTTCTCGAATCGCACCCGTGCGTTGGGTAGCCAGGGCGTATGTAGATTTTTTCCGAGGAACACCTTTGTTGGTGCAAATTTTTATGATTTATTTTGGATTACCTGCAATTTTGCAAGAACTTGGTTTTACATTTACTTTTGATCGTTTGGTAGCTGGGGTAATTGCCTTAAGTTTAAATAGCGCCGCATACATTGCGGAAGTTGTACGTGCTGGAATTCAATCAATTGAAACAGGACAAGCAGAAGCAGCGCAATCATTAGGTTTGAGTTCTGTGCAAACAATGAGTTATGTAATTTTTCCCCAAGCTTTCCGGCGAATGATTCCACCCTTGGGCAATGAGTTTATCAGTTTATTGAAAGATACAAGCTTAGTTTCTGTGATTGGGTTTGAAGAATTGGTACGTAAAGGACAGTTAATTGTCGCCGATAACTATCGCGCTTTTGAGATTTACGCTGGTGTAGCAGTGGTTTATTTATGCTTAACGTTACTTTCTTCACAAGCGTTTAGTCGCTTAGAAGTTTGGATGAATCCGGTTAAACGGCAAAGAAAATACGATACCTAATAATTTTTCTGATGGCTGGAGACAGCGTAAGTCTCTGGCTCTGCGGCTAAATTTTTTATTATTAATAAGTGGATTTAGCTAAACTATAAAAATCAAATTTTTTCAACATTTCCAAAAAAGTGAATACCGCAGGCACATGGAGGGCATTAGATAGAATTGCAGTTCCAATTACTCTCTTTAGCGGTGCAGGTAAACTGTATACCTGCACCTTTGGGGGAATAGGTACAGCTGCTAAACGAGGCATAATAGCTGCTCTCAATCCTTGATTTACCATACTAACGACTGTGGAATCTTCTTGGATATCGCTAGCAGTATTTATTGGGATTGCTAAAGTCTTCAGGTGATTGTGAAGAATGCGCCCACAGGGTGTGCAAGGAAGTAAAACCGGTGGATAGGCTGCTATATCTTCCCAAGTAATTTCTGGACTGCTAATTTTGGTATGTGGTGGTAGTAAAGCTAGATACTCATCCTGAAAAATTTCCCAGGTGTCAAATTCTTCACCAGTTGGTAAACAGGTAATACCAATATCGGTACGTCCGTCACGCAAACACTGTTCTACATCTGTGAAAGCAGGGCACTCTATGATTGTGACAGCAATTTCTGGAAATTGATTATGAAACTGAGAGATCGCTTTTGGTAATAAATGGGTGGCGACGCTACGAAAAGCCGCAATTCGCACATGGCCACCATGTAAACCTTTATGCAAGTTTGCTTCGTGTTGCATCATCTCTAGATGCTGCATAGCCTGACGAGCATGATATAAAATGCGCTCTCCAGCCGGTGTCAGCACAGCACCGTGACGGCCTCTCGCAAATAAAGGCACACCTAGTTCTTCTTCTAAGGTAGCGATCGCATGACTAATGGCAGGCTGAGAAAGCTGCAATTCTAAGGCTGCTTCACTAAAATTACCACGATCTGCGACTGCAACTATGGCTCGAAGTTGGGAGAATTTCATAGGCAATTGATGAGAACAAGGGTATACACATCCTGATTTAATTGTGACAAAAAGGTAGTATTAGTAATTTTTCATATCTATAAATCTTATTTATACAACCTATACAAGCCATGATTTGATTCCTAACTAAGATGTTGCTACTGTTTTATTTACTGAGCAACTTTCAGAAATAATTTTATGAACAATAAAATTAGGCATCTCACAACAGGAGAGCCAAAAATAAATAGTAGCCTGTTATTGAAGAAAAAATTCAACTCCAAATTTTGGGAATTTCTGCATAGTATCTGGAAAAATTTTGTTAAAAAGCTTTTACTAGATTCTAACGAATTACAAGTTTGGCAAAAGGTTGACCGCTACGGTAATATCTACTGGCAAGCTTACGATCCTGCAACTGGAAAAAGTTTTTCTTCAGGTTCTCAAGCTGATGTTTGTATGTGGATTGAACAGCTTTATAGGTATTAAAAATATGACGAAACTAACTTTAGTGATTGGTAATAAAAATTATTCATCTTGGTCACTTCGTCCTTGGCTATTGATGAAACAACTTGGTTTAGAATTCAATGAAATTAGGATTTCTCTCTACAATAACCTAGATTATGCATCAAAAATTCGGCAATACTCACCATCAGGGAAAGTACCTGTGTTGTTGCACGACACGCAAACTGTGTGGGATTCTCTTGCTATTTGTGAATATCTAGCTGAAACGTTTCCGACTCTGCAATGCTGGCCAGAAGATAAGACCGCAAGGGCATTCGCCCGTTCCATCAGTGCGGAAATGCACTCAGGCTTTCAAAATCTGCGTCAGAATATGCCGATGAACTGCCGTACTAAATATCCTGGTAAAGGTTTAGCACCCGGCGTACAGCAAGACATTGACCGCATCACCAATATCTGGCAAGAATCACGTCAAAAATTTGGGAATGGTGGCAATTTTTTGTTTGGAAATTTTGCGATCGCTGATGCATTATTTGCTCCAGTTGTCCTGCGGTTTGTAACCTATGATGTGCAGTTAGATCCTGTTTCTAGAGATTATGTAGAGGCAGTTTTGGCACTTCCAACTATGCAATAGTGGATAAAGGCTGCAAAGAATGAGACAGAAATTATCCCCCAATACGAGTATTAATTAAGTAAAGAAGAATATGAACAGCAGGAATATTTCAATTCGAGAGGCAAACCAAAGGGATATTCCTGCCATTATGGAATTGATTCATTTGAAAGCCGAATTCGATGGTTGTCCTAAATCTGTAGAAGCAACTTCTCAAAAGCTAGAAATTGATTTATTTGGAGAAAAGCCCCTTGCTTTTGTTCTTTTAGCTGAGGTTGATAGGGATGCCATTGGGTTAGCAACCTATCACTTTACCTATTCAACTTTTTTAGCAAAACCTGGAATTTGGCTTGATGACTTATATATCAAAGCTGAACATCGAAGCCATCGAGTTGGTCAGGCGCTGATGTTACGCTTGCGCCAGATTGGGCAAAAAAAAGGCTGTGGCAGAATCGATTGGACTGTAGCTGTATCTAACGAGCGTGGAATCAAGTTCTATGAAAGAATAGGTGCGAAGATTATTAACAAAGTAAAATTGTGTCGCTTAGATGGTCAGGAACTAAGTAAGTAAATCTTCAGTAGGGGAAGCAGAACTAACTCAGGCTTCTTTCCTTAGCTTATAACTGGTTAATAATAGAAATTAATATAAATAGTGCCTTCAGAGCCGTAAACAATTTTTAATCTGCTACAGCAAGAGTTAATATATAAATAAATGTCTTCTCAGGCAAAAGTTAAATAATTTTAAATATTAATAATATTTATACAGATTTAATCTAAAAATATGTATCTATACCAATAAAAATAAATTTTTATTTGGTATTATTTTGTGGTTGTTATAATATTATATTGGCCTAAATCTCTCTATCACGAATAAAAATATCTAAATTCAGCGATTTAAGGAGTAAAAATTATATTTACTGAGTATCAACACACCGAGGACTAATAGAGTTAAACTAGATAAAATATAAATTACAAATTAGTAGCTACAACATAATAAGCATTTATAAAATGAATTATTGATGAATAGCATAACAAATTAAACACTTTTTTGTAGTCAAATTAAAGCAGAATACATAGATGCGGATAATTGGACATATCAACTACAAAACGTACTACCCATGAGTTCCCGCGCACTGCTGCTAGTAAATCATCATGCCCGCCAAGGGCAAAAGGGTCTGTCGGAAGCGATTGAATATCTGAAGACACTTGGCTTTAATTTAATTGAGGAGTCTACAGAAGACCCTAAACATCTTGCCGAAGTTATACTTCGCTATCAGCATAAAGTTGACTTGGTAATCATTGGCGGAGGAGATGGCACTCTCAATGCCGCAGTAGATGTTTTGGTTGATACTCAGTTGCCCTTAGGAATTTTGCCTCTGGGAACTGCCAACGATCTAGCGAGGACTTTAGGAATCCCGAATTCCCTCAATGAAGCTTGCAAAATTATTGCTTGTGGAAATTTACACCGCATCGATTTGGGCTGGGTGAACGGCAAGCACTTTTTTAACGTTGCTAGCCTGGGATTGAGTGTAAAAATTACCCAGCGGCTTACCAAAGAAGCCAAACGCCGTTGGGGAATATTTGCTTATGCCGCCACTGCATTGCAAGTGATTTGGGAAGCTAGACCTTTTACTGCTGAGATTGTGATCAATAGTGAATCAGTTCGCGTGAAAACAGTACAAATTGCTGTGGGTAACGGCCGCTATTACGGCGGCGGGATGGCAGTGGCTGACGATGCCACAATAGATGACCAAAGGCTAGACCTTTATAGCTTAGAGATTAAACATTGGTGGCAGATTATACTATTACTTCCTGCTATGCGACAAGGGCGACATATATATTGGAAAAGTGTACGCTCTCTTCAAGGTCAAGAAATAAAGGTGCATACTCGCAAACCTCGCCCTATCAATACAGATGGTGAAATCACTACCTACACTCCTGCTCATTTTCGGGTTATACCTAAAGCTATAGCTGTTTTAGTACCTCCAAAAATTAAAAGTTAGCTCTGCTAAAAATGTGGTAACTCGCATCAACTCACGCCAAATGCATCTGAGATTTTCTCAAGATATAAAGTCCCTGTTGCAACGCCTAGCTGAACAACCCTTGACTCTAGGTGATATTCTGGCAGAAACCTCAGAACGAGGATTTTGCTTAGTAATTACATTATTAGTTTTGCCCTTTTTATTTCCTATGCCACCGGGATTAACTGGCCCTTTTGGTGGTGCTTGTTTACTGTTGTCAGCGCAGATGGTTTTAGGGAGGCGATCGCCCTGGCTACCAAAAAGAATCGCTAACTACAAATTTCCTCGTCCCTTTGCCCAGTTACTTTTGCAAAATTTGGGACGTCTTACCAAAGTTTTACAGAAAATCGCCCGTCCCCGATTACCAAAAATAGCCAATAATCCTTTGATTTGGCGAATTAATGGTCTTTGTATCTCTTTATTAACAGTATTACTAATATTACCAATTCCCTTTACAAATCCCATTCCCACTGTAGGTATTTTACTTTTGGCTGTTGCCACCATCGAATCTGACGGTTTATTAATTTGCATCAGCTACGGCATTACTGCCCTAATTACGTTGTTCTTTGGATTTATTGGTTATGCACTATGGTTAGCTCCCAATTTGTTGCCGTCTATATTTAAATAATAAAAGCCCCCAGCTTTAGGCTAAGGGCTGTAATTTATTAGGGTGCATCTACCATTTATTAATCCGCTTTCTTGAGTGCTATATCCGGGCATATTTAAATTGGGCACAAAATTATTTTTTCACACATCAAAAAACATCAGAAATAAAAAACCCTTCAACTAAAAGCTGAGGGCTATAATTTAATTAAGGTGCATCTACTATTTATATATCCACTTTATTAAGTGCTATATCCGGGCATCTTTAACTTGAGTACAAAGTTATTCTCTTACCGCGTTAAAAAATATCATTAATAAAAAAGCCTTCAACTAAAGGCTGAAGGCTATAATTTAATTAAGGTGCATCTACTATTTAGTAATCCACTTTATTGAACGCTATATCCGGGAAAATTAGACTTATAAGCAAATTTATTTTATTCCCGAATTAGAAAATATCAGTAATAAAAAAAGCCCCCAACTAAAAGCTGAGGGCTATGATTTAATTAAGGTGCATCTACTATTTATATATCCACCTTAGTTATTGCTGCATCAGGAAAAATTGAAAAAAAATGGATGGCTGTGGCATTGATTCCATTAGCTACAAAAGAAGTACTAGTCTGAATGAGGATAACCTTCGGTTTTTGACTAGGTAATCATTGATCAACTTCACATTAATTTTACAATTACCCGGAATTTCCCTTAGATAAACAAAGTTTCTGTTAATATCTCTGATGCTATATCCGCAATAGTACTAATTTAGTTTATTAGTTGGGTATATGACTATAAAAGTTAGACGCACCCAACTTGATGAAGCGATCACAATTTCTATTAGCCCTAGCTAGTCTTTGTATTGTCGGGGGAAGCTTTTTTCTGAGAACCACTTTTAGCAGTACTAGCGAACCTAAAATAATAACTGATACATCACGCTACAAAGAAATTCGTAATCAACTATGGTCTGATAATGACCAAGTAAAACATTTTCCAAGCTTTCTCTAACCCGAATTTAGTACTTAGTACTGCTTTTAGCCTTTTGGGTATATCACTTTGGGTAGTTAAAAGTTATAGACAGCATAGTTAAAATTAATAATATGCTTAACAACTATCTGAATATGTAGAATGCCAACCGCTCTAATTACTGGTGCCTCTAGTGGTATTGGTGAAGCTTTTGCACAAGAACTAGCTGCACGCAAAACAAATCTTGTACTCGTTGCTCGTTCTGAAGAGAAACTAAGCCAATTAGCTAAACAACTACAAGAAGAACACAAAATTCAAGTAGACGTTATAATCAAAGACCTCACGGAATCTGATGCAGCTACTGCTGTGTTTAATGCCACTAAAGCAAAAGGATTAACCATTGACTTACTAATCAACAATGCTGGTTTTGGTTACTATGGCGACTTTGCTGAAGGGGATGGAGAAAGACAAATTAAAATCGTGCAATTAAACGTTTTAGCATTGGTAGATTTAACTCATAAATTTCTACCCTTGATGCGGCAACGTCGGTCTGGAAGTATTATTAACGTATCCTCTATTACTGCATTTCAACCGATACCATACCTTTCTGTTTATGCTGCCACTAAAGCTTTTATTCTAAGCTTTAGTGAAGCACTATGGGCAGAAAATCGTCAATATGGTGTCCGTATCTTAGTCACTTGTCCAGGCCCAATAGAAACAAACTTTTTTACAGAAGCTAATTTTCCTCCAGCGCTCGTAAGCAGTACAGATAAAGTGTATTCTTCTAAAAAAGTAGTTTGTGAATGTTTAGAGGCTTTGGAAAAAGGCTATCCAACTGTTATTAGTTCTGATACTACCACTCAAATTAGAAGCAAACTATCTCGGCTAGTACCGCGCAAACTTCTGCTAACTATGTTAGCAAAACACTTTAAAGCTTAAGTATATAGTTAGGAGTTAGGGGTTAGGAATTTCTAGTTCAAGAAAGTGGTAAATTTTAAACTCTTAACTTTTCACTCCTCACTCCTCACTCCTCACTTATTACATATATCTTGTTAATTGAACTCGGTAACGGTCTTTTTTAGTAACGGCGATTTCCCCAACTTCTAAACGCCCTTTAGAGCGAATGGCGATTAAGTCGCCTGATTTGACTTGAGAACTAGCTTGAGTAACTTCCTTCCAATTGACGCGAACATCACCAGCATCAATGAAATCAACCATTTTGCTGCGAGACATACCAAAACCAGCAGATGCGATCGCATCTAACCGCAAAGAAGCCTCTACAGTAGTTAACTCTTTTTTCTTGGGTTCCCGAACCTTTAATTCAGTTACCTCAATTCGCTGAGTTTTCACAGGAACTGATCGCACCTGTTTCAAACTCATTTCCAAAAATTCCACTAACTCTGGTGCGACAATCGCTTGCGCCCCCCGTTCTCCCAAGACAATGATATCTCCTGTTTTTTCACGAACAATTCCCGTTCCCAACATTGCGCCTAAAAAGTCGCGATGAGAGGCGGTATCAAACAGGAAATTACCAGCAATTTCCACAGCGACAAGACTGACTTGAGATTGATCTAAGGGAAGTTCTGAACGAGCGATCGCTAGTCTTTGGCGTTCAGCTTGCGGGTATCCGCCCCACGCAACTAATTGCACTTCTGTTAATCGGTTAAACACCCGTTGAATTTCCGCCAATTCTGGGGGAGACAGAAAATCAGTTAAAACCACTTCCCAAGTTTTGATGGCTTGCTCCGCTTGATCGATTACACGAGCTACACTATCTCGATTTTCAACACCTTTTAAAAGTTCTTCTCGTGGCAACATTCTTAAAAATTATGAGTTATGAATTGAGAATTAATCTGCTATAACTATCTTGATTCTAGCTTTAATTCTCATTTCAGCCATTAGTAACAAGTTAAGGCTGTAAGGCATCAGAAGCACTAGCAGTATAGATGACTTATATCAAATCTGGTGCTATCACTTTTCGCAAGTCTATTAGAAGCATTAATAACGCTTGTGACACATACATTAGAATTCTTACCGTAAAAGCAAGTTTAATTAGAGTTTATTACTTAATAAGTATATAAAAATAAAGCCATAAAAAAGCCCCGACTTCGCAAGAAAGTTGAGCAGCACTTTTGATAGTTTTAGCACCCAGAGTTTTAATCCCTATTGACCCCTGATGAATAGTACGTACAATTATACGTAAGGGCTAATAATTTTATTAAATCGGCGTTGACTAAAAACGCATAACCTATGTCTATTGGAACTTTCGGCAATATCTATTCAGATGAGTTAATTACAGCCACTGAGTTGAATCGTCAGCCTGGGCGAGTTCTGGACAAAGCTTTAGAACGTCCAGTGACAATTACTCGCAACGATCAGTCTTTTGCTTTGTTGCGCCGGGAGGAAGTAACTTCTCTTGTGAAGGCAGCAACGCAGAGTAAAGCTGTTTTTGAGGCGTTAACTGTCGCCTTCTCTTTGTTACTGAGAAAGGAAATCGCTTTTGAACATCCTTATGGATGGCTGAATGTGTTTGAAGAAGATGATCTGCAAGACTTTATAAACGAACTGAGTGAGGCTTTTCGGTTGATAGATTCCTCAACTACAGCATGGGAGATAATTGACGCGATCATCCATGAATGGCATGAGAGCGCCGTAGCGATCGCTAGCCCTGAACTAGCAAATGCTTTTAGTGCCGAGACTGATGAAGTACCATTAAAGCCGCCATATACTCAGAGTACTTTCTGAATAAGGTATGTCAGATAACCAAGAAGAAAATCCAATAGTGGAGAATGTGGAGCCGCCATTTGTCAAACTGACAGTTCCAGCATTATCTGAGATAGAAAGTACTTGGTTGGTAGTAGCTAAAAATCGTCGCGTGAATCGGGACTGGGAAGCTTTAATGCAGCGTCACCCAGAAAACACACGTCGTTGTTACGAGGATTTATGTATTGCACCAACCACTAGACAACCTGGGCGTGTTTTCCCTTTAAAGGGCAAACTCTACAAGGGGGCATGGGAATATGAGGTGACAAAAGGGGACAGAGTGTTTTACGTTCCTAATGAAGAAGAGTTGAAAGTCGTTGTCTACTACGCAGGAAAACATGCAAATTCTTCACCCACACCGTAATTCGTACCAATAAGAAAGAGTGGGCTACAAATTAAAAGTTCTTCTCGTGGCAACATTCTTAAAAATTATGAGTTATGAATTGAGAATTAATCTGCTATAAATATCTTGATTCTAACTTTAATTCCCATTTCAGCAGGTTCTCATCCCTAGCAATTTGTTGCATTCCCAGTTTTTCCAAAATGCGAATCGAGGCAACATGATCGTCTGGAGAATGAGCGATAATTCTCTTGAGTTCTGGCTGAGTAAAGGCAAAATCGACCAGTGCTTCTACTGCTTCAAAAACAAATCCCTGCTGGCGATAAGCTGATACCACCTCATAACCCATTTCTACAGTTCCTGTCTGATCGGGTTTGCTACCAAATCCCAAATCACCAATCAGGGTAGAATCAGCAATGTGGATTATTAGCCAGACACCCCAACCCAACTGGGAAGGATCATCTATTAGCATTTGAGCATACATTGGGAAAAAATCTAGCACCTCAGATCCATACCAATCATCAGGAACCCTGACCCCTAAAAGCCTCTCTACTTGTGATTTATTTCTTGTAATTACCGCTTGTGCCACTTCCAAAGAACAAGGAAGTAGCTCAAGCCTCTGTGTTGTAATGTGTAAACTATGATTCATTTATTACACGTTACCTGTGTCAGCATAACCTTGGATATTTTCTGGATCAAACTGACGTAATATTCGGGTTGCTTGTCGAGTGAGAGTTTCAGAACCTTGAACGGCAACCAAGTATTTACCTGCATCTAAGCGGTTGCGATAAGGTAAAGCATCACCACTACCAAAGAGTAAACCGACTCCGCCACCAACAAATACACCACCCATAGCACCACTAGCAGCACCCAATAATCCGCCAACGATGTGATTACCAACCTCACCCGCCCAGGCAAAAGTATTTAAACCAGTGATTAGGCTGAATGTAAAACCTGCAAAAAAGCCAAACGGTATCAGCCAGGTTGCCATCAGTTGTGCTTGCTTTTTGGCTTGGTCTTTGGGGTCAATTAAGCCAAACTCGTCAGCCGTTTTATAGCCCTTCCCAAGGATGGTACTGTTTATACCTTCTTCTTCTAAAGCTAAGTAAGCAGCTTCGGCTTGAATGCGGTCTGGTAATACGGCAACAAGGTAATTCATTGATTTTACAATTTCTCTAATAGAAGTTTTGCCTTAATTACAGCGTATCAGTCTTGGTAGAATCAATCTTGCATTGGGTAGGAGTTAAAAGTTAGAAGTTAGGAGTTTGCAAAGGCTTTGATTTTTACTCTCTAACGCTAGCGAGGAAGGAGTTGGGGTTAGGTCTGTATTGAATTCAACTACAAACCGCGACGCCGAATAGCCCGCCGCAGGCATCGCACAAGTTAAGCACAAGTTAAATATACATCGGCTGATCACTTGAGCAAATCTAGTGGCTCACAAAAATTGTTCACGCCTTGCTTGAGGACATATATCAAAACTGGTGTTGCCAAAATTTTAGGAAACGTCGGCATTGCTTTTAGATGTTGCATCATCTTTTGAGGTGAAGTATTAAGCAAATCTTCTCGATATTCTTGTTCGCAAATGACCACACGCCATTTTCTAGCCAAGGCATCTAACCACTCGGAATTTGCTCTTTCTGGTTGCTGTCCTGCCCGGATAGCTAGCGTCATCGCCGCATCTTCTAAATCTCCATCACAGTCTTCAATCAAATCTAGCGCTTCCATATCGCTAGGATCATCTGCCAATTGAGAGCGAAACTGTGCAATTTCTTGAGATGTTACTTTAGTCATGAGTCTTTGACAAGGCGAGCGAACACTCAGTTATGCTACATCATTTCACAAAATTGCTGTTACAAATACGTTTTTTACCAAAAAGTCTCATTCTTCAATGTAATTATTGAAAAATGAGACTTTTAAAATTTTTAATTGAGAGATGAGTCAGCAGTACTAGCGTAGTGCTCTGAGGGTAACAGACCGTTGTAACTGAGCTAAAGCGCGGTTGTAATCCAAAATTGCTGTGACTCGATTACCTTCAGCTCTTGTGAGGTCGTTTTCAGAGTTAATGACATCAGTTTGAGTGCCTACACCAGCTTGGAATCGCAAACGCGCTAAACGTAGAGCTTCCCTTGCTTGTTCTAAAGCGGTATTAGCGGTTTGAACATTCTCCAAACTAGATTGCTGGGTAGAAAAAGCTTGTTCTACCTGAAAGCGAATTTGGTTGCGCTGTTCGGCAAATTGAGTTTCTGCGATCGCAATATTAGCTCTCTGCTGAGCTGCCCTTGCTCTTGCTGCTCCTCCATCATACAAATTTAGCCTTGCCTGAACTCCCAATGAATAACCATCAGTAACGCTGACACTATCATCGAACTGATCTAGTAGGTTGTAATTGGCTACCAAACTAATTTGGGGACCTAGCTCCGCAAGGGCTTGCCGACGCTGTTGTTCACTGATATTGCGTTGTGCCAACTGCTGTTGCAGTTCCGGACGATTTTGAAAAGCCAGCACAATACTTTGTTCTAGCGTTGGGTTCCAAAGACCAGCCAATTGTACAGGGTCAGCCGCACTGATATTCACTGCCTGCGGCAAACTTAACCGAGTTGCTAAACGACGACGGGCTATTTCTTGCTGGGATCTAGCATTAGTCAGGTCTTGTTGGGCATTTGCTAAATTAACCTGAGAGCGCAGCACATCGAAGCGAGTACCAACCCCAGCTCGCTCTAATGCTTCTGCATCACGCAAACTAGCCTCAGAGTTCTGCACAGCCGACTGGGCAATGCGTACTTGTTCATCCGCTTGTTGCAGATTGTAGTATTCATTAGCAACATTCAGGCGGATTTCTTCAGACTGAGTTTCTACAGCCAACTCATTGAAACGTACCTGTTCTTCGTTCGCTCTGATGTTAGCTTGCACTCTCCCAGAAGTGTAGATGTTATATAACAGTTGTGCTTGACCGGAAAAAGATGTATTAGCTTCATCTCCCGTCTGTTGTTCTGTTTGTTCCAACTGAAGCTGATTTCCAGCAGACTGACTGCGAGTAATATCCGTACTAACATTAAGAGTGGGTAATAAATCAGCTTGCGCCTCGCGTAGAGCCGCTCGACTGCGTTCTAGCTCCAATAGAGACACCTGTAAATCCCGATTATTACGCCGTGCTAGCTCCAGAGCCTGTGCCAAAGTAATCGGCTGATTTCCCTGAAGTCTTACTTCCTCTGGTTTGGTGGGAAACTGCAAGGGATTTGAACTGGGAATAAGGTTCTCTGGAATTTGTACTGGCCCTGACGGCACAGGAGTTACGGCTCTCGGCACAGTGGGAGGTTGGACTGAATCCTCTGGTACAGGAGTTACAGTTTCCGGCACAGTGGGAGTTGGCGTCGAATCTGGCGGAATCGGGCTATTACTCTGAGCAACGCGGGAGCCACCAGCATTTTGTTGTAAACAGGTGCTTGAGGTTAGTAGCAAAGTAGCTGAGGAATCAGTTTTGCTTTTCCCCAATTCCTGTGGACATCTTTGCGCTGACAACAGTTTTGCCGATCCTACACCTGTAGCTGAAGTTTGTAAAAATGTTTGCAACTGAGTAACAGTATTTACCTTTTGAACCACTGGCTGCTGTGCAGAAGACAGGGGCAAAATTCCTTTTTGAACAGAAGAAGGTTTTGAAGTGTAGTTGGGAACTACTATCCTCTTTGATTCCTGCCCATAAACGTTTGAATTACTGTTTTTTTGGTTATTTTGAGCAGAACGGCTGACATCTAGCTGCTGAGAAGCATTAGAGGTAGGTGTCAAACTGAAAAATTTACTTTCATGTTTCTTAAGTACTTGTTTTATCGGCACAACAGTATTTTCAGCCGTAAACACTGGAACACTGTTGTTACTTAAAGGCTTCATACTAAGTTTGGTGAAACCGAAAGCAGGTACTAGGGTTGAAATACTAACATCTGCACCGTTATGCAGTTGCGTATTCATGATGTCCACAACCAAGTCTTGACCATAAGTCGAAGTCAAAACACTAGGAGAAGACGCCATCTGTACCCCAGTTAGTTTTACAGTACCAGCCCAAGCAGGCTGAGTTGTTAAGACCGCTGCCGTCACACCAGGCAATAAGCTATGGAATAATTGCTGTCCTTTCACCGCATCCCTCACACGAAAATCAATCTAGCGGCAGAAAACCTTTCTTCACCACAGAATATAGCACGATACTAAATTTAGGAAAGAATATACTACGATACTAAATTTAGGGTTCGGAACTCTGTTTATCTTCAAAACGTCTAACAATGCGAGAAAGTTCCGCCTTTTCATCGATATTAACGCGAGTAGGAGCACCGCTGATAATCCGTTCGTAGTTTCGGAAAGAATCTTTGATATCGGGGCCATCCGCAGTGATATTATACTCTCTAATGCCCTTATCATGCCAAGACCCGCGCATTTTAAATACGTTAATTGCCCGCGACATTTCTCCACGAATTTCTACGTACTGTAACATCAGAATTGTATCGGTGATCGTGGAAATATGAGAGTCAGTAATCGAATGCGCTCCTAGAAATTGGTCAGTTGTGTTGGTAAAGAAACCAGTAATTTCTTCTTGTTTAGCATAACCCGTCACACCAATTACAAACTGCCGAAATGCGTTATTGCTCACTCCTCTAGCTAATGCTGATAGGGAGTCAATGGCGATACGAGCTGGTTTGAAGATAGCAATTTCTGATTTTATAATTTGTAAGTGGTCTTCTAAACCAGTTGATTCGGGATAGGTACAAATTATTTTGAGTAAACCTTGATCTTCTAACTCTTCAAAATCAATTCCCCAAGAGGAAGCATTACGAGATAGTTGGGCGCGTGATTCTTCGTAAGCAAATAATATTGCCTGTTCTCCATTGAGGCAGCCATCTTGAATAAACTTACTTACTAACAGGGTTTTACCAGTACCTGTGGCCCCTGTTGCCAAAATAATCGAATCTTTAAAGAAACCACCACCACACATTTCATCTAAGATTTTGACACCAGAAGATACTCTGACATTAGAAGAGCGTTGAGTCAAGCGCATTGCTCCCAGTGGGAATATGTTAATCCCTTCATTAGTAATCGTGAAAGGATACTCGCCTTTCATATGAGTTGTGCCACGCAACTTGAGAATTTCAGTTGTACGACGGCGGCGTTCTCCTTCTAAAACGTTGCGAACGATTACTACATTATCGGAAACAAATTCTTCCACTCCGAAAGAGGCAACGGGGCCATATTCTTCGCTACGTTCAGTTGTGATAATAGTTGTGACATTCAGTAGTTTTAGACGTGCTACTAGGCGGAAAATCTCGCGCCTGACTACTCCCATCGCTTCATACTGCTGAAATACTGCTGTTATTGAGTCGATTGAAACTCGTTTAGCTTTGTATTTGCGAATAGCATATTGCAATCGCTCAATTAGTGCAGATAAGTCAAAATTACCAACGATATCCTGACCTTCAGGATCGGGAGATGCATCGAGAATAAATAACTTACCTTCCTCGAGTAGGCGTGGCAGGTTCCACCCAAAAACATGAGCATTTTTAATAATATCACTGGGTGATTCTTCAAAAGTAACAAATACTCCTGCTTCGTCAAAGTAGGTAATACCGTTATAGAGAAACTGAAGAGAGAATAAAGTTTTGCCTGTACCTGAGGTGCCGCTAATCAAGGTAGTTCTACCAACTGGTAAACCACCATGACTAATATCGTCAAACCCCTCAATCATCGTGCGAATTTTTTCTACACCCCTAATTTTCGGTGTGTTTTTTGATGTTAATTGCTCGTTTTCACTCATTGCTTGATAACAAAAGGGTATTAAAGGCTGTTTTTTATTAAATTTTAGACTCGATTTTCTCTAGACTATTTGTAAAAATAGCTCCCATACACAGTTAAAACTTATTTTATAAATGGTCTTTTGCATCATTAATTATTTTACTCTTCCAAATCTCCTTCACTTAGTTCTTCATAGAGCAAATCTAATCCAATCAATACTCTTTCCCTATCTGAAAGATCCCCGATAATTTTGCGAACGGGTGGAGGCAAAATTTTAGATAATGTTGGTGTTGCCAATATTTTATCTTCTTCTGCCAGTTGCGGACTTTTCAGTACATCAATTACTTTTAAAGCATAAACACCTTTAAACTCCTGTTCTAAAATATTTTTGAGTGTTTTTAATGCCCGAACTGAATTAGGAGTATTACCTGCTACGTAAAGCTTGAGAACGTAGGTTTTTCTGGCTTTATTCATACACTTACAAGCTAGTAATGAAAATATAATATTTGTTCGCACATTGTGACTAACCGAAGAGGCACAGGAGCAGGGGAGAAAGCTTCTGAAGTTTCCCTGCATTCAAGGGTTTCAGAACAACTAAACTGATTTACGCTCAAAAATAAAACATTTATTTCGGGGTCTTGGCAAGAGAAAAAATACGTCCTTGTTTGAAAGCAACTACGTTTATTTATGGGGTTTTCCCCTTGCTCCAAGCTTTGTGCCTCCTTCCCTCTTCTTTGACTAACAGAGGTAGCTTGTTCCAAGTTGAACATCTATAAGTTTAATTTATTTATAAATCGAACTCCTATAGAGTTCACACAGGTGAGCTAGGATATCTATCAACGTTAGACGGTAATCAAGTAACGTTTCATTGCTCCTTCCTTCTAATTTTAGCTGTTTAGAAAATTCTTCAATTACCTCCATGTGAATTTCGATGATTTGGGGCACAGGAATATTACCATAAAATATAGTATTGATAAATTTATCAATTCTTTCTTTGAGCGTTTTATCTGTGGTAAAATAATTTATAAGAATCAAGCTGTAATCTAATTTGAGCTGTCTTAATAATCCTTGCCTTTCTGATGGAGTCATCTCCTGAAAATGCTGCTGACTTTTTTGGGTGTTACTGGCAAATAGGTAGATGTACTTGTCAGTGTCTGCCTTATTTGGATTTTGTTGCAGCCAATTTGGTAAATAGTTGATTTTTCCAGAGGTAGTTGCAGCAGGTAAATAGCAAAATTGGGCAATAATCGTGTCAATAAGTTTCCACGCCCACGTGCTCAAACTTTTTTGGTTGTCTAAGCTTACTGGATTATTTAAAGATTTATTAACATCAGGTTGCAGAATCAATATCGGTAATAACATTTATTCTTGAATCTATCTCCTTGATCGCCCCGACCAAGAAACGTGCGCTGATAAGTTTGGCTAACGCTTCTAAGGGAATACTAAATGTGCAGTAAACTGGTGATTCCACCCCAAAATAACGCTCTATGTTTAGTAGATAGTGCTAGCCACTCAACAACCTAGTCCAGCAACTGAGTAATAAGACTTAGTAGGTTTTTGATGATGGGGTATCTGTCGCCATAGCAAGACCCAGTAGATAATTGATTATTTACATATCTATCTATTTGTATAGATAGATTTCTTTCTTTTGCTCCTTGATAAGATACTTAAACGAACTTAAAGGATTGTCCTATTCTAAATCATTATAATTCCTCAAGGTTCTAAAGCGATTCTTTGGGGCCATAATTGTTTTAGCTGTCGCTATCGATGAGGAGTTTAAATACCAGTAAGACACTGGGGAGGTTAGTTGCTAGAAATGAGAAACGTCGCCTCGTGAAAAATGCACTCGTCCGCAAGCAAGTGTCCGTGAGGGGAAATCCCGTTGTTTTAATGGCGTTGAAATAACCAGAGTTGCTTATATGAGTCTTCTTAGAGGATATGACTTCAGGCGAAAAGACCATCAACAGTTGGCAGATGGAAATGCCGGAGGGTTCCACAGGAAGAATGACCCCCAAAGCCCTATGTTAATGCTAGATTACCCGCTTTATAACTTTCAGGCAACCGTACCTAGCTGCCCCCAAACAAGTTCTCTGGCAGTGGTGTTAGAGATTTTTGAGCAAGAGCAGTGCGATCGCTTGGTAGTAGTGAATCAACACCACTGCCCCATAGGATTGCTGTATTCTGCCCGTTTAATCCAAAAATTATTAACACATAGTGACGATAAAAATCTAAATTTACACCAATCACTCTCTACGTGGGGTCAAGGTCTAATTGAGCCAATACAGACAATATCAGCTTCTGAGCGTGTAGAGCAATTAAGCTTGCACTGGCGTTATCCACAAGTCGAAAAACACCAGAAATTAGATTGGGCGCTGATTGACTCTGATGGTCAATATTTAGGGCTGCTGGATAGTTCACGCCTGTTGCGATTGTTGGCTAAGGAACGCATGGCTGGGTCACTAAGTTCAGCCGGACAGAGATCATCTGGTGAGCATCGCCATGAGTATAATGCTGGTGTACAGCCGCCAGAACCTAAGTCATTGGGACACCAGCCGTTGGTACAGTTGCTAGAAAGACTGCCTTGGCCTTTGATGTTGCAAACGAGTAGTGGCGAGGTGGTAGCACGAAATCCCGCCTGGTGGCAGCAATTAGGAGCCTTGAAAGATCCAGAAGGAGTTAGGCAACAGGTGGAGGCAATACTTGCCCCTAAGCTCTCCGAAAAATCAGAATATGTTAGCCAACGAGCAATCAAGGTTTATCCCAATGGTGGGGAAAATGAGCATGGTAGTGAACAAGAACTGACCCAGCAAGAAGCATCACTAGATGCTGTATACAGTCGGTGCTATTTGGATAGCCAAGTAGGTACTTGTACTTGCGTTGTCGAAGTGCAAAATGGTCAGGAGCGAATCTGGCAGTTTACCAAAATTCCATTAGACAGTCCTGAGTTTCAAGCCATGAGTGCTGAAAATAAGGCTGCACTGAGCGATGATTTGTGGTTGGTCTTAGCTACTGATGTCACTGAACAACAGCAGCTTTGCAAAGAATTAGCAGCAAAAAATGCTGATTTAATTCAACTCAATCGGCTCAAAGATGAGTTTTTAGCTTGTATTAGTCATGAACTCAAAACTCCCCTAACTGCCGTTTTAGGACTATCGCGCTTGCTCGTGGATCAGCAGTTGGGAGAACTTAACGAGCGTCAAGCGCGTTATGCGGGACTGATTCATCAAAGTGGTCGCCACCTGATGAGTGTGGTTAATGACATTTTAGATTTGACCCGGATGGAAACGGGACAAATGGATTTAACGCTGACGCCAGTAAAAATTAGTGCTGTGTGCGATCGCGCCCTATCAGAAGCCAAAGCCATCCACACTCAAACTCCTAAAACAACATCCCAAACTCAACAAAATGCTCGTTCATCTGCTCCCGAATTCTGCCTTTCAATTGAACTAGGTTTAGACCAGATAGTGGCAGATGAATTGCGCTTACGTCAGATGCTAGTACACCTACTTTCTAACGCCTTTAAATTCACCGAAATATCTGGCGAAATCGGGCTGCGGGTGAGCCGTTGGGAAGGATGGATTGCCTTTACGGTTTGGGATACAGGCATTGGTATTCCTGAACATCAGCAACACTTAATCTTTCAAAAATTCCAACAACTGGAAAATCCCCTCACCCGCCAATTTGAAGGCACTGGTTTGGGGCTAGTATTAACTCGGGCCCTGGCCCGTCTCCACGGAGGAGATGTCAGCTTCTTATCTCGTGAAGGAAAAGGTAGCCAGTTTACCCTACTTCTGCCGCCTAGTCCTCCAAAAACAGGCTTTTCTGAACCAGATATGGGCATCAGAGAAGAGGAAGAGACACGATACCAACAGACACGAGAAAACCCCGCAGCAGCTCGTCAGCATATTAGTACATCCACACAGTATCATCCCGCCAGTTCGCAACGGTTGGTTTTAGTAGTCGAGGCAGTAGCCCGATATATTGAAGACTTGACTGAACAACTCAAAGGTTTAGGATATCGGGTAGTGATTGCGCGATCGGGGACAGAAGCAGTCGAAAAAGCTCGGCGCTTGCAACCAATCGCGATATTTTTGAATCCGTTGCTACCCTTGCTATCAGGCTGGGATGTGCTGACTTTACTGAAATCTGACACCGCAACCCGTCATATATCTGTAATTGTGACCGCAACGGGAGCAGAAAAGGAGCAAGCATTTGCTAACCGAGCCGATGGTTTCTTAAGTTTGCCAGTAGAGCATCAGGTCTTAGCACCAGTTTTAGAAAAATTATGTACTGCACAAGCCGTTTTGCAGCAAGGGTTAGACAATAGCGCAATTACCCGGACTAAAACCCCACTGCGAATTCTCAGGTTGGTGAATCCCCAATTGGAATCGGTCAATCCCCACCCCTCACTTCGAGAACACCGAGTGATTGAAGTAGATGACTTAGATCAAGCAGAACTTTTGGCGCGGGTATGGCAATTTGATGTCATTTTGCTAGATGTCGAAAGTACCACCGCTCAAATTTATCTGCAACAACTAATTCAGCACTCACGTTTGGCGGCTCTACCACTTGTTACTTGTGATGTTGCTACTACGCTAATAGCTTCTAAAATACCAGGGTTATCTGTATTTCCTTACTTAACACCATTTACCAAAGACAATAACAATCGTACCGAGAAAACAGATGCCTTATTATCAGTACTGGAAATTGCTTCTGGTATTTGCTGCCCTCCTAACATCTTGGTAGTGGATTTGACAATGCTGCGTGATTTACCACAGGTAAGACGCAAGCAAGTTAAGGGTTATCGAACAGCAAAAAATTGCTCAATTAGTAGTGAAACTGCTGAACGGGGATCTGAGTGGTTCCAAGCTTTAATTCAGTACCTACAAACAGCAGGCTTCAAAGCAGCGATGAGTCCCTGTTGGGCAGAAGTGTTACAACAAATTCGCCACCAAAGCGTTGACTTACTGCTAATTTGTTTAGGAGAATCCGCTATCCATAAAGACGTGCTAAAAGCACTGAAAACATTGGGAAATTCGCCTGATAAATTACCACCAATTTTGGTACTGAATCAGCGATTAAATCGTCTAGAAACCAGTTTTCAACCTGGGGTAGCTTACAGGGAAATTGACAAGCAGAAAAAGAATGGTTTGGAATCTATAGAAACGATTGTTGGTGCGATCGCTACCCAAATATTACCGCGATCAATATCAATGGAAGACCTATTAAACCAGATCAATGATGCTTTAGCTGTCAACGGTTACAATGACAAATGTTAATCAGGTCATTAGTCATTTGTCCTTTGTCTTTTGTGAATAACCAATGACCAATGACCAATGACTAATGACTATTTATGATATGTCTATCTTTTGATTTTTCTTTTTCTTAAAAGGAACTCGAACCAAGCTATAAGCGCCCTTGGTCGATAAACTCTTATAATCATCTGGCTGTAAGTCCATTTGTAAAAACTTTTTCTGTTCAGCCAATAGCAGCAGCGATGGAGGTTGCAATCCCTTAGCAGCCTGGTTTTGAATATGCTCTATAGCCTCTTGGGGAAATCTTAAATAATTTACGTGAATGCGGCTGTAAAATACCACACTAGGCTTTTTGAAGCCAAGCATGATCAATTCTTCATTTGGTTGTTTTGCTTCTAAAATGACCGCAGACAATTCTCTTAAGGGTAATTGACGTTCTCGATCAATAAAGAACGAAGCAGGAGTTAAGACAAAAATTAAAAACGCCACAAACCCGATTAAATTAATACCGATAATGTAGTTCCATCGGTGGCTTAGTAATAAACCCCCAACTGAAATGGCACAAATCAGCCACATGAGGCCGGCTATTACTGGTAAACCAGATTGTTGAATTAGTTCGTGGAAGTTACTTATAGCTGGATCAGTACCTAAAATGTGGGTTATGTTAAACAGTGCTGTTGCCAGAACTGATAAAAACATTACATTCATCCAACCACTAACTCGGAGAAAAGAGGGGGAGACGGGAGGAGTGCTAGAGGCAGAGACAAGGGGAGACGAGGAAAAAGGAATTTGCCTCGCCTGTGTATCCTGGAAAAAGTCGCTCCAAAATAGGGCTACTAGGATGGCTGCTGCTGGCATTAAAGGCAATACATAGCTAGGGAGTTTGGTAACAGCAATGCTGAAAAAACCAAAGATGCTAGCAAACCAGAACCAGGCGAATAAACCGAACTGCTGAAAACGTTCAAGCGATCGCCAGTGCGATCGCTGCCAAAACTTTAGTCTTACTATAGAGATTGGTAAATACACTGAGTATGGTGCAAACCCCAGCAGCACCACTAAGAAGTAAAAATACCAAGGTGCTGAGTGACCATTAACTACTTCTGTAAAGCGTTCCAGGTTGTGATAACCAAAAAAGGCATTAATATAATTCCAGCCATTACGCCAAATTACTAAAGCATACCAAGGTACTGATAAACCTAAAATTATCAATATACCTACGAGAAGGCGCATTTCCCGCAACACCTCTCGAAACTTTCCCACGTAGAGCAAAAAGGCGGCAACAATTAGCCCTGGCAAGACAATTCCCACTGGGCCTTTAGTCAAAATTGCGCCAGCAATCAGCACGTAACAAGCTATATACCACTTATTAGGGAATGGGGCAGAAGAGGCAGAGGGGCAGGGGGCAGGGGGCAGAGGAGAGGAATTTTCCACCTGCTCCCTGCTCCCTGCTCCCTGCTTCCTACTCTCTACTCCCTTCCCTGCATAGCCGAGAAAGAAACATAACAAAGCTGATGCCATACATCCGGTGAGCAGCATATCAGAGACACCAATTCTCGCCCAAATAATAGTTTCGGCATTGAGTGCCATTAGCGCTGCTGCTATAAAAGATGTTAAGTAGCGGCGAGTAGGACGTGAAACTTGCTCTAATTCATCTTGTTTATCCAAATACCACTGTACGGTATAAAAAGCTAAACAAACTAAGGCGAATGCTGCGATCGCAGAAGGAAGTCGTACTGCCCACTCATTCACCCCAATAATTGCATAAGCGATCGCTTGACACCAGTAAATTAAAGCAGGTTTATCGAAACGAGTGTCACCATTGAAAAATGGGGTAATCCAATCACCTGTGACGAACATCTGGCGCGAAGCTTCGGCAAACAACGGCTCTGTCTCATCAATTAAGCCAGTATTGCCCAAATTCCACCCAAAAGCTATCCAGCCAATCACTATCAACCACAAAATCGACACAGTTACACCAAGGGCTGGATTCTTTGCTATTTTGTTGAACCACTGATCAACAGTGTGCTTAACACTCAATTTCATGCTCATTAGTCAATAGTCAACAATCACTAATCAATAGTCGTTAGTTATCTATCTTTTGTTCTTAACAAGGCTCAAATTCAACAATTCTCTCTCATATTATGTTCGTTTAATTACTAAAACTTACGCATTGACAAAAAGCATTATTTATGAGTTTTATATAATGCCATCACTATTAAGATTACCAAAAATATGCTCACGTACAACTAAAGTAAACAGATTCCGTTGTACTTCATACCAAAAGAATAACGAAACGCCTACGCTGTATTCATTTTGACTTTTGACTTCCACCTTGCGTTACTAGTATCTTAGGGTTTTGTGGTTGAGCCAGAAATTAAAAAGCTAATAAAAGAATTGCATAGCCGATCGCACCCAATGCAAACGCCCAAAAGCGGCTTTCTCGTTGTTCTGGTAGTTCTTCCTTAAGTACATTCAGTACAATACCTCCGGCTAAAAAGGCGAAGAGAACTGCGACGGCGGCCTGATGAATTACCGTGCCAATACCAATTGCCCAACCAACAATTATCGCAGCTACTAACAACCACCTTCCAATCCGGTCGTATACTTGTTTGTGGTTTTCGCGTAAACCATTATCGTTAACTACAAAATGCAATCCCATCGCAAAGGAAAAGAACAATAAACTCTTGATACTTGATTCTTCTCGATGTACTAGCAAGTAACCAATTAAAGCGTTATAAACAGCAAAAGAAGCAATATGTATCCAAAAAACTCCTGAAGAGGTAATATCTCCCTTGCCTGTTTTTTGATTGTGTTGACGCGACTTGTTTGCAAATCGCTCTAAGCCATAAAACACCCCTAAACCTAAAAGTGCCACCAAATAGACGTGATGCTCTAAAAAAGCAAGCCTAATATCCAAACTGCTTTGGAGTGTTACTTGGGCTTTACTTAATTCTGGCAAAACATGGACGAACACATAAGCGACAGATACCCCACTGCCAAATGAGAGCCAACGACTACGCAGTTTAGTATTGAGGAATTGTAATTTACCTGAAAATAAATGTACGATGACTAAGGCGATTGCACATATTGCAGTGATCATGCTTTTTCTTATACCAAATCCGGAATAACTTTCTCACTAAACACTTCGATAAATTGCTCCTGTTCCCAGTTAACGTTACGTAAAATCAGTCTAGTGAAATATTCCCATACTTAGCTTCTGTAAGTGCGGGGCAATTTTTTACATTCAAAGTTAATTTAAGATAGGTTGTGATCACCTATGGTGGGGCGTAGCCCATCGCCAATTGTTAGGGAGTGGCAAGATATTAAATTGACACTCCCCCACCAAGCTTACGCTGTGGTGGGAGATTCGTGTTTCTAAAAAATACGCTTTTTGGTACAAGTACTTAGATAGATCAATCCTTATTCATATCTAGACAAAAATTTAATTTTCAGGGAGTTTGTTCACTGTCAGATAAATAATTTATATATTTAAATACAGAGATATATTCTTATCTCTGTATTAATAGCACTAGCTTTAGTGCCGGATGTGGTGTGCTAAAAGTTGTTGCACTCTCTGCTTGAATCCTGTAAGTAGATTAATTAAAGCTTTTTGCTCACTTTCAGCTATACTTACGCGGTTCAATTGAACAACTTGCTCTAAGCAACTTGTCTTGCTGATAGTAGCTGAATTTACCTAAATATGGACTATGGACTCACCACTAATTGCCATTCTCTATTTTGGTAATTCCATTTAGGTAATTGAGTTTCACCGACAACATAGGGGCCCCAGTAACGACGGGAACCATCTTGTGCAAAAGCAATTAAAATATCTCCCTTCTCCAGTTTTAAATTATTTTTAGGTAGGGATAGAATTAGTCCTTTGTCACTACCTTCTTGGGGAGCAAAATCCCAATGTGCCGGTACATCATAGTTAGCTTGTTTAGTACCAGAGCCTTTTGCTACCGACTGTCGCGCCAGTAGGGCCAACCGTACAGGCTGATTTGTTTGATTGCTCATTCGTAAAGTTCCTTGATCTTTGGCAATGCTTGCTGATTTATCACGCTCTGCCAAGACAGGATAAGTGTTCTCTTTAATGCTATGGTCTACTTGATTAGTTGGGGTAGTTGTTGGAGTAGATAGACTAGCGGAAATACCTTTTTCAGGTGAAACGGGTGTAGAGGAAGTGGTTTCCCACTGAGTAGTTTCAGCTGGTAGTTGTGAAGATGTATCTGGGTTTGTGGAATCAAAGGATACGCTCACTCCAAAGTATGCCACTAGAGCAACAAGCAGTCCCAAGCAAGAAGCTGTAACACCAAGGTTACGATATAACGAAGATTTCATATTGATAGTTATTAGAAATAAATATTTTGTCTAGGCTTGACCAAATAGTAGCCTATTATCACAAAAAGCAATCATAGAAAGTAGCTTAATATAGACTTTCCTACAATTGGGGATACCAATGTATTACAAGTATCATTTTGATTAGAAAATATTTGGAAGAAATTATGTCTTTGATATTTGACAAACAAGGGGTACAGACACCCATTGCTTTTTGTCTTGACGCTAGACTTAGATAAAAACAAGAAAATTAGATGCCGAGCTAGCCAATTCATTTGGATAAAAAAATAAAACTTTCCTGAAACCGCTAACGGACTCAACAAGGCGTACTTTGCCAAACTTTAGATAAATCTAAGTACTATATTTTATCTCCTACTATTAAAAGCCACCTTACAAGAATGTTTGGAAAGCCTTTGAAGATTATCGTAAATCCACGCCAGTTCGCACAATGGGAAGGTAGCACGGTGAATCCAGGCAAAGAAGACGGGTTTCCCGTTGGCTCTTTCTGAACCACCCCAAGCAACTGACTACCCTTAAAAAAGGGATATTTGAGTCACTTTCCCACTTTTTAAGCCTAGTTTCGCGGGATCAAACTAAATATTTATACTTTCCAAACATTCTCCAAGAAACTGTACTTCCCTGAAGATGATAAAATTGGCAAATTTAAATAAACACTGGAAGTCCAGTATATATTTACAATATTAACAAACAACCTGATGATAAAACCAGTATCCTCCTTAATATAAGAGATGTTTTAAGATATCTTGACTTTTTCCCAGAAGCCCTTGTAATGCAAAACACTCGTCTCAATAACTTATTCGATGCCATTGCTACACGCTTGGGGCAATGGTTTTTAAATCCTTGGCGGCGGCTATCGTTGCTGATCATAAGTTTTTTGTTCGGTTTTTTTCTAGCAAACGTAATGTCCACTACAGCTGGCCAACGGGCAGAATTAGATATTTTTGTCGCTGGTTTTTTAGTAGTATTGACGGAAGTGACTAGTAGAATATTTTACAGCCAGACCTTTTTCGCCAAGCGATCGCTCTTCGTAGAATCACTAAATCTGCTCAAAGTTGGTTTCATCTACGGCCTGTTTCTCGAAGCCTTTAAGCTGGGTTCGTGAGAAGAGGTAGGGGAACAAGGAGGAGTAAATTATGAGTTGGTGGCTGGGCGAAATTTTAGTAAACGATGAGCTAGGGGAAACTTGGCAGCAGCAAGCAAAAGAAGCAGCATTGGCAGATAGGTTAAGGGCAAAAGCTTTTGGGATCACGCCGGATAATGTTGATGAAGTAATCGAAAGGCGATCGCATTTACTAAAATCTGTCTTCCCAGGTTTTAGCCAATTTTGTCAAACTACCCTCCAAATCGAACCCAAAGAAATGTTACAAGTATTGTGGGACTTGTGGCTTCCTTTGGGAATCAAGCTAGCATCGCACCGCCAACAGTTAGAACGCCCCCTGATTCAGGGAATATTGGGAGGACAAGGCACTGGTAAAACCACAATGTCCAAGGTTCTCAGCTTGATTCTGAATCAGTTGGGATACCGGAGTGTGAGTTTGTCTTTGGATGACTTATATAAAACTTACAGCGATCGCTTGGTTTTAACACAACAAGATCCCCGCTTGATTTGGCGCGGCCCACCAGGAACCCACGATGTAGATTTAGGTTTAAATGTACTAGATCGAATCCGCCAGTTGCAAAGTTCGGTGATGGTTCCCCGTTTTGATAAATCTGCTTTTGGAGGTGCTGGCGATCGCACTACTTCAGAAATCGTCACAGGTGTAGATATTGTACTGTTTGAAGGTTGGTTTGTGGGCGTCCGGCCAATTAACGCAGATGTATTTGATACTGCACCACCGCCAATTGTCACAGATGAAGATAGAGCATTTGCCCGTGATATTAATCGTAGGCTCCATGATTATCTACCACTGTGGGAACGATTAGACAGCTTAATTGTGCTATATCCCACCGATTACCGTTGTTCTTTAGAGTGGCGCAAACAGGCGGAACAGCAGATGATTGCTACGGGTAAATCGGGGATGAACAATGCAGAGATAGAGCAATTTGTCAATTATTTTTGGCGATCGCTTCACCCGGAATTATTCATCAAACCGTTGGTAAAAGATGCAACAGTGGTTGATTTAGTGATTGAGATTTATGCCGATCATAGCTTTGGTGAAGTGTATTGCGGATTAATTCGTAATTCTTAACTTCTAACTCTTAACTCTTAACTCCTAACTCTTAACTCCTAACAAATTCTGGGGATTTAACTCCCCCACTTCGTCATCGGCAAGTTTCGCGGCTCTTGTCTTTATCCCCCATTGCAAAACTTAATTACGAATTACGTTAGCGTAGCGGGGCGTAGCCCATTACGAATTACGAATTATTTTAACGGCTATGGATTTGACTCTGATTTAGAAGCGTTACTAAATAACCAAGACAGAAGATTCACAACTGTAGCAGCCCCAAAAGAGAACAGCGCAATAATTGCATCACGAGGTAAAACGCCATCTAACCAGCTACCCTGGATTCTGGAAACTGGAAAATCTTGATCTAGACCGATTTGAATCTGTTTAGTTCTACCAGAAAAGCGGGCTTCTATGCCCTTTTTGGGAACGATTTGCAGGTGGCGGATTAGTTGAATATTTAAGGGAGTATCAGGCTTTTCTCCCATGAGAAATTGATTTCGTTTAATTTCTTGTTCCTGCCCTACCATGCGAATTTTGCCTTCTACAATAGTAGAAACATCTAAGTCATCTCTGAGATCACTGCCATTTCTATCTACATCTATAAACTGAACATTTTTAGTTTCTATTTTGCCTCTAAACCATTGTTAAGATTCATATTTTGCAGCTTTAGCTAAGGTAATATAAATATTGGTATTTTGAGGAATTTCTAAGTTTAATTCTTTATTATCTGGATTTAAAATAAATTCTAGAGGTATTTGGTTATCTATCTTATTCTTTAAATCTGAATCTAGTAATTTATAACCTTCTACTATAATTTTGATTGGTTGTTCACCTAAATAGAGTTTTAATATATTTGGGTTGATTTTTAAATCTAGTTTAGGATTTCGCTGTAGAGAAAAAGCTAACTGATTCCGAAAAAAGTCATAATTTAGTCCAGTTACTTTTGTATTCGGTTGCAGCCGCAGTTCATCTAAATCGATTTCGCTCGTTCCTTCGGAATTAGCCGTAGCAATAATCCATTTACTTTCGCGGTCTTTAAGTTGGATTTTTAACGACTTTGACTGATTAAGTTGGGAAAATTCACTTTCAAACTTGCCTGTGAAAGTTAAGATTTGAATACCTTCACTTTCTAATTGTTTGATGCCACTAATATTTTCTATAAACCGTTTGGGTTGCTGTCCATTATAAATAAAGCTCATTTCTTGAGAAATGATATTACCTTCAAATGTATGAGTACCAGGTGCGATCGCAGCAAGTGTGACAAGAGTCAAAAACAAAAGTAACAGCAACACCAAAAATGAATTCTTATGGTTTGAAATAACTCGTAGTAGGCGCTTAAGCACTGAAGTGCTTACTACAAACCACGCAATTAGATATGTTTTCAGAGAATTCAACCATTGGCGAATCTTGATGAAGTTGGAAAAACTTTGTTTGGCTTTTTGCCGAGATGCCATAATTTATTTCAACCAATTTGGGTTATGTTCAAATACAATTCGCCTTTCGATGCGATCGCTAGGTTCATTTCTTCGTTCAATATTAGCAACATAACGTATCTCATAGCGCCCAGTTGGGGCGTTGCGTCCATCCCAAGTAAAAATAGTTTCACCCTTTTTTGGGTTAGGGCGGGAAGTGCTATAAATTGATTTTTTACCTTGGGGGAGGATTTCAAAGGTGGTAAATCTAACTCGATTCTCCGAATAAAAGACGAATTCATACTTGCCAGAAGTTTGCCCCAAAATCACTGGAACATACACAGGTTGCAAACCAAGGCTATAGGATGCCACAGCGCGGAGTTCATTTGCTGGTATTTTGGCTTGTCTGAGAACGTAAGTATCCCAGCTAAAGCTGAAACGCGAACCATTCTTAGACAATAACAAGTCATCCATTTGATAGTGATAATTATCGTTCAATGATTTCACTATTACTTGAGGGTTTTTCCCACCATTTATTTGTGGAATTTGTACTGTGAGAGTGTTACCGAAACTGGCGAGGTTGCGAGTAGCAATGGAAATTAAGCTCAAGCTATTGCTGCTTAATGGTTCTTCTTTGATACCTTCGCAACGGTTGGGTGGTTTGCGGCGGATATAATCGGTAGATTTGGGGTTCCCTTCTGGGCAAGAAGCAGCAGCAGGAAGATGGCTGAGGCTGAGAATTAATAGGCTGGCAAGAATAATTTTATAATTCATGGCTTGTTTAAAGTAATGCTCCAGGTAAGCAGTTGTTTTTGAATCTCAGACATGGGATAAGCGAAATCTCGCTTTTGATCTTTTTTTCGGGCGAAGACGATGCCTAAAAGTTGATTTTGGGAATCAAGCACAGGACTGCCAGAATAACCAGGTTTGAGTGCAGCTTGAGATATTTCTAATTGCTGGTTTTGATAGCTGATTTGTCCTGATTCCATAGACCAAGATTTATCTTCACCTCTTTGAGCAGAATGACCGATAATCCGAATGGGCATTTTCGGGGTGATCGCAGTTGAGGAGATGGGTAAGGGTTGGATATCTTCTGGCAGATTATCGGTAACTTCTAAAACAGCTAAATCGAGTTCTTCATCTGTGGAAGTCATTTTGAACAGCTTGGCATCTCGCCGCATTCGCACTTGGTTTTCGGGTGGTGAACTGAAAAATTCAATTTGAATATTTTTACCTTGTTCATAGCCATCAAAAATGAGATGACGATTAGTGAGAATTAATGTCCGGTTAGCTTCTCGCCGAATTACTACACCAGTGCCAATCTCTGTTCCCTGGCGTTCACGGCTAAAAAACTCCGCAGTGATGCGTACCACAGAACGCTTAATGGGTACAGTTGAATCATTCTTAGGCAACGCAACCATTGGCGATCGTCTTCTACGCTAGCTAGTTTATTCTGTTGCTCTATCCATAACCGCCGTGCTTCTCTATTGTTGTTACTGGCATAGATATAATTGGGGTCAATTTTTTCTGACTCGTCAAACTTCGCAATGGCTTCTTTTAGTTTCCCTTGCTGTTGGAATGCTAAACCCAAATTATTATTAGCGAGAGTATGAGCGCTGGCTGGGTTTCCAGACTTATCTTCTGGCAATATTAGGGCTTTTTGGTAGGCGGCAACTGCTGCATCTAATTTCTTCTGCTCACTTAGGGCATTGCCGAGATTGTAGTAAGCATCAGCTAAGTTGGGGTTGAGTTGAATTGCTTTTTGGTAGGCGGTGACTGCTGCATCTAATTTCTTCTGCTGTCTCAGGACAATGCCGAGATTGTAGTAAGCAGTAGCTAAGTTGGGGTTGAGTTGAATTGCTTTTTGGTAGGCGGTGACTGCTGCATCTAATTTCTTCTGCTCACTTAGGGCATTGCCGAGATTGTAGTAAGCATCAGCTAAGTTGGGGTTGAGTTGAATTGCTTTTTGGTAGGCGGTGACTGCTGCATCTAATTTCTTCTAGTCACTCAGGACAATGCCGAGATTGTAGTAAGCAGTAGCTAAGTTGGGGTTGAGTTGAATTGCTTTTTGGTAGGCGGTGACTGCTGCATCTAATTTCTTCTGCTCACTTAGGGCATTGCCAAGATTGTTGTAAGCATCAGCTAAGTTGGGGTTGAGTTGAATTGCTTTTTGGTAGGCGGTGACTGCTGCATCTAATTTCTTCTAGTCACTCAGGACAATGCCGAGATTGTAGTAAGCAGTAGCTAAGTTGGGGTTGAGTTGAATTGCTTTTTGGTAGGCGGTGACTGCTGCATCTAATTTCTTCT
>JAHHHS010000063.1 GCA_019359215.1 Nostoc indistinguendum CM1-VF10 | reverse complement strand
GTGACTGCTGCATCTAATTTCTTCTAGTCACTCAGGACAATGCCGAGATTGTAGTAAGCAGTAGCTAAGTTGGGGTTGAGTTGAATTGCTTTTTGGTAGGCGGTGACTGCTGCATCTAATTTCTTCTAGTCACTCAGGACAATGCCGAGATTGTAGTAAGCAGTAGCTAAGTTGGGGTTGAGTTGAATTGCTTTTTGGTAGGCGGTGACTGCTGCATCTAATTTCTTCTGCTCACTCAAGGCAATGCCGAGATTGTAGTAAGCACCACCCAAGTTAGGGTTAAGTTGAATTGCTTTTTGGTAGGCGGTGACTGCTGCATCTAATTTCTTCTGCTCACTCAAGGCAATGCCGAGATTGTTGTAAGCATTGGCATCGTTGGGGTTGAGTTGAATTGCTTTTTGGTAGGCGGCAACTGCTGCATCTAATTTCTTCTGCTCCCTCAGGGCAATGCCGAGATTAATGTAAGCAAAAGCATATTTGGCATCTAGTTGAATTGCTTTTTGATATGCAGCGATCGCAGCATCTAATTTCTTTTGGTTACTCAGCACATTGCCTAGACCGTTGTAAGCATTAGCCGAGTTAGGGTTGAGTTGCAAGGCTTTTTGGTGAGATGCTAATGCCTCCTCTGATTTCCCTTGAGCATTTCGCACATTCCCTATACCAACGTAAGCTTCAGCATCATTAGGGTTGAGTTCTAACGCTTTCTGGTGAGCTGCTAATGCTGCATCTATTTTCCCCTGTCGCCGCAAAGCGTTACCCAAATTGTTATAAGCTTTGCCATTATTGGGTTCAAGCTGCAAAACTTTGCGCCAAATTGTCTCAGCTTGAGAGTTGTTACTGACTGTTTCGGCAGCGTTGCCTTGTTGAAATAGCTGTTCAATATTGTTTTGAGCAATTACAAACTGGGGTGTTGTAGCCAGAGATAGAGTTAAAAATAAAATAGTAAATATACGGTTGTCCCTATCTCTCATAAGGGGAGTTACGGTGTACACACAAGTCATCGAATTACCCAAAACAAAAACCTCATCCTGTCCTGACGGACATCGCTCTCCTTACCAAAGCTACGCTGTACACACATCTTTATACAAAACCAAAGTCTTGTAGATCCTCCTAAATCCTCCGATAAATTGGAGGACTTTGAAAGGCTTTTGCCCCCCTTTTTAAGGGGGGTTGGGGGGATCAAAACCTGTGGCGAAACTCTAGAAGACTTGTGTGTACACCGTAGCCTTCGTAAGGAGAGGGACAGCTTTTGCGTAGCATAAGCAGGGTGAGGTTTTTTTGAGCTATTTCGATAAACCGTAAGCGTCCAGAGAAACTTGTGTGTACACCGTAGCTCCTTTTAGGAGAGAGGTTAAAGTTTATTACATATAATAGCGATCGCTTAAATAATCCTTAGAGGATGTTTGAAAAGTCTGACAACTTATAAAAAAGCTCTCTCGGCATCTTTAACTACGCTTTTAAAGCTGACAAATTGCTTTTAAAACTTGTAGCAACTGGCTTGAACGCTCTCTTTCCATTAAGTTTAATTCTGGTAACAGGTAATAAATAGAAGGATTTCCTTGCTCGATATAGACAAACTGATAACTTCTCCTATTAGTTGTTAATCCCCAAACTGATTTTTGATTATCTAAATTTTTATAAGAGTATGTGAGCAGCTGAGATAAACCAGTTGATATATCAATCTGACTATTTTTAGATTCAATTAACAGTACCCAAAAATATATTTGAGGTTTTGTATGTTTAGCTTTACTAATAGCTAAAATATCAAATCTTCCTTTAATTTTGATATCTTCATCTTCAACCTCAATATCAGTAATATTTTCCTCCAAAGGAATCTCGATAGGATAGCGATAAAAACCAGCTAATCTTAATAAAGGAGCAACTGCAAGAAACTTTACCTGACCTTCAGAAACTTTCCCTGCTGTAAGATATCTATCAAAGTCATTTCTAATTTGCAGAAGTTCCTGCTCTTCTGCTTCCGTGAGAGGTTCTAGAGATAAGTAGTTAGAAAATGAGTCACTGTACTGTTTTTGGAAGCCAAACAGACGATGAACTTCTTCTAAAGATAAATTACGAGCGTTGAGAATTGTCATATATTTTTGCTTGATTAAGGTGAAACCCAACAAAATCAAGGATTTTGTTGGGTTTCTACCCTTAGAACTTGCGTAGTTTATTAACCAAGCCTTCTTTTAACTTCCTCAGCCAAATCTACTAGTAGCACCTCTACTTGCTCACCCGTTTTCAAATCTTTCAGCGAGGATTTTTGTGCTGCTGCTTCCTCGGAACCAATAATTACACAAAACTGAATTCCTTGCTTATCTGCTAGCTGAAATTGTTTACCCAAGGGGCGCTTATCAAAGTTAGTGATGACATTAATTCCAGCCTGACGCAGATGTTGCGAAACTTTTAAATAAGTTGGCATTAAATCTTCTTGCATATTCACTACCATCACCTGGGCTGGTGTAGCAGCTAAGGTACTAAGAATACCAGCTTTTAACAACCGACTTATTAAGCGAGTTAAGCCGATAGAAATGCCTACGCCAGGCATTTTTTCACCCAAAAATACTCCGACTAATTCTTCATATCTACCGCCAGAACAGATACTACCTAAAGCTTCATGTCCTAATAAGGTTGTTTCATAAACTGTACCAGTATAGTAATCAAGTCCACGGGCAATGGATAAATCAATACAGAAACGATTTTCGGCAACTCCGAGATTACGCACGCCTGTAATTACCGTTTCTAATTCGCTAACTCCCAGGCTTAATTGCTCGGTTTCTGGCAGGTTTTGGGCGAGATGCTTAAGCTTATCTAATACTTCATCAACGGAACCATCAATTTTAATAAAATCAATAATTTTTTGAGTCTGTTCTCCTAAAACCCCTTCTTTCTCTAATTCTTGTTTTACTTTACTTTCACCAATTTTTTCTAGATTATCAACAATACCAATACACGATTTAATTTTGTCTTCGGTAATTCCTACTGACTTAAAAAAGCCTGTAAGAACTTTGCGATTATTGATGCGAATCAGAAAATCACCAATATTTATTGCTTCAAATATCTCAGTGATAATTGCAGGCATCTGAGCATCATAGAGCAAGCTGAGTTCACGACGAGCAACTACATCAATATCACACTGACGAAACTGCCGAAAACGCCCATCTTTTGCTCGTTCACCACGAAAAACTACATCCATTTGGTAGCGGGCAAAGGGAAAGGTTAATTCATTCAGGTGACGGGCAATATACGCTGCTAAAGGAACTGTTTGATCAAACTTTAAAGCTCTTGCTTCTGAACCAGTTTCCCCTGATTTATCTCTCTCGGCTTGCCGATTTGGTGGCAGGATAGGGTTAATGCCATAAATGATATTGTCGCCTTGATTTCCTTTAGCTTGCAGTACTTCTAAACGTTCTACGGCAGGTGTTTCGATGGGCGTAAATCCATAGCTTTCAAAAACTCTACGGATGATATCTAGCAAATATAATTCTAGACGTTTTTCACTAGGCAGAAATTCTGGGAAACCACTAGGAGTAGAAAAGTTTATTTTGTCGCCTTTTGCCATGCGTGTACCTTACTAAGTTGAAATTTGAGATGAAAGCCTAACGACTCGAAATTGTGGCTACACAAACATAAACGCTTTGCGCCTACTCTTACGAGAACGCTTTCAGCGTTAGCGACGTTCGCGTAGCGTCTCGCAGAGAAGGAGCGTCACCCACAGGGTAATCCGCCTGTGCGGGCTGAAAAATAATGAGTGATTATCTCTGAGCAAATAAATTACTATCTTACCCGTTCTTCTTGAATTAGTGTGCGTTGAAAAATTTTGTTGTTCTTAAACCAATGCCAAGTGCGGGCACGATTGTTATTGTCAGGACTAATATAGATCATTTCGTATAAACTCATTTCTGGGTTTGTTATATAACTAAACCACAAAATCACAATTGAATCATCGGCTTCCCAAGCTTTCCCTTGGATGCGATCAGTGTCAAACCAGAGTTTATTATCTTTATAGCTTCCTGGAAATTCATGCTCTTCTTGTTTACCATTAGACCATTTGTAGCGATTGATTTGATAGTAGGGATGAGGGCCATTTTCTGGAAATTGACAAGTTAAATGAGACTCATGACTATCGAGAATTTTTCCTGTTGTATCAATTAATGTATAAGTTCCTACCCAATCTCCTTCATGACGAGCAAGCACGGGCATTCCTTCTCGAATATTAGGCATTGCAATTCACCTTTTATTGTTCTAACATTTGGAAAATCGAGTAAAGTAATCGGGAAAGGTTTTCGCTGTACAACCAGGGTCTTTTATTACAATGCCTGGAACCTTTAAGCCAGTGACAGCAAATGCCAGTCTTCACTAAATAAGGCATTTTCTAAAATCGAGTCACCTTGCGCTAAGTCCGCGACCTTTTAACCTCTGTGCAGGTAGTCAGCTACAACTTAATTATGTTCGCATATTATGAGTGGGGAGTGGGAAGGTTATCAAAGACAGCTTTAATTATCGGTGGCGTAAATTCTTTAGAAGATAAACTGGCAAAACCAGTACCACGCGCTGCCATGACATCGCTGTGGCCGCCAAAAATTGAGAGGGCTGGCGCGGCTAGCGATCGCCTTATGGTCGGCCCAGTTGAACAAATTCATATCTAGCAACCTTTTTGGGCTCTATCCACTGCATTTAATTTGTTATGCCGCGCTCATTCATGCACTGGCGCTACTTCGCGTGATGCTAGGAAACCAAGGACAATTGCTACTAATATCAATGCTGGAACATCGCCGAACAGGTGTCCACGTTCCGCAGGGTCAATCACTGCGTGTACCGCCATGATCAGCCCGTGGACAAAACTCGACCAGACGGTGAACCAGATTAAACTGAGATGCACTTCTGGTTTTCGAGAAGCCCATAGTAAAAAGACACCGAGCGTCGCATAAACACCCACGATCATCTGTTCGTATTCATATTGACCTGGTTGCCATGACCAGCCCGATGGCCAGACCTTCATCAACGGATAGACCAGGAGAAAAGCAATTCCAACAACAACAAGGGCGATTCGCAAGTACCGATGCTGCTCATCCATTACTCCAACCTCATACTATTTTTCCAGAGTAGTTTTTACTAATGGAATGCCTATTTGTAATACTATTCTCACTAGTGACAGTTCAACTTAGGAGTGTTAGGAATCTTGATGTTCCTCTTGGTTTTAAAGTTGATCCAACACTGAATCGTCTGCCAAGCAATGGGCATCATTTACAGTAAATGATACCTACTTATTGCCCGTTACGCCGTTTGTTTAGCAGCCGCTTTTAAATCTGCGGTCGATTTTAACTGGGTGATGGTGGCTTTACAAATACGTAGGCATAGCCCAACCCAGGCATCGCTTTTTTTCCTGTACCAGCAGCTTCATCAACTTCCTTTTCGGTGGACAACTATCATGCAGTGCTGCATAAACGCTCGACCATTGCCGTCGAAACACTGGGCTTTGTGACAAGCTTACAAACGATGGGATACTCGGACTTGTCAATACTGCATCCATCAATTCAAATACAGCATCTTTTGCTTTCCCCAAACAATCGTAGATAGCTTGCCGAAATTTTTCTAGTTGTGTCAAGATCATCACGTCAATGATTTATCGATTACTTTCATTGACTTTACGGCAGTCAGTGTTACTGCTGACTGCTTTTCTCTAGCCTTTTAGTCTAAAGTCCAGTTTAACTGCACCAACTTAAATTTAACTACCCACCACAAAAGCGATCGCACTGGGTTGTGAATGCGATCGCTCTTGAGACTATGGGTAGGTGGTGGGGTCGGGTGTGTCAGGAAAGGTTGGGAGTGTTGTAAAGATTAATAATGGATTTTCGTAATTTTTGGAGTTCGTATTTTAATTTTAAATTATAGGTTTATATCTACATCTTAGTAGGTAATTAATTAGGAAATAGGTAAGTATATGCAAGTACGAAAAAGTATTGGTTATCTTGCAGGAATAATATCGATCACCTTTTTCATTATTATTTTAGTTTCATCTTTGATAAGCTCCACTGCAAAACCTGCATTTTCACAAAGTTTGAGTTGGGTGCCTGCAAATGGTAGATTCTGTGAGCGTGTTTGCCGTGATGCAGGCAAGACGGCAGTTTCTTCTGGCTTTTATAGCAATGGAAACGAGTTTTATGTATGTTCCACAAATGCAGGAGGTGAAGGTTTTCGTCCTGGCTTCAATCTTCTTCCGATTTGGTCTACTACTTGTACTGTAGGGTATGGAAACGATTCAATATCCGTCTCTAGTTACAACTGTCTATGTCAATAAGGGATGGAGCCGAGATCCCGATACCATTGGCGAAATATTGCTTACCATGTAATACATCGCAAATTTATGGTGTATTACATGATAACAAATCGATTTTAGTCTAAACTCCATCTCATATTCCCAGCTCTCTTTGCCATACTTTAACACCACACCACTGACCAAGTGAACCAACAGACTTGTGTTCTGAACGAATGGACTTGTGTTCTGAACGAATGACCTCGTGTTCTGAACGAATGACCTTGTGTTCTGAACGAATGGACTCGTGTTCTGAACGAATGGACTCGTGTTCTGAACGAATGGACTCGTGTTCTGAACGAATGGACTCGTGTTCTGAACGAATGGACTTGTGTTCTGAACCAAAACTATGAAAGTTCTTCCAAGTGCTTTGGTTATCGTAGACGAAACTGTGGCAGAAGCGATCGCCATTAGTTACGGTAATGAGTTGCATAGTGATGATGGGGTCACTCCCCATCCCCAAACCACCAAGGGTCATTAGTATCGTTAGTTTTAATCAAAATAGCTTTTTTTCGCATAAACCGTTTCAGCGCTGCCGCACCCATGCGTGACCCTCCCATACCGGAGAATTTGAAGGCGTTTTTCTCTCCCTCGTGCATGATGGCGGTGAGTGCAGCATCATTGATACTAATACCACCTGCATCTATCTGCTGGGCAACTTCTAAAGCTTCGGGTTCCGAGGCAAACACAGCAGCACTTAATCCATAAATTGAGTCATTTGCTAAAGACACTGCTTCCTCTACTGTGGAAAAAGGCATTATTGGCATAATGGGGCCGAACGTCTCTTCAGTCATTACTTTCATGGAATGATTAACCTGGGTGAGCACTGTTGGACGACACCACCAACCCCCACCTAAGTCTTCAATTACACCGCCGCAGTGAATTACTGCTCCCTTTTCTACTGCATCTAGAAGATGACCGCTAATAATTGCCGCTTGTCTTTCGGCGATGATGGGGCCAATTTCTCCACTTTCGACTGTGGGGTAGGCTAGTTGAAGGCGATAAGCTTTAGCTACTAGTTGATGGTAAAACTTGTCAAATATTGATTCAGCAACGTAAATTCGCTCAATTGATAAACACGACTGTCCAGTGTTGACAACGGAACCCCACAATATTGCTGAGGTTGCTAATTCTAAATCGGCTGATTCTAAAACGATCGCAGGGTCTTTTCCTCCTAATTCCAAAAAAGCCGGAATAAACCGTTTAGCAGCCGCTTCTGCCACTTTTCGCCCCGTTGCTACACTGCCTGTAAAGCATACCAAATCTACATTTTCAATCAAAATAGAACCAGTTTCGCCTGCTCCTTCAACAAAAGTTAAGACATCGCGCAATTCGGGAACAGCGGTGAGTGCTGTTTTCAGTGGTGCTACGAAGCGGGGAGCAATTTCACTGGGTTTGACAATGACACCACAACCCGCCAGTAATGCCGGGATGGTATCAATGGTTGATAGCAACAGTGGAAAATTCCACGGGCTAATTACCCCAACTAGAGGGTAAGGAACGGATGTTTGTTGCAATGCGATAAATGGAATTGCTGTATTTTTTGCAGAGTCTTGCAGCAAGTCCGGTGCTAACTTACACCAGCGATCAATGCTAGAGAGGAAGGAGTCTATTTCTAATACTGAGGTCGATAATCTGCCTGTATCATTTACCAAAGCCTCCGTCAAGCGATCGCGTCCTGATAATATCGCTTTTTTCCACTGCTGTAAGGCTTCAATTCTCCCCTCTAAACCCAGTTGCTGCCAGCGAACTTGCGCCCTGCGCGTGCGCTTACATTGCTGTGCCAGCAACCTTGGGGGCGGCGGGATAATTACGTAGTCAAATTTGCCAGTTCGAGGATTGCGGACTTCTATTGGTTTTGTCATTTGTCATTGGTCATTAGTCATTTGTCAATAATTAATAGTTATTCTTCTCCTGCTCCCCCTGCTCCCCCTGCTCCTCTACTTTCCATTCCCCAATTCAAATTATCCCCAATTGGATTAAGCGCTCAATGGTGGCTTGCTGCGTTTGGAGGAAGTGTTTGCGGTCTACTTCTCCTTTCAGCATAGTATTAGGAGGGTAAAAGTGTGATTGGCGATAACTTTCGGCGTATAGCTCAAATCGTTGGCGTGCAAGTAAATTATTTAACCCCGGTCGGCGGCGATCGCGGCGTAATGCTCCTAAATCAATCTCGGCAAATGCTGCCATGCTTTCGCCTGCGCCTGTTTCTGCTAATATGATTCCGCGATGGTCAATGATTTTAGAGCCACCATCAGCCGAAGCAATAGGGATAGCAATATTAGCGATGCCTGCGGTATTAGCTGAAACCACGTATGCCATATTTTCGACAGCGCGAGTGATTTTTGCCGCGTCTTTGGGGGTGAGGTTTTTGTTATACACCTCTGAGGTGGAATGGACAAAAATTTCTGCTCCTCGCATCGCCAGACACCGCACTACTTCTGGATACAGAATTTCTTCTGAGGCTAAGGCTGCCAAATTACCGATCGCAGTTTTGGCTACGGGGAAAACTCCCTCTAAACCATAGCAGTCCAGATATTTATCCCAAACATCATGGGGAGTGGGAGCAAATAAGGAATTCAACCGCCGATATCGCAAGACGATTGAGCCAGAAGGGTCAAGAATAAAGCAGGTTTGAAAGTACAATCCGGGAAAGTTAGGGTCAACTTCGTAGGCGTTACCAGCTAAAAAGATTTTATGCTTTTGGGCGATTTTACCAAGGGACTCATACTCAGCATCAGCCATTTCTATACAAGCTTTTTCTGCCCATCCTGCTAGAGTATCTCCCATCGGGAAACCAGTGAGGAAATATTCTGGCAGTACAATTAAACGACAATCAAAGCCAATGAAAGCGATACTGGCAGCAATTTGTTGAGCTATACGGTTGATGGAGTTTTGCATGAGCGATCGCGCTTGTTGGCGATCGCTTGCTTGGTTGATTGCATGACAGGTAACTTGCAGTGCCAAAGCGCGGAATGAGTCTAGATTATCAGTGTTATTATCCAAAATTGCTCACCAAATTCTATAGAATGCTATGCCTAGGTTGGGCTACGCCTACACACCCTAGAGCGATCGTACAAGTTTATACGTCAATTCAGATAGGAGAAACCGATGATAATTTACGAGTTCAAAGTTAAACAATATGTGCAATAGATGATGCTATTGTTTGCTTCTCCTGTCTTTGGATAAACTTAAATTTAATATAGAGAACTTCAGGGAGAAGAGAGAATGTCAAATTTCCCCGATCGCACAGAATCAAACACCGATAAAGTCTTACTCATCGGAGTTACTGGCGGCACAGGTGGAAATGTCGTCAAGGGATTTCTCGAACAGAAAGTTACCAATCTGCGAGTCATCACTAGAGAAATTGACCTTAATCGTCCAACTCTTGCAAAACTCAACGATGCCGGAGTTGAACTGGTAAAAGCCAACCTCGACGATGAAACCTCTCTCATAGCAGCCTTTACAGGAATTTCGGCTGTTTACTGCCACGCTACTTCTGCGGACTCTGCTAAAATTGACCCGCTAGAGGTGGAGAGAGCAAGGCGAGTTGCACAAGTAGCTAAACAGGCTGACATTAAGCACTTTGTCTACAATTCCGCAGGTGGGGCAGACAGTAATTCAGGAATCCCCCGCATAGAACAAAAGTATCAAGTAGAGAAAATTCTCAAAGAAGCTGGCTTACCGACTACCATGTTGCGAGCTTGCTTGTTTATGGAGGAGTTTTGGAAGAAGTACACCCGACCTTCGATCCTCAAAGGTAGTTTCCCATTTTCCATTCAACCAAACAAGCCCCTTCATCTAATTACAACCAAGGACATGGGCCGAGTTGCTGCCTACGTAATTAAACATCCCACTAAGTATATTGGTCAAGAAATTGAGCTAGCTGGCGATGTGCTGACTCCTCTTGAAATGGCAGAGGCATTCTCCCAAGCGCAGGGGATGAAAGTTGTCTACAAAGAGACACCCGCCTGGATTTTCTTACTCTTGCTACAAAAAGAACTGTTCGATTTAATTCAGTGGTATCGCAAGCAAGGTTATCAAGCCGATGTCCAGCGTTTACGAGAAGAGGAGTTTCCTGGACTTCTGACCACATTTAGGGAGTTTCTGGCAGAAACCAACTGGGCAAATGCGGAACTCACCTACGAAAGTCTGTGATCGGATTAGTACACTGTGGCAAAAGTAGGCGGTTGATGGAGTTTTGCATGACAGGTAACTTGCAGTGCTAAAGCCCGGTACGATTCTGGATTAATGGGCATGGGGCATGGGACTAAGGACAAATGACCAATGACTAATGACTAATGACTAATTCGATCGGCGCCCCAGAGCGATCGTACAAGTTTATCTGTCAATTCAGAACCAAACATCTGTGCGACAAATTTATTACCTGGATCACATTCAGAACTGTTACGACGTACCAACAAATCACGAGCCGCTAAAGCTTTGCGTGCATCTTCTGGCACAGGTTCAGCTGCATCTACCCAAGTTAGCCAGCGATCGAGGGTTTCATGTGCAAGTGTGCGAGTTAGTTCAAGAGTATCAAAAGTAGGTGCGCCCGTGTAACACAAGCTAACAGGCGATTGAAATAAGCGAAGATACAGACTTTTGCTGGTAAAGACCTTGAGGCGCGAATCGTCTTGTAACTTCAAGAATGTTTGATTAACTGGTTCATAGTAGCGATCGAGATATGCTAAGTCGGTTAAAAGCTCAGTCCGGGGAATGTAATCTATATAAAAGAGAATATTCGGAAGTGTGCTAAACCCAAAAGCCAAATGAGGAACCTGAATATGCGATTTCAACCATGTGGTGAGACGGATGGTGCTAAAGTTTGATTTTTCAGGGTTTCCTAGCCACGAATGAACTAGCCAATCAACTTCTTCTCCAGAAAAAGCAGGAATAACAGAAAAAGTTAAGGATAAATTGTTTGACCCTTTCTTTACTACTAAACCTATAACTAAAGGTACTGACTTAGGATTATCTATTAGTTATCAAATTATAGCAGAGAAGCAGAAGGGACAAATAAACTGTATTTCTGCACCTGGTAAGGGTACAGAGTTTGTGATTGAAATTCCTATTAAGCAGGCACGGTAAGCAAGTATATTAATTAACAAAGCCAAATAGTATGTCTAAATAATAGAATGCCGACAACTATGGGTTCTATGCTATCTCCTTAATAATTACTAATAGAAAAACCTCGACGCGTAGGTTTAATACTAGCTAACTCTACCTGAAAACTTACCTTATCACTCATTTCACCACTTCTCGCTTCCAAAGTCCATTTACCAGGACGCAAATTCCAAAATAAAGAATTAGCTGAGTTTGTATCTAGTCTTTCACCATTCAGCCACCACGCTACAGGCGCAGATTTATTTCCCGCTAATTTGAATTCAAGTTTTTGCTTCGCTTCTTCACCTGGATACACTAAGAATAAGTCGCCATGATGCGGAGATAAAATTCTCAAATTAGTTGATACAAAACTTGATTGCTGTTGTTTTGCCAACCATTCATCATATTCTGGTGGCAAATTGAATTGATTTTCACGTTCGTAGGCAATTTTATCTTCTGGATAGAAATATTCCTGCACTACTGAGGTACAATCTGGTGTTGGTCGTAAACCCGAAATTGCACATACAGGTAGTTGCACTAAACCTTCTGGAGGCAGAAAACCTCCTGGTTCTTGATGTTCATGCAGGTGTAACATAATCCGATTCCACAAGGGTGCAGCCCCGGCAACGCCTGAAACTTGGCGCATGGGTTCGCCATTGAAATTGCCTACCCAAGTAGCGACAGTGTAATCTGTGGTAAAGCCAACCGTCCAAGTATCCCGAAAATTGGAAGAAGTGCCAGTTTTAATAGCAGCAGGAAAGGGTAAATTTAATACTGAGTCTACACCAAATGCTGTTGCACGAGCATGGTTGTCACTGAGCATATTAGTTATTAATTGCCATATTGTGTGATTGGGGAATGGGGAAGGTGGGGCCCCCTCTGGGGATAAGGGGTAATGGGGAGTAGGGAGTGGGGAATTAGAAAATGTGCTTACTAAAGGGGTAGCATCTCCTTGTCGTGCTATGGTCAGGTAGGCACGGGCTAATTCCCATAAACTGACTTCGCCACTACCTAGAGTCAAACCCAAACCATAATGTTCTGGGGTTTGGTTAAGGTGTTCAAACCCCAATTGATGCAGATGTTCGAGGAAAGTCTGCACACTTACCTTTTCTAACACCCGTACTGCTGGTACATTTAGAGAATTTGCTAAAGCGATTCGCACGCGCACAGGGCCAAGGAAGCTTTCGGTGTAATCTGTGGGGCTATAAAGTTTTGCGCCAGGAATTGCATAATGGGCAGGTACATCTGCCAAAATCGTATTTGGGCGAATTAAACCTTTTTCTAAAGCTAATTCATATACAAAAGGCTTGAGGGTAGAGCCTGGTTGACGTAGCGCTTGCACTCCATCATTGCGTCCTAGTTTTGCCTCATTAAAATAATCAGGGGAACCGACATAAGCCAATACTTCACCGGTGTGGTTGTCAATCACCAACGCAGATGCATCATGCACGTTGTTGGCAGCCAGAGAAGAAATTACCTGTTGCACCTGTGCTTCGACAAACTGCTGTAAAGGGCGATTTATAGTTGTGCGAATAACGGATTTATCCTCCCAACTTACCTTTGAAAGGGGGGCTTGATTCCTCTCTTTGTTAGGGGGGATTTGATTGGCTAACCAAAATAAAAAGTGTGGTGCGGCGATAATTCCTTGTGGGCGAGACTGAAACACAACTTTTTCGCTTTGTGTTCGAGCTGCGATTGCACCACTAATATACTTTTCCTGTAGCATACGATTAAGAACGTATTTTTGTCGCTGCTTCAGCCGTTCCCAATGCTGGTAAGGGTTAAAGTATGTGGGATTATTGGGGATAGCAGCTAACAAACTAGCTTGAGCAAGATTCAAGTCACTAGCTGGGATGGAAAAATAAGTCTGCGCGGCTGCTTCCACACCATATATATTGCCTCCCATTGGCAACCGATTGATATATGCAGAGAGAATTTCATCTTTGTTCATCCCTGCTACTAACCGCCAAGATAGCCAAATCTCACTCAGTTTACCAGAGAAACTAGGCGGTACAGGATCTAACATCCGGGCTAACTGCATAGTAATAGTGGAAGCGCCGGAAACAATTCGTTTGGCGTGGATAGCTTCTTTGCTGGCGCGGATAATAGCTTTCATATCCAACGCCCCGTGATGGTAAAAGCTGCCATCTTCGGCGGCTAAAATAGCATGGATAAACTGGGGCGAAACCTGATTTAGTGGTATTACTGATGTATGCTCTTGGTCACGGGTGAGCAATGTTCCTAATGGTAAACCATTGCGATCGCTAAATTGCATTGCCAGTTGATTTTGGGCAATGTCTGCGGCTCGAATGGGCGCAAAATAAGGCAGTAGGCGTACCACCAGACAGATTACCAGCACAGCCAGGATAATTTTACTGTGCTTAATTTGGAGGAGCGATCGTAAAATCAGTTTCATCAGGGAATCCCCTGTCTAAGAAAATTTACCTTAATTTTGACGCGGTGATTACATCTACATCAGTAAATATGTCATATCCTTAATGATTCATTTGTTCTAACTTAGCAGATGTAAATTAATGTTTGCAGAAGTTAAATACTTCTTCATAGTTAAGAATTGTAGTGATTTTTCGGAACAATCATACAGAATTGGTTATCTATGTAAATAAACATACTTAAATCCAAACTCTGGGTAAAAAATATTCATTTGGCGTCCTTTATTAGTCTTGGCATTGCTAACTCGATAAGGGAATATAAACTTATGCTTGCTATAATTTGCGAATTTTTTATTTTAAATTACTAAAAATATGGTTATTAGAGTTCTACTCCATCTCTACCATAAAATTCTCTATTTCTTCCTTGGCGTCCTTGGCGGTAGCCTGCGGCAAGGCAAAGCGCCTACGTTAAAAAAAATTAGTCATTCCTCAAGTCGCAAGAGAACAACACAGTTTATTCTTCTCTTTACACTTATTCTAGGAATGGCAGGGTGTAATTTTTTTAGTATCAACTCAAGCAAAGAACAACTCCCAGCCGTTTCCCCACTAACACCGCCAAAGCTACCAGACTGGATTGAACAAATTAGTCCCATTGGAGATGCCAAACCTCTTAACCAAATCCGCATTCGCTTTAAAGAAGCTTTAATCCCAGTTGAAAGCCTCGACAGTCCAGAACAGCAGAAAATTTTAGAAAAATTTGCGCTTTGGCCGCCTTTACCCGGTCAATTTCGCTTTTTGACACCGCGCATGGTGGGTTTTCAAGCCGAGAAAGCATTGCCGATAGCGACAAGATTTCAAGTCACTCTTAAAGCAGGTTTAGCTGATTTAAAAAACCATCGCTTAGACAAAGATTTACCTTGGACTTTCAATACCGAGTCTATCAAACTGACTAATTTACCCGGTCTCAATCCCATTGAGAAGGCTGATATTGAACCAATTGATTTAAAACAAAAGCTACAGTTTACTTCTAATGTAGAATTAGATTTAACTTCCGTACAAGAACATTCACAGTTAATCCCTGAGGGTAAAAATAAAGGTACAGATTTTAAAGTTGAATTAAACAAAGAAGAAAAACCATTAGAAAATGAAGATCCTTTAGAAAAATTTGACCCTTCAGCACGCAACTGGATTTATAACCTCATCCCACAGCAAAATCTTGAAAAAGCAACCCATTATCGGCTAGTATTTTCTCCCGGAATACGTCCTGCTTATGGCAATCTCCCTACAGAAAAAAAATTTGCCAGTAAGTTAGCAACTTATTCGCCTTTGGCATTTCATAAAATTAACTATTACGGACAGCCAGATGCAGGCGGAACTTTTGGAAGATTTACCAAAGGAAGTCCCCAGCTAGAATTTAATAATGTCTTAGTGGCAGATTCAGCTAAAGAAAATATTAACATTAATCCGGCACCAAAAGACATTTCGAGAATTTTGCAAATCAACGATGAAGATAAAATTGTCGGCATCAATCCTTACGCGCTAGAACCCGCCAAAACTTATACAATTACTATCAGCGAAAATCTCAAAGATAAGTTTGGACAGACTTTAGGTAAACCTGTCACACTTAAATTCCGGGAAAAAATAAGTGCGGCTACGGGAATGTTAGCTTACGGAGTGCAAGCCCGCACTAATAAATATCAGGAGAATGGTAAAGAACTGTGGCGAGAACCTACCACTTATGGCATGGTTGAATTGACGAATTTGGGTGTATTTACTCAGTGGTTCCTTGAGTCAGGCTTAATTCGCGTCAATCATCTTACAGATGGTTCACCAGTTCAAGCGGCGGCTGTTGAAATTTATCAATCAAAGTTAGAGGCTAAATCCCGCCCCGAACCTGCACCTTGTGCAACAGGTAAAACTGATGAAAATGGAACTTTTAGAATTAATCGGGAAGAATTACAGCAATGTTATTCTGGGAATGAAAGTTCTAGTAAATCACCACAATTATTAGTAATTGCCCGTGAAAATCAAGATTGGGCATTCGCTAGAACTGAAGAATATAGCGGCGTTTATGGCTACGGTATTGATGCAGGTTGGCAAGATGGTAAACCAGAATCACGCGGGGTAATTTTTTCAGATAGACAGTTATATCAACCAGGCGAAAAAGCTTGGTTAACTGGGTTTGCTGACTTCTTGCAAAATGGTGCAATCCAGCAAGATAAAAATGCTGTTTACCAGTTAACTCTGGTAAATCCTGATGGACAAAAGACCAATTTAGGTACACAAACTACAAATGACTTTGGTACATTTTCTCTGGAACTGCCAATTAAGACAAATCAGCGTTTAGGCTACCATACAATCCAGGCTAAGGGGAAGAATGGGCAATAAATTTCTGGAGAATTTCGGGTAGCTGAATTTAAGCCTCCCAATTTTAAAGTTGAAGTCAATTTAGATAAAAAATTTGCTTACATTGACGAGAAAGTTAATATTAATGCTACAAGTAATTATTTATTTGGTGCGCCTGTAGAAGGTGGAGAAGCAAAATACTTTATTACTCGTCAACAGGCTAATTTTATTCCCAAAGGTTGGGAGGAATTCACTTTTGGTCGGCAGTGGTTATGGCCAGAAGAAACTCCTACTATATCTAGTGATGTGTTGCAAACTAATACCCAACTAGATGCTAATGGTAAAAGTAGCCAAACTGTGAATGTGGCAAATGATTTACCATATCCAATGACTTACCGAGTAGATGTGCAAGTTGCAGATGTTTCTAATCTATCTGTAGCGAATTCCAAAACTTTTACAGCCCTACCAAGTAATCGCCTCATTGGATTAAAAAGTAATTTTATCGCTGATGCTGGTAAGGCTTTTCCCATTGAAGTGGTTGTTACTGACCTCAGCCAGGTAGATTTCACGATTTACCCATAACACGAGAAATTAGTCAAGCAAATAAAGAGAAAGTTTTACAAAAAACAGGTCTTTACGCTTTCGATAAACCCTTGACTTTAGCCTCTGGACAGGTGTTTGATATCGGTTTAGAAGTTATCGCTGATCATCCTATAGATCATCTGGTGATTAAAGACCCTTTACCATCAGGTTTTGAAGCTGTGGATGCAAGTTTCCAAACTACCACAGCTGCATTACAAGCAAAAGCCGATAGCTGGGAACTTGGCTTTAGAAATATCTACCGCGATCGCATTATCGCCTACTCAGACCACCTGGAACCAGGAGTTTATAGTTTGCACTATTTAGTCCGTTCTGTTACTCCTGGTACATTTTCTTGGCCTGGTGCAGAGGTTCACCTGCAATATGCACCAGAAGAATTTGGACGTACAGCTGAGTCTACATTAATACTGGAGGATGGAAAGTAATTATTTACGCCATCTTTGGCTAAAACAATTTGTCAGATAATACATGACGAACCAGAAAAGATTATAGCCAGCTACGTAGAAAAGCAAGAGATCAATTTACTGATGATGGTAGTCTACGGACACAGCCGCATCCGGCACTTACTTATTGGCAGTACTACAGCCCAAGTGCCACGCAGCAGCTACATCCCTGTCTTGCTATTCAAGTAGATTTTTGTCAAACATCCATAAAAAGGTGATTGTCAATACTTAATGTTATGAATGAGCAGTAAAATTTACAGTCTGATGAAGCACCAAAAATACAATAATGGTTGTTTTTTATATCTGTGTTTACTCTGATTTATAGTGGTTATCTATTTAATTATAGAGATTTAGGATTAGTATCATTAATGCTCTAAATCAGGAAAGTACTGATTCTATAATTATGTCGCTTTTGAAATCTTTATATTTTTTGTTTAAACTTTACTGTTTCTTTATAAGAATTTGGTAACTCTCTTTTAGGATAGTGAAAGCACACTACTTGTGTCACTATAAAAGCGCTTTAGTAAATATGTAAATTCTCTGTGTACGTAATGATGACAACAGCAGCAGACTATAAAAACTGGCTGCAAGGAAGCCGTTATAGTAATCGGGGAAGTATTTATTTGCTCCAATGGTTAACTTCAATGTGATGGCTGAAGTTGGAGATACTCCCCCTTAAATTAATGTGCTTGTACTTGCTTGGAAATTTTATAAGGAATTCGATAATTACATCTTGATGGCAGCAAGTAAATTTAATTCCGACTTCGGAACAGCATAAACAGATGTAATTGAATTCAAATAACTACTTTGATATTTGATGGTTGAATATCTGAATTATAGTAGTTAGTCAAATTGCTAACTAATACACATCGAGAGTTAGGCATTTGATGTTGTGGGAAAGCATTAAGCTTCAGTATTCATCCGTTCCAAATATAAAAAAGTATTTTGTCTAATTTCCAAGTAGTACACGCAATAAATAATATGTCTAATTTCTTAAAAAAACGGAAAGTCGAAGATGCAATTACTAGCCCTGGCAACTAGAAGTATGGTAACGAAGGCTTTGATGTTGCAAAGTATTCTACCAGGGCTTACGCACTCAGATCCTCCTAGCCCTTAAAAAGGGGGGAACTTCTGGAGTCTCCTTTTTAAGGGCTAGGGGGGATTTAGGTTTCAGGCTTGAGTGCGTAAGTCCTATCTACCACTTTCGGGGAGAGCGAAACTGGATTGAGAACATTGGCAAAATAGTGTTTCCGTCCCAATGGCGATGGACTTTCTAACAACATACCTTCTGAATAGGTCTAACTACGCCATCGAAGTATCTTTTCTTTAATTGGGTTAACGAAAGAACGCCCCTGTATTTGAGACTTAGCAAATTCTGCCTTCAATCTATAATACCAACGGGCTTGGGCATCAGCATCTCCAACTAAAGTTAAGGATGGATTATGTTTCAAGCCGATTTGTTGTTTAAGCAAAATTTCTCGATCTTGATTGAGAAAACTACGCGTAAAGAATAGTAACAATGGCTGGAGAATAGGAAACCAAGGTAAAGTTGTGTAAAACATAGTTGTTTCCTCGGTTTCAGTTTCGGAAATGGGAGTAATTGCTGTTAAGTTACAGACTATATGTTTATCAGTGGACACCCGCTCAATACGAATTCCCGGTAAACGGAATGAGATTTCAATCTGTGGATTGCGTCCAATTAAGCGATAGAACAAGGTTTGTTGTTCTAGTGGGTGCTTTCGCATGGTAAAGCCGTACAAAGATGGTTCAAAGGTTTTGACTACCTCCTTCAGTGTTTTAGGGGAACGCCACCACCAAGCCTGGTGAACGAAAGCAATATGAGCAGGATCGATCAGTCCTACTACGGCGTGATCAACATCACAGGCAAAGTGAATGCACTCAACGGCTTGGTGGCTTTGATCGGCAAACTCAGGAATTCGTGGGATGTCTTCTAAGATTAAGGAAGTCTCATCATTTGACATATAAATCCAAATATTTCCTTGCGCCTCTTCTATTGGATAACTTTTCGTTTCACTTACCTTGGCAAAGACTGTGCCTGAGCGATCGCGACTAAAAACGATTGGCTCGTTCAAGAGTGTTTTTGAAAGTATTTGTCCAGCTTTTAGTTGCTTACTTGGTAATGCATAGTACCAAGTATTTCTTAAAAATAAAGGTGTTTTAACCATCTTAGAATTAGGATTAAAGCGATTGTGCGATCGCAATTGAGTTTAGTTGAAATTAATGCAGGGAAATGTATTACGAAAACTGTTTAAGGCATAAAATACATCCGTTATCAGTAACTACTTTCAATATGCTATGGACAGCCGAATTGAATTGCGAGAAAATGCAGAGACTAAAAGAACGTATATGTCAAATTTTCTAGCATTTTGATCTTTCACATTGCTATCCAATTATGTGCATAATTGGAGCTAATTAAAAAGGTTATGCCTCAGAATATTTATTTGGCATAACCAAGATTACTGTGATCGACTACAGCTTTACACAGATGTAATTTTATTTACCTCTCCTTTTATTTAGACTTGCAGTATGGACAATGCACAGTAGTAAACCCTAACTCATCCCTTTATTATGCAATGCCCTAATTACTTGATAGTGTGATCGCCCTGAATATCCCGATTAGCTATCTTCTAAGAAAATGCCTTCTCTGCGAGAGGCTTTGCCAACCACAAGGCGATCGCAGATTCGTAAAAGAATGCCCTACTATTAATATTTGCAGATGGGGCATCATTTTTTCTCGGCACAACCTTCAAAAACCTTATTCCCCAGGATAAAAATTGCCGAGTGGGGATACTCTTTATCTGGCATACCATCGCTACAGGCATCGACTTTTTTGATGATTAAGATATTGTTGCTTTTGCCCTGAAGTCGGTAGACTCGCACCAAGTCTGCGGGACGCCCCTCTGCTTTTAGGGGCGCAACATAGGAGAAGCTTTGCTTTTGCACACCTAGTGAAGAGTAGACAATTCCCCTTTTGCTCACAGTAACACTCCAAAAAGGTTCTGTACCTCCGGCGATGAATTCTTCACTACTAGCAGTTTGTGCAACAACGAGACTATTCCTAATAATAGATGATTCATTGGCAGTAGTGGGGCTGTTAGCTAGTAAGCTAGCGCCAAATCCGAGCAGAGCAACACAACAGATGAAAGTTTTCATGTATCGAGAATTTATGGCTACTAATTTAGGCGTTGCATAAATGCGGGATGAATTGGCGGGTGAAACCATTGGAAACACGTTATAAATTGTGCGAAATCATCCCCTGATTCAGCAACGTCCTAATTTACAATACTCTTGTATATTATTGGACAACTGTAACTATACAGCACTCAAAAGACGTGGAACAGTTCTGCCCTACTGCTCCCCTCAAGTATCCGCGTACTCATAATGGAGGCGATCACACCCCCAACCCGCGTAGGCGAAGCCAGCCGTAGGCATCGCAGGGCAAACGCATCTAAAGTATAAGAATCCTTTAATAGCAAGGGTTTTGGCGTTTTTTAATTTAGCCTATTTTTTCGTCAAGATCCTTATCCAGGAGGGGTTTCAGAAATGCCGTGCGTTCGCCCTGGTAGGCATCGCCCTTTTCCTCTAAGAAAAATTACTACTTATTACGTAGTTTTTCCAGTATGTCCTGGTTGCCCACCTGGTTTTCTTTTGGGGTGGTTCGGTTCTTCTTCCAAGGGTGCTTTTTTATTTTCACTCTTTTTGAGGATATCCCCAGATGATGGTTTCGATGAAGTCTTGCTGTAGTTCGTAGATTATTTTCTGTAACTCACGTATCACCTTGCTCTGCTCAATAATTATCTCTACCAGTTCTTATGCACGATAACTGGTTCAAGCTTTCTCGCACTTTAGCTTGCTTGTCGCCCCTTGAAGGTAATGGCAATGATGATCTCTCAACTGGTGGCTACTCTTATGACCCCGACCTCGACACCATTACATTAGATAGCTCTTCAGGCAATGACACCCTCAACGGTGGCATAGTTTTTAGATGAAATCCACGCCCTGTTGTAGAACTTCGCAAAGGTAGTGATACATGAGCGGCTTATCAGCTAATTTCGCCGAGGCTCGTAATCTCGGTAATCGTCGTAATTTTGGTTATATCGGTGGGGTCTGCCATCCCTAGAACAGATCCGCTGGGTTTGCTATGCTGCTACCCATCCGGTTTCATAGTTTGGGCCCAATTTGTTATCCGGTGTATAAATTTCAAGCCAATTGCCTTGCTGTCCGATAACATCTAATACTGTGCCGTTAGGAAGCATGGTATTAATGTTGTTAAAGCGAACTTTGGGTGATGATCTCACATCGACATAGCCATCCCAGTCCTTGGCAATCGTTCGACAAAATCTAGCTTGCGCCATTGGGGAATAACTGGCTAGAAGAGAAATGGCGATCGCGGTTATTGTCAAACCTTGACTCAACAGTCCACGAGTGAATTGAGTAGATACTGGAATGTGGTTCATAAATACACACCTCTTAAGTATTGTGATCAGTTGGGATTGGTTCACCAAAATTGTTGTTATTGATACCAGTCCAAACCATTTCCAAGGCGATTGCCTCCGGCGGGGCGTAGCCCATCGCTCTGAATATTCCGGCGGTAAAAAGACTCCTCGATCCACATACGCACTTCTTCTTCGGAAGCTAGACAAGCGGTACGGCCTGTTTTGGGATTGTAAACTTCATACCAAACATTCCCTGCATGATCTTTGCGTTGCCAAATTTTCAACTCAGATTCGGTGGTGAGTACATTCCAAATCCATTGCCCGAATCGTCTTAGTTGCAGGGTCAATTTTTGCAAGTTGGATTGAGGAACAGGAACCTCATCACCAAGAAGTTCAGGTTTTTTGTAGTCTTGCGATTGTGTATTCATCACTGCCTCCTGTTAAATTCACCATTGACTGCATAGTAAAGCGGTGATTAAATCGCAACTTCCCCAGATGAGTCTCAGTAGATCGATTCACCCGATCGGATGAATCAACCAGAGGTGCAAGTTCGCACAGTCAGGCGAAGTGCAAAATCAACTCAAAGAGCGATTGTGAAATCAATAATTGACCAAATAACTACTAATTCGTAATTAAAAGAATTACGAATTACGTAGAGCCTGCGGCATAGCTGCGCTTAGAGCGAAGCGGTAGCGTTAGCGAGGTACGAGCGTCCGCAGGAGCTTCATTATGAATTACGAATTATTTTGATTTACCATTCGCTATGGAGAAAGATTTAATGTTCACTATTCGTCGTCCGGTTGGGGTAGTGCTTGCCTTTGCTGCTATTTGCTGAATACCCCGCAGGGTTTGTCTTTTCATCGGTGGAAGACCTCAGCCGCTTGGTATTATTTCTCCTACAAGATGGCAAACTCAATGGCAAAACCGTATTGAGTGCAAGTTCTATGCAAGCAATGAAAACGCCTGTGTTAAACATTGCCTCATTGAATGTGGGCTATGGCTTAGGGTTAATTGTCGAGCCGAAAAATGACAACATTACAAATATTAGGCATGACGGCTCAATTAATGGTTATAGTGCTGCACTACAGACCATCTCATCTGAGAAATTTGGTGTTGTAATTTTGGCAAATAAAACAGGATTTAACTCGACCCCAATTCTGGAAGCAGCTACACAATCTTTACTGCAACTGCCAAAACCACATTCTACACCGCCAATTAAATTAGATGATACCGCCCTCAAAGCCTATGCGGGAAACTATGCTGTTCCTGGAATTACAGGGAAGGTAGGTACTGTTGCAATTGTTCTAGAACAAGGCAAGCTCAAGTCTAAATTTGCAGGACAACCCGATCTCGAATTGCGATCGCTTCACCCAGACATATTTACGGTATTTCTAGGAAACACACAACTGGGAACTGCCGCTTTCCTGCGGGATAAAACAGGCAAGATTACATCTTTGAACTATGGGTTACGTGCATATCCGCGTTTAGGAAATAGGTAAGGTAAACCAGAAAGTTGCACCTTTACCTGGACTACTGTAAACTCCAATTTCTCCGCCATGTGTAGTGATAATTTGGCGACAGAGGTACAATCCTAACCCAATACCAGTAGAAGGAGAGCGATGCACTACGCCCCGCCGGAGGCGATCGCCTCTAGAATAACGTTCAAATATTTCTGAGCATTGTTCCTCGTTCATACCCACACCATTATCCTGCACTAGACAACGGATCATTTCTCCTTCTAAGCTTGCTTGCAAAGTAATTTGTAATCCTGGAGAATTGTGATTTAGCGCATTACTAATTAAGTTTTCAAAAACACGCCTTAATTGCAAATTATCTGCATTCACAAGAGGCAAATCATCCAAAAATAAATTATGAATATTTGCACGAGTTTTTACGAATAAGGGTTATAAACCTTCAGTAATAGATTTCACTAATCCACTGATTTTTACAGGTTCACAATCTAATAAAATTCCTTGAATCTCACTAATATGGGTTTCCAATAATGAGTTAATTAGATGCAGTTGGCGTTCACCACTCTCAATCATTCTATCTAAAATATTCCGAGGTAAAGAGATATTTTCTACAGGTGATTGTTGCCAGTGTTTTAATAACATCAAAGTTCCTGTAATGGGCTGAGGGGGCGACATGAAAGCTAAAATGTAGATAAAATAAGCTCCATAGCCCTCATACCTCGTAAATAATACTCAATCTTATTGCGGTTTAATCTCATTAATTTTTGAACAATACACCAACAATTATCTATGAAACTTACTCAGGTTTGACTATATAAACCGACATAAAAACTGCTATGTCTCCTGGTCACTCGTCCATATTCTTTGACTCTACCAATATATTTTTGTACACCAATACGCTTAATTTTTTGTCCTTGAAAGGTGGACATACTATAAGCAAAACATATGATTAAAATCACCGATATCAAGCGTTCACCGGAAACATTTGTATCTTCTAATTTGTAGCCACCACTTTTAAAATCTCGAAACATTTCTTCAATATCAAAACGTTTTTTATAAGCATTAATAGCCGAGGTAAGGTCGGTTAAATTTGTTAAGATAAACCACCCTTCTTCTGTTGACCATCCTTTCAGTGCGCGCTGCCATTTACCAGCTAGGTTGAAACCTGTAATCTTCTGAGCTTTTGTGACCTTAATATTTTGTAAAAATAAAGAAACACCCGGTTTTAAACCTAAGCTATCAAGGTAGAATCCTGATAAATCTATTACAATCCATAAAAACTGTCAGCCTTGAAGCACTAGCCACTGCTTTACCTATACCAATAATTTTTGAAAGTAGAAGAAAGGAAATCCAACGATTTTTATCTCTAAATTATATAAATGTTGAAGAGATTTGGTTGCCGATAGTTAAAAGTTGGCTAGAAATATATTTTCCTTTGAATCAAATTGTTTATGTAGTAATAGACAGAACTAATTGGGGATGTGTTAATCTCTTAATGATCAGTGTAGTTTGGGATAAAAGGTCTATTCCCATATATATATTTTGAATTACTAGATAAATTGGGGTCAAGTAATTTATCGGAGCAAAAAACAGTATTCCAGAAAGCATTACCACTTTTTAAAAATGTAAGGATTCAGGTCGAAAATTGAGGTATTAAAGATGGAGCGCACAAATCAGGGTTGACTATCGCTTTTATCGCTTGCTCAAAAAATTGAATAACGGAACGTCCTTGGCGACGACAGGTTTGGATAACAGTCAATAAATTGGCAGTATGTTGGAACCGCTCCATCGAACGGGAACCACCACTGACTTTTCTTTTTGTGACCGCTAAACGTAGGGTTCGTTCTGCAAGATTATTATCAGGAGGTATCTCTGGGTAGGCTAGAAAATACCACCATTGGTGTGCTTTCTCTTGCAACGAGCGTAAAAGCTTACCTGCTTCCCCTCCGGCTTTAGCAATCCATTGACTAATGTTCAAATTAACTTTGGCTTGAAAGTCAGATGTCCAACTAAAAAATTCAAGAATGTCTTGTGTTTGTTGAAATAAAGCGTAGTTTTGAAATGCTTCATCTATCAGGTTGACAAACTTTTCCCCAATTTCTTGGTTATTTAAGCCTGGAAGTTTAATCAGCTTTTTGAAGTGACGGCGTAAATGGGCCAAGCATTTCTGTTGGGCTTTGACATCATAGCCGTTATAGACAGAATAATCATCAGAACTGAGTACACCGTCGTACTTTTGACCCAGGATAGATTCTAATTCAGCTCGAGAACGAGTATCTGCGGCGTGAAATAAGGCAAAGTCGGTGTTGGCAAAAATCCACAACCATTCTTTTACACCTTTGACAACGATTAGGTGTTTCATCTGCATGGATATTGGGCTGCGTCTGTTGTATCCACTCTTTGAGAGAGTTAACACTTTTATCCACTGCACTATCTATTCTTTCATTTGTGGTTACTAGGGTTCCTACCCCGATTTCTATCTGACCGAGTTCCCACAAAAGTTCTTGCTGCTTTTCATAAGGCAAATGCCCGTAATTATTTATCCACCCTAAAAAGGCTTGAAGTCTGATTCCTATATCTTGTCCTGGGACTATATCTGGTGACCAGTCTGCTGTTTGCGTTTCTCCACACTCTTTGCAAGTGCACGTATATCTTTGATATTCTACTATTTCAATTGGCCGTTCCACTAACTGTGCTACTTGCTGTGTTTCGATTTTTATTGGTTCGCTATTGAATTTCCTTTGACTACAACAACTACATACTTGTGGTCGTAATATCTCAAACCTATCTACTCTCCCAAAACCCTTTCTGGTTTTTCCCGGATGTCCTGGTTGTCCTCCTGGTTTCCGCTTTGGAGTTTTACTCTTCTCTGCTTCATCTTCAAGTTTGTTCTCGGTTTTTTTGAGGATGTCTCCCGATGGTGGTTTCGATGATGTTGTACTGTCTAAATCTCTACTAACTTTGAGTTTTTCTATTACAATTTCTAGTTCTAAAATTCTAGAGTTTAGTTTAATAGTCGCGATCGCCTGCTCCACAATGATGTCCACCAGTTGTTCCGGAGCCAACTGGAGAAGGGTTTCACGCTCTAGTTTCAGAGGCAGGTCTTTTTCCATAATTGTGATACTCCACCTCAGATGTCACACTTGTCAATACCCCCTGACCTGAATCCTTACCCCGTAGCACACCGTTCCAGCGATCGCCACTCCTGCCAGCACCAACCCTAAATGACCGAGCCACGCTCCACATGTGAAGCTAAAATAGCCAGCTACCAGCAGAACAGCACCGATCTGAAGTGATCGGCGTGCCTCTAGCCGACGGGCAAAAGGTTGAAACATAACCCCCGCGATCGTAATGATGAACAACATCAAACCTGCCCAGTTCGGTAGACCATATCTTGCTAACTAGGTAGGTAAAATTACACCGACAATTCCTGCCAAAGGCCATGCCAGTGCGATCGCTAACCCCGCCCAAACTGCGCCCATTGAAAAACTTGGCAGCCGGATCAATGCTGCTGAAGTCGTTGCCTGTTCTGGAATACTAATGGTTAAACCAATACAGCCCAGAAGCAAAATAAAGACGACCCAATAGCTAAACGGCACCAGTGAATAGCGATAAAACAAAGCGGCATTCGTAAACAGCGCACCACTGGAAAAGCCCAAAGCAGTAGTTAAGCTGACGTAAGCAGCAACCTTCGTGGCATTTTGTGGCATCAGCGTTGATAGGTATGCCGTTCCTGTTCCAGTCATAAAACCAACACCAATTCCTTGTAGAACTCGTGTGACGAACAGCGTGTAGATATTCGGCTGAACAATCATTAAAAACGTTGCGACACAAGCCAATAGCAAACTTGTGAGGATGACAGTTTTGCGTCCAATCCGGTCAGAGGCTCCACCCAGCAGAACCAGCGCCGGCAACAATCCTGCAATGTAGGTTGAGAAAGCGATCATTCCGTGCGGCTGAGATCAATTGCTGTTTTTCAGCATCGTGATCAACTGAGAGTACTGTAATTTTCACAACGTCTTCTGGGGTTGCCCCAACCGCTGCTAATGCTGCACGAAGGTTAGCAAATGCCTGTTTCAACTGAGCCGCAAAGTCAGCCGCAACCAGATTGCCCCTCTCATCCATGCCCAATTGACCTGCAATATAGATAAGAGTTGTGTTAGCGGGAACCGTTACAACATGGGTGAAACCGTAATGAGACGGATCGAAGAATCCAGCGGGATTGAGGTGCTGAATTTGTTGAACCATGATTTGACTCTTAAATCAATTTTGTTGAAAGTTGTCAGCGCTGGAGATCAACCGAGTAGAAACACAATTTCTCAGGCATAGCGATCGGACATCGCCGGAATATCAATCTCTTTCACACAGGAAACGCGCGATAGTTGACGTAAACAGCGCAGTAAGAGAACCAAATCCTGCATTGGAATTTGCCTGCTGTCGTAGGTTTGGATTGCTGCCTCTGCCCCAGCTTCATAGGCGATTTCTGCCGCAATACTACCTGGGTTAAGCGAAGTCACTGGAATACGATGCTCTCGTAAACATTCCCGCAGGGCATGAACCACACCCCGCAGCCCAAATTTAGATGCGGTATTCGCCATACTGCACCAACTTGAGAAGTTGCGACTTTATAAAGAAAAACCTTTAGTAAGAATCATAAGTGCTTAACTTGACTTTGTAAAGCTTCTTCTTTAATTTGTTAAGTATGAAAGCAGAATCAATTAGCGTTCGGACTCGACGGGCGATCGTCCAATATCTCAAACAAGAAGGAGCAACGGATGCGGAAACGCTCGCCTCCCACTTGAACATCACCGCAATGGCAGTGCGGCAGCATATCTATGCTTTGCAAAAAGAAGGATTTGTGACGTACCACAAAGAAGCACGTCCGATGGGACGGCCTGCCAAGTTATGGGAGTTAACGCCTGCTGCTGATCGTTTCTTCCCTGATCGCTACGCTGAGTTAACGTTGGGTCTGATTAACTCAATGAAAGAGGCATTTGGTGAAGAGGGATTTGATCGGCTACTGGAAGTCAGAACTCGCGAACAAATTCAAGCGTATCGAGCAATCATGCCTCGGTATGCTCCGCTTCAACCTTTATTTTTTAACAGAAACTAAAATTTATAGTCAAAAGCTGAAAAGTAAAGCTCCGAAAGGTTTCCAGGGATTGGCTTCTCCCAGATTGACAAAACGGGGTTAAGAGCGATCGCCTACCACCTTCCATCCCCCTACACAATAATCATTATTTAATAAAAAACTCGGATATTAAAAGTGAAACATAAACTATTCGCGGTTATCACCAAGAATGGAAGCGCATGAGCCGCTAATTTCAAATTAACCGCACAGACAGTTGAATATGATTAGGCATGTGACGAGTACTTTCAAAATGGTCAGCCAATGCCTTTTTCCAGTCGCGGGAGAATGCGGCAATCATTGGTAGAGTTACATCAAAGGGGGTTAGAGCATATTGTCGGCTTAGAAGTTGAGTGGTATCTGGCAAAGTTGTCACATCCGATGTTAGCGATGGCTGATGTTGGGACTTCTGGAAAACCAGGTGAACCGGCATTAGTTAGCGCTGTAGAGCATAGCTTCCAATACCTTTTAGAATCCCACAATCCAGAGATTCATGATTTGCTGCGCGTTCTGGCAGAAAACTTAGTTGAAATGGGATTGCCTTTAAGGAGTGTAGAAAACGAAGGAGGTGTCGGTCAATTTGAATTTACCTTTGACCCAATTCCGGCGTTGCTTGCTGCGGACACAATGATAATATTCCGAATGGCAACCAAGCAAATCTGCCGTCAACAAGGTTACATCGCATCATTTATGTGTCGTCCAGGACTGCAAGGTTCTTCTTCTAATGGCTGGCATTTGCACCAATCCCTTGTAGACCGAACCACAGGCGAGAACGCTTTCATGTCTGGAAACTCTAAAATCTTGATGTCAGATTTAGGTAAATACTTCGTTGGTGGTCTTCTTAAACACGCCAATGCTGCTTCTGTGTTCACAACCCCGACAATTAACGGCTACAAAAGATTTAGGCCTTATTCCCTAGCCCCTGACCGTGCCGGATGGGGGTTAGAAAACCGAGGGGCAATGATTTAGATTACAAGGCGGTTATAATGACCCTACCACCCACATTGAAAACCGAGTTGGAGAACCAGCAGCCAATCCCTATCTGTATATGGCATCGCAATTGATTTCTGGGTTAGATGGTGTAGATCATAAAGTTGACCCTGGTTCCCCAACAGATTCACCTTATGCTACAGAAAGCCCAACCTTACCCAAAAGTTTGCCAGAGGCGATTTCATATTTGAGCCAAAGCGAACTTTTTTCTCAAAAAATGGGGCAGCAGTTCATAAACTTCATCATTAGGATGAAACAAAGTGAAATTAATCGCTTTTTGCAGTCCGTCGCCGATCAGCTACCAGAAGACTATTTATTACAGGTGACTAATTGGGAGCAAAGAGAATATTTTGAATTATTTTGAGTTGAGTGGTTTAAAGGACTTCCAAAAAATAAAATCACGACGAGCTGAGGGCAGTGGGCCAACAAACCGACCTTGCGGGGCTACAAAAGGGCTAGGATGCAGATAGGATAAGCCTCATAGCTCTCTCCCCTTGCTGTAGTACTTACGCTTATTAGAATTTAGTGTTAGCAATACCTTAGCCAAAATAAGAGGATGAAAAGAGAGGGCCGATGTAGTAGAGTTATTGTCTTGGCATAAATTTCCAAGCTTGTGTGCGATCGCAAACTTTGAAGAGATAGGGCTGCTCTAGTAGAGTTATTGTCTCTCACAACGACAACTCAAAACCCACGAACAGCCCATGCTCGATATCTTATCACTGCGGAGAGTGCCTGTTACCGCAGATAAATGCTACAACAATGCGGCAATTGAACCAAATAATCCTGGCCATGTTAGCAATGAGCGGCCGAGTCACGATGTTAGGGATTTCTCGTTGGGCAGGGATTGGTAGTAGTTATCGGACAATGCCCTTGGTTTTTTCATACGGTAATACCTTGGGCTACGTTGTTTTGGCTATTTTTCCGCAAGCATTTATTCCGTGTGAATTATCGTGGTTTTCGATATGTTCGTGAAATGTTAAAAATGCTTCCGGAAATGCCTGAGCCTATTTTATTAACCCAGATTTTTACCAAGCTTACTTCTTTAGGACGTATTCATCCCGTTTCTACGGGTGTTGAACCCTCGTAAATTGGCAGAGGTATTGGTTGAAGTAGTTGTTTTTTATCTTCCGTTAGTGGTAATTTATCTCGGATTTGATCTGGAATGAGGGAAAATAATTTACTCATCTAAGTTGAGAAGAGGAATTTGTTCTGCGGTTAATCTCACAACTTGGCCATTTTGCCAAATGCTAATAGATTCTACTAGACGGCGATGTTTTTCAATAGCTTTCTTCATAGCGAGTTCAACACCTGCGTCGATTTAGCGAGATAATATCTCAGGAATTGGCTTATTCATCGGAATGTCAGCAGATGCAGTTAATCAGCGATGGCGCTGTTTCTGACACCCTAAGTGATTGCATCAGTAGGTTACGAGAAAACAAGAACTTGGAAGATGCTCCAAGTGCTTCAGCACACACCTTGGGGGAGTTGAAGCGACCGTAATTGACTCCCGTGGAAGAGAAGCTGTTGGGTTTGATTGAGAAAGAATACGGCATCATAGTTGAGGTACTACCCAATTCTCGATAAACCAAGGAATAGGAGAAAACAGTAATGCAAAGTATTAAGTTATGTTCTCATGTTGGGGCTGACGGCATTTTACACCTTAGTATCCCCACGGGGATAACAGACAAAGAAATAGAAGTAACAGTAACATATCAACAGCTAGAGCCAATAGTCCCCCAAAAACACCCGAACAATTAGGATGGCCAGCCGGATTTTTTGAACAAACAGCTGGATCATTAGCGGATGACCCAATTCAAAGATATCCCCAAGGTGAGTATGACACTAGGGAGCCATTAGAGTGAGATATTTGTTAGATACCAATGCTTGTATTGTTTATCTAAATCGTCCTATATCTGCTGTGAGGCAGAGGTTAGAATCGCTATCACCAGCAGATATTGTTTGTTCGGTAGTAAAAGCCGAACTATTCTATGGTGCAATGCGAAGTAATAATCCCACACGGACTTTAGCATTACAAGAAGCATTCTTAAATAATTTTGTATTTTTGCCTTTTGATGATCGGGCATCTCGAATTTTTGGCACAATTCGGGCAGAGTTAGGGATGCTTGGTACACCAATTGGGCCAAATGAATTACAGATTGCAGCGATTGCGCTAGTGAATAAATTAACATTAGTTACGCACAACACAAGAGAATTTAGTCGCGTTAGTGGACTGGTGATTGAAGATTGGGAATAAGAGCAATGAAAACTAATGCTGCTCGACTACTGGATAAACTAGGTATTCTCTACCAAATCCTGAGCTATGACGTAGATCCTGATGATTTGGCTGCTGAGAGTACAGCGCACAAAGTTGGTCTTCTGCCAGAGCAAGTTTTTAAGACTTTAGTAGTCAGAGGTGACATAACAGGTATCTGTTTTGCTGTTGTGCCAGGAAATGCTCAGTTGGACTTAAAAGCTTTGGCGCGGATTTCAGGAAACCGCAAGGTTGAGACGGTTGCTCTCAAGGAAGTTCAGCCACTAACAGGATACATCCGTGGTGGCGTGACAGCTTTAGCTAGTAAAAAAGACTATCCAGTTTACCTTAATGAAACGGCAACTCTATTCGAGCAAATTACTGTTTCTGGTGGGATGCGAGTAAGGCAATTACCGTGTCGCCCTCGGCATAAATACCTCGGACACTGGGTACTATTCTGGCGCTCAATCGCTCGTTAATTGGTACTATGGCTTCCTCCAAAAACTGCTTGCGGCTGGTGTAGGTTTTGGAAATTGGACTTCTGCCTGTAATCGTCCATTCCACATCATCAGCCAGCAGATCGAAGAAACTACCAGTGTTATTTGCCCATTTAGCAAAGCCTTCGCGTACTATTTCTTTATTCTGGCTCTGATTCGATTGCACAATCTTGCGAATCTCTGCTTGCTTTGGCTCGGCTGTAGCACTGGCCACAGGTGCTGCGGTGGCTATCATCAAACCAAAGCCAATTAATCCAAAGCTAATTAGTAATTTTCGGTGGGGGGCGGTGGTGTATTTTTTCATAAAACCTTGTAACTGATTTGCTATTGGTGTTTGCATGAATTCAATATAGGAAATTGACTCGAACTTGTAGTCAACCCTGGGTTGACTGTTTTACACAATAGTATGATTGATGAATTAGTCAATCTAAAGATGGTAGGTGATTCCAACTTAAGTTGGAATCCCTAGCTATCTAATTGGTATACAAAGCAGGTAAGCTGAGAAAAGCACCTAGCAGCAGTAAAAAATTAGTGATAGTCAAGTTGCCTCGCCATCGCCCAGAACGAAAATTCAGTAATATCAAACAAATAGTATTAGAATGTTCGCTCATCGAGTGCGTGCATTGTGGGGCAGAATTAGCGTTACGTAGACCAAGACACATGCGTAAAACCGTTCAAACAATGGATGGTGCAGTGTTTGTGTCAGGCAAGAGTAAAGAATGTACCAATTCCAGTTGCACACATTTTGGTAAACATTACTACGCTACTGGCGTATTAAAGTATAGTTTACCTTACAGTACCTACGGGCTAGACGTGCTGGCATTTATAGGATGGCAACCATGAGCATCAACAGTTGGTAGAAATTCAACGTTCATTAAACGAGCGTGGCGTGGAAATTAATCAGAGTAATGTAGGTAAGTTATATCGTCAATTTCTGGCACTGTTGGGTGGAACAATTGCACATACGCAGGAGAAATTAGCTGCCACAGCCATTGAACATGGTGGCTTGATTTGGGCAATAGATGCTTTACAGCCAGAGGGTCACGGGACTTTGTTATACGTATTATATGAAGTATTAAGTGGTACACCAGTCAGTGCAATTCAGTTGCCACAGGCACAGGCACAACGGTTAATTGAGTGGCTACAACCATATCAAGAATTAGCATACAAAGTGCTAGCAACATTGTCAGATGGCGAATCAGCGATTATTACCGCCATGAATTCAAGTTGGCCAGATGCACCACATCAACGTTGTCAGGCACACTTTCTCAACAATTTGGGTGGATCTGTACTGCCATTAGATACAAAGCTCCGACAACAATTAAAAGCAGATTTAGATGGACTGCCAAAAGTCCTCGGACTTGTCAGAAGCGCATAAGTGGTTGCGACGAATTGCCGAATGTTTGCACTATCCTGAACACACCAGTCATAACATAAATGATGTGACTGATATTACACAAACTAGCAATTCATCTATTACTAGCCTTCAAGCCCGGCGCAATATGGAAGAGTTATTACAAGAGTTTGTGCCTGACAGTCAACAAAATCCGGCACAGTTTGCTCTTAAGAAAAAATTACAACGGCTGTGGTACAAGTACGGGGCTAATTTGTTGCACTGCTATGATATCCCAGGCTTGCCACCAGATAACTTAAAAATGGAAGCTATGTTTAGCCATTTGCGTCGCCACCAGCGACGAATTAGTGGACGTAAATCAACCGCCGAATTGCGTGATTTTGGGCAATATCAAGTTCTCTTCATCGCTGAAAATGAAAAACAGCTACTTGCACAAATTCAGCAAGTACCTATAACTGAGTATAAAACTCAACGTCGTAAATTAGCTTTGGCAGAAGTTCCTCGCCAACAAAAACGTCGCCTTCGTCGCCATCCAGTTCGCACAATACAAACTTTGGTTAATCAACATACCGAACTTCTTACTGTGCTTGAGTCTCAAGCTCTCACATACCAATTAGACAGCTAGGGGTTGGAATCTAAATTCAACCGAAGGCACAACTTAGTTACAAAACAGGTGCTTCAGGTTTATTTCAAATATTTCTCGAACCATCTCAAGGCAGTTGTACTTGCAATCTCGAAGCCCTCTCCCTCGAAGGCATCAAAGTGTCCGCCTTTCAAGATTGTGAGAGACTTTGGCTCCATCGCCCGCGCATAGACAGCGGCGGCTAAGTCGGCAGGTGCAAGAAAGTCCTTCTCGCCCACAATCAGGCATAGGGGGGTGGGAAAGATTGCCTCTATGTGAGGAATCGGTTCGTAATAAAGACAGTGTTCAACCGATTCAAAGGTGAGTCGATTCTCCCATCTCCCTTCACTGGCACTCTTAGCCGATTCAACCCAATTGAATGCGTCGGGTGTCGGTAGCACGCTGGGTTGACCGGGTGGGGCAACTAACGGGAAGTAGCTCACCTCATTGGTTTGATACCGTTTTATCCGCTCCTGTGAAAGCAGCTTCGTGAGTTCTTTGAGTTCAAGTGGAGAAGTCAGGCGGCGGGAGTTGAGAAATCCATTCACTGTAGGCATCTGTGCCACAACCGCTTTCACACGCCGATCGAATGCGGCCAGATGCAGTACATGACCACCGCTATAGGAGAAGCCCCACAGACCTATGCGCTCAGGGTCAACTTCACTTTGTAGTTGAGTCCAAGTGATGGCATTGCGGTAGTCTTCATGCTGCTCGGTAGGAATAATTTGCCCACGAGGTTCTCCCTCACTAGCCCCAAGGTAGCGATAATCGAACAGCGAAACGACAAACCCAGCTTGAGTGAATTTCTCGGCAAACTGCGGTAGTCCCATTTCTTTCGTCAAGCCAATTCCATGAGCCATAACAATGGCGGGAAGGCGATCACCCGATACTGCTTTATCTGGAGTGTAAAAGGTGACGGAACACTTTAAACCTTTACTTTCAAAACTGGTTCTTCTTTGCATAACTGCTTACTTTCTGATTGTTAGTTGGGTTTCAAACCCAGGAACATTAATGGCTTGCAGTGACAATAGCTGCGATCAACTCTTTAAGGTTCCAGCGATCGCTATATCGAATCCCATTAATAAACAAAGCTGGGGTAGCCGTTACTCCACTGCGGGTGCCACTTTCGATATCTTGATTGATGCGCTCAAGATGCACATGCTTACACATATCTTGTAGAAATTGGGAGATATTGAGTCCTAGATCGTTGGCATACTCTACTAAATAACCATCTGCTAAATGTTGTTGATGGATAAACAAAATGTCATGTATTTGCCAAAACTGACCTTGAACAGCCGCCGCTTGGGCCGCTTCCGCCGCACGTAGAGCTTGAGAATGAATTTGTATCTGCGGAAAATGGCGGAAAATAAAGCACAAATAATCCTCTCCCAACGAAATACTCAGTTGTCGCCCAATGACTTTCAGCAACCGATAAACATCCGCACTCTCTTGACATTGATAATCTCCATACATCACCAGTACCACAGTGGCACTTAATATTCCCTGTTGATGATCCTGGGTCGAAGGTGGGACAAATAATAAACGGTGCTTACGGTCATTGTTCACTGGTACCTCCGAGGGGAAGTATGTTTACCACAAGCGATGTCTGCGGTGGGCTACGCCTACGTCCCTTTCTGTGCTATCTGTGTTTGCATGAATTTAATATATGCAATCGGCTGGGATTTGTCGTCCACTCAAAGTTGGCACTTTTATTTAGTCGAGTGGACGATCTTTTAACCCATCTCACAATGGAAGACTAACTCCAACTAAAGTTGGAATCCAACAAAATACCTCAATTTAATCTTCAATCAGCTGGGGGATTTTTAGGCAGACTAGCTGGACAACACCAAATCGTGGTCGGTACTAGTGGATACTGGCAGCCGTGCTTCAATTTGCTTTGCCATTTTCGCGGCATTGTTCTGGAGGCGATCGCATCCTTCCCAAGGGGTTTTCATCTCCTGTGTTGGTTTTAGGTGTTATCTGGTGGGCTGGTTAGCTCTTATGGCTTTATTTCGCGATTGAGCGATCGCTCAATCGCGAACACTCAAGCTTTTTGAGTTACAACGCACTTTAATCGTTTGCAGCCTCTTTAGCTGGCGGACAGGGGAGATCCGACGATCCAAGTGTCATGCTGAGATGAAAGATCAGTCCAATCTTCAGGCGGCGTTTGGCCTATTTGGGGGAAGAATTCGTCAATATCGCCGGGTACGAAGATGAAAAGCATCCGAGCCGCTCCCGGCCCCAGGTTCACGAATCCATGCACGCTTTTACGGGGTACAACAACCGTTGTTCCAGGCCCGACCTCGAACTCTTCACCCGCGCAGTGAAAGCGAAATCTGCCTTCAAGTATTTCAAATATCTCCTCTCTATCTTTGTGATAGTGAAGTGGCGGGCCTGAGAACGCTGGGACACGCACTTCGAGGATTGTGAAAGCCCCGCCGACATCTGTGCTGGGTACGCGGATAGCCATTTGCTCACCAGGCATTGTATCGAACCAATTGAGGTCTTCGCGTCGGCTGACAATTGCAACTTTATTTTGACTCAATTCGGTGTTCATCATTTTACGTCTTAATAATTGTGGGATTGAGGATCAAAGCACGTCATTACTTGCAGCGATAATTGCTGCCATCAACTCTGCTGGCGATCCTGGGTTGAAGGTGAGACAAATAATTAACGGTGTTTCTGAGGAGAAGTATGTTTACCGCAAGTGATACCTGGGTTAGACTACGCCTACATTCCTCTGTGTGCCATCTGTATTCAGCAAACTTGAATCTTGCAACTGGATTGCTATCTGTGCTTGCATAAATTTAATATATGCAATTGACTCTGGGTTGTCGTCCACTCATAGTTGGCACTTTTATTGAGTCGCATGGACGATCGCATAACCCATCTCACAATGGAAAACTAACTCCAACTAAAGTTGGAATCGAAAGTTAACCGAAAGCACAGCTTACAAACTAACAATCCCGCGTTTGACCGCAATAATCACGGCTTGAGTGCGATCGCTGACTCCCAATTTACTGAGAATGCGATTGACATGAGATTTGACAGTACTTTCGCCAATAGTTAGAGCAGTTGCAATATCTGAATTACTCATACCCTGTGCCATTAAACCGAGTACTTCTAGCTCTCGTTCGCTCAGTTCTGGGTTACTCATGCGCTGCACCAGCTTTGCCCCCACCTCAGGTGGAATGTACTGCTGACCGCGATTAACCATGCGAATGGCATTAAGAAGTTCGTTGGCTTTTGCATCCTTGAGCAGATAGCCTTTGGCCCCTGCCTGCAATCCGCGATAGATATCTTCATCGCCATCGTATGTGGTAAGCACAATAATTCGGGCAGGTTTAAATTGGGTACAAATCGCAGTAATGGCTTCCACTCCTCCCATCTGCGGCATTCGCAAATCCATCAAAGTCACATCCGGTTGATGTTCGCTAAAGAGGGCGATCGCCTGTTGTCCATCTTCTGCTTGAGCAATTACCGTCATTTCAGGATCGCGGTTAATGATGGTTGCCAATCCTTGTCTGAAAATGGAGTGATCGTCAACAATTAAAACGCGAATTGTACTGGATTGGTCGATCATAGTTCTCATCCTTGATTGACTATGACAGTAATTTCTGTTCCCTGTCCAGGCTGGCTTTCAATTCTCAATTGCGCTCCAATTCGCTCTGCCCGTTCGTTCATTCCTAATAATCCAAATCCGCCAACAGAGGGAACGCTACCTACTCCAAAGCCTTGTCCATTGTCTTTTATACACAAACTACATTGTGCATCCCCATACACTAACTCAAGGCGAATTTCCTGAGCTTTTGCATATTTGATTGCATTTGTCAATGCTTCCTGCCCAATTCGTAGTAAGTTATTCTCCACTTCGGCGGGTAAAGGATAGGCTGTACCCTGAATTTCGTAAATCAAAGCAGTATCATCGGTAGCAGATCTCATTTGTGTCACAAGGCGATTGAGGGCGCTAGATAAATCGCCTTGCTCTAACAACTGAGGACGGAGTGCTGTGACTGAGCGACGAGCTTCACTCAGCCCGATTCGTGCCAATTGATCGATCATGTCGAGATGTGCCTGTGTTGCTTCTAAATCATCGGTTAACACTTGGGTTGCTGCACCAACTTGAGCTAAAATGCCTGTAAACGCTTGAGCCAGCGTATCATGAATTTCCCGTGCCATGCGGTTGCGTTCCTCTAAAATCGAGGCTTCCTCAGCACGTTTGAGTTCACGTAGTGCAGCGTTTCGCTGTTCGCTGATGTCTGTGTGTAGACTATAAAATCCTACAACTTGAGCATTGCCATCGAAATGGGGTATCAAGGTAGAAGTGATATACTTTTTACCGGATGGCAAGAGCATTTCTAGTTCCAGGGTTGCAGTTTGTCCTGCTAAAGCTTGATTGATATACGGTTCAAGAATCTGATAAGTCATGTCCCCCACGAGTTCACGAACAGACTTGGCCAAAATCTCATCTCGACTATAGTTAAGCCACACCTCATAGGTGCGATTGATAAATCGATGACGTTGATCGGCATCCACATAACTGATACAAGCGGGGAGAGCATCTGTGATCAGCCGTAATTCTTGTTCTCGTAAGCGAAGCTCGTCGTAGACATCGCGCAATGTGGCTTCGCTTTTCTGTAAAGCTGCTGTTCGTTGGGCAACGTGTTGCTCTAAGGTGCGATTGTAATTGGCTAACAGTTGCTCGGCTTGTTTTCGCTCGGTAATGTCTTGAAAGGTTGCGATCGCATAAGTCACATTGCCCTGCTCGTCAAATACTGGAGTTCCCCATACCTCAACGGGAATTGTGGAGTTATTGCGGTGAATTTCTATATCATCAACTTTAGTGTGTTCACCTCTTAGCGCTCGGATAATTGGCATTCTCTCAGTTAGATATTTTTGCTCCGTTCCAGCTAGATAAATTTGATACTCCTGTGCAAGTTGATTGGGTGTCAGAGAAGGATCGATATCTTTAGCCAATAGCTGAGTTGCTCGCTGGTTGAAGTAATAAAGGCGACCCGATGTATCTAAAATTGCAACACCGACTGGAATTGCTTCCAGAAATTGAGTCATTTTACTTTCGCTCTCACGTAGCTTTGAGTAGAGCCTAGCATTTTCGATGGCAATGGCTGCTTGAGTTGATAGTAGATGTAAAACTTGCGCTCGCTCTGGTGTAAATGCCCCAGCAGCTAATTGATTTTCAAGATACAACACACCAACTAGCTTACTTTGATTCAGAAGGGGTAAACATAAGATTGATTGAATTTTATTGTGCTGAATGTATGGCTCATTGATAAAATTACCTTGATGAGCTGCATTATTTAAGATGATACATTCTTGAGTACGAATAACATAATTAATAATTGACTCAGGAAGGTGATTTGCAGTTGGGATCGATTGCAGTACTTGCGTAGCATAGACAATTTCACCATCACCATCATTTAGTTCACCACAAGCTTCAATCACCCATTGTTTGGCGTTTTCCAAAATCAGGAATCCGGTTTGTGCACCAGCATTTTTGATTAAAATCTTTATCAAGGAATTGAGTAACTGCTCCAGTTCAATTTCACAAGCGATCGCTTGTGATGCTTTTATCACCGCTGCTAAATCGAAAGCGATGCCTGGATTATTAGAGATGGTTTTAGAATTTGTGCGGTTTAATATGTCAGCCATGCCTGACGGCTGAGGCAATAATTGTGGATAGCGAGTTTCTAAATCTCTTACTTTCGCAGTTGCTCCCCACCGTTCATAGCAGTAGTGAGCTTCTTTCATATAAGTTTGGGCAAACTTTTCCCGGCCACGAGATAGATAAAACTTGGCAGCTAATTCATAAGATAAGGCTTCTTCTCGAAGATAGCCATTTTCTTTCGCTCCAAGAATTGCTTGTTCATAGAACTCTTCTGCCTCAAACAACTGACCTAAAACCCGTGCAGTCTCGGCTTGTACTAAATGATATTTATGCAAATAATTCATGGGCGCGTAATGTGCCCACTGCTTCATTTTATCCTGACTAACCGCAATTTTTTTGAGAATTTGTTCCTGTACTTGCGTGCTACTTTCAGGGTAAATTGCAAGTCTTGCCAGAGCATCACAGAGGCAGTAGAAAGGGCCAAGAGGGGAGCTTGTTATTAAGATCAAATAACGTTCTGCTATGTTTGAGATATCAACAGCCTGAGCATACTCCGAAAATAAGTAGTACAGCAGAATTTTATTGAAATAGACATTAAAAATTGCACTTCCATCATTTGCTGCTTCATGTTTTGGTAATTCGTTCTCCTCATTGTAGAATTTGCCTATTAGACGGGTTGGATCAACAGAGTATCCCATCAAATTTGCGATCGCCTGCTGAAATATCAGATTCCAGGTTAGTGCTGTTTCCTGTTTGATTTGATGGATTGCTGCGTTGTATATTGTCATATAGTGGTCAACTTCCACCAATTCATTTCCGACAACATAGGAGTTAAAGCAATAAGTGTGAGCAGCATAGGAGGCAAACTCTAAATCTCCGGTTTCTAGCCCACTTCGGTAGGCTTCTAAAAGAGGCTGTAATGTTTCTCTTACATGCTCTTTCCAATGAATGATGAAGGTATTCACAATGAGCAATGTTCTAGCTCTGAGTGAATGGGGCTTAGGTGGAGACAATAGCCTTAACGCTAACTGTCCAAACTCGTAGCCAGTCTCGATGTCTCCCACATTCCCACACAGAACTAATCCAAAATTGGCATAAGCAAAGGGAGATGCAAAGGCATTTCCATATTCAAATGATAACCTGACTTGTTTTGATACCAATAGCGGCATTAAATTAGGAATAGCAATCCAGGCCGCAATCGTAATTCTGGATAGTATTCTCATGGCTGCTAACTTATCCGGCTTGCACATTTCTGGCAAATGAATCAAGTCCTCAATCGACTTTTCACTCAAAAGGTATGAGATTGCGTCTAGTTCAAGCTGAATATCTGACTGACTTGGCTGTTTGGGAAAACAAATTTCCAGTTGGTGCAACACTTGTAATCCAGTGTTGATTGCTTCTAACGGTTGATTTTGTGCCATGTCAGCTTGAATTTTGACTTCGTATACTTTCACGCTATCAAGAACCGTTTTAGCCTGTTGCAGAACAATCGCTGCCCAGTACTCCACCTGCTCAAAATTGCCACACAAATAAGCAACTTCTATTGTTTCTGTGTATAATTCTAAGCTCAGGTCATAATCTGTTTGCCAGCTAGATGCTGCCAGCCAAACTCTTGCTGTAGCTAAATATTTTTTTGACACGCCATAAGCGATCGCTGCTTTTGCTTTCTGACCTGCGATTAAATTTAATCTGGCAATTTCATCTCGTTCTGCTCGCTCGGCGACAAGCTCAATCCCATAATTAAGATGATCGACAATTTCAAATAGCCGCTCTGATATTCGCTCCGGCAAAGTCTTTTTGAGTAAATTGCGACCAATTTGGAGATGAACAACTTGTTTGTGCGACTCATCGATTAAGGCATAAGCTGCTTGCTGCACGCGATCGTGCAAGAATTTGTAATCCTGAACCAAGAGTTGTTCATCTAACTCAGATGTCGGCACAATTAAACCTGACTGAGCCGCTAGTGTCAGTTGCGGGAAAATTTTTCTAGATGAGCTTTCACAAATGATAGAGAGGGTGTTTAAATCAAAATCAGCACCAATACAAGCGGCGAATTGTAAAACTAACTTGCTGGGTTGCTGGAGGCAGTTTTTTCAGTTTGCCAAGCATCAACTCGACCACATTATCGGTGATGTTCTTGCCTTCAATGTGAGTGATATCCCATCGCCAACTGAGATTTTCAAGGTCGAAGCTTAACAAGTTTTCTGCATAGAGTGTTTTCAAAAACTCATTGACAAAAAAGGGATTTCCGTCGGTTTTCTGCAATACTAATTCTGCCAATGAGATGATTGTACTGATGTCACTGTGTAATGTGTCTGCAATCAGTTGTGCGATCGCGTTTAGTCCCAACGGTGCTAACGTAATTTAGCTGGTAATTGCTCCCTTTTGTCTGAGTCCCTCCAGCATTATCGTTAGTGGATGTGAGTAGTTCACCTCATTATCTCGATAGGCTCCAATCAAAAACAGATATTGCGTCTGGGCATCCGTCATCATCAACTCGATCAACTTGAGTGTTGCTGAGTCTGCCCATTGAAGATCGTCCAGAAAAATCACTAAAGGATATTCTGCTGAACTAAATACCCGAATGAATTGCCCAAAGACTCGATTGAAGCGGTTTTGAGTTTCCGTTGCCCCAACTTCCGCTATGGGCGGTTGCTTGCCAATAATCAATTCAACTTCTGGGATGACATCAATGATGATTTGCCCATAGGGCAGAAATCTGGACGCTGCTGTATCCATCTCTCCAGAGACTCTCCACCGAAATCTTCTAAAAGAATAATCAGTGAGGTCAGTGAAGAACGGATGAAATCAGCTGGACCTATGGACACGAATGGCTGAATGTTGGAAAAAGAGTGGTGTTGTGTTAGTTTCAATACTTCTCCAAATTCGACTACTTCCACACTATCAGTAAGTAGGCTTAGAAGGTCTAATGGGCTGTTTCAATACTTCTCCAAATTCGACTACTTCCACACCCCAATATGAGATGCTTTTGCTATATCAGCCGCCTTTTCAAAAGCTAGATTATTCGGACATTCCACGCCGGACTTGTGCGTTTTAGCCAAGCCGCTTTTGAGCAATTCTTCTTGAAAGCTGATATCAGCCTCACCCTTTCCATAAGCCATCACTTCGGTAACAGTTCACCCCTGGTTGTCTTTTTCCACCGGAATGATTATCAGTTGGTTGTCGGCAGCTGCGACTAGCTTGAGCAATTTCTGTTTTGCTTCATTAGCTAATGCTTGTCCTGGGGCTTTACCCTGTTCTAGTTCAGGGGCATCGATACCACAAAGCTCAACTGACATTTGGCTGCCGTCAGGAAAGGCGGACTATGATGCTGTCCCCATCTGCCATTTGAGTAGCTATCCATTCTTCGGTAAGCGCGATGGATGGCTGGTTAGTTCTTTGGAAAATCAAGATAGCGCTGATGATAGCTCCAGCGATCACAGTTAAAATTATGGCAGTTCTCCACAATGGCTTTATATTGCTAGCTCTGTTCTCACAAGATTAAGAAAGCACAATTCTTTTCCGCATTAAACATTTACTACACCTCGTACCCAAAAGCCTTACAAATAGTGGACTTGCTCTTATCAAGCGTGCCATTTATATATGAAGTTTAATGCTTAACTGACAAAATTAGCTGTGTTTCCCTGGACTAATCTATACTCTGATTAACCTATCATTGAAATCCCTATGAGCTGCGAACATTTAGATAATGTAACTATGGAGACTCTGATTTCTAAAGCAAACTACCCAGTATTTCGTTGTGAAGAGTGTATCCTAATAAACAGTCGCTGGGTGCATCTGCGTATTTGTCAAAGTTGCGGCAAGATGCTGTGCTGTGATTCTTCTGTTCATCAACATGCCCGACGGCATTATGAGGAAACTGGACATTCAGTAATTAGCTCGGCTGAGTTAGGAGAACAGTGGCTATGGTGTTTTTTGGATGAGCAGGCAAAAAACTATTAAAGTGAGGCGATTTCATGGCAAATGCATCTAAATTATTTTTGGTTACAACTAACCAACTAACCTTGTTTTGCCACTTTGAGAGAATGCAATAACCCAAAGCATAGGATTGTGTTGAGTTTTCTATCTGAGCAACTGTACAAAATCGAGCTAACCATTCAGAGTTTTAATCTGGACACAGCTAATGAAGACGTCGCGCACGATCTGCAAAATCCTTTTACTCCAACAACTGCAATTGGCTTTATAGTAGAGGCGATGCGCCGACGACGCGATCGCTTAATAACCCCCTTCACTACTCTTTCTTGCGATAACCTGCCAAGAAACGGGGAAATCTTACGAAAAGCAGTGCTAGCTTACGCTGAGTTGATTGATCCGACTCTTGCAGAATATATCAGGGATAACGCGACGTTTCCCAATACGGTT
>JAHHHS010000019.1 GCA_019359215.1 Nostoc indistinguendum CM1-VF10 | reverse complement strand
TTTTAATGTTTGTGGTGCTAATCTCGCCACACGCTGATTCCTTTTTATAACTCAAAACAACTTTAATTGTACTTACTTATTATCTCATCATAATGGTTCATTAACTTACGCCGTTTTGTACTAGTGTGGTTTAGTGGTGTCCCTTGTTGAAGATAAGGGCGAACCCTAGTATCTTCGTCTAGATTAAGTTCTTCAGTTGTCTGGGCTAAGTTAGTTATCACTAACGGCTCGGTGTTACCAAATATAATTGGCTCTAACGCAGTTGATGATTCTGTCAAAGCCGCAGACTGTTCGTTAAACAAATCAGGGATAACTTCTAATAACTCAATTTCTGCAAAGCTCAAAAGTGCTTCTAGTTGCTGACTAATTGCAATTTCGGCTTCTCTACCTTGCAGGACTAATTCTTGAGCTTGCTTGATTTCGGTAATGACAATTTTAGCTAAGGTGAGATAGGTATTTTCAGGATTACCGATCGCACTGGCTGCTGCTTGACACAAACCACACCACTTGGACAAATTCCAAGTCTCACCAAGTTTGACTAACTGGTAACAGCATTGTTGAAGATTTTGCCGAGTTGAGGGTGTTGTGGTTTGCTTAAACAGTTGCAACATTTCCCGCAGTCTTTGTAACACCTGGGCTTGAAACTCGCCCCAATTATGATTTTCTTTAGCGGTAGCTACCGCTCGTACCTCTTGAGGTGTTACTGAGAAGGATATTTCTGGAGATTGCTGATGGGTATCTTCTGGCAAACTAGGAACATCTCGGCGTAGAAAAAGTTCTGTAAGTGCGGAGACATCCTCTACAGAGGTTGTGTGTAGTTCTGTTGTGCTAGCTACTCCCCCTTTCCCTTGTTCTACAAGCAGTTCTAGATGCTGATACAACCATTGAAAGACTGGCTCAGTTTCTGACATCAAAGTATTAGCTGCATCTTCGGAAAGACCATAAGGCCCACTCAAATGCTCTAACAGCGCTTTCAGGGTATCAGATACACCAAGAAACAAAGACTCTAACTTTTGGTCAATCTGAACCGGATGATCTTTGAGAACTTTGAAACAATCTTCCAGACGGTGAGAGGTATGCTGGATGCTAGTCAATCCAAGCATCGCCGCTCCTCCTTTGATGGAGTGAGCCGCCCGGAAGACCTCACTGATCATTTCCGGGTCGTTCAGGGTACCCTCTAAATTCAGCAACCCCTGCTCAATGGCATTCAGGTGATCCCTGGCTTCTTCGATAAAGTAACCCAAAATCCGCTGTTGTTGTTCCGGCAGCATAGTTTTTTAGTCATTAGTCATTGGTCATTGGTCATTGGTCATTGGTCATTAGCAAATAACAAAAGACAAAGGACAAATGACAATTTATCTGGTTTCCATAGTTTCCACTCGGAAACGTTCAACGGAGGCGATCAAGTTACGGGATACACCTGCTAAGTGTTGTAGGGCACCTGAAACTCGTTGTGCTTCCTGGGAAGTTTCTTGTGCAGTGAGTTCTACTGATTGCATTACGTGAGCGACGGCGCGGGAGGTTTCAGTTTGTTCCACAGTGTCGGTAGTAATCGAGCGCACAAGAATATCGATACGATTCGCCACTTGAATAATGTTTTCGAGCGATCGCTTGGCTTCTTCTGCCAATTTTGTCCCTTTAATTACTTGTTGTGTGCCTTCTTCCATCGCGGTCATTACAGAGCCTGTTTCGCTTTGGATTTGCATCACAATTTGTTCAATTTCCTTGAGAGATTTAGCAGATTTGTCTGCTAACTGGCGCACTTCGTCTGCAACGATCGCAAACCCGCGTCCAGCTTCTCCCGCCCTTGCCGCCTCAATACTAGCATTGAGTGCCAGTAAGTTTGTTCTAGAAGCAATCTGGGAAATCAACGCCACAATTTTAGAAATTTCTTGGGAAGATTCCGCTAACCGTTTCACTTTGCGAGTGGTTTCGGCAACAGTTTCTCGAATTTCCAAAATCCCTGCCACAGTATTTTCTACTGCTTCGCCACCTTTCAAGGCGATCGTACTAGCATCACGGGCAACGGTTTCAGCTTCCCGCGCCGCCTCGGCTACCCGCTGAATCGAGTCAGTCATTACCTGTACAGAATTCAGCGTCACTGCCAACTCTTCTGCTTGGCGCAAAGCATCACTAGATAAGGCTCTCGCAAAGGTTTCGGAGTTGGTTGCACCTTTTGTTACATCCTTCGCTGCCACTTTTACCTGTTGCACAATATCCCGCAGGTTTTGAATTGTCAGGTTAAAGGCATCAGCTACGGCTCCCAATACGTCGGCTGTAACTTCAGCTTGGACTGTTAAATCGCCTCTAGCAGCTCCTTCCACATCATCTAAAAGGCGAATTACCTGACGTTGCAGGTTTTCTTTGGCTTCCTCTTGTTCATCGGCTTTTCGTTGGGCTTCACTTGTAGTCGTGAAAATTACCCGTGCAATTTCATTAAAGCCAGTGGCTAAATGCCCCAACTCATCTTCAGAATACACCGTGGCTTGAGCATTCAAATTTCCTTGACGTACAGCCTCAAACTGAGCTTGCAGATCGTTGGTTGTGCGCCGAATTTGTTTGAGTGCAAGATTCCCCATAAAGCCTGCGGTAGCAAAACCTGCAATCCCAGCGGCGAGGGACATTGCCCAACCTGTGTTTCGTACTGATTCTCGTTGTTGGGGTGGCGAAAATGTGGTAGCCACAAAGCTAACTGTGGCTACAACCAGCGCCGAGACAATGCCTACACTGCCAGCAATTAACCATTGTTTTCTTTCTATGGAGGCATTCTCTAATGGTGCTAACCATCCTTGCTCGACGCTGACGTTGGGTTCTAGCTTCGAGACATCTGTTTGGCTAAAAACTGGAACTTCTTCATGGGAACCAGTCATTGAGAAGAGTTCCTCATCGCGATCGGCTGCATTACTTGCAGAAGCTTCCACGACTTGAGAGCGTCCACTGCCACTGGTTTCTGATGGAGCAGAATGCATTGCTAGATCACCGAAGTTAGAATCTCCTTCGAGTAGGTCAAACCCTGGAATGCTGCCTAAATCATCAAATTCCTCAAAGTCATCTAAAAATTCTATATTGCTCTTAGAATTTTCTCCATTCAGTATATTGTTTGAGTCTTCATAAGAGCTTAAACCCTCTGAGCCAAAGGCAGACTCAAATGCTTCCATATCAAAATTATCATCGTCATCAAAGCTATTTTTACCAATGAGTTCACCTGATTTTAACTGCTTTTCTTTTAAAGGTAAATTGCTGCTAAAAGATGAAGAATCATCAGATAAATCTGGAACAAAAGCTTCTCCTACTTCAAAAGTTTTTGGCTTTAACCAATTATGCGCTTCGGTCTCAGGCAAATCATATTGACTGTGGTTACTTGTTGAGGAACTATTTCTAAGTTCTTCGTCAACAATAAGTAAAGTTTCGTCTCCCAAACTAGATTTTGTATATTCTAATTTGTCAATACTAAGTTCTGGAAATTTTGGCTCACTCGACAAATCAGGGAAATTATTCTCTTTGTTACCACTTTTTGAATTAGAAGATGAAAAGTTATTATTGTCAATATCTGAATTCCCGTGATTAGAATTTATCCCCTTATCTGAAAAATGACTATTTACTAGTGATTCTTCATGGTTCTCTTCTGATACATCTTCTTGCCAGAAAGCGGGCAACTCTAACTCTGTTTTCGCCTCCCAAGTGTTGCTACTAGACTCTTGTTCCTGTGATTCTTCATTGAAGGCAAAAGGATCGTCACCAAAAGCTGTAGAAAAATCTGATATTTGCCCTGTTCCAATACTATCTTCTGTAGGTATATCAAATGGACTATTTGAAGATAGCTCTTCAATGCCATCCCCAGCTTCTTGATGCTCTCCAAAAAAGTTCAAATCAAGATTCTTGCTGTCAAACTCCTCATTAACCTCCAAATCTCCTAATTCTTGTTCGCTATATGCCAGTGCATCAGATATCTCTGGAGAATTTATTTGCTCTTGACTACCTGATGTATCAATCTCTCCACTGAATGACTGTAAATATTGATTGATATTCTCAATTCCATTATTGGCAAAACCAATAATTTCTTGATCGTTAGTCAAGCCTAATACCTGTTGATATTCTTCTTTTGCTACATCGTACTGCTGCAAAACATAGTAGATGTGACCCCTTAACAAATGGGTATTGGGGTCTTTTGGTAAATTTTGCACCACTTGATCAACTAAAGTGGCGGCAACCTCATAATTCCTTTGAACATAGGCGGTCATCGCCTGTTGATATGTTGGCTCGAAATTATCAATACTTATTGCCATTTCCTCCTCCAATTTCATCCTGCCCACCTAGCACTTCGTAAAATTGCCATTTGATCGAGCAGCCCTAGACACTGGTTGTTTTTAGCACCTAATAACCAATCTCCACGTAAAAAGGGAGCCATAGTATCTGGAACACTGGTTGGTGGCATGAGATTCTGGACATCTAACCAGTGCATACCACCGATTTCCTCTACTGCTAAACCCACTATTGTGTCTTGCTCTTCAATGGCAATCACCGGAATTTCAGCTTTATCCGTGTTTAATGCACTTGCTTCCCCCAGAAATTGACCCAAATCAGCCACCCAAATAACTCGACCTCGTAAATTTAGAGTACCCAAAAGTAAAGGAGAAGCATTAGGAATCGGGGTGATTCTATCAGGACTTAGTTCAATTACCTCCCGAATGCCAGTTGCTTGTAGTGCAAACTCCTGATGCGAGGGAATGTAAAACCTCAAATGTAACTCACCTTCAGGACTTTCTACTTGTAATTCTGGTCGGAAATGGTCTTGACCACTGCCACTTAAAAAGTCCAAATGCTGTTGAATGGCGCAGCATGGCGCAAATCTCGTACCCCTCTAATTCCGACATGGCAATGTCGCATAAAATTAAATCCGGTTTTAGTTGAAAAACCAGACTCAGTGCCTCTAAAGGATTGGTGAGAGCGATCGATTCATAACCTTGTGGTTGTAAGATCGAATTTATAGTCTCACCGATGGCGATCGCATCGTCAATACATACTATCCGCCCCTTGTGTTTTTCCTTCAATTCACAGTTATCAGTATGAGTATCTCGTTTAGTTGTGAGTGAATATACTAGTTATAACCAACTCTGTTGCACATATGGATATATTGCCTTAGCCACTGTCAAAATGTCTCGGTTGAGATAGCGGGCCAGTTGACGCAAGGATGTTTTACCGTCAGCCCAATGTTGTAGCTTACTTACGGTTGTTTCTGGTAGCGAGGATTGTAGCTGAACTTTGTGAGATAGCACTGGCAATTGTTCGGGTGACTGAATGTGCGGATACAGCTGCTTCCACTCTTGCACCTGCTTCGTAATTTTTGTAACAAAGGGAGCAATCTCGAAAGTATTTAATTGCGGGGCAAGTGCTGCACCTTGATGGAAAATGAAGTTTCCTTGGTGTAAACTCAGCAGGTCAAAAAGGGTTTCATGCACCAAACCGTGAATGATACTAGCAGCTATCTTAGGGTTGATAATATTCCGCTCCAAGAGTGCCCAAAGATAGGCATACTCTGGTGCGTCGGTTGATGGTAGGGAGGCAATTTGTTTGTCAGTGAGTCGTGTCTCAACTCGGTAATGACGTAAATAATCGTTAATTCTGGATAAACTACTCTCGCCTTCTTGACAATAGATAATTTGACCATTGAGGAAAAAGACGAACCAAGACTGTTGTTTGGGGCGATAAATGCTTGCTCCATCTCCAGCCAGTTTGTTGTTATGGTGACCAGTAGCTCTCACCCATAGTTGCCCAGTTCGCTGCCCTAAATCAATCAATTGCAAAATACTGCAAATATCAATTTCATTTAAATTTCCCTGCATTGATCTAAAAAGTACTCCTTCAGTATTGCTGAATTCAGAATTCTAAATTCTGACTTCTTCTTTAAGTATTGATTATGAAGTATTGGCAAAATTTTTACCCTGTTTCTTGTTGTCATTAGGAAACAGATTCAGCTATAAACCTTAATCTTTCGTAATACACTTCGACAAAGCTAGTGTTAACACGGAAGTCATCATCACTGCCATCAGTACAAAATATAAAGGCGCGACTAACTCGCTTTTATAAGTATCAAGACGTAATATCTGGCGTCTATAGTTTTGTCTGTCTTGTTCTCCTAAACTTCGGTTCAGTGAGGCAAGTTAACAGAATTATTTAAGGTATATCCCAAAACATGAATTTTAAGTGCATCCATAAAGGACTAACGGTGTGCTGTATTTAGCAGAAGTACAAAAACAGAAAGGTGGTTTACTCAGTGGCGGTGCCAAAACTGAACTGAAACTGCTAGCTTGTCAGCGAACTGACCAGAATTGGAATACTGTGTCGGAAGAAGTGATTGCCGCTGAGGACGCAAGCAAATTAAATGATGGTGCTTTGGTACTGGTTGAACTGAATCCGAATCGTCAAGTACAACGGATTCAAGAAGCAGGGCGGCCACTAGTCAACATTTTGCAGAATTTTTCCCGCCAATTGGAGAAATTCAAGCTTAAGGAAGATGAGATTGATCAGTGGAAGCAATCGCTGACGTTTCAGGCGCAAGAGTTAAATCGCCGTGAAATGGACATGGAAGTACGCTCAGAACAGTTGCAACAATTGGAAGATGAGTTGCAACAACTAGAGGAGCAAAAGCAGGAAGTTGACACATCTCGCCAAGAAATTGAACGGTTACAAACAGAAGTTGAGGGCAACCGCCTAGAATTGGAAGGCGCTTGGGAGCATTTGCGGGGTGAACAGCGCCGCCTGGAGGAACATCTTGCGGATTTCCAACAGGGGACGGTTTTGGATGAGGAGCAAAGTCGGGTAATGAGTGAGTTACTCGATCGCTTGTCTAGTCGTGTTGCTCCTACGGAGATAGTCAGAGAACAGTTGCATCTGGCCTTTGAATTGGTCGAAAAGCAGCAGGCGACTCTTACCCCACACTGGCAAAAACTCCAGGAGCAAAAAACTGCGATCGCGCAACACCAAGAAGAAGTCGAGCTATTGTCGCAAACATTTAGCGATCGCCAAAATGCATTGCAACAAGCACAAAATTCCCTAGTCCAGCAAACAGCACAATTACAAATTCTGTTACAAATTGAAACCCAGCGACAACAATATTCGCAGGAAATCCAAAAGTTGGAACGTGAAATTGATCAGATCCGTGCTGGTATTGGGCTAAATCAGGGAATGATTGACAATCAAACCCATGATTTGGATGAAAAGCGCCAAGAACTGAAAGCGATCGAGGAAAATTTGCTATCTCTAAGAAGAACAACTGCTGAATGCTGTGGTCGGGTGAATCTTTATCAAGAAGCACTCCAACCAATTCAGGATTCTCTCGATGGCTTACGGCAAAAGCTGCAAGGAATTGGAGAATCTTTGGATCAATTCCAGGAAACCGGTGATTCTCAAGCCCAAGCGATCGCCCAGTTGCGTCATACTCTCCAAAGTTTAATGTCTCAGCCACAATTACTAGCGTCTTAACAAGTACCCAATGCTGAGGTAGTAACTGAGATCATTTTGGATTTTGGATTGAGAATTGCCTTCGGCATCTGGGTTGTATGAGACCTGTAGATAAGCTGGTAAACAGCGATCTCGCGTGCGTTTACTTCTACCTACGTGTTCTGTTGTGCAGCAAGCCGCAAATAAATGCGCTGCACTTTATCGCTGGTTAAAAAAAATCGATAAGTTCTTGTATTGCTAAGTTCTAAACTGCGTGATGGAAAAATTACCACACAATACTAGTCATGATATTGAGACTGATTCCGGTTCAAATACATCATCGCTTCTTTACTGAGTCGATGATAAAAAGCTTCGTCTTTCTAAAATTGAACTTCTGCAAAAAAGATAATTTTGGGTTTTACACCCTCTGGAGGCAAAAAGACCCCATCAATGCGAAAAGCAGTTTTTTTCACCTCGAGCGAGTTACTTTTTATACAAAGGCTATATTTAAAACTATTTCAAATAGATCCAATCGCCTTCTACTTGAGCGATCGCACCGCCAGAAAATGGATCAGTTTGCGATCTGTTTGGCGCTGTAATTAAACCCGTTAATTTCTCGATGTGTTCAAAACTGGGAGCATCAGTAAGTATTTGATGTAACACCTGACGCATCACCCGACGTTGCAGTGCCAATGGTGCGTTCTGCAATACTCGACGATTTAACCTCAAGGGAAGAAGAGTAAGGGAATCTTCTTCATCTTCAATGCCCTTTTCCATAGCTTTTTCTCGCAACTGCTGGGCAGCTTTTTCTAAATATTCCACTTCCGCTTGGAGAAGTTCTGCTGTTTGGGCTAAGGCTGATTCTACTTGGGGATTGAAATTTTCCCGCAAATATGGTATTAATTCTTGGCGAATGCGGTTGCGGGCATATTGCAAATTTTGATTGGTGGAATCTTCCCAAATTGGCAATTTAAATTCTTGACAAAATTGCTCTGTTTGTATTCGAGTGATTTCTAAGAGTGGACGCACTAGCATAATGTTTGTAGTTAGAGGGCGTTGCCAAGTTAGGGCTTGTAAGCCATCAGCGCCAGTACCGCGAATTAAGTTGTAGAGGAGAGTTTCAGCGCGATCGCTTGCGGTGTGTCCTGTTACTATATATTGATAATTATTTGCTTTGGCGATCGCACTTAAAGCTTGATACCGCCAATCGCGTGCAGTAGCTTCACTATTTATAGGTTCGTTCGCTGTTTCTAAATAAAAGGATATACCCCAAGTTTTAGCTAAGTTTTCTACGTGATGAGCATTAGCTTGGGAGTCAGAACGCCAGCGATGATCGCAGTGGGCAATACCTAAATCCCATCTCCATTTGGATTGTAAATCTAAAAATAATTTTATTAAACACAGAGAATCTTGTCCGCCAGAGACAGCGATTAATAGACGCTGGTTGCACTCAAACAAGTGGCGCGATCGGATGGTGCGATGTATTTTTGCGTGTAATGGAGTCCATACCATTTTGGTTTTTTACCGCAGACGGACACAAATAATTGTCTCTTACATCGGTGTATATCAACGAGTGTTGGCAGTTACGATTTGAATATTAATTTTCATCTTCCTTGAGTTGCTGTCGAAGATCGTCGAGTGGAGAGCTTTCTTGATTGATATCTAAGCGATTATTTTCTTGGTTTTCTTCAATTTTGGCTTCATCAGGGCAAAATTCTAGACGTACTCTAATTTTGCCTGTTCGCCATTGTTGACCAGGTATTAAAACATAACATTCAAATCCTTCATCAAATACTTTTGACCCTGATGATGTACAGTGTTTTGACCAAAAATTTTTTACTTCTCTTAAAAGCTGAAAGACTATTTGAGTGCGGGGCAAATTTTCAAACGTTTCCTGGTGAAAATGCACAACATCTTTTTCAGGATTGAGAGGTTCCCATTTATTATTCATAATCAAGCTCCTGTAACTAAATTTAGTTTTCAAGAGAGACAAATTAAAAAATAAATTGTAATTGATAATCAGATTATCAATTACAATTTATTTTAGTTTTCTAATTGTTTGAGTTTGTTAAAAATTTCATCAAGTGGTGATTCTGATTCATCAGGGCAAAATTCTAAAGCAAGCCTAACTTTTCCTTTTTTCCATCCCTGAGTACTAAATTGTAAAACTTCACAATTTAATCCTTGGGTATACAAATTTACTTCATCTGTCTCATCTGCTCCAATATATTCCTTAATTGCTGTAATCAAATCACAAACTTTAAAAGTTTTAGCAATATTTAACTTATTAAAAGTGTCTGGTTCTATAGACACAACTTCATTGTGATTTAGTCTCTCGAATCCATCTTCCATAAAATTCTCCTGTCGCTAAATCTATACTTTCCAGTGATATAACAGTTCATCCGAAATAAAATGATGATTTTGTATATTTAGTACTGCTCAGTATAAAAATTTACGACCGTTTGTTTTCATGAGGATGGAATGAATACATTAATCCAGCCCCTAGTATGTCAGTACCGAAGTAATGGTACGTTTACCTGTTGTTAAAATTGCTCCCATTAACAAAATTTGGGCGTTTCTCCAAACTGGTTTTGTAAACAGCCAGCAACTTGCATTACAATACTGGCTATTTCAACAGGTATTGTTGTGTTCACATTTTAACTCACCTATTAACAGTCATATCCACCGATTATTGCAGATATTTTCCGTTGATTCATAGCGAAAATCTCACGCAAATACGTAAATCTTTTTCTTAGCCACTTGGCGTATTTGCGTGAGATAATCAATCATATTATCCTAAACTTCTACATCCAAAGTACGCACCAGAAAAGCCCATTTATCTGCGGCTTCCTCGATAATTTTAGCTGTAGGTTTACCCGCGCCATGCCCTGCTTTAGTCTCAATTCTAATTAAGACTGGCGTATCACCTATGTGAGCCTCTTGCAAAGCGGCGGCAAATTTGAAACTATGAGCAGGGACAACGCGATCGTCATGATCGGCTGTGGTAATTAAGGTTGGTGGGTAAGCTGTATCTGCTTTGATGTTGTGTAGTGGCGAATAAGTATACAGCGCTGGAAACTCTTCTGGATTATCTGCTGAACCATATTCGGAAGTCCAAGCCCAACCGATGGTAAATTTGTGGAACCGCAACATATCCATGACGCCGACTGCTGGTAACGCTGCACCAAACAAATCGGGACGTTGCGTTATACAAGCACCCACCAATAAGCCACCGTTACTACCACCTGCGATCGCTAGCTTATCTGTCTTAGTATACTTATTAGCAATCAGCCATTCAGCAGCGCCAATAAAGTCATCAAAGACATTCTGCTTTTTATCCTTTATTCCTGCTTGATGCCATTTTTCGCCGTATTCTCCACCGCCGCGTATATTAGGCATAGCATAGACACCACCCATCTCCATCCACACCAAAAGACTCACTGAAAAACCAGGTGTCATTGAGGCATTAAAACCACCATAGGCATAAAGATAAGTCGGGTTATTTCCATCTAACTTTATGCCCTTTTTATGAGTGATAAACATTGGTACTCTAGTACCATCTTTGCTATGATAAAAGACTTGTTTCGTCTCGTAATCATCAGGATTAAAATCTACCTGTGGCTGGCGAAAAATGGTACTTTTACCAGCTACCATATCATAGCGATAGATAGTTCCTGGTATGGTGAAACTGGTGAAACTATAAAAAGTTTCGGTATCATGACGCTTCCCTCCAAAACCTCCGGCTGAACCGAGTCCAGGTAATTCTACCTCACGAATAAACGCGCCTTTGAGGTCAAAAATTTTAATTTGGCTGTGAGCATCTTTGAGGTAATCAGCAACAAATTGATTATTAAGCATCCCGACACTTTCCAACGTTTCTGCTGATTGGGGAATGATTTCATACCAATTTTCTGGTCTGGGGTTTTTAGTGTCAATTGCAATAACTCTTCCCCGTGGTGCATTTAAATCTGTGCAGAAATAAAACACGCTATCATCATTATCGATAAAGCTATAATCTGCCTCAAACTGGTTAATTAGCTCTACGACATCAGCATTAGGGTTAGTTAAATCTTTAAAAAAAACTAAATTTTTGGAGTCAGTACCTAGCCAAATTGAAATTATTAAATAGCGTCCATCTTCAGTAACACCGCCACTAAAACCCCATTCCTTCTGGTCAGGACGATGATAAATTAGTACATCTTCTGATTGGGGTTTACCTAGTTGGTGATAGTAGAGCTTTTGATAATAGTTAACATCTTCTAACTGAGTTTTTTCATTCGGCTCATCGTAGCGACTATAGAAGAAACCTTGATTATCATGTGTCCACGATGCACCAGAAAATTTAATCCACTTCAGATGGTCTTGCAGGTCTTCACCAGTTTCGACATCGCGTACTTTCCACTCTTGCCAATCAGAACCAGAGGCGGATAGACCGTATGCTAAAAGTTTACCATCCTCGCTAATAGACAATCCTGAAAGTGCAACAGTGCCATCTTCTGAAAGTTTATTAGGGTCGAGTAAAACTTTGGGTTGGTCGTCAAGGGCTTTCAGAGTGTAAAGGACACTTTGGTTTTGCAGTCCATCGTTTTTAAAATAAAAGTAACGTTCACCTTCTTTAAAGGGGATACCATATTTTTCATAATCCCAAAGTTTAGTGAGGCGTTGTTTAATTTTTTCCCTAGTAGGAATTTCGCTCAAGTAGCCAAAAGTAATTTGATTTTGTGCCTCAATCCAAGTTCTTGTTTCTTCAGAGTCAGGATCTTCTAACCAACGGTAAGGATCTGCGACTAAAGTACCGTGGTAGTTATCGACTTGATTGCTTTTGTGGCTGGATGGGTAGGTGAGGGGTTTTTTAGAGGAGGGCATAATCTCAGGTCAACAGTGCTTCTTTACATACTACAAAGATAGACCTAAGACGTGGAGCATATACTAACTAAGCCTGCGGGAAAATTCCAATTTAAGACCAGCTCTTTCAAGGTGGTGAAATTTTTGGACAATGATTCCTCTTTTCTCTGTGTTCTCTGCACCTTTGTGGTTCTATAAATTACTTTTAAACCGCAGAGACGCAGAGAGAAGAAAAGAGATTTTAGGAGTTACGTATTGACAGGAAATACCAAATATGTTGATTTTGAAATAATCACATCTGTCGTAGGGGTAAAGGGCATTGCTAAACCCCTACAGCGCTGGTCTATAGAAGCATTTAGTAGACTACTTGCCACCAACCGAAGGCTGGGCCAATAAAACGGATAGTTGCCCATGCTGCAACCATAAGGAAAATACCTATCCAAGCACCACGACTTGTCCAATTGACAAATAATTCGGCTTGGGTTTTTGTGATGGGAAGCCAAGGCAAGATGCGAGCCTCTTGACCGTATGTTTCCCCTTGTGTGGCTTTACGACGCTTTGCTTCACCCATAATCAGAAACTCAAATTTTTTAGGTTCTAAATTTATCTTGCCAGGAATTATGGCTATAGAGAGGCAATAAATCACATTACCTTTATAAAATGTAAATTAGGCATTGGGCATTGACCTTAAGCGGAATTTTCCTCATTGGTATTAGAAAACAGACTGGGGTCGAGATAGTTGATGCGGGCCAGAGGACTTAAGGCAGCAAGAATTTGAGCGCCGTAGCTGCGATTAACTACACGACTATCAAGTAAAGCAACAATACCTTGACTTTCTCGGACTGGAGCGATCGCTCTTTGTAATTCACTCAAGGCAGCTGGCAACAAATATAAACGAAACCAATCTTGATGCGAGCGCTTATAACGAGCTACCCTACCAGCTACTAGCGGATTTTCTAAAGATGGTAAAGGTAAAGTAGCAATAATTAACAGATGAGGTGCTGGTAAGACTCGCTGATGTTCTCGCCAAAATTCCCAACCGCTAATCAAAATACCATTTTCATCTAAACAAGTTTTTTCTACTTGCACCCGCGAACCAAATTCTGAAGCCAGAATTGTCGCAACTTGAGACTTGAGTGGTACATCCCCCACCAAGACAACCGTTAATCCTGGTGCTGTAGCACTTAGACAAACCAGTGTGCGGACTTTGTGAATAAATGCCGCTTGAAATTCTGGCGTGTTAGGTAAGGGCAATTTATAGGGTACATACAGTTGAATTGCTTCTGCTTGATCCGCAGAGAACTTCAGGCAAGTTAAATCGTCCAAACCGAGGCGCTGTCGGAAAAGAGGAGCCTCAGTTTCCGGTTCGATAGCGCTGCCAATTAAAACTACTGGTTGTCGCTGCCAAATAGGTGAAAGTATTTCACCTAATTCCATTGGGGCGTAGTGTAAAGAAAATAAACCTTGTCGATGGGCAATAGTCGCCCAGAAGAGGGCAGGGGAAGCAGGGGAGGCAGGGGAGGAAAGATTTTCATTAAGGGTTTGAAATTGCTGCCAGAAATTTTTCCAATTATCTGGGAGGTTGGCTTGATCTAAAGCCAAATACAGATGACTCAAAATTTCTATTTCTGGCTGGGAAATTAGGTAGCACTGATATGGATTGACAGGATGCTGAAAAAGTTGGTGTGTAAGTTGTATCCTTGCTTCACGAATTACCTCAGCTTGATTTGGGCAAGCCAGTATGAGTTGCTCCCAATCATCGGGTTGAATATCTTGGGTAAGTTGATGACGCACCCAATCTTCTAGATCATCTACCCCATCAATAATTGTAGGGATGCCTTGGGGAAAGCAAGAGCCGCCAGCAAATTGTCCTTTTAACCAAGCTTCTGGCGAGGTCAACAGTAGCCCTTGGAACTCAGCACTAGGCCAAGCATCACCTGTCCTAATCGCTTTGTTGGCTGGTAGCCACTGCTGTAAACGGGGAATTTCCACCCGCAGCAGAAGTTGCTGCACCGCTTCTTGAGCAACAATAATTACAGGGCCGTGCCACATCAGGGCTGATGCTACGAAACTGGTGCGATATCGCCCTTGATAGCCACAAACCGCCCCTACTTGAATTAGGGCACTACGTCCCAGGCGCAAGGCGCGTGCTACCAACCGTGCCATCGTCAAATGATGGGGCCAGGAAGGGAACCCCGCCTGCGATCGCAAAAAGTTATGTAGTGAAAAATGAACTTCTGCTTCAATCACACGCTTTTAATTCCATACAAAGTGACTTTTACTTCCAATTGCCCCACTTCTATTATTCAGTTTTCAGTTCTCAGTTACCAGTTACTAAGCTGTTTACTGATAATTGTTTACTGATAACTGTTCACTGACCCAACACCCTGAATTATGCCAACTTACACAGGAATTTCCAGCGAAGCCTTCAGGCATCCACTAGACCGCCAAGCCGAGCAAGCTTTACGAAATTTACCAGGATTTGATTTAATTGCTCGTAAATTTGTGGAATTTATCTACGAACGCCCTCAGTTAGTCTATCTAATGGGTAACACCATCCAAGTCGGGCCGCGTCAATATTCCACTATTTACCAGATGTTTCGGGAATGCGTCCGAGATTTGGACATTTACCCAGAACCGACACTGTTTGTCTCGCAAAATCCCCAAGCAAATAGCTATGCACTGGGGCAAGAGAATCCTTACATAGTCATAAATACAGGGATACTAGACTTACTAGACGAAGCCGAGATTCGGGCGGTGCTAGCCCATGAACTGGGGCATATTAAATGTGGTCATACTATTTTAATTCAAATGGCGATGTGGGCGATGAGTGCTGCTTCCGCCTTGGGAGAATTAACCTTTGGCATCGGTAATATTGTCACACAAGGTTTGATTTACGCCTTTTTTGAGTGGCGGCGTAAAGCCGAGTTATCGTCAGATCGCGCCGCACTACTAGTCATGGATGACTTAAATCCGGTGATGTCAACGATGATGAAACTCTCTGGTGGTAGTAACAAATATGCCAATGAATGTAGTTTACAAGAGTTTATCAAGCAGTCAGAAAATTATCAGGCACTGGATGAAGATGGACTAAATCAGTTGTATAAATTTTTGATTTACAATGGCGCTCAGGGTACGCTATTAAGCCATCCTTTCCCAGTGGAACGCTTGCATTACTTACGGGCGTGGGCAGTATCCGAAGAATACCAGCAAATTCGCCGAGGAAATTATCAGCGATCGCCTGCTTCAGGATCAGTAAATGTTGCAGCAGAATCTTCCGCCAATGAAACAGAAACTTTACGCCGTCAAATTGAAGAATTACAACGGGAAATCGACAGAATGAAAAGGTCTGAGTAGTTTTGAGTGCTGAGTAAGGTTATATATAGTGCGTTAGATTTGCCTAATGCACTATTTATATCTCTTTTAGCACATACTTTGTCTGAGGGATTTCCACAAATTAAATTTAGAACTTACACATTGACAGATAATTGATATTATGCAATCAAGCCCAACTTCTGTGATAGGTGTTCTGAAATAAAATTACAAGCTACTTGCAGGACTTACGCATTGACAGATTAACAGAAATGAGCAATCAAGTGATGATTTTGTAAAAACTTGAATTTGAGTTTGGATTTTAGCAAAAATAATTCAGTTAAGTTTGCCATTCTAGTTTTTTTGGATTCCCTTAAAGCGGATAATATTTTTTAGCTGAACTACCATCCTCTTGGGGGTGGATAAATTCAAGATTCAAAATTAAAGACTTGAAGATTGCTTAACTATATCTCAGCATTAAATTAGATGTAGGCATTTCTGAATATGGCAATTCACTTGATAAAACGGCTTTCTGTGTTCGCTGTTGTTCTAGCTCTTGTCCTTTCCATGCCGGGAATTGCCTTAGCTGCACCCGTTCAACTCCATACTACTTCTGGTGTTATTTCCGCCCAAACTACCAAAACTGCAACCTACTCCACCTCGTCGGAGATTAATCTGACTCCCTTACAGCGCCAAGAACTCCAGGCTGTGCGTCAGAGAAGAAACAGGGAAATTGAGGCAGTCTTAAACACATCACAACGTGCCCAACTTAATCGCAATCTCCGGGCTGGTAATAATATGAATCAAGCCCTAGAAAAACTGCATTTGCAACCAGAACAGCAAGATTTTGTAAAAGCGATCGGGCAATTTACTAACTTGAAAATGAAAGCTATTTCATCTAGGCATTCGCTAACAGTAGGCCATAAATAAAGGTTTGACTCGTACATTGAATTATTGAATCGTTGTCATAGAAGATATCAATCATATTTTCTATGAAGTCTTTTGGATAAAATGCGATCAAGCGATCGCACTTTTTTTGTAGGTATCTTACTCACTATTGCCCAATATGCTTGGTTAAGACTTGATCCTTCCTAACCCTCCTTAAAAAGGAGGGAATTTTGAAGCAAGCCGTCTATAATTGCCAAATTTATGGAAACATTTGACTAATATGGATTTCAATTTCTGGAAATGCAATCAAGGATAACGTTGCATCCTCCGGCAAAATCAATTGTTGATTGTAGCCTTCCAAAAGTGGTTCGCCCAAAACAAAAACCTTACGCTGATTTACATCCAAAATCCAGTAGTCAGCAATTCCTGCATTAGCATATAAAGGTGCTTTCTGTTTGCGATCCGTGTCTAGCGTTGTATCTGCTACCTCAATGAATAAGAAGATTTCATTGGGTGCAGGATGATGATTAATGTACTTTCGCGCATCGATGCGGACAACGGCAATATCTGGTTCAGGTTCCGAGTATTGGCTTAATTGAATGGGATCTTGCACCCGAACTAAGGCAACTTCTGCTAGCGAACGCTTGAGATAATCAGATGCACACAGTGTTGTCGCTGCATGGGGGGGATTTTTGGCACTCATGGGGATAACTTGCCCATCAATCAGTTCTCCCGTTCATCGGCTGTGATAATACCCGTCTCAAGCATCCGGTGATATTCATCTACATTCCACAAGTGCACTCTAGTTTGTGTCATTGTATTTGGTTTGGCGATATTATCATCTGCAAAGTGCAAATATCTCTTACTCTCAACTTTTGCAGCATCTATAATTAATCTTGCCCTATTTAGTTCGTTACCATGTCGGAAGAAGATATCCGAGCCGCCAGGCTGGAGAAAGTAGAACAACTCAAGCAGCTAGGGACTAATCCCTACGCCTATCGTTGGGAATCTACCCATCACGCAGCGCAATTGCAAGAAAAGTTTGTCGATTTAGCCAGTGGTGAAGAAGTTGATTTAGAAGTTGCGATCGCTGGACGCATTATGGCGCGTCGCGTTTTTGGTAAACTGGCTTTCTTTACCTTGCAAGATGAAACTGGCACAATTCAGCTTTATTTGGATAAAAATCGCATCCAAGAAAGCATGGCAGATATTGATGCTGATGCCTTCAATCACTTAAAACAACTCACAGATGCAGGCGATATCCTGGGAGTTAAAGGTACTATTAAACGGACTGAAAAGGGCGAGTTATCTGTCTACGTTAAACAATATACTATCCTGACTAAATCCCTGTTGCCGCTACCCGACAAGTGGCATGGATTAACGGATGTTGCCAAGCGCTACCGTCAGCGCTACGTTGACTTGATTGTTAACCCGGAAGTCCGGCAAACTTTCCGCCGTCGCGCCCAAATTACTGCTGGTATTCGCCGCTATTTAGAAGAACGGGATTTTCTGGAAATTGAAACGCCAGTTTTGCAAAGTGAGACTGGGGGTGCAGATGCGCGTCCATTTATCACTTACCACAACACTTTAGAAATGGAGTTGTATCTGCGAATTGCCACAGAACTTCATCTCAAACGGTTGATTGTGGGTGGTTTTGAAAAGGTGTTTGAATTGGGGCGGGTTTTCCGTAATGAGGGAATTTCAACTCGACACAATCCCGAATTTACGACGATTGAAATTTACCAAGCTTACGCCGACTATAACGATATGATGGCGCTGACTGAGGGGATTATTACCACTGTCACCCAAGATGTACTCGGCACATTGCAAATCACCTACCAAGGGGAACCTATAGATTTAACACCACCTTGGCGGCGAGTGACAATGCACGATTTAGTAAAAGAATTTACTGGCTTGGATTTCAATTCTTTCCAAACATTGGAAGAAGCAAAAACAGCAAGTAAAAATGCTGCTATTCCTGGTGTAGATGAAGCCAAATCAATTGGAAAGTTACTGAATTTAGCTTTTGAAGAGAAAGTAGAAGCTAATTTAATTCAACCTACCTTTGTAATTGATTACCCAGTAGAAATTTCGCCTCTAGCAAAACCCCACCGTTCTCAACCTGGTTTGGTGGAAAGATTTGAGTTATTTATCGTCGGGCGAGAAACTGGCAACAGCTTCTCAGAACTTACAGATCCTATCGATCAAAGAGAACGCCTAGAAGCCCAAGCTGAAAGAAAAGCTGCTGGTGACTTAGAAGCCCAAGGTGTAGATGAAGACTTTTTGACAGCCCTTGAATACGGTATGCCGCCTACGGGTGGTTTAGGGATTGGGATTGATCGGTTGGTAATGTTATTAACTGATTGTGCCAGTATTCGGGATGCGATCGCCTTCCCGCTACTCAAGCCTGAAGGCAGCGTTATTAAGCAATTTACCTATGAGCCAAAAACTCAAACACTGACTATTGAATTTGATAGTGGAAGTGTTTACGAGTATTTCAAAGTACCTCCTAGTGTCAAGGATGACTTAGATAATGCACCGTCTAAAGGTCAATACTTTAACAAGTTCATTAAAGGGAAATTTAAGTTTGAACAGTTGAGTTAGTAAGTAGCATTCAACAGTCGGGTGCGTTAAGCAAAGCCATAACGCACCATTTTCCTTGCGTCTTTATCTCATTGATAATTAAAAAAAATATTGTGTGGCGCGACTACGGCGGCAAGCTAAGAACCACACAATTTAAAATAATCTAAACTAAAATTTAATGACTAATTCGCTACTTCAGCTACCTCAATAACCCGCCCTTCATAGTCCTTGACCAAAAAATTCAGGGGCTTTTGGTTGCGAATCTTGAATTTCAAACCGCGCACTTCGACTCGCATTAAAATCATTTCCAGGCAGTCATGGTCAAAACAAACGTGGCGTTGCTGATTTTTGCTACCTAAACTCGCACCAGTAATAACGTGTAGCTGGGTGTTTTTCTTCAATTGATACCATAGCCCATCGTTGGCATTATTCATCATTTTGCTAGACAAACTCGGCCCAGTAGACATATATAGGGGATCAATCCCAGTGGCGCCGATGGTTTGTTCGTAATTGTAGTAGTAGTGCAATGGCACCTCAGCTGCTGGCAAATCTAGCAGCCCTTCATACAACTGTCGGGCAATCTCCAAATCCGACACCATTACAGTGTGTACTTTTGGGGCACTGGTGAGAAACATCCACATTGCGCCAGCGTAAGCTGCTAGCAGCATCACCATAATGCCTTGAGTGGAGAACAGGCTATCTAAAGGCAGAGAAGGCAGAAAGGAGCCTAACGTAAGGGGACTGAGCAGGAACGATATCACACTAACTGCTATAACCATGAACAAATAAGGATTCTATAAGGGAGCCGATTTTATCATTATCGATTAAGACTAAAATTAAGTCTTTGTTTCTAGTTTATCAATACTCAAGTAGTCTGAGTTTGGGCTACAAACTGGGCAACACCAAGATATTATGCGATTAACTACGGGAGTGCAATTCTCAAAACTATTTTAACAACTATCAATCGAAAGGCTTATGCAAATTCCTCATTTCCCGGAAGCTAATCATCCACTGGTGAAGTCGCTGTTCCATCACAGTGACCATGAACTCCTGACTTTGTTTCAGCGCCATCCAGATGCCGGAAAGTACTTTACAGTGATTTTTTGCCGTTATAGTCCCATAGTGTATACCTTAATTCGGCATTCGGCGCGATCGCCTGTGCAGGCAGATTATCTGTTTGCCCTCACTTGGCGACATATCTACTACGAACTTGGTGGGCTAAATTTAACTGCCTCTGAATCAGGCGAGGAAGCCTTAACCATGCAAAATTGGTTAATTAATATGACAGCTTTCTGTATTAACGAGATTAAATTACCACCCACAGAAGCAATCCATTATTCTCTCCAAGCGACTTCACCGCCACTATGGTGCTATGTAGAACAAGCATTAGACCAACTACCACCTGTTTTGCGGTTAATTGTGTTGATGGCTCAAACTTTCCACTGGAGCGAAACTAGAATCGCTGCCTATCTACAAGCTGAAGGAGAAGCGATCGCTGCAAGCGAAGTAGCTAATTTTCTCCAGGAAGGCTATCGTATGCTAGAGGATAAATTACCCACAGATATCCGCGCCATATACTTCGGGGAAGATTCTGCTAAATAATAACTTAAGTGTAAACGCTTATATTGTTTGTCTTCAATTTAAAAACTTAAAACTTCTTCTTAGACCTTCTACTTAAACCCGCAACTTTACGGGTAATTTTTATGAAACAACGGCTTGTATTTCCCAGGCAAAAGCTAGGCTTAGTTTGTGTAGCTGCGATTTCTCGTTTCCAAGTGTTTTTACACAGTTTTTTAGTATTTACTTTTTTGCTGAGTCCTATAGTGGCGGGTGCGGTTGATATTACGCAACAACTCCACCGCCCTTTAAATAGTTCTGTTGGGCGACAATCAAGAGATGAAGCAGATAGTTTGCTGAGTATCGGTGAACAACAATACGCCTCAGGATATACTGGTAAAACAATTGTATCTTGCTTGCGGGCACTGGAACTATATCACTCAATTGGCGACTTGAAAGCACAAGGTTTGGCTTACAATTTGCTTGCTAAGGTTTATATTCAGCTAGGTAGTTTAAAAGAAGCAGAGGATGCTTTACGAAGAGGATTAGCGATCGCTCGTGACACTAAAGATTTTCAAGCTCAGATTTTTGTGCTGAATAATATTGGTACATTTTCGTTGCAACAAGGGGAATTTTCTACTGCTGGTAAAACTGTTGAAGATGCCCTTGCAATTGCTCACAATGTCAAAAATATTGAAGGTCAAGGACTATCTTTAAGTAATTTGGGTTTGGTAAATGCCAGGTTGGGAGAGTATAATAAAGCGATTAAATTGTATGAAAAAGCTTTAATTTTCCGCCGTCAGACTGGCGATGCTATCGGTGAAGCAAATACCCTAAATAATTTAGGTGATGCTTACTTAGCATCTGGGAATTATCAGGATACGATTGGCACTTATGGGGCCGCAATGCAGATAGCTAGAACTAACCGCGATCACACTAATGAATTACGAGCAATTGACGGTTTAGTTACGGCTCATACTGCTGTCGGACGTTATGAACGGGCTTCTGATTTACTAGAGCAACGTTTAGCAGTTGCTAAAGAATTACAAAATTTGCAAGAAGAATTAAAATCTTTTGAGTCTTACGCTCAGTTATACAAGCAACAAGGTAATTACCTAACTGCCCGCAATTTTTACGAAAGGGCAATTATACTAGCACGGACATTAAAAGACAGCAAACAAGAGGTGCAATTGCTGGATCAGTTAACTAAAATGCTTCAGCGAAAGTAGGAATCATTCAATTTTAGATTTTGGATTGAAGCAGAAATTTAAAATTGGCAGAATTTACTCTTTAATTAACATGAATTCGACGGCTCAGATCATGTCTACCAAATTACATAACGAAAAGACCTCTCTTTGCTTTTAGTAGGCAAAACCTTCCCTCTCCGACTCGGAGAGGGACAGATTTGGACTTTACTTCAAGTCAGGGAGAGGTTCATCGAACTCACGTTTAATTAATTCAAGAAGACTGAACCATTTTGTTCAATCCTCATAGCACTTTTACCTTGTGCTACATCGGTGGCTTCGTCAAATCTAACTTCTAAACTTCCTGACTCTGACGAGGACTGTGGTGTTACCGTCAACTGTCCCCCATCTTCACGTTGGAATGTTACAGTTACTGGGGCGCTTAAACTTTGCAGTGTCACATCAGACTTACCTGGTAGCGATCGCGGTGCCGTATCGCCAATTACTTGGTAGGTTACATTAGCCGCAGTTTCATTTATCAACCTGATATTAACTTTACCATTCGCTAGTGCGATCATAGCGCTGGGGGCTTGTTGCTGACTGGGTAAAGGTGGTTGAATTATTGAAGTATTTTGGCTTCCGGGCGTTAGAGTTTGCTCACCTGGGGCTGCGGTTGCTGGGCTGACACCAGGTTGTGATGAAGTCGAAGGTTGCGTTCCCTGGGGTGCTTCACCGCCGACACCTAATGTTGTTTGCTCTTGTGATGGGTTAGCAGAGGCGGGAAGAAGCCCTTGAGCGGCTAGTCTTTGAGTTAGCGCATTCGCAGGACATCCCTGTGGTACCACAACCCGACTGTTATGTGGTTCTTCATAGAAAATTCTAGGACAGGGATTAATCTTGGGAGTAGATTCTTGTGCTACTGCTTGAGGAATTGCTGGTAGAGTGATCAATAATCCACCACATATAGCGCCAAATAACTCAACAGACTTGCGAAGGTTTTGAAAATTCATATTCATTCTTAACTCCTGATACAATTCAATTTGTCTTTTTTTAAAGAAAAGTTTTTCAAACAGCAAATTTAATTAGCGGCTAATCTATCGCCGATTACATCTAAAAAGTAACAACCCAGACGATTTTTTATCTCTAACTATAGGTTCAGAAATAAGAGATAATTACGCATAATATCTCATTCTAAAGTTTGACAAACTAAATCAATTAGGGATTTGTAACAAATAAATTATCCAATTTTGTAAGGTGGACATCTTGTCCGCCCTTAATTACGGGTGGGAAAGACGCCCACTTCACAAGAAATAGTTGAATATTTTTTATTTAGAAGTTCCTTAAGTAAACAATACTCCGCCAGAATCTGCTACTTTAGTTCTGTGCATCTGTCATAGGAAACAATTATTTAATTTACGAATTAAGACTCAAGAGTTATTGGTAAAGTGACTGTGAAGGTAGTCCCAATACCTTGAATGCTTTCAACTTGAATATGACCCTGATGATGTTCGACAATAGCTTGGGCGATCGCTAATCCCAATCCTGAACCAGCAACGCTGGCTGTAGCTGTATTCCCAGTTGTATGAGTCCGTGCCGGATCTACGCGATAAAAGCGATCGAACAAGCGTGGTAGTGCTTCTGCTGGAATTCCAACACCAGTATCACTCACTTTAACTTGCAACTGGGCGGTGGTATAACGTAGTCCAGAAACGCGATTTATTCCCTCTATCCGCGCCAATTCAACTTTCACGCATCCACCTGCTGGTGTGTAATGCAAAGCATTAGCAATTAAATTTGTGAACAGCCGCACCAGTTGATCCCAATTGCCTACAAGGGTAAACCAATTTTCCAGTAATTCTGGGTTAGTTTCAGAAGCAGGAGGATCAACTAAGTCTAGAGAAAGGGCAATTTTTTTTTCAGGGAATAACAATTGTTGTTCTTCAACCACCTCCATCAACAAAGCGTCCATCGGACAAGGTGAAAAGATATCTTTGCTAATACCACTATCCTGTCGTGCTAAGAACAGTAAGTCATTGACTAACTTCCCCAAACGCTGCGTTAACCGTTCCACTATCTTTAATTGTTGCCGATACTGCAAAGAAGTAGCTGCTTGTGTCTCTGCTAAATCCAAGTCAGCAAGGGCAACTTGCACATTTGTTTGAATCAAAGTAATCGGACTTCTAAGTTCATGGGAAGCATCAGCAGTAAATTGTTTGAGGCGTTGATAAGATTCACGTACAGGTTCCATCGCTTTACCCGAAAGAAACCAGCCACTTGCGCCTACAGAAAGCACCATTACCCCAATACCTAGTGCCAAATCAAAAATTAACTGCCGACTGGGTTTAGTAACTTCAAACCAGGGATGACTAACACGCAGATATCCTAATACCTGCCGTCCCACTTCCACTCGTTGGGTAACTTGCCGTAATAGTAGTGCTGAGTCGCTCCAAGCCCCCTTCTCTGCCTTGACTACGCGTACAGTTTCACCAGTAAGATTGGCATGAATGGGAATATTTAGGGGTTCAAACAGAGTTGACCAGAGTAATTCACCCGTCGGGCTAAACCATTCTAGGTCAATATGGTCATCTTCTACATTGTCAGCATTATTGCGAAAACTGGATTCTACATTAACGCGGAATTTGCCAACATCACCATTGATCGGCTCAACTACAAGCGATCGCTCGACAATTTCCACCACATGATTGAGGGTATCGTCAATCCGCTCGATTAATGTACTGCGGACATATAAATATACTCCACTGGCGAATAATAATAGTAATACAGCGGTGATGGCAGTGTACCAGACGGCAAGACGGCGACGAGTAGCTTGAAACATTAAGTCAGTGAGTTAAGGAAGATGAAAACAGAGATGGTATCACCAATTATTTTCTCTACATAGACTTTCAGTATGGTTATTATAAGGCGCTTCACCCTATGCACTATTTAACTTACTATGTTTATATTCTCCAGTGAAATGGGCTATATCTGCCTGCCTTTAGGTCATTATGGCAAAATCTAAAAAAAGCTCTAACCCTATCAATCTCAGCGATCCACAATATTATCTTAACCGAGAGTTAAGCTGGCTGGAATTTAATAGCAGGGTGTTACATGAAGCCTGTGACGATCGCACACCTCTTCTGGAACGCCTCAAGTTTTTGGGAATCTTCAACTCTAATTTGGATGAGTTTTTCATGGTGCGCGTTGCTGCTTTAAAGCAACAAGTAGATGCAAAAATCAGCCTGTTAACTCCCGATGGTCGGACACCACAACAACAGCTAGACGATATTCGGTCTACCCTGATTCCTCATGTAATAAAAGAGCATCAACATTTTGAGCAAATACTTCGTCCCCTATTAGCAAATCATGGTATCCATATTCTGGATTACATAGATTTGAATCAAAAACAGCGAACTCATCTAAATAGCTATTTTGAGGAACAAGTATTTCCAGTTTTGACTCCTTTGGCTGTTGATCCTAGTCATCCCTTTCCTTTTATTTCTAATCTCAGTCTAAATCTGGCTGTTGTGGTCAAAAATCCAGACACTGAAGAAGAATTCTTTGCCAGAGTTAAAGTCCCCAGTGTTCTCCCACGATTTTTACCGATTCCGCCGGAGTTGGGAGATCAAAATAACGAAAAACCTGCCCACTGGACTGGAGTACCTTTAGAACAAGCGATCGCTCATAACTTGGAATCTCTATTTCCAGGCATGAACATTCAAGAATACCATCCGTTCCGCATTACCCGTGATGCCGATTTAGTCTTAGAAGAAGATGAGGCAGATGACTTATTGTTAGCGATCGAACAGGAACTGCGAAAACGGCGGCTAGGTGGGAGTCCAGTCCGCTTAGAGATTCAATCCCAGACTCCTGAAATAGTGCGATCGCGATTATTGCACGATTTGGAATTAACAGAAAGCGATCTTTACGAAGTAGACGGTCTTTTGGGACTGCGGGATTTGATGTCTTTTATGGCCTTGCCATTGCCAGAACTCAAAGATCCACCACGCCAATCTGTTGTACCATTACGCCTGCAAAGGCTGAGGGAACCAAGTTTAAACCCAGATGCGCCAGAGACAGACGAAGGAAAAGACTTTTTTGCTGTAATTCAAGAAAAGGATTTGCTAGTACACCATCCCTATCAATCCTTTTCGGCTACAGTGGTGCGCTTTATTACCCATGCTGCCTACGATCCGAATGTGTTAGCCATCAAGATGACCCTTTACCGGACTTCTGGTGACTCGCCCATTGTCAACGCTTTAATTGCAGCCGCCGAAAATGGTAAGCAGGTATCCGTACTGGTGGAATTGAAGGCGCGATTTGATGAAGAGAATAATATTTATTGGGCAAGACGACTAGAAAGAGTTGGAGTTCATGTTGTCTATGGTCTAGTGGGACTGAAAACCCACAGTAAAACCATCCTGGTGGTACGCCGGGAAAAAGATCGGATGCGTCGCTACGTGCATATTGGCACAGGTAACTATAACCAGAAAACGGCACGGCTGTATACAGACTTAGGATTATTTAGTTGTCGTGAAGAATTAGGTGCTGACATCACAGATTTATTTAATTTCTTGACAGGTTACTCCCTGCAAAAATTTTATCGAGAATTGTTGGTTGCACCTGTGAATATGCGCGATCGCTTTTTGGCACTAATTCACCGCGAAATCGAAAACGTTCAGAATGGATTTTCTGGGCGCATTGTTGCCAAAATGAATTCTCTAGTCGATCCGCAAATTATCGCCACTTTATATGAAGCTTCCCGCGCCGGAGTGCAAATTGACTTAATTATCAGAGGCGTTTGCTGTTTGCGCCCAGGACTCAAAGACATTAGTGAAAACATTCGCATAATCAGCATTGTCGGTCGCTTTTTAGAACACTCTCGGATTTATTATTTTCATAACAATACACAAGAGGAAATCTATATCGGTAGTGCCGACTGGATGCGGCGCAATTTAGATCGCCGAGTGGAGGTAATTACCCCAATTAAAGACCCTGATATTGCTAAAGATTTACAAGAAATTATGGGAATTATGCTCGCCGATAATCGCCAAGCTTGGGAATTACAAACCGATGGCACTTATATTCAACGCCGTCCTTATGAGGATTCTCCAGAAGCTAATTCACAAAAAATTCTTATGAATATGGCATTACGCTCAAGTGGGGTAGCCTCAAACCTGATTGATTAAAAAATAAGTTAGCAATACCTTAATAGCTAGCTCAACTCGGTTTTTTTTAGAAAACTTAACTTTATTGAGAAGTTTTCTAAGTTGTTTGTCATGGGTTCACACAAGTTATTCAACCACAGGATAGAGTCAGTGCTGGCATTCGTTCCCATAGACTAGAGAGGTTGTTCTGAAATAATTTCGTCTTTCCCCTCAATGCTAATGTTATCCTGTGAGCTTTCTACCTTGCGTGTTCTAGTAGTTGATGACCATGAACTGACTCGTTTAACTTTACAATTAGTTTTTTCTTGCCAGGAAAATATTCAAGTAGTAGGTTTAGCCAGTAATGGTGAAGAAGCTATAGAAATGGTTAAACGTTGCCATCCTGACGTAATTGTTCTAGATTTACAAATGCCAGTTATGGATGGCTGGAGTGCGTCTAGTCACATTAAAGCTATATCTCCAAACACGCAGATCCTTGCTTACTCCTCAGTGGAAGACGTAAATCTTCAGGGAACAAAGGCAATGTCTAGCTTTGATAACGTTTGTAAGAAAGATGTACCTACAAGCGAACTTATTGCCTTAGTTAGGCAGTTAGGTCACCGTGCAGGCGATGTTTAACTTGCCGGATAAATTATACAGCAATTATACAGCTATATTCCTTTGCAAACTCACGCTTAGTTCAGTTTGAGGATTTGAGAACATGATAGTACTGAGGAGCGTCGGTATAACTTGAGGTTAACGGTTAAACCGACGCAATTTTTGATAATTTCTACTCTATCGGAATGGTGCGTCGAAATTCATCAATTAATTCGTCTAGCTCTTCCAAAGCCTGATTTACGTCAACTCTCAAAGTTCCCAAATTTGGTTGCTCAAGTAAGCCTAACAGGTACTCGCGTTTGCTTTGAACTGCGAGAATTCGTTCTTTTATAGTCTGTATATCCATTACCTTTTTCCTATTTTTAACTACCTTTAAATTTAAAGTTAACTCAAAATCCAACATTCTGGCGCACTCTACGCCTTAGCAGTCTATTATACTAACCTTGTGACTGAGGAACTTTCCGCGTTCCTGCATCTACCGAAGTTCTGGGCAAGGAAGATAGAACCTCTTGTTCATGGAAATTTTGAGTTGGTTGAATACTACTGACTAGAGACGATGTTCTTCCCTAAATTGTTATTCATAGCCGATGATAATAAAACTGAGGTATTCAGAATTTATATTAATTTAAGCTCATGCTACGCAAAATCTCTTTGGGAACACTCGGTTTAACTATTGGTGGCATATTAACCATCATAGGCTTCGTCGCCTATGCTGATAATAATGCCACACTCAATCTTGTCGGATTTTTTTACGGGATTCCTCTATTGTTGGGAGGGTTGGCCCTGAAAGCTAATGAACTCAAGCCAGTACCCTTTAGCCAAATTACGTCACCGTCAGCCTTGATATTGCGGGAACAGCAAGCAACTGATACTCAAAATAAAATTCGCAAAGACATCACCCGATATCGTTACGGCCAAGATGCTCATCTAGATACAACACTTTCTTTTCTGGGTTTGAGTCCCTCAGATCAGGAACGACCAACAGTAACAGGCTTACGAGAAACAGAAATCAATGGCAACTATGCCCTAATTTTAGAATTTGATTCACCCCTAGTGCCAATTGATGTGTGGCAAAAAAAGCAGGAAAAAATGACCAACTATTTTGGCCCTGGATTAGAGGTTGAAATAACGCAGCCATCTGAAAATACAATTGAGTTAGCGCTGATCCATGCTCCACAACAGTCATTAGTCAGTAGTCAATAGTGAAGAAGAGAAATTATGATTGTCTAAACTCCATGCGTTGATGGCTGTCGTTATCCACATTTCTGTAACAGTTAAAGTGTAATGTTAATCAACATCTCACCCATAAGTTAACTTCTGAACTAATAGCTTCTATACACTAAGGGAGGAATGAAATTTTCACTTTTTAAAAGCAATAGAAGCTATTAGCCTCGGAATTTATTCTCAGACCGGATAGCAATAAAACGGAAGTTTAAAAGATTTTGATTAATGATAAAACTTTTAAGTATAAGATTTCCCCCCTGCTTGTTCCTTAACTTATTTTCCTTTTAACCACTTATGAAACAAGTCACTTTTCTAAACGAACTGCATACCACTGCAAATATTGCCCTGGAGCAATATCTAATTTGCAACTTGTGTCAAGTAAGTATTGTGCTTGAGCTTCCGCAGTATCAAACTTTTGCAAGTCAGGTGGTAAATCTTGAATTATGATTTTTTGGAGAGTTATTTTGAGCTTTTCTAATAACTCTGATTGTGTTAGGAATTGCTCTGATTGATTTGTTTCTAGAACAACAAAATGATCTTGCTGATACATTAATGAGTCTGGCATTTTAAAGATTTAGTGGATGTAAATAGGGTTTAATTTTTTTGTAAGAACTTCTGATTTTAGCGTAGCTAATAAAACTTTCCTTTGATGTGCTGTCTGGGAAGAAATTTAAAATTTAATTGTTGGAAGTATTAATTTTATTCTAGTATATCTTCATTTAAACTTAATAACAAATCTACAGTTTTTCAAAAAAAATAATCTATTTTTTAATTTAACTAAACTATACTGAATGAAATGTAATAAAACTTTTACTTGATTTCTTAACCTGAACTTGTTGAGAAATAAAGCTTTGCACCAAGTTTAATATCAATTTTATGTAATTATACTCAACCTCCGCAGCAGTTACCAAATAACTAAATAAATTTAAGTCAACGATACTTGTATTTTGCCTTAAATCTCTTTGAAGCATACCTTGGCGATCATTTTAACCTGTATCTTTAGGTTTCTAAACTAACTACAAAACTAAAATAATTAAGATGTGCATTTGCAATTCTCAAAAAAATTTCAATTTGACTTTAGCAATGGGGAAATATAAAAGTAACATTTCCTCCCATAACCACAGCCGAACAAAAAGGTAACAATTGCCTTCGTGTTCCAATTATAGATTGTCTATGCAACTTAGTTATCTACCGCTTGCTTGGCTCACTAACATTGAGCAGTCTATTGCCAAAAAACAGTTCATTGTGAAGCTAGACACACCTTTGCCACAAATCCTGGCATTGATGAAAACAGCGATCGCTCCCATGCGATTGAGTTGCACAGCCTTTTTCAGGATAGTCCCGCAAGTGGAAGGCAACTCATGTCAGGCATAAGCTCATTTTCTGTATCTAAACAACCACCACTGATTCTAGTGGCTGATGATGACAAAACCATCCGCGTGTTGTTGCGTAAAGCTATGGAACAAGAAGGTTACCGAGTGGTCGAGGTCAATGATGGTAAGCAATGTTTAGATGCTTACGAGGCTATCAAACCAGATATAGTTTTGCTAGATGCTGTAATGCCTGTGATGGATGGTTTTACCTGCTGTAGGCACTTGCTCCAGATTGCCAGGAATAATTTAATATCAGCCCTTGCAACCTTTGATACTGACTCGGCACTTAACAATACTGTGATCTCTAAGATATGGGAGCGCACTCCCATATTGATGATCACGTGCTTGGATGATGAAGAATCCGTAGACCGTGCTTTTGACGCAGGGGCAACTGATTATGTGACTAAGCCAATTCACTGGCCTGTATTGCGCCAGAGGTTACGCCGACTACTACAGCAAGTGCAAGTATACAAACAATTAGAGGCGGCAAACCAAGCTTTGCAACACCTTGCCAATGTAGATGGCTTAACTGAGTTGGCTAATCGTCGCCGTTTTGACGATTACCTCAATACTCAGTGGATTAATCTAGTACAAGAGGAATCTCCTTTGTCAATGATTTTGTGTGATATCGATTATTTTAAGTTTTATAACGATAAATATGGTCATCCTGCTGGAGATGTCTGTTTACAAAAAGTGGGTGGTGTATTAAGCCTCAAGGCGCAAAAACATCAGGATTTAGTAGCGCGTTATGGTGGAGAAGAATTTGCTGTGATTATGCCATACACTCCTGCATCTGGCGCAGTTCACGTTGCCGCAGCAATACAAGCAGGAATAAAAGATTTGCAAATTGTTCACGATGGGTCTGCGGTGAGTCAGCATATCACCCTAAGTATGGGCGTGGCTACTGTTGTACCCACTTGGGAATCCTCACCTTCAGATTTGATTGTCCAGGCAGATAAAGCACTTTACCAAGCTAAGGCTGGGGGGCGCGATCGCTTTGTCTCAAGTTTTTAATTGTCATTTGTTATTAGTCATTAGTCATTTGTGAATGATCAGAAATAAAAAAGTACAGAGCAAGTAAATTTATTTATGGAAAATAAAAAAATGTATTTCAATACACGTAGTGCAAGAAATACTACGTTAGTTGACTCAGAGCAAATAAATTTATGGGCTTGGTAAATTTTTGACTTCCCCAAAGCGGCTGACCAATCCCTAAAAAGGATAAACTGGTAGTGTGAAGTGAAACCATGCTCCATTATTGGGGGCAGAGTCTACCCAAATCTGACCATAATGTGCCAGGATGATCCGTTGGCATAAACAAAGACCAATCCCGTAACCTGCTGTACCTTCATCCCGTTGCAGGCGGAAGTGGTTTTCAAAGATGCTATCGCGGTTCTCTAGAGGAATACCAGGCCCAGTATCGCCAATACTAAACTGAACTTTTTGGGTAGTACGGTGCAATCCGGCAACACTAATCTTGCCACCTTCTGGGGTATATTTGATGGCATTATCCAACAGATTCACTAGCACTTGACGGATGCGTTCTGGGTCAGCATATACATAGGGCAAATCACTAGGAATATCTATTTCTACCTCTTGAGATTTGGCGGTGTAGCGATCGCACAATTCTTCTAATACATCTAAGAAAAGTTTACCTAGTTGTACTTTTTGTAGTAAAATGGGAAATTCTGTATCTTTGCCACGACCTACCTCTAAAAGGTCAGCAATCATGCGGTTAATAACCTTAGTTTGATTGCGGGCTTGTTTTAATAAATGCGCCGTCATCGATGGCTTAAGGCGCTGGAATTCTCCTGTGTCTGAATTGTAGTTAGACTGGAGAGTTTCGATGGCGATCGCAGCAGCAGTTAGCGGATTGCGAATATCGTGCGCCAGCATAGAAATCACCCGGTCTTTAAACTGTAGCTGCTCTTGGAGGTTATCTTTTTCCTGCTTCAAACGAAAAATTTCGTCTGAGAGTCGGATTAATTCAGCAGAAACAGCAACTGAACGGATAGTGGATTTGGGTAACATCACCCTAGTATTGTCGTCTATACGTTCTTGTAAGTCTTCCTGCACTTTTAAGTAAGCGTCTACAGCAGTTTGCCAGCGAGGCCACCAATTTTTCAATTGCGCTATTATATTACTCCCAGCTAGAACCTGTCGTGGTTCCGGATGGATTTTGATTAAAGCTGGCGTTGCTATCAATTTAAAGTGTTCTGCTAAGTAAGGTTGTTGTCCAACATCGATAGTTTGAAGTTCAAAACTATACTCAGCCTGCAATTCTTTTAAGTAAGCACGGATTCGCTGTACTTGTTGCCGGGACTTTGGGCGTCCATCGACAAACAGTAACAGCTGGAGTGGAGCCTCAGAATAAATAGGCTGATCCTGGGAAACTTGCATGTAATCGTGTTTCAGCACTGGTAACAACCCGGCGACGCTTTACAGAAAGTAAAATAGACTGACGGTTGTCAATGGTCGTTGTTTTTCTTCAATTTAATATCTATTCTAGATTCTTAATACTCCTATCAGTTCTGCGTTTTTGACATAGACATATCTTTTTCAGCCTTTTGCCGCGTTTTGGTTAACTTCATCTCCAAGAAACGCCCTTGTCCCTTGAATATAAGTCTTAATTTGCCCTGAATCAAAAATTTTCGTCAGAGCTAGCAGGTGAAAGCTTTAAAACTATGTCAATTCGAGTACTTGCTTTGAACAAGCGATTACCCAAGCAAACGCAGATGCTAATTGTATCTAATCTATCAGGAAGCTGTTAACTGTTCAGACCAAGTTTGTAGAGGGCTTTCTCAACCGCCAGTGCATCCGATGAAGTGTCTTTTTTGCCTCTACCCAATCATTACTAAAATTGGGAAAACAGTTACAGCTAACTATAGTACTGCCTCTATAACTTGCGAAGCACACCCTCTATCCAGCCTTCCTAAAATAATCCTTACCCTATCCCAGAAGAACAGGAGATGGATTGCCAAGGAGAAAACTTTGGATAACCTAGAGGCGATGCCTACGGCGGTAAACTACGCATTTTTAGAGTCAGCACTCACTGTTTTCGAGGCTGCCAAGAAACTCTTGACTACAGCGCAAGTAGCACTTTCCCCAGAAAATCAATTTAGAGATACTAGGAAAACTGTTGCGATACTTGACTGCTTTGCCTATGACCCCGACCCCCAAGAACCACAAACTTACGCTAAGTTCCTGAAATTGCCTAATATTGGCATTTTCTACCTATTGCCTTACTCAGCTTACCATCGTCAGATGAATAATTTCCAGAATCGATTTTAAGCTAGCGTTAGCGAACTTTATCTATTCCCCTCTTTGAGTGAGGCTAAGGGGGGCTTTAGTTCTAGTCTATCACTTCAGTTGATTGGCGTAGCCTTTGCCCGCCGTAGGCATCGCACCAACCTAATGCATCTGGAAAAAGATAAAGCTTTTAGTACCTACACTCTTATTTAGTGGCCTCCCTTCAGCGATCATTTTTGGATTCGTCCAGTACTTGGTTTGAGCATCCAAATCATAAAACTCTTACCTAGCAAGTATTTCACGTTTATTTATGTTTTTTTCCCAAAAATGTTAGTTTGCCAGAATTTTAGGGAACTCTATAAATAAGCATGGGAATTATCAAAACCTAATGGCTGTAAAACGAAGACAATACGGTAGCTTTTGCTACCGTTTACTCATTTTTAGAGATATTATAATTTTTACCAACAAAGACATTTACCAAGAGGGCGTTGTGAGTCGGTAGTGTCTTTTAGTGATAAGCTGATGCGCGCCTAAATTGTATAAACACTCTTTACGGTCGTTAACTGTTGACGGTTATCAGTCAACAGTCATAGGTCATCAGCCTTCATGTAAATGTTCAAGTTAAATGCGTAACAGCTTATACCAATTTGAAAAAAGAATGCGACAGATGGGTAGGGGCACAACAATGTTGTGCCCTTACAAATAATTGATGTGTCGCAAACATTATTTGAATTGGTATTATTAATAAGCTAGAGAGGCAGAGGAGCAGAGTAAATGGGTTTTTATCCAATATTCCATTCCTAATGCCTAATGCCCCACGCTCATTTCATGAACAGTGTGCGCTAGGGTAGAAATTGAAACTCAATTTGTGATTTCCTGTGCTTCCCTGTAAACGTCCAGCTGTATTTCTAATTTGGGCTGTTCTACTGACTTCGTTAACAGCCTGTGCTAACAGTCCAATCACCAAAAACCTTGAAGAATCTTTAGCGGCAGATCCTAAGCTGCAAAGCAATCCAGTTGTCTTTGGAGAATCTCAGAGTAATCAACCGCAAGCACAGCAAAACGAATCAACAGTTCAGTTACCACCTGATTTTCCCAACGATATCCCACTATATTCCAATGCCAAACTACAGCAAGTGACACCTGCTAGCGGCTCAGAAAACAGAATCTCAACTCGTTGGCTAAGTTCTGACCCCAGTAACTTTATTGCTAACTTTTATAGTAGCCAGTTTAAAACAAATAATTGGCAGATTTTGCAGCAGCCAACAGATGATGCGGTAGGTGTGTTTGAGGCACGTCGTAACGATTTGCTGTTGAAGGTTTCCATTCAGCCTAAATCAGTTACTAACGCTACACCAAATCAACCCCAAACAGCCACCGAATTATTAATTGACTACGTACTGAATAGTACTGCAACGGCACAATCTACCCCAACTACAAATCCTAACGAAACAACTAACGCCGTTCCTCAACCAGGCGATCCACAGTTCATTGGGCCGATACCACCCGCAAACTTGGCAGCACAGCCACCAAGTACAGCTAATAACCAAACAACTTCTACAGCCACAGCCGAATCTCAGGAATTCAATGATCTGAATAAGGCACCCCAGGAATGGCGGCAACATATCCAAGACTTGGCTGCATTAGGTGTTTTGTCTATAGAACCAGAGGCAACCAAGGGCAATACTACCACAACTAACCAGTTTGAACCCGGTAAAATCGTTACACATCGGGAATATGCTCGTTGGCTAATTGCTGCTAACAATGCTATGTATGCCAGCAATCCAGCTAAACAAATTCGCTTGGCATCAGAAACTACTCAACCAGTTTTTAGTGATGTGTCGGCAAAAGACCCTGATTTTCCAGCAATTCAGGGATTAGCCGAAGCTGGGTTAATTCCCAGCCCTTTGTCTGGAGATTCTACAGTAGTTTTGTTTCGTCCTGATGCACCCCTAACGCGGGAACAGTTGCTGCTGTGGAAATTACCTCTAGATACTCGCCAAGCTTTACCCTCTGCTAACTTAGATGCGGTCAAACAAACCTGGGGTTTCCAAGATGCGGCGCGAATTGACCCCAAGGCTTTAAGAGCAGTGTTGGCTGATTACCAGAATGGTGAACAATCTAATATTCGGCGCGTGTTTGGTTATACGACTCTGTTTCAACCCAAAAAACCAGTAACTCGTGCTGAGGCTGCTACAGCTTTATGGTATTTCGGCAGTCAGGGTGAGGGTGTGTCGGCTAGTGAAGCTTTGAAATTAAAGCGAAGTTAAAGTGAAGTTAAAGCTAAAGTGATTGCTACGATGGGTTATGCTTATGCAGCCTTGATTTGATCGCAGTGAGTTTATAGCAATCACAGAAGTGGACAATATCTACCATTTAGCATAGAAAGTTTGCTATTTATTTGTAATATACTTTTTTTATCAAAAAAATGTAAATCTAAGTATTTACACCCTTTTAAACTGTGCTTGATGAACTTTTAAGGCATAGTTAAATAAATACGTAAATTAACTCAATAGGCGTACTTAGTTTTGAAGTAAGTCAAAAGACAACTTGTCAGACTATCGCTCTTTAATTACTTTTAAACAAATTATAAATACTACAGGTAAAACAAATATGAAAAAACAAGCTGTAGTGGCAGGATTTGTTCTATTCTCTTTCATGCTGCCGACCAAAGCCTCGGCTGTGAGTTTTGATCAGCTTTATGTATTTGGTGATAGTCTTTCCGATACTGGCAATATATACAATGCTACCGATAAAAGTTACCCTCAAAGCTCACGTTACTTTGAAGGACGTTTTTCCAATGGGCCGCTCTGGGTAGATTATCTGGGAGATCAGCTAGGGTTAAAGCCAACTTTATTCACTACTATTCCTTCCACACCAATTGCTACCCAAGGGATAAACTTTGCCTTCGGTGGTTCTAGTTCTGGTTTAGATAATGCTGTTGTTGACAATAGAGGATTACCGGGGGTGTTTAAACAAGTCCTCGGTTTTGCCGAAACTCTGCAAGCAAATAATCAAACTGCTGACCCAAATGCACTTTATACATTATGGGGAGGTGCGAATGATTTCTTTTTTCTAAACCCCGAAGACTCTACCACGCCAATCAATTCGGACATGTTGGGCGTGCTGCGTGTTTGGCGTTTCCCACACAAAATACACATGGATATGAAATTGCTCATTTAGGAGCGATCGCTAATTGTATCGATTTGTTAAAAGCTTTCTGCGAAACTGAGTTTGAGTGATATTTAGAGACTTTGATTTGAAGGAGCGATCGTATATCAACCCAAAATAGCCAGAAAAAGGTTTTGCAAAGTCTAAAGGTCTGGTTCCTCAAGTCGTCCTAACTTTTTAATCACTAGCCCTTTATCGATGGTAGTTCAAACTGGTTTAATAATTGAAGGCTTGAGAAGACTAGCTACTCGCCATCCAGTAATTGTAATTTCACCAAAGGAAGTTGCTGGATTTGCTTGACTGGTAATCGCTATCAATATTAAATCCGAACGCTCACGTTGATAGCTATTAGAACTCACAACCACTGCTGGACGTTTTTTAGTAGTAGTTTGGTCAGTAAAGGGAAACGGCACTAAAACAACATCACCAAATTCATATTTTGTCATATTCTGCATCATCAGGGTTATCCCAGATTTTGAGCAGAACTGGTTCAGAAAGTTTTGCTGCCGCAAAGGTAAGGCTATGATCTGTACTTTGCTGATCCAAAAAATCAATAAAATCTTCAACTAGCAAAACTTTTTTGGGAGGTAGCTGGCGAATTTTTTGAAGTAACCTTTGCTCTGAAATGCTATGGTATTTTCAAAATCAATCAATCCAGTTTGGCAAGCGGAAAGGGTGACGAGGCGACATTTTTCTAATTTGAGAGTGAATATTTTATCTAAAGTCAGACATTTTTCTAAATCGTAGGTTTCCCCTGCTCGTAAATTCAGGTAACGTTCGGAGTCGGGTTTTGTTGGAGTATCTACGATGAATGCTTCTGCCAAAATTAAGGCTGAATTACCGGGGTTTGTTAAGTTAAAAGACCCGTGACAGCTAAAGTGGGTGCAGTGGTAAGTGTTTAAGTCAGTATTATTAATTGCTGTGAGTGTCGCTGCTGTTTTTTTCAAAACGTTGGAAGTATTAAAGTAGCTTTGAATAACTTGTACTTCTAAATCGGTGTAATTCAGGTCTTCTGTAGGGTTTTGAATCGCAAATAGAGATTGAAAATCAGGACGTTTACGCTCTTGTACCTGTTGCAGTAGTTGACAACTGGGTGCATAGCTCACACCACCAGCAAATAAATCCAGAAGACAAGACGAATTTTCAGAATTTTGACTTACTGGAATTGCATGAAGGGGGAATAAGTGCAGGAATCGATGGGGAATTAGGATGAGTTTATCGCAGTGCTTTGGTATCTGGGTTAGTATTTCATCAATATCCAGAATCGAAGCTAATTCTTTGAGTGCTTTCCCTAAGTTATTTTGCCATTGGTCTTTTTGACCGTAGTAATTCTGCAAATATTGATTTACCCATTCATACAAAGCTTGTTGGTCTTCTGGTTGGGATTGGCAAACAGTTACCTCTCCTTTTTTTGTGACAATAAACGCCAGAATTTTATCGTTGAGAATATACCACTCGATAATGGCTGTATGGTCATCCAAAGAACCTTGGAAGGAATCGAATTTGAAACCATAGCCAACAGATAAGTATTGGTTTTGCAATTCATTACGCTGCTTTCGCAACTGTTGGAGATGTTGTGCAAGGTCTTTGGGATTTTCAGCTTTGCCATTTTGGATTTGATATTGTCCTACGTCTATTTCATCCCTGTATTTTTCTAATTGAGTGAATACTTCTGGAGGAAAGATGGTTTGAGAGTCACGTTCAAGAATTTGTTCAACTAAATTGCGGGTTTTACTACGTTCAACATATTCAATCGCTTCGGTAATCTTATTTAATTCTGTGCAAACTTCTACCATGCGGCTATAAACTTTGTTAAACTGTTCCGCTTGTTTACGCTTGCTTTCTTCACCAGATACTATTTCTTCCCGTAAAGATTCTATAGTGGCAATGGCAGACTTAAAAGTATTGTAAGCTGTGGGAAACTGGTTTGCGTTTTGGTAAGCAATCCCCAGTCCCCACAAGGTTTCTGCCCAATCAATAGGTAAAGCTTCTCTGGTTCTGACTTTTAATGCAGCAGTATAAGCAGCAATCGCAATTTCGATGTTATCTGCCCTGTCTCCTTTAATTCTCTCGCTGTAGGCAGCAGCGAGATTATTTTGGGTCATCGCCCAATCAATAGGTAAAGCTTCTCTGGTTCTGACTTTTAATGCAGCAGTATAAGCAGCGATCGCAATTTCGATGTTATCTGCCCTGTCTCCTTTTATTCTATTGCTGTAGGCATTTGCGAGATTATTTTGGGTTGTTGCCCAAGATTGAGGTAAAGCTTCTCTGGTGTAGACTTTTAATGCAGCAGTAAAAGCAGCGATCGCAATTTCGATATTATCTGCCCTGTCTCCTTTTATTCTATCGCTGTAGGCAATTGCGAGATTATTTTGGGTTGTTGCCCAAGATTGAGGCAAAGCTTCTCTGGTGTAGACTTTTAATGCAGCAGTAAAAGCAGCGATCACATTTTCGATATTATCTGCCCTGTCTCCTTTTATTCTATTGCTGTAGGCATTTGCGAGATTATTTTGGGTCATTGCCCAAGATTGAGGCAAAGCTTCTCTGGTGTAGACTATCAACGCGACTTCATAGCCAGTAATGGCAATTTCCATATTGCTGGCTTTGCTACCCAAAGGGAATTGCTGAATTAGATTGCTAAATAAAACAATAACTGCTGCTAAATATTCCGCTTCATCTGCTGTCACTTCCCCAAGGCTATTTGTCCCCCAACGGCGCAATATTTCTGCTAACACTCCGTCGAGTTTGTCTGTATTCTTTGCCAGCAAGGAGTAAACTACCTGGGAATTACCACTACTGTCTGCGGTTACTTTCAGCACTTGCTTTAAGAAATCTAAGTATTCTTTTTCCGTGGCAGTCGATGATAATTTACTAGAAACCCCAAGTTGCTGTCCTGCTATATTCATTAAACGATTAGCTTGGTCTAATTCGCCCTGCCTTAGTAGATTACTTGCCATTTCCAGCATCTTTTGTACTAAGCCAGCATCAATTAAATCTTGGTTTACAGCCAAAATTTCTTGTACTTCATCCTCACTACGGCAATTCAACAGGTTTTGAATAAGGTTGAAATAGGCTTGTTGACGCTGTTCGTTCATGGACAAGGGCGTGAGAGTCGCACATATTTTATTATCAAAGAAATTCAACACCAGCGCCCTAGATTCCAGAAACGGATAGATTTTTATCACAGGTGATGTATGTCTGCCAATGAAAGAACCTCGTGGATAAGTATTTTTTAGTGGTGAACAGACAATATAGCGATTTTGCGATCGCTTGATTTCCAAAAGATGCGATCGCGTTTTGCTAATAAACTTTTGAGTAAATATCAAGCAATACCCCCCGATATAAATTGTCATCTAATCGAGGGGGAAGTTCCGGTGTAATATTGAATTTTAAATTGTTACACTGCTCTGTGTTCGTCGCAGTTTTTGATGTAACGACGTAAAACAGAGTTAATTAAGGTTTTATATTCTCCGCTTTGAGCTTGAAACCACTCTAATCGGCAGAAACAGTATGGAGTATTCCAAGGCTGGCGGCTCTAATCGAAAACGAAGTAAACAACATAGTTCAAAAGTTACTCCAGTTGTAGCGGTTCTTACTACTCAACCTACTCAAGCTGCAATTGCGAATGCGTCAACTAACGGTAATGGCACAACTCCTCTGCTGCAATAATCCACACCTACTTAAACAAGAAATCAGATCCCCGACTTTTTAGAAAAGTCGGGGATCTTTTTGTCGCCAACATTTTGTTATATCGAGGATGCGATCGCCATATAAAAATCTGGATGTCTTTGCTACATCACGAAAGTTGCCTGGAAGCTCAAGTTTGCTTTGATTTTTAGCTGCGGCGATGTCTGCGACGGGCTTCGCCTACGCTCCCGAATTAGTAGTAAATACCTGAATTCCTGGCACTGTCACATAATCACCATCATCAGTCATAATCTAGATTTGATGACAATAATTTGTCACAACGAGATTAATCTGTCACCGACGACAAATAATTAGTCACTGTACATGATTTGTGTCAAACTTGACTATTGAGCAATACTTTCATCAAAGCCGATGATGGGATTTGAACCCACGGCCTGCTGATTACGAATCAGCTGCTCTACCACTGAGCCACATCGGCGTACACAATCTAAGAGTATAACATGATTTAATCATGGTAGATCAAAATCGCAAAAATCGCCTTAACCCCGAACAATACGCCAGCCTCAAAGCAGAAATAGCCGCTCCTTATCGCGGCTTACGACAATTTTTCTACATCGCTTTTGGTGCTTCTGGCTCACTCGGTGCATTCGTCTTTTTCTTCCAAGTACTTGCCGGACGTAATGTTGAGAGCGCAATCCCAAGTTTAGCTCTCCAATTAGGAATCGTTGCCCTAATGGTCTTCCTCTGGCGCTGGGAACAGCGTCGGCAACGAAGCACCCAATCGGGTAAAAATTCTAATTCTTAAAGGGAGAAATTTTAGTCGTTATTTTTTTATTGCTTTCCTTTTATATATCTTTATATTCTTCAAATTTATTAATGCTTTGATGAAGATGAAAATGTCAAAAGAGAAAAAATAAAAAAATTATTAGGAAATCCCAAAAAGCAAAAATTTCTGAGAAACTAGAAATCGTTGAAACGGGGTTAGCTCATATAAAGACCCTGACCATAAAACCAATCACATTCAAATGGGGTCAGCTATATTTAAAGACCCCAAATTTGTATCCCCTCAATAATTCGCGGGAAAAGGTAAGTGTTTGGAAGCGCCAGACTGATAATTGTTAGTCTGGCGCTTCCAATTTGCTAACTAGTACAGCACGGTGGAAATAAACCATCCATTCCAAACCGTCAAAAAGTCTGCCTTATAGGCTTTTTGACTTTTGACTTTTGACTTCCGACTTGCAGTACTAGGCATTTACGGAACTGTTACCAAATAGGATGAAGGAATTGGTTGGGCACGTCCAGCATTGACAAGTGCTTGGTAAACAAAGGCAGCAACTTCGGCTCTAGTCGCTTCACGATTAGGATTGAGTTGCTTTGCTACGGGATAGTTGATCACTAATTGCCGTGCAGTTGCCGCAGCAACAGGAGCGATCGCATATTTAGGAATCTGGGCAGCATCGGTGTAAAAGGAAAGGGCATTCTGATTACTCGCTGTTAAGCCCAAACCATTAGCTAAAGCGACTAACGCCTGCACTCTGGGAATTTCCTGTTGTGGTTTAAAAGTGCCATCGGGATAACCAGAAACAAATTCACTCTGGTAAGCAGATTGAATTGCAGCGTTAGCCCAGAAATTGCTTGGTACATCCTTAAATTTAATGGCTGCACGTTTAGTTGCTGGTGTTAGGGCTTTAGTGACAATGGTGGCGAATTGAGCGCGGGTTACAGGATCATTAGGTTTAAAGCTGCCATCAGGAAAACCAGCAATAATATTTTGAGAAGCTAAAGCTTCGATGTAAGCTTTTGCCCAATAATTTGCTGGCACATCCTTAAAGGCGACAGGCCCTCCAGGCGGTACGTCAACAGTTGCAGCAACGAAATTTACTGAGCCGAAAATCTTTTTCTGATCAATATCGTTGCCAACAGCGAGGATTTGACTGGTTTTTGTGGCGTTGTTCACATCATAACGAGTGTTATTGCGAATAAGATTTCCACCAGGATTTTCATTAGTGCCAAGATCGGGTAGAGCATTGACAGTTGCTATTATTCCATCCCGCTTATTGTTCTGAATAACATTCTTACGCAGTACGGGCTTTGCTGATTCGGAGATATAAAGACCGTCTTGGTTTTGGATGATTTGATTCTCCACAATTAGAGGTGTGGAAGTACCACCAATCGCTAAACCAAAACCAGTATCCTGAAATAAGTTATTCCGAATTTCTCCTTGGGCAGATCTGGCAACTGAAATCCCGTTGCCTTTGTTTTGTACAAAGAGATTACCTTCAACTGTGGGATTGCCTGTACCCGTGACAAAAACACCTTCTCTGACACTGTTAGTAAAAGTACTGTTTTTGATAATCGGGTTAGTTGACTCCACCCACACCCCCGTACCCCGGCTATTTGGGTTGGTGATGGTGACACCTGCGATCGTGGTATCTCGGTCGGCAAGCATGGCAATGTCTTGTCTGGCAAAGGTACGACTAGTATAAAAACCTCCACCTGTAATCAATATCCCCTGACCTTTAGTAGCTTCATCACCCCGCAGTGTCACCCCTGGTTTCAGCAACAACGGGAAGGTTTCGCCACTTTCTTGGTTATAGTTCCCAGGTGCTAACTGAATAACCGCACCTGGTTGGGCTTGACTAAGAGCGAAACTGATGCTTTTGTAGGGTGCAGTTGACGTTGTACCAGCACCAGCACTATCTACACCAGTTTGTGGATTAACGTAAATCGTTGCAGCTGTTGTTGGAACTTGCGCTGTGAGAGTTGGGGCGATACCTTCTGGATGACTAGCACCAGCATTAACCTCACCAGGTAGTAATATTGACCCACTAGAAACGACTAACAAAGCCGTTAGTCCGGCTCCCAGGCGTAAAGTATAACTGAGATGACTGCTAGAAAGAAGGCGAAAATTTTTCGCTAGAGAAATGTGAAAACCCCGGTATTTCATTTTTTCCGTCTGTGATGTGATGAATTATGGTCGAACAAGGTTGAAGGTAGCAAGCAGCCTTGTAGCTGCTGTAAAACCCATGCAAAACTATACTGGATGATTAGCATCGATCCAGCTAAATTCCTTAGATAGATCACAGAACTTATACATTAGTTATATTTTTTTATTCAGAAAATTCTACTAGTACACTGTAGCCGAAGCTTGCCTAGCTTTAACAAGGGGATTTAGATGGTATCTGGATTTTCACCAAGCTCAAGCTGTACTAGGGACTTTCCGCATGAGGCGATGGCTATCGACAAGTCATCGCTGCTTTGTCTAAACGCTCATCCTGCCTTTACTACGACTATGTGAATAATTTATTTTTTTGTATTACCTAAAGCTAGATGCTGTAAATAATATTACTGGAATATCATCACAGTAAAAGCAAAGCTATTGGAAATCAGGAGAAATGCGTTTTAGATTTTTGGACCTGCGTCGTGCCTTAGTTTTATTAAGTAGTACTTGTCTTCTACTTTTTTCCACTCCTGTCTTTGCTGCGGAACGAGTAGTGCTAAACTATGGTATTTTCCGTGAATCGCTTTCTGTAGAGGAGCTATCCACCTTTGCCCAAACAGGTGAACTTTCACGTTCACTACGAGTTAATTTTGCTTTGGCGCGACAAGACCCCAAAGCTATTCGTCAGTATTTAACGGAGCCAGTAAAAGTAAACCTTCTATTTTTAGATAGAGTGCTAAATAGCTCTATTGGTAATATTATTTTGGATCAAATTAGTCAAGTTATTTATACACCGTCTCGGAGAGCAGACAGGCAGGCTTTGCGGGCCGCTTTGGTACTTTCTGCGAGTCAAGACGGAAAGGTGTCAGTAATTGAAATTATTGAAAATTATCCCACCAATGAAGTGGAAGTTGATGGCAAACGCTTGGAGAGTGCATACCGTCAACTCCGTCGCTTGCAAATAAGCGTACAAGATTTACTTAATTTTTAGTAAGCTAAAGTTTCTAAAGTTTCTCTTAAATAGCGTTGTACCTGCTGTTCCAAGCGAATTCCGTGTAATTGAGCATCGCGTTCTAGTTGCCAGCGTTGAAAACCGGAACTAGTGGATATCGCACATTTGAGACTATACCAAATTTCAGTATCAGCAGAAAATTGGCGATCGCTAGAAGCTGGAATTTGAGCCATAGTTTCTCATTCCTTTGTTTTAACTTCAAGGGTAATTGGGCACGGGGCATGGGGCATGGGGCATTGGGAAAGAGTCAGAGGGACAGGGTGCGGGGTGCAGAGGGGAAAGCTCTTCTCCCTTGCTCCCTGCTCCCTGCTCCCTTGCTTCTTCTCCTGCTTCCTCATCTCCCTCATCTCCCCCTACTCTCCTCTCTAGCCCTTTAAGGTGAAATAATATACTTTACGGGCTGCTACGAATCTGTATTAATCCGAAACAAAGATTCCAATAACCGGGGCACGATTTGATTAACTCGCACACCTAGAATTGTGAAATCTTGCTTAATCTTTTCTAAAGATAATGGCTCTATGCCAGCGAATTCTGTGTCATTAGTCACTAAAACTCGCATTACACTCACAGGTACTTGTAAAAATAGATTGCTGCCCAAAAAGGCTAACCCCGCAAACAATAGTGCAACGCTGCGCCATTGTGGAAGAAATTTAGCTGAATTTGCTACTAATGGGGCAATTTGGTAGAGATGCCACAGTACCCAAAGTGATAATACTGCTGCCACTAATGCCAGGATACGATTTAACTTTGTATTAGTTAAACAGAGAATTTTTCGCTGCCGTTCAGTCAGATTTTCTGGCTTTAGGGCTATTCCTAAAAGAGCAAATATATAAAAAGGACGACGCAATTGCATCCATAGTAGAGGAAGAATACCAATGGCGGCAACTAAACATAGCTCCATCCAGACTGGCAAAAACGGCTCGCCTACAGACAAAAACAATAAGCAGAGCAGTAAAAAAATAGGCAACGTCGCCAATCCAGCGACGTGAATCCACAAAATAGGTTCAGAGCGAAATGAATGCATAATAAAAAGTTATAAGTTAAGAGTTATTAGGAGTTACAAATTAGCAGTCTTTAACTCCTAACTCCTAATTTATTACTCCTAACTTCTAACCATTTTACCCTTAACACTATCTCGTTAAGGTGAGAGTGCGGCGCTTCGTAACCATCTGATAGGATTCGATGATGTCACCTTCAACCCAATCATTGAATTTATCCATGCCGACACCGCATTCATAACCAGCGTTCACTTCACGAGCATCTTCTTTCATCCGTTTTAGGGAATCAAGGACGCCTTCATAGATCACCTTACCGCCGCGTCGCACCCTGACTTTGCAGTTGCGAACTAGCTTGCCAGATTGAACGTAGCAACCGGCAACCGCACCGCGACCCACTGGGAAGACGGCCCGGACTTCGGTTTGACCCAAAGGTTCTTCGACCAACTCTGGTTCCAAAAGACCTTCCAAGGCATCTTGGATATCTTCTAGGAGTTTGTAGATCACGTTATATTCTCGGACATCTACACCCGCTTCATCGGTGGCTTGTCTAGCGCCACTAGCGAAGGTGGTGTTGAAGCCAATAATTACAGCGTTACTGGCAGCTGCTAAGTCGATATCTGTTTCGGTGATTTCCCCAGCAGTAGCCAAGAGCATCCGAATTTGGACTTCGTTTTGTGGGATTTGCTTGAGCGCTCCCACAATGGCTTCTACAGAACCTTGTACGTCTCCCTTCAAGATCAAGTTGAGTTCTTTCAACTCGCCTTCTTGTGCTTGAGCCGACAGGGTTGTAAGGGTAACACGACCTTGTAACAGGCGGGATAGGCGTTGTCTATCGGCGCGATCACTAGCGAGTGCTCTGGCTTCTTTTTCGTTCTCGAAGACCTCGAACTCGTCGCCTGCTGCTGGTACATCACTTAAACCTAGTACCTCGACAGCAAAGGAAGGAGAAGCAATGTCTACTCTCTTGCCTCTATCATCTACCATCGCCCGGACTTTACCGAAAGCCGACCCGGCTACCAAAATATCTCCCACATGCAGAGTGCCATTCTGAATTAGCAGGGTAGCAACTGCTCCTTTGGCTTTATCCAGATGTGCTTCAATTACAGTTCCTTTGGCGGTACGATCTGGGTTGGCAGATAGTTCTGCAACTTCTGCTACCAGCAGAATCATCTCTAAGAGCGTATCCAGGTTTTCACCTCTGATGGCGCTCACGGGAACCATGATTGTCTCACCACCCCAATCTTCTGCGGTCAGACCATACTGGGTGAGTTCTTGTTTAACCCGTTCTGGTTGTGCCCCTTCTTTGTCAATTTTGTTGATTGCAACAACAATTGGCACTCCGGCTGCTTGGGCGTGGCTAACGGCTTCAATGGTTTGAGGACGGACACCATCATCAGCAGCCACTACCAACACGGCAATGTCTGTTACCCGCGCTCCTCTAGCCCGCATCGCTGTAAAGGCTTCGTGACCAGGAGTATCTAGGAAGACTATCTGCTGTGGTTTGCCCTCATGTTCCACATCCACATGGTATGCACCGATGTGTTGAGTGATACCACCAGCTTCGCCAGCAGCCACTTTTGTTTTGCGAATTGAGTCGAGCAGGGTTGTTTTCCCGTGGTCTACGTGACCCATAATTGTCACGACTGGCGGACGGCGGTGGAGATATTCTAGGTCTTCTGCGCCGACCATTTCTGTAATTTTCCGAGCTTCTGCTTCTCGCTCGACGGTTTCGACTTCTATTTCTAGTTCTTTTCCTACCAGGGTAATTGTGGGAATATCGAGATTTTGGGTGATACTCACCGCCATGCCTTTGAGGAACAGGATTTTAACAATCTCTGTATCGGGAACCGCTAAAACGTCAGACAGTTCTTGCACAGTCAAGGGCCCAGTGATCGTGACCTTTTCGGGACGGTCACGCTTTGTATCGGCTTCTTGTTGGTGGCGACGGTTATTGTGATGGTCACGGCTAGAACCAGATTTAGAACCAGGTTTTCTACTTCCTCTAGCAGTTGGGGCGCTAGCAAGGGTTGCCCCTGGCATCTGCACAGGTCGAGTAGCTTTTGGCTTGGGAGGACGGGCAATGGAAAGGCTGACTTGGACGGTGGCTGGTGAGTCGCTATCGTCATCATCCAGTAAATCTTCTTCAAACTCATCATCCAGTATCGGCTTGATCCGCTTACCTTTGACGCCAGCTTTAGCCTTCTCTTTAACTTCGTCAATTATTTCCTCTTCTACCCACTTCTTGCCGCCTTTGGTGGGGCGAGGAGGACTTGGGCGTTTCAAATCGAGGAGATCAGGTGTGACGACTGGCTCATCACCCAATCCTTGAGATTTGCCCGCTATTCCTGACATCTGTCTGGGTGGAGTAGCAATCGGCATTGCGGCTGCTACAGCTTCACCAGGGCGGGCTGGTCTGGGCCTTTGCCCTTCTCCTAGCTGTGATGGTGCAGATGGTCTATTGCCCCTCTGCTCTGGTCTGGTGGGTGCAGGGGTAGGCCGAGCCTGTCTTTGTGGCGCAGATTGTGGAGACTGGTCAGTTGGCAGTTTAGCAACTCTTGGCTTAATTTGTTCGCGATCGCCTTCGACGGGCCGTTGCCGTTGGTCACGCTTAAGGATCGGTTTGTCTGCCTGAGATACTTGTTCATCTGCCACCGGGGCTTCTTCCGCCGCAGGTCTTGGCGGTGGGGCAGCTAATTGCGGTTTGATCGGTTTTTCCGCTTTCGGTCTGGGTGGAACTATTTTTTCTGGTTTTTGGGATGCTGTTTTTTCCGACGCCTGATTTAGATTTGGCGTTTGTTCCAAGTCCGTAACAGGAGGAACAGGAGGTTGCTCTTGAGTCTCAGATTGAGTCCGGGGCACAGGTCGAGTTGGTGCTGCCGGTTTCATGGGTGAGACTGGTGTAGCGAAAGGCCGTGGTGGAGAGGGAGGATTAGCTTCAGACAAGGCAGCTTGGGTATTGGTAGCAACTGACGCCTCTGGGGCGTTGGGGGTAGTATTTCTCAATATTTTGGGTTTGCGTATTTCCAAAATTTGCTGTTTGTGGGGTGCAGCAGGTCGGGCAGATCCACCGTTTGGCGGTGAGTTTGGTTTATGGCTGGTTGTACGTAGTTCCTTTTTGGCGGAGACATTCGTCGCTGCGAGTTTTTCCGCAGCCGTGCGGATGTTTTCTGCCTCGGATTCTGAAATCGTGCTGCTATGGCTTTTGACCGAGATGCTGAGCTGGTCGCAAATTGCTAGTAGCTCTTTGTTATCCAAATTCAATTCCTTTGATAATTCATAGATTCTAACTTTGCCGTTGTTCATCCACTCTTCCCCTTTAATTTACAGTTTTAGCGGATGGTTGCCTGGGAGTGCGACATCTCCATCCTTGGATTACTGTTTTTAGACTGCCGTTCAGTTTTTGCCGGTGCCTCCAATCAGGAAAGAGAGATGTTTCGGTTTAATAATGGCATCCCCACCAGGAATGATGGTTGAGGGACACCCATAAAAATTTTTTAAATAAAAGATTTTTATAGGAACCCCTGACGCCGAACTGCGCCTAAGCGCTACCAGGTTGCCATTTTGTAGTTTCTTGTTTTGGTGATTCTGAGCCTTCCACAACACAATCGATTACATCTTGTTCTGGGAATCTTGCCTCGCCCCTCTTAATTATTGGAGAGCCGAATGCCTTTTACACCCATTTACTATTTTGGCACTAACCTTAACCATCAACAGAGGCTGTCATGAAAGCGCGACTTCGGCTTTCGCACAATTCCTCTAGTAATGACGTCACGAAGTTGTTCCAACTAAATTTGGTTTTGGGTATTGGTGCGGGCTAGACGTTGCGACAAGCTTTGGTACAGTGTTTCTGGCACTGATGCATGTAGCGATCGCCCTAGTCGATTTTTTTTTTGAGCTGCTTGTAGGCAACTCGTTTGCGGACAAATATAGGCAGAACGCCCCATGCCCTGATCTAATTGTACCTTTCCCGATGGAAAGACGCGGACAATCCGCCAAAACTCATCTTTTGAGCCTACTTTCCGGCAACTAACGCAGCGCCGATAATTTGGTTTCATCGGTTCTCTGTGATCTTAGTCCAGCATTCTGGGTGTAAAAATAAGTTTTTTATTACTATTTTTTACTTATACCAAGGCATCTTTCAGAAAATAATCTTTGAGACTCGGACTACAATCAACATTATCAAAACTTTACAAGGTTTATCAATTACTCGTCGTCGTTAGTATCAAAAGTATCCTCCTCTTCTAATTCTTCCTGATTTTCATCTTCTAATTCATCCTCAAACTCAAGCTCATTTTCGTCTGATTGATATTTTGCTCTTACAGCCGCAAATTTCTCATCCTCTCCTGCATAGTCGTATTTAGCTTTGTCTTTGATATCTATTTTCCAACCAGTCAGACGGGCTGCCAAACGGACATTTTGTCCTTCTTTCCCAATGGCTAAACTAAGTTGGTCTTCAGCCACGAGTACGTGAGTTTGCCGGGATTCTGGGTCCATCAGGCGTACTTCATCCACCCGTGCTGGACTTAAGGCATTGGCAATATATGTTGCTGGATCTGGCGACCAACGAATTACATCTATTTTTTCACCGCGTAATTCGTTGACTACCACTTGAATTCGCGATCCCCTGGCTCCGATACAAGCGCCAACTGGGTCTACATCGCGATCAAGGGTATCTACTGCTATTTTAGTCCGGGGGCCGACATAACGGGAGGGGGGGTTTGCCTCCCTAGCTACGGCAACTATCCGTACCACTTCATCTTCAATTTCTGGGACTTCGTTGGCAAATAGATAAACCACCAAACCAGCATCAGCGCGAGACACAAGTAGCTGTGGCCCTCGTTGCTGACCTTGGGAGACTTTTTTCAGATACACCTTGAAGGTGGCATTTGCCCGATAATTATCATTGGGCAGCTGTTCCCGCTTCGGTAATTCGGCTTCTACTTCTGGCTGACCAAAGCCACTGCTAACTGCCAGAACCACAGACTGCCTCTCAAATCGCAGGACTCTTGCTTGCAGGACAGTTCCTTCTAAATCTTGGAACTCTTCTTGCACCATTTGGCGCTGTTGATCCCGCAATTTTTGCGCCAATACCTGCTTAGTTTGCATCGCCGCCATCCGACCAAACTCTCCTTGGTCGGGAGTCACATCCAGCACCACAGAGTCTCCTAACTGCGCTTCGGGAGCTACTTGTTGAACTTCGTCTAGGGAAATCTGATGGTCTGTGTTATTGACTTCTTCGACAATAGTTTTGGTGGAAAGAACGCGAAATCCTTCTCCGTCAATATCGAGTTCTACTTCAAAATTCTCAAAATAATCTTCGTCAAACTGTTTGCGCTCTAAATTTTGGGCGCGACGATAACGTTCGTAGCCTTTGAGTAGTGCTTCTCTAATAGCTGATTGAACTGCAAGACGGGGTAAATTCCGCTCATGACTTATACTTTCAATTAATTCTTTTAATCCCGGTAAAGTAACCATTGACATAAGCAATCTCCTTTAAAAATTAGGGAGTGGGGACTGGGCATTGGGCATGGGGCATTGGGCATGGGGCATTGGGCATGGGGCATTGGGTGCAAAGGCAAAAGACTTGCAGCAACTTACCCTCTGCTCCTCTGCTTTTCTGCTCCTCTGCTCCTCCAATCCCTTAGTCCCTAGTCCCTAGTCCCTAGCCTCTAATCACTCATTTATCGGCGCTCGTCTAGCTGCACCTTAGTAATTAGGGAGCGGGGAATTTCGACTACACGGCCTTTTTGGTTCAAGTAAAGTGCTGTCTCATCCCGGCGAATCAACTGACCAATCCACTCTTGTTGTCCGTCGTAGGGTGGCGAAGTGGAGATGATGACAGGAAATCCTTTAAAGGAAATAAACTCCCTGTCTGTTACCAACTGCCGCGAAATACCAGGACTAGAGACTTCCAAGACATAGGCATCTGGAACGATTTGGGCAGCATCTAAGGAGGCTTCTAAAGCACGGCTCATCCTCTCACAATCATTTAACCCGGTGTCTTGCTCAGGATTGCGAATGTCTACGCGCAACACTGGTGGACTTTGGTTAGTGTGAAAAACTACGCCAACCACTTCCAATCCCAGTTCTTCTGCCACTGGTGTCGCCAAATCAATAATTTGTGGAACTAAAGGATGAGCCATGAGAAAATTCAATAAAAAAAGTGGGCACTGACCCACTTCCTGCGATAGGTATATCTTCCAAGAAGTCTTGTGACGAACCAATAATGATTCGCCTAATTCGAGTTTAGCGCATTTATTGGATAGTCAATAGTGATTGGGGATTGGGCATGGGACATGGGGCATAGTTATTCTCTCTGTCCCCCTTGTCTCCCCTGCTCCCCCTGCTCCCTCATCTTTGCACTACTGCTGGAACTGATACTTGTGTTCGTAACTGCCTGGTTTGCTCGATAATTTGGTCTATGTCTTCTTGGGATAAACGCTGGACGTAGTTGAGTTTTATTTCCTCTAAGAAGTCAAAAAGTAAACTCTGAATTTCTGAAAGTACGTGTTTTTCCTTTATTTCAGATCCCAAAGCATCGCTGAAGCTTTGTACAAGTTGACTGGTGAGTTTTGCACCAACAGGGTCTTCAACAGCGCTAACTAAAGTTTTGTAAAGATTAGTTGTGATTTGAGTAGCTAATTGTTCGCTTAACTGAGTTTGGGCTTGTCCTACACCAGGGAGGTTTTGGAGGTTGCGGTAGACGGGTACTTGATGGAAGACGGTTTCAATGTTGTGACGCAACATGGCAATGATCGCAGGTTGGATTTCGGGTAGCACTTGGTAGACAATTGTTTTTACCAAAAGACCTGCGATCGCTTCCACTTCATTCACATTATTAATATCTATATAGGGACGTAAATTTTCTTGTTGTGAAAGCCAGCGCGTTAACTCACCCTTCTGTATTGAACCCTGAACCTGATTAATTACTCTCACCACTACAATTTCTGTGAGTTCTTCGGCAAAATTAGCGACAATCCCCTGATTAATTTGTTTTCGTACTGGATGCAGATTCAATAACCGCACTTGATCGAGGCGAATTAATACAGGTAAGATTCGCAGCCACCGCCAAAATGGCAGTAGTAAAAATAGGTCGTACCAACGCCATAATAGTGCTTCCAACCAGCTAAAACCAGGATGCTGGCGTCTGATCAAGAAAGTACGCCCTAGCAATTCTAAGCCAAATAAAATCACAAAGGGTAAGTCAATAATCCAGAAATTATCAACAAATTCGCCATTTTCACCGATTTGGCGGAAGTAATTAGAGGCAATCAAAGGGCGGATGCTCTGGTTAAAAAAACTAATTTGTTGATCCCAGCCATTTTGTGATAAGTAAGGCTGACTCCAAAAAGTGGCAAAGGACTGTTTTGCAGATTCATTACCAATGCGCGATCGCATCCGATTTTTGATTTTTTCCAGAGTCCCACTCTTATTCACTCCCGCAAACGGGTTAGTGTCAACCATTTCGTTGCTAAGACGCCTTATTTCCTCTAGTCTGCTATTTACCTGAGGCGACTGTAACCCTGTTTGGCTGACTTGTTCTTCTAATGCCTTTACTGTTTCTAGATAATTTTTTGTGTCTCGATGGGGTTCAATACCTTTTATTGGGTCATAAATCTGAATAATTTGAGGAAGTTTTCGTAAGTAGAAATCTCGCCAAGGTACGTAACTTAAGTTAAACAAAACTAAACCTAAATTTACGGTGGCAGTAATTGCCATAATTCTTTCAAACCAAAGATTCCGTTGCTTAGAAGATTTTATATTTATCATAATATGTCATATATTATACATTTTTTAATTGCCTTATCTCTTAAGTTGATACAGGTGATAGATGTATGGACTACTGTAATTTAGTGTTCAAGGGGTGTATTCGATTCAAATAATAACCTCTGTATCTCTGCTAATACAAGATACTCCTTTTGATGGATGACAAAAATTAATTTTTGTTCTTTAAATAAAGCTTGAAAAAGTAAATCACAGATTATTCAAAAAATATTAAAAAATAGCGAAAAAAGTTATTAAACAAACTTAAAATGCAGCTGTTAATGTTTATAATCCTGCTGATTTAACCCAAAGGAGTTTTGAGTATGTGGTGTGGGTTTGGAAAATCAAGCGCGACCTTTGCTGTCACTTGCCTGATAACTGCTAGCATGGTAAGTGTAGACACAGGTTTCGCAGCCCCTCAAGGTAGCTATACACCCGAGCAATTTCGTTCTGTGTTGCGAGGATTAGGCTATAACGTCAAGGTAACAAATAGGCCTTTGACGGATGAGGAAACTAGAAAGGCAATTCGTGAATTTCAGACAGGTTATAAGCTAAAACCAGTTGATGGGATAGCAGGGCCGAAAACCCAGAATTTTGCTGCTAACATCGTTCGAATTTTGGAAGCAAATTTGAATGCAGTAGTAAAACCAAATCCTCCCCTCGCGCGCAATCATTTGTATGATTCCCGCACGGAAGCACTGGTGAAGGAGTACCAGAAGAAATATCAGTTGTCAGAAACTGGTATTGCTAATTTAGCACTCCGCCAAAAGCTGAATGAAGAAGCAAAGACAGTCTTCAGTCAGCCAACACCAACACCGGGACCTACGCCAACACCGAGAGCTACGCCAACACCGGGAGCTACACCAACACCGGGAGCTACACCAACACCGGGAGCTACACCAACACCGGGAGCTACACCAACACCGGGAGCTACGCCAACACCGGGAGCTACACCAACACCGGGAGCTACGCCAACACCGGGAGCTACGCCAACACCGGGAGCTACGCCAACACCGGGAGCTACGCCAACACCGGGAGCTACGCCAACACCGGGAGCTACGCCAACACCGGGAGCTACGCCAACACCGGGAGCTACGCCAACACCGGGAGCTACACCAACACCCAGAGCTACGCCCTAGTCCCCACCAAAAACTTCTACCTCAAAACCTCTCAAGTCATCTGATTTGGTTCTTCTAAGGGTCTGCCCTTGGGTATAGGTAGAGTTGGACGACGGTCATTGTAAGGCATAGGAATGTACTGGACGCTGGGTCGACCTCCTTGTGGCTGTGGGTACAAATCCATAAGACCATAAATAGAATGGGGCAGTCCGACAGTTACGGGCAGCCCCATTTCTGTTGCTTCCTCTATAGTTATCGGATAGTCATGGGTGACACGCCCGGTTGTCAAGGCTTCGATAATCGACTCGATATTTTCTGGCAGAACTTTTTGTTTGGGTATACTGTCTTTTAGCAGAGTCCTTACAAATCTCTGTACCTGCTGTATTGCTTTGCGTGAAAGATCGGCCATAATGAGAGTTTGGTCATCAATCTCACCAATGGGTTTATCTTCAACTACTTTCAAGATACTCGCTGCGGGGTAATTACCCAACTGGGGATCAACTGGCCCCAAAACAGCGTTAGCATCCATAATAATTTCATCAGAGGCGAGGGCAAGCATTGTACCGCCACTCATGGCATAGTGGGGTACAAAAACTGTAACTTTTGCCTGGTGGCGAATTAATGCTCTGGCGATTTGTTCCGTAGCCAAAACCAAACCACCAGGAGTGTGCAAAATTAAGTCAATCGGCACATCTGGCGGTGTAAGGCGAATTGCTCGCAATATTTGTTCTGAATCTTCGATAGTAATGTAGCGAGATAAAGGAATTCCTAAGAAGCTAATAGACTCTTGGCGGTGAACCAGCAAAATTACCCGACTTTTACGTTCCTGCTGAAATTGTTGTAAAGCACGTAAGCGCCGATATTCTACCTGACGTTTTTGCCAAAGGGGTTGCAAAGAAGTCAGAAGGAGAAAAATCCAGAATAAATCACCAATACCAAAGCCCATAAATATTAATTCTTGTTCAAAAATAACGCTTGACGTCATTATTGTCACAAGTTTTGGGCGATCGCAGGTCTATCTATAGGTTTAAAACTTTCAAACCACACTAAGTAAAAATATTATTAATTACGAATTACGTAGCTTGCTTCTCACCGGAAGCGAGTATTACAAATTACTTATGATTCCCGCCGCCAAATTTTTATAGTATCGTCATCACCACCGCTAACTATAGTTTGACCATTGGGACTGAAGGCGACGCAACGAACATAGCTGGAATGCCCTGTAAGTGTGCTGATTTCTCTACCACTGTGTAAATGCCACAGTTTAATAGTGTTGTCCCAACTGGCACTAGCGAGAAATTGTCCATCCTGGCTAAAAGCAACTGACCAAACTGAATCAGAATGACCAATGAAAGTACGAATTTCTCTGCCTGTATTTACGTCCCACAATTTAATTGTGTTGTCACCACTGCCACTGGCGATAATTTCCCCATCCTTGCTGAAGGCGATACAGTTGACGAAGAAAGAATGACCTAATAATGTGCAAATGTTTCTGCCTGTGTATACTTGCCATAATTTAATGGTGTAATCGGTACTGGCACTAGCCACAAGCTGTCTATCCCTGCTATTCGTTGCAGGCGTTGTTGGAGAATAGGCAACTGACGAAACTGAGTCAGAATGGCCTATGAGAGTTTGGGTTTCTATACCTGTGTGTACTTGCCACAGTTTAATTGTACAGTCAACACTGCCACTAGCTAGAAATTTGCCATCTGGACTAAAGGCAACGGAATTCACCCAATTAGTATGACCAGTGAGAGTCCGAATTTCTTTGCCTGTGTTTACATCCCACAATTTGATGGTGTTATCCCAACTCCCGCTAGCTAAGATTTCCGCGTTCAGGTCTGCAACTCCCACAGATTTGCCTGATTCCCCTTGATAAGAAAGTTTTGAAGAGATTGGGCTAAAAGCGACAGAATGAACCATACTGGAATGACCAGAAGACCAACGACCGAGTTGACGCACTAGCTTGCCACTACCCAGTTGCCAAAGTTTAATAGTATGGTCATTACTACCACTAGCAATTAATTGCCCGTCTGAGCTAATGGCGATCGCATGAACCATACTAGAATGACCTTTGAGGGTCTGTACACATTGCCAATTCTGTTGATTTAATACAACAGGTGGAGGCGGTTTAAGTTTAGGCGTTATCGCCAAAGTCGATGATATTAGTGTTATGTTCTTGGCAGTATCAGGGCCCAATAAATCCAACCACTCTTGCACAGACTGGGGACGATAAGTTGACTCCAAATCCATGCCGCACATAATAGCCTGATTTACCCTGTCGCTGATCTTAGGATTAAAATATTGTGGTGGTTCTAAATTAACGTTGTGACGTCTATCATCTGCACTCGTCGGTATAACTGCGGTAAGCAAATTATACAAAGTAGCAGCTAAGGCATAGATATCAATGTATTCTCCTCGTGGCGCTTCTGATTCATACTGTTCAGGTGGGGCAAAACCAGGAGTGCGATACACTGTATGCCTTTGAATCATATTTGGAATAAATTCTCTAGCGATGCCAAAGTCTATCAGCACTGCTTCTGATTTATCAATGCGGATCATAATATTACGTGGTTTAAGATCCCGATGCAGTAGGCCTTTGGAGTGAATTAACGTCAAAGCATCGCCAATTTGTCGAATGTACAGTAGCGCTTCTGCTTCTGATAGCACCCCCACTCGTCTCACGTACTGTCCTAAGTCTTCGCCTTCGATGTACTCCATTACCATGCAGGGCAAATTTCCGTCATCAAAGATAGTTTCTATCTGTACTATATGAGGATGGTGACACACAGCTAGCCGAACTGCTTCATCACGGAAGTCTTGCCGTAACTTGTTTCGGTGAAGTATCCAGGCCGGGTGATTTAGGATTTCTTCTTTGAGGGTTTTAATCACTCGCAGTTGATTCCGTTGATTTCTGGCAAGATAAGTAATGCCAATTCCGCCTTCGCCTAGTTGGCTTTCAATAATGTAGCGTCCACCGAATAAAGACTTTCCCGCATTCCACACCATTAGTAATATTTGACAATTCCTGGTATTTATTTTGGCACGGTATCAGAACAGCCAACACAATTTTTGGAAATTCAATTTTGTTTTGTTAATGTAGCTTTTTAAAATTAGTTACTTAGAAAGCATTTTCAATAACCTCAATAATTACTAATATAGAGTTGGGTATACCCTATTAGTTTTAGCTAAACTATACCTTTACATCAAAATTTTATTTGATTACTCATGCTAAAGTGAACGATGACTTTAGCGATATTTGGTCATAATAGTTTGACTTGTAGGTAACGTGAAATTATGCTAAAGAATCTGAAGCTGAAACAAAAATTTACAATTTTGCTACTGGTAATTCTGACGTTTGGTCTGAGCTTGAGTGGATTTGCTCTTTCTTCTCTGCTCAGAGAGAATGCTAAACAAGATATTAGCTCAACAGGTCTTATGCTCATGCAAACCATGAGTTCTGTTCGTCACTACACCAATACTCAAATTAATCCAGAGCTGGCTGATAAATTGGAAACTGAGTTTTTGCCCCAAAGTGTTCCTGCATACTCAGCACGGGAAATATTTGAGATTTTACGGAAAACACCAGACTACCGTGACTTCTTTTATAAAGAAGCAACTCTCAATCCTACAAATCTTCGGGATAAAGCTGACGGTTTTGAGACAGAAATTGTAGAAAGGTTCAGAAATAAATCAGACCTTAAAGAAGTAAGTGGATTTCGCTCAATCCCCGGTGGCGATGTCTTTTACGTTGCTCGTCCGCTACCAATTTCTGAAGAAAGCTGTCTAAAGTGTCATAGTGTACCCGAAGCTGCACCTCAAAGTATGATTAATCTTTATGGTACAGCTAATGGATTTGGGTGGAACCTGAATGAAATTGTCGGCGCTCAGATTATTACAGTACCAGCAAATAACGTCATCAATAAAGCCCATCAGTCTTCACTACTAATTATCCTAATTGTATCAACTATTTTTATAGCGACTATCCTGTTAGTAAACTTGTTCTTAAATCGACAAGTTGTAATGCCTCTTAAACGCATGACTCGTGTAGCCGAAGAAGTTAGCACCGGACATATGGAAGTTGAATTTGAGCAGATGTCTAATGATGAAATTGGTAATTTAGCTAAAGCCTTTAGACGGATGCAGTTAAGTTTGGAAATGGCAATGAAAAGAATCAAACGCACTCAGGGAAGTATAGGGGAGTAAAATAATTCGTAATTCGTAATGACGCTCTCCACGTTTGCGGAAGGTGTCACAGACAGACTGCGTAGCTTGCTTCTTTGCAGGAGTAAGTGAACTAGCTACCGCTACGCTAAGTAATTCGCGTAATTCAGTTTTATGTCAGAGATTTAGACCCCACCACAAAACTGGCCGCATTTATTTGCTCTTTACTTAACCCTCCAGAATTAGCTAAATAGTTTAAAATAATTTCTCAATCAAGGGTGGTCTAAATGTTTATGAAAATAAGTTTTTTTTGAATTCAAAAGCTGCTTGAAAGTCAGGAATTTCCTTGGCTATGAGTTCAACAAATTGGTCAGGTGAAATGTAAGGATTTTGAGCTAATATTTCTTCCATAACTAAATTTGCTATTGGGCCAATATGGTAAGCTAACTCTTGGTGACAATGTTTGATAAATGTTGGTTGGAGCGAAGATTGTTGTTCTTTAATTCGCCCATTTTGCATAACAGCTGGTGAAGTAGGTGAATTAAAAATTGTTTCTTCAGGTGGTTGGTTATATGACTGCGATATTGCCGACATAGCCTGAAACTCAGGATTAAATATCGTTGCAGGCAAATCATCAAGCATGATTGCAGGAGACATTACCACTTCTGGTTTTGCAATACGCTCTAAATTTATAAGAACTTCCCTAGCTGTTTGGTATCGCTTGTTAGGTCTATCTGCCAACATCTGATCGAGTACTTGAGCGAAATCATCACTAACATAGGAATAATAACGCCAGTTCCATTCTAAGGAATATTGATCTATTAGTAAGGATGGATCTCTACCTGTGAGTAATACAATAGCTGTCACTCCCAAAGCATAAAGGTCACTAGAAGGGGAACATAAGCCCAAGCTAATCTGTTCGCGGGGAGCATATCCCACTTTGCCGACAAGGGACATTTTGCCAACAAAGGTTACCTGGTGGTTGAGATTTCTCCCTTCATTGATGTCAGCAATTTGCTTGCCTACACCGAAGTCAATCAGCACTGGCAAATCATTGCCATCAGGTAACATAATATTATCAGGTGAAATATCTCGATGGATGATGTTATGTTGGTGGACATACTCCAAAACAGGCAGCAGATTTTTTAGCCACTGTATAACTTCCTCTTCAGAGAAGTTTCTTCCTTGACGTTGAAGTTCTCCCAGTAGCCTAGAATAGGTTTTACCATCAACATATTCTTGTACTAGGAATAATCGACCATCTCCTTCAAAGCAAGCCAAAAACTTGGGAATTTGAGGATGTTGCAATTGATGAAGAATTTTTGCCTCTCTTTTAAATAAGTTGCGATATTGTTCTAGTCCACTCTCCCCTGTGCCTATGGGCGCAAACTCTTTGAGAACACAAGCTTCATTAAAGCGACGAGTGTCAAAGGCCAAGTAAGTTCGCCCCAATCCTCCCTGTCCCAGAAGTTTTTGGATAATATAGCGGTTATCGATTAGAGTTCCAGCAGCTATTTCTGGTTTTGTCATAGGGGACTGTGACATCTCATCGCACTCCTAGCGATTTTATTATTGATAGATTATTCAGTTTGCTGAAAGTCAGAAACTCTAGCAGATAAAGGCTTATAACATCCTTAAAATTGAGATTATCATCACTGTCAAGACAAGGAAATACACTTTTCTACAATCTTTTGACGGTCTTGTGTGACCAAATAGACAATTTTTACCTGAGTAGTTTGATCTTACTACTCTACTCATACTTACGTATTTTAGCAGCCGTAACATAACCAGTGTCTGCGGTAATCTCTGCGACTGTTCTGGGCATCGCCTTTGGGATTCGCAGATGAACCACATTTTACCCCTAATAACTCAATTAATTGGCACTGAGCTTTGGAACAGTAAGGATATAGTGTGATATCATATTTATCTAGAAAACCTGAGGTTACTATAGACTTGCCGAAAAAATTATTATATGTATTTCAAGTGCTGAATATGCGATCGCTCTCAAAAGTTAATCTTTTTGGGAAGTGATCGCATGAATAGATAGGTACTTTTCATTTAGAATTTAATAACCCGCAACTTGGATTAATAAGTGCGTTACGCTGTCGCGTCAACACTTATTGTTCTATTTCTCTAACCGCTAATTACAGCGATCGCATCAATCTCTACTAACACATCTTTAGGTAAGCGTGATACCTGCACACAAGCCCGCGCCGGGGCTGTATTTTCAGGAAAATATTTAGCATAAACGGCATTCACGGCTGCAAAATCATTCATATCAGCTAGAAATACAGTGGTTTTCACCACATCTTGAAAAGTCGCACCAGCTGCTGTAAGAATTGCTTCAAGATTAGCTAATACCTGCTCAGTTTGTTTTTTGACATCATCAGTGTAGACGACATCACCAAGGCGGGGATCGATGGCAATTTGTCCAGCTACGAATACAAATTGACCTGAAGCTGCGATCGCTTGATTATAAGGGCCGACTGGTGCGGGTGCGTTATCAGTATTAATTACTTTACGAGTCATAGATATTACTTTCTCTAACGATGTTTCTTGTTTACCGATTTCCATCTCAGAGGCGATCGGCTTGTAGACTTCTCCATCTGGCATTATCGCACCAGTTAGGTCAGCATCTTGAAGATTGGCTCCGTAAACGTTAGCTCCAGTTAAGTCAGCTTTTCTAAGATTTGCTCCGTTCAGATTTGCGTTCATTAAATCCGCCTGTTGTAAATCAGTTCTCTCTAAATTTGCCCCTTTGAGACAGGCTTTTCTGAAATTTACGCCTCTAAGATTTGCTGCACCTAGATCAGCCTCAGCCATATTCATCCCAGACAAATTCTTTTGAGATAAATTAACACCCCGAATTTTGGCTCCCTGCAAATTGGTATCTCTGAAATGTACTTGAATTAGGTTTACTTGACTCAAATCAGCTTCAAACAGGTTAGCGCCACTTAAAATTGCACCACTAAGGTTAGCTCTCACGAGATTTGTTTTTTTGAAAGAAGCTTCAGTTAGATTGGCAGAATTTAGCGTAGCATCACTCAAATTGGCATTATCTAGGTCTGCCCAACTCAAATTTAAACTAGAACTTTCCACCAAACCACTTAAGTTTGCGCTTGTCAGAGATGCCCTGGTGAAATTTGTGCTTTTAAGACATGCCTTACTCAGGTTGGCATTATTTAAATCCGCTCCCGTTAAATCTGCACTTGTTAGGTCTATCTCACTCAGATTTGCACCTTTGAGGTCTACTCCTCTCAAATTTATTGAATCAAACTTTCGTATACCCTTTGCATATTGTTTTAAAAGTTCCTCGGCATCCATAATGCACCATCAAATACCACTGACACAGTATAATCACAAAAACTTTGTGTCACAGATATTCTTCTCCCCTCTTTCTTTGCGTACTTCTCTGCGAGACGCTACGCGAACGCGGTTCGTCCCTCTTACCCTAACCTCGGACGTATCCCATAATGCCGATATCGCCAATAATCCCGCAAAATGCGATCGTGGTCAAAACATAAATTACCAGGCACACGCCAATACTCAAAAATGCCTACACTCTTGGCATCATCCCCAGCCTTTGGTTCCCCCGTAGCTGTCGCTAAAAACACAATGCTAATCGTATGCTGACGCGGATCGCGATTGGGATCAGAATACACCAGTAATTGTTCAACTAACTCTACTTGCAAACCCGTCTCTTCTTCAGCTTCCCGTCGGGCCGCCACTTCCACCGCTTCCCCATAATCTACAAAACCACCAGGAATAGCCCAACCTAAGGGTAGATTATGTCTTTCAATTAACACTATTGGCCGATGAGGTCGATCTACTAGTTCAATGATGATATCAACTGTTGGTGCAGGATTTCGGTAAGTCATAGTTATTTAGTCATTGGTCATTGGTCATTAGTTATTATTCATTAGTCATTAGCCAAGGACAAAGGACAAATGACAAATGACAAACAAAATGAGTTTACTTGATTTACCTTGCAAATACTGTTCCGTGATAAATTCGATGCGATTGGCTTTGCCACTGCCCCTTGGGCAATTGCATAGCGTGTCCATCAGACAATTGCTCCCTCTAATAATTCAGGTTGCTTATGCCTTTTCCTAGATCCAGTGGTATTTTGCTGCATCCTACTTCCTTTCCCAGTCGATTTGGCGTTGGAGATTTAGGCTTTGAAGCCTATCGCTTCATCGATTTTCTTAAAGATACCCATCAACAATATTGGCAAGTTTTACCTTTGGGTCCCACTGGATACGGTAATTCCCCCTATATGTGCTACTCGGCAATGGCAGGAAATCCCCTGCTGATTAGCCCAGAAAAACTGCGAGATGAGGGTTTGCTATCTGAAGAAGACTTTGCTAATTTACCAGGATTTCCGGTAGAAAAGGTAGATTTCGAGCAAGTTGCGCCGATTAAGATTGGGCTGCTAAAAAAAGCCTGTGAAAAGTTTAAAGTGAATGCTACGGACATCCAAAAAAACGAGTTTGCTGTTTTTTGTGAGAGTAAAGCCTATTGGCTAGATAATTACGCCTTATTTATGGCGTTGAAAGATACCCACGAGAATGCAAGCTGGCACACATGGGAACCAGAATTTGTCAAGCGTAAACCCGAAGCTTTAGCTGAAGTCGAAGATCGGCTCAATGGAGATATTTTTTATTACAAGTTCGTCCAATTTGAGTTTTTCCGGCAGTGGTCAGACCTGAAAAGCTATGCCAATGTGCGCGGTATAGATATTATCGGCGATATCCCTATCTACGTATCTCACGATAGTGCTGACGTGTGGGCACATCCCGACATCTTTTGCTTAGACGAAGAGACAGGAGTTGCTGCCCAAATGGCAGGAGTTCCACCAGATTACTTCAGCTCCACCGGTCAATTGTGGGGCAACCCGGTTTATAACTGGGAGGAATTACAAAAACAAGACTTTAAATGGTGGGTGCAGCGCTTTGAAGCAATGCTGGATTATGTAGATATAATTCGCATTGACCATTTCCGGGGCTTCGAGGCTTATTGGTCAGTAGCCAAAGGCGAAGAAACTGCCATGAATGGCAAATGGGTGGAAGCGCCTGGAGATGCTTTTTTTGAAGTGATTAGGCAAAAGTTGGGCAAGCTACCTGTCTTAGCAGAAGATTTGGGAGTAATTACACCAGAGGTAGAAGCACTGCGAGACAAGTATGAATTTCCTGGGATGAAGGTTTTGCAGTTTGCCTTTGGTTCTGATCCCGGTAATCCATTTTTACCATTCAATTACCCGCGAAATGCTGTAGTTTATACCGGGACTCACGATAACGACACAACTGTAGGCTGGTTTAATTCAGCTAGCGACTACGAAAAGCAAAATCTGTTGCTTTATTTAGGTTGTATTAGTCCTGAAGGCATCCATTGGGATTTAATTCGCCTAGCTTTGAGTTCCATAGCCAACCAAGCAATTATTCCCTTGCAAGATATTTTGGGATTAGGAAACGAAGCGCGGATGAATTTTCCTAGTGTTGCTGAGGGTAACTGGGGGTGGCGCTATCAAGCAGAAGCGTTGACACAAGAAGTAGGCGATCGCTTAAAAGTTCTTACCAGACTAAATGGACGCGCTCCGCAAGGGCAGTGAGTGGGGGAGGCAGGGGAGCAGGGGGCAGTGGGCAAGGAGGAGAATAAAAAAATTACCTCTTTCCCTCTGCTCCCTGCTCCCTGCCCCTCTGCCTCTTGTGCCCCATATTTCAAAACTTAGGTTTTGCAGCAATCCTAACTTCTTCCTCTTTCCCTGGCTCTCCCATTTCCTTGGCTTTTTCCTGATTGACGCTCATTAAAACACCACCAGCATTATCAGTTTTCACTGTGAGTTGCTCTTGAGCTTTCCAAATTCGGTGAGTTCCCTCCGGGAGAGTACCCTCAAACTCGGTTTTGCCATCGGCTACTACGCGAATCCAAGATGAAGCTTTTAAAGTGACACCAATCTGTACAACCTGTCCCTGTTGTTCGCCGCTAAGGGTGTCGCTGACAGGTTGAACTTTTAATGAATCTTTTAGTTGGGCTACTTCTGGTTTAACAGCGGACTTACGTTTTATGTATGGCTGATTTTGGCTATTACTTGCTTGTAGTACCGCACTATTTAATAACTGAGATAAACCATTTACAGAGCATACGATTAGCAATATGTAAAGAAAATAAAGATGAATCGGACGTAGTTGATCAAGGGGTGAAGTATTCCCCATACCTTGACGGTTCACTTGTGCAGAACTGATTGGAAAAGTGCCAGAAAATTCTACTCCATTCAAGCCTAGTGCATCGGCAAATTGCCTAATTAAACCCTGTATATAGACTGGTTCTGGAAGATCGTTTAAATTACCTTCTTCGATCGCCTGTAACAATCGCTTGGGAATCCTAGTTAATGCAACCATTTGCTCTAGAGATAATCCCTGTTCTTGACGCAATGCCCAAAGTTGAGCGCCCATTTCTGCCAACTTTTCGGCTCGTTGTTGCTCTAATGAAATTGATGGCTGGTGATTATTCTTCTTTCTTAGCCATTTCATGCCTACTGACACTCCTTAACTCCACTGAATCAATAATTAGGTTGCGTTATCTGCTCTTGCAAAAAGTGAATCTCATGATCCTTGAGGGAACGATATTTACCCTCTTCCAAAAAAGGTTCTTTTGGAGTTTGTAATTGAATTGAACCGATAGCAGTCCGATGCAGCTTGATTACTGGGTATCCTAACTGTTGAGCTATCCGGCGAATTTGGCGATTTCTTCCCTCCTGCAACACTATTTCTAAAAAGCTTTGCTCGGCACGATGTTCTATTAGCTGTACCTTAGCGGCCCTGGTTTTTCTACCGTCCAACATCACACCTTGACGCCACATTTGCAGTACTAATTCTGAAGGGTGTCCTTCTACCAAAACACGATATGTCTTGGAAATACTGTGACGGGGATGGGTTAGTCCAAATGTCAGATTTCCGTCATTGGTCAGGATTAATGCTCCTGTAGAGTCTGCATCTAAACGCCCAACTGGGTGAATACCTGTACCGTCCCGTAATTGTTTCGGTAGTAGATCCAGGACTGTTGGTCTGCGGTGAGGGTCGTAGCAAGTCGAAACCACACCTGCTGGTTTATGTAGCAATAAATATATTAAAGCCGGACGCTGCTTTTTAGATATAGGCTTACCATCAATTGCGATCGCATCTTTTTGGGGATCAACCTTTTGACCTAAATGTGCCAATACTCCATTGATTCGCACCCGTGAGTGCCTAATCATTTCTTCGGCTTCACGGCGTGAGGCAATACCCCATTGAGCAAGGATTTTTTGTAATCGTTCCTCCATCTGGAATTACTTATTTACTGTTAACAATTAAATGATATTTGCATTTTGTAGGGAGTAGGCATAAATGTTACATTTAAGACTTGTTTGATTTATCAATAGAAGGCAAGAGGCAGTGACCCTCTGCCACCTTCAATACTCATAAACAAATTCGTTAGATGCCAGAGCAAAATCCCCAAACAACAAATGCAAATAAAAGCCGCATAATTACGCAGGTACTCACAACAGCCCTAAAGCTCTGGCTGAGAGCGCAAGTAAGCCAAATATCTGAATTAGAAGTGGAGATTAAAGCGAGCGATCGCCAAATTCTTTCTGGGCGTATCCCGTCGGTATCTATTTTTGCTACTCATGCAGTTTATCAAGGTCTCTTGATTACAAAAATTCAATTAGTTGCAGAAAATATTCGCATAAACATTGGCTCGGTACTCAGGGGTAAACCCTTACGACTGTTAGAAACAGTACCAGTGGTTGGCAATTTGATCGTAGATGAGAAGGATCTTAATGCTTCTCTCTCATCTGACTTATTATCGAATGCTTTGAGCGATTTGCTGATTAAGGTTTTACCAGCATATTGCCCAAAGTCACAACCAATTAATTGGCAAGAAATTATCCTTGATTACAATCAAATTATACTGCGAGGTATGAGAGTAACCGATAATAAAACAACTCCTTTGGAGATTTGTCTAAGCTCACAGTTATTCAGTGGGCATGAGTTGCAACTAGCACATATAAAAATCAAGCCCGACCAGGAGAATATATTAGAGGACAATTATCAGTACAATCTGGATCTTGGCTCAGATGTCGATATCCAAGAACTAACGCTGATCCCAGGTAAGCTAGTGTGTCGTGGGCGGATTAACGTTAATCCTTAATGACGACAAATCAAAAATTCAGAAATTGCTAAGAGCCAAATACTTGTGGCCAAGTTGTCACAACGAAAACTACAACTGCGGCGATCGCTAACAACCCTTGAATCAAATTTCCAACCAAAGAGCCGACTACAATTCCTATACCCGCCTTAACCGCCAACCTGAATTCACGCCGGTAAAGATACTCACCAATAATTGCTCCTACAAGCGGGCCTAATAAAATTCCTAACAGTGGGCCGCCAAAAGGCAAGGTTGGCAATAATCCCAAAAAGCCCACTACCAAACCGACAATTGCGCCAATTTGCCCCCACTTACTAGCTCCGGCTTGTTTTGCTCCCACATAGCTAGCTAAAAAATCCACTGCGACACTGAGCAGTAAAACTATAATTGTCACAATTAATGGAATCTTGATAGCTGCAAAAGAACTACTAACGATTCCCCAGGCGATAATTGCAATTAAAATTAAGCTACTACCAGGAATAGCTGGAACTACAGCACCAATGATACCCACAAACATTACAGCAAGTAATAGCCAATAAATAATTTGCATAAATAGAATTGTAAATTTCTAAATTTCCGAGTCAGTTAGTAGTATAGATTCACATCTGTGCATAAGTGTCAACTGCCTTTAAGCTGACATCAATAACATCTGTGCGCCCCTACTGCATATTGTATCTGGGAGAGATGACGACAAATACTTAGATTTGAAGCTGAACCAAATATGATTTTCTAGTTCAATCTGGTAAAATCTCTCTGCGATCGCTCTTGGCTCGTCTTGGTAACTGTGGGGACTAATTCAAAAAACTGAACAGCAAGCGCCTTACCGAAACCCCTAACCATAGGCGTAATGAAAACACAAGCCATTCATACTGATACCAATTTTAAAAATGATTGTGACAAATGGATCGCCAAAAAGAAAGCTTATTGATTAACTATTTCACAATCAAAAATCTAAAATTCAAAATCCAAAATGGTATGAGTAACTGAACGTCCCAAACACTTCAAGATAAAGCTCAAAACCTATGACGAGAAAAATTTTAACTGGATTGAATTCAGCAGCCTACGAACACCCTTTTGATCGCAAAGCCTTAGCTTCTTTGCAAAATATGCCCGGCGTTTCTCTACTACTCAAAAAAATTAACGAATACGGCATCGAGCGCCTACTCAGGCTGCAAAGCCTTGGTAGTGAAATCAGAATTTCATCCCGTAATTTTCCCCAATTGCATCAGGCATTTGTAGAAACCTGTCAAATTCTTGATGTTGCTCCACTTCCTGAATTGTATCTGTTTCGGGGTACAGGTCATATTGAAACCTACATTGTTGGCGTAGAAAAACCCGTGGTGGGTATAAATTTAGATGCAATGGAGTGGCTTGGTGCAGATGAGTTGCTTTACGTTTTTGGGCAGGAAATCGATCGCATCAAGAGTCAGCAGATGGTTTATCACCAAATGGCAGTTGTAATGCCAACTTTGAAAAATTTGTTAAACAGTACCACACTGGGGGTTGGTGGCTTGGTAGCTAGTGGTATGGAACGGGCTTTGTATAATTGGCGGATGATGGCTAGGTTCACTGCTGATCGAGCTGCAATGCTTACTTGCCAGGATATTGAGGTAGCAACCACTACACTGATGAAACTCGCGGGTTTGCCAGATGAGTACTTGACTACTGCTGTGATCGAAGATTTCCTTGCCCAAGCCCGTGAGTTTGCATCCAATAACTTTGATAGTGCTGATCAGCTAATCAAAATATTAAGCCATACAGAACCCGGACTTTCTTGGGTGGTTATGCGGGCTGGCGAGTTATTGAAATGGGTTGATTCAGGAGAATATGAGAATGTAATCCAACAGAAAAACTTAGAGACACCGGAAGAAGCTCAAGAAAAAGAAGGAACAACTGAGGAAGAAAAAGAAGGGTGGAATTTTTTAACTTCTTGGTGACTGAACCTGACTTCTAAAATTACCCAAAAACCTAAGTATTAAGAGTAACAGCTAATTTATCAGCAATTCCAGCAATCCAGTTTTCATCTTGTTTGGTGTAGCTGCGAGGAGCATTCGCCCCTAAAATTAGCGCACCTTGGTTGCCAATGGGTTGACAAATTACACCTTGAGTATTTTCTGGTAAATAATCAAATTCAAGTCTACCTGGATATATTTTTAGAGCAACTAAATAAATCGGTTTTTGTTTTTCGAGTACCTGTTTTAAGATTACTCCTGGTACAACCTCAGATTTAGTACCCAAAATACCGCGACGCAACAAAACTTTACCTTGATAAAAAACCACTAGCGATCGCGTTACTGTATTAGTCAACAATAAATGAGATGCCCAGGCTAGCTCTGTTTTCACGGCTTCAGGTAAATCTGCTGCTAGTACAAAACCTTCTTCTCCAACTAGTTCTACAGTATCAGGCGATCGCGGCTGAACTTGCTGCCAAATTAAACCAGTCAAAATTAACACTGCACTCAAAATCACACCCAGCACATCAACACGCGATTGAGACTGGGTTAATTCCGGTGTCAATAAACGGTTAATCAGCAAAAGTACAGCGCCTAGCCCACCCACGACAATGGGTAGACGCCGCAAAACTCGATTAGGATCAGTCATTAGTCATTCATTTAGTCATTAGTCACTCGGAATAGGGAATAGGAAATAGGGCATTGGGCATTGATTATTTGCCTAGTCTCCCTCATCCTCCCCTGCCTCCTGCCCCCTGCCCCCTGCCTCATCTCCTCACTCCTCCCCTGGTTCAATAATTCGCTGGAAAAGATAACCAGTACCTCGTGCTGTAAGAATCAATTCTGGGTTGCTAGGATCATCTTCTAACTTTGCCCGCAAACGAGATATATGCACATCCACAACGCGGGTATCAACATGACGTTCTGGTGTATAACCCCAAACCTCCTGCAAAATTTCCGAACGAGAAAAAGGTTCTCCAGAGCGACTAACTACCAACTCTAACAAGCTGAACTCCATACCAGTCAATCGAATCCGCTCATCACCTTTGTAGACTTGTCGCTTATTCGTATCGATTTTAATGTTAGCGACATGGATTACCCCAGAACTGGGAATGCCAGATCCACCGGTTTTGTCTACCCGCCGCAACACCGAGCGAATTCGAGCTTCTAGCTCTTTCGGGGAAAATGGTTTAACTACATAGTCATCAGCACCCAATTCTAGACCGGTGATGCGATCGGCTACATCCCCCAAGGCTGTTAGCATAATAATGGGGACATCTGATTCTTTTCGTAATTCTTGACATACACCATAACCGTCTAGCTTTGGCATCATTACATCCAAAACTACCAGGTCAGGATCAGTTTTGCGAAAAATATCTAATGCTTCTTCCCCGTCGCCAGCCGTCACTACATCGTACCCAATCATGGAAAGGCGCGTTTCCAAAATCCGGCGAATGCTGGCTTCGTCGTCTACCACCAAGATTTTTTCTTTATGGCTTTCCAAGTTTCTCAATGCTCCTTCACTAAAAATTTACATGATTAATTTTTAATACCATAATATTAAGATATCATTCCATCAATTCATTTGGAAAAAGCTCTAAATACTACTATTATTAGATTTTAGTTTTTTTCAAGAATTAAGTAAATATTAAGATTATTTAATAAGATTTAATAATGGCAAAGCCAAAAACCTTTTACGTTTGTAACGAATGTGGAGCAGAATCGCCCCAGTGGTTTGGTAAGTGTCCGGGTTGCGGTACTTACAACTCTCTAGAAGAACAAATTTCTATTCAATCCTCAGTAGATATACCCACCCGTGGGGGAGTGAGTAGTTGGCAATCAACTCCAAACAATGGCAAATCTCATGCTAAACCAGCTAAAGCACGATCCTCGTTAACATTTGATCAAATTACTGATCGCCAAATCGCCCGATGGCAGTCTGGTTATGAAGAATTAGATCGGGTGCTTGGAGGTGGGGTTGTCCCAGGTTCTATGGTGTTGATTGGTGGTGATCCGGGTATTGGGAAATCAACTTTATTGTTGCAAGTATCAAATCAATTAGCACAGAAATATCGCATTCTTTACGTAACTGGTGAAGAATCAGGACAGCAGGTAAAATTACGAGCTTCTCGTTTGGGAGTATCAAAAAGCGTAAATCTGGTTAATGAGGAGAAGGTAAAAGTAGTAGATACGACAGGAGTAGTAGATACGGCGGTAGTAGTAGATGCTACACTTCCCATAGACCCTGACAGCATAGGTGCAGATTTATATGTACTGCCAGAAACAGATTTAGAAGAAATTTTACGAGAAATAGACTCTCTAAAGCCAAACGTGGCGGTGATTGATAGTATCCAAACGGTGTTTTTTCCGGCGCTGACTTCTGCACCAGGTTCAGTGGCTCAGGTACGGGAATGTACAGCAGCATTGATGAAAGTGGCGAAGCACGAAGATGTCACTATGCTCATTGTGGGGCACGTTACCAAAGAAGGAGCGATCGCAGGGCCAAAAGTCTTAGAACATTTAGTGGATACGGTGTTGTATTTTGAAGGCGATCGCTTTGCCTCCCATCGATTATTACGGACAGTCAAAAACCGTTTTGGCGCAACTCACGAAATCGGCATCTTTGAAATGGTGGCAGATGGATTGCGAGAAGTCTCCAATCCCTCAGAGCTATTTTTAGGCAACCGTGATGATCCCGCTCCTGGTACTGCCATTGTTGTGGCTTGCGAAGGTACTCGCCCGATAGTTGTTGAGTTGCAAGCTCTTGTAAGTCCCACCAGCTACCCTTCACCCCGTCGTGCTGGTACTGGCGTAGATTATAACCGCTTAGTGCAAATTCTCGCCGTTTTAGAAAAACGGGTGGGAATCCCCATGTCAAAATTAGATTCCTACGTTGCTTCTGCGGGTGGGTTGAACGTAGAAGAACCTGCGGTAGATTTAGGAATTGCGATCGCAATCGTTGCCAGTTTCCGCGATCGCATAGTTGATCCGGGTACAGTATTAATCGGTGAAGTTGGGTTAGGTGGACAAGTGCGATCGGTTTCCCAAATGGAGCTGCGGTTAAAAGAAGCTGCTAAGTTGGGATTTAAAAGAGCGATCGTGCCAAAAGGGACAAAATTCCCAGACTTGAATATTGAAATATTGCCAGTATCTAAAGTAATAGATGCGATTATCGCCGCCATCCCCCATCAGGAACTGACAGCCGATGATTTAGAACCCGATGAAGATGAGTAACCCATAGCCCTTTTTTAAAAGCAGTTGGGGGATCTAAAACAGTCAAACATTAGGGTAAAATCCGCGACTTTAACACCACACCAAAGGACAACTCACGATGACAGCCCTCACCCAAGACTACCAAATCACTTGGGAAAAACTACCCGATGATTACAAACTGCCAAATGATCCACTGGATAACATCAACCAACCAGCCTTAGCTAATGCACTCACAGAAAGCCTACAATTAGCCGGAAAAATTTCAGCTAACACCTTAATAACAAGCAATTACGCTATTTGTGCCACTCTCAACAACAGAATGATTATTAAAGCCCCTGATTGGGCTTTCATTCCCAAAATTAACGTCAATAGGGAAGAAGTAATACGTAGTTATACCCCTCAATTACAGGGTGACATTCCCGTAGTTGTAATGGAATTTGTTTCCGATACAGAGGAGACAGAGTATTCTGTCAAAGCAACATATCCCCCAGGAAAATGGTTTTTCTACGAGCGCATCCTAAAAGTACCAAACTACATCATCTTTGAACCAGATAACGGCAGTATAGAGATGTATCAGTTACAAAACACAGAACAGTACATTTTGCAACAGCCTGATGAAAATCAACGTTACTGGATAGCGGACATAAATCTTTACCTTGGAGTGTGGCAGGGTACACGTGAAAACCGCACAGGTAAATCGTTGCGGTGGTGGGATGAACAAGGAAACCTACTGCTTTGGGGTGGAGAATTAGCCGAACAAGAACGACAACGCGCTGAACAAGAACACCAACGCGCCGAACGACTAGCGGCACAATTGCGGACGGCAGGAATTGAACCAGAGGTGTGATATCATGTCCGCTTAAAGATTTATCATCAAGACCACAGTGAGCAGGGAGCAGGGGAAAAAGGACTTTCTGGTTTTTGCACAGATGTTGGAATCTTCGCTATCTGCTTTTTCGGTCAGAATACCCAATTGAATTCTGACTCATGATACCATTTCACAAAAAATCTGATACAGATGTAACCCCTGAAAGCTTTGCTACATCTAAGTTTTTTAATTGCGTTAGCGAGTCCGTGTTCGCTTTTAGCGTTTCGTAGAGAGCGTCATTGCGAATTGCGAATTGCGAATTGGTATGACTCCTGAATTCTCCTTTGATCAATATCCTCATTCCATAAAATATTAAGCGATCGCTTCTACTAGTTTGCCTTTGTCATGACAAATCGTAGGCGATCGCTTAATTCAAAACTCTTGCAAATACTTGGCAAAAGTCCAACGCCGAGTATTAAGGGAACACACTTGAGAAGATATTATTAAGCTTTCTCATTGAAATGTCAAGATTTTATGAATTACTTCTCCAAAGTTTGCCATTAGATATCGTAATTTCCCTTAAATTCTCAGGCTGTGCTGACACACTCTTGTCACCAAAATGCTTATCCATCAACGCCGGGACTTGTCCTGCTTGAATTCGACTATGGCGCGTTTTATCTGGCATAACTAGGTTTGTCCCAGCTTTACAATTCTTCATACAACCAGTGCCCTTGATTGTAACTTGGTCTTCTAAACCGCGATCACTTAAAGCCGCCTCCAACGCGTGACAAACTGCTTTACCACCGCGTTTCATGCAATCAGACTTTTGACACACCAAAATCGTGGCTTTAGTTTTAGCTGGTTTTAGCTTGGCATTATCAATAGATGGGGGTTCTTGCACTGGGGTAGCCGTCTGAATCACCATCTCAGAACGTGCCGCCATTACACGTTCAGCCTTCAGTGTAACTTTGTCTTTTTTTATATCGTATTCTTTATAACCAACAACTTGCAGCCAAGTACCTGCTGGTAGCCGCAAGTCAAAAGCAGACCGTAAATGTTTAGCGAGTTTAATATAAGACTCACCTTCATGAGTCCCCAGCATTAAGCCTTTAAGCTTATAGCCATCTTTAATAACAAAATCTATAAATCTGCCCTCAAGGCAAAACTGCGATACTTCCGTACTGTGAGACGCACCCATTTTTTGACCTCCTTTTAACTAAGTACAAACTATCAAGCGAGATATTCTCAGCAACAGCTAAAAATTAGAACTGTTGATCGCGATTTTTCCAGCAGCACTCAAGAGTCCAAATCTGGTCTTGACGGGAGGCTGTTAATCGCCGTATCACACTCCAAAGTTGAACAGCTGTCATAGGAGAGCCAATTTCAACTTTCAATGGCTGGTTAGCCGCACAACTACAGGGAATGTCTAACTCCTTTAGGCGTTGATAGACTTGCCAGCGGTCTGTCCAATTCACCTCTACAAGGTGGTTGCTTTCTATTTCTGAACTAAACGATTTCAAGCGAATTGTCCTCAAAGTGCAACAAACTTGCAGTAATTACCGCGATTTAACTCCCTTGCTTTTGAAAGTCTTAGGAGTTAGCTTCTTAAAACCAGCATACCTTAAGTGCAAACAATTCTCAGTAACTTTGGAAAAAAAATAAAATTTTTGTAGCTATCCCATATTGAGAGGGGAACAAAAAGGACAAAGTAAAAATTTCTCTCCCTGTCTCTGTTGAGAAATATGCACATTTAAGCTGTGATGTCAACATTAATGACAAATTTATGCAATTTCATGGCACACCCATCAAGTTGCAAATAATAAACTTGATATTTTTAGTAAGCAAAAATACAAAATATTGACATGGCGAATTGGCTTGCTCTTATTATTAAAATGTTAATATGTTAAGAATAAGCAGTTAAAATCTATAACTGTTAAAAAGAGAGGAACGCAATGTCTGAAACGCAAACTTTGTTACGGAATTTTGGTAATGTATATGACAATCCTGTATTGCTGGATCACAGTGTAACTGCTCCAGTCACAGAAGGATTCAATGTTGTATTAGCTAGTTTCCAAGCACTATACTTGCAGTACCAAAAGCATCATTTTGTAGTTGAAGGCTCAGAATTCTACTCTCTGCATGAGTTTTTTAACGAAAGCTACAACCAAGTACAAGACCACGTTCATGAAATTGGAGAACGTTTGGATGGACTGGGTGGCGTGCCAGTAGCGACCTTCAGCAAGTTAGCAGAATTAACCTGCTTTGAACAAGAATCTGAAGGTGTATATTCTTCTCGTCAAATGGTGGAAAATGACCTAGCTGCCGAACAAGCAATCATTGGCGTAATTCGTCGTCAAGCTGCTCAGGCAGAGAGTTTAGGCGATCGGGGTACACGCTATCTGTACGAAAAGATTTTGTTGAAAACCGAGGAACGTGCATATCATTTATCTCACTTCCTCGCCAAAGACAGCTTAACTTTAGGGTTTGTCCAAGCTGCTCAAAGCTAAAACTCTCATAATCTAGATTTGTCTACCTAGACTGAAAGAAAAAGTTGGCAGCACGAACTCTTAAAATATTATAAATAATGGCAGAGAATGGTATCCTTATTTCTCTGCCATTTTTAATTTAAGTAAACATATCTATATAAGATTTAATATTGAAAATGTTTAGCAATTAGCTAATTAATATGAATTTTCATCTAAGTAATTTATTTGTGCTGAATAAGCAAATAGATATATGCGACAATAAATCACCAGTTTTTGAAAAGGCTTACTAACTTAAATAACAAAGATTTGCAAAAGCTTTAAAATTTTTGCCATCACAATTAAATAAAATTAGAAATACAAAACAATCGTTGAACATTGGGCATTGGGCATTGGGCATTGGGCATTGGGCATGGGTCATTGGGAAAAGACAAGAAAGAAAGTTGTTCAGTAATTCTCCCTTGCCCCCCTTGTCCTTCCCATCTCCCCCTGCTCCCTGCCCCTCTGCCTCTTCGCCAATCCCTCCTCTGTCATCAAACCTAGAAAACTTAATAATAAAAAGCACGACAGGGTGTAAAGACCCTTAAAATAATCAAGATTTGTATTCTCGTATTCCAAGGCAACGACTATGCCCCGCCGTGATGACCTCCGGAAAATCCTACTGTTAGGCTCTGGCCCAATTGTGATCGGACAAGCCTCTGAGTTTGACTACTCTGGCACTCAAGCCTGCAAAGCGCTGCGAGAAGAAGGCTATGAAGTGATTTTGGTCAACTCCAACCCTGCAACGATTATGACCGACCCGGAAACGGCCGATCGCACTTACATTGAACCGTTAACTCCAGAATTGGTCGAAAAAGTTATTGAGAAAGAACGCCCTGATGCTCTCCTACCAACGATGGGAGGACAAACTGCCCTCAACCTCGCCGTTGCTTTAGCAAAAAATGGGGTGTTGGAAAAGTACGGCGTTGAGTTAATCGGCGCTAAACTTCCAGCGATCGAAAAAGCCGAAGATCGAAAACTTTTTGGTGAAGCAATGGCAAGGATCGGGATAGCTGTGTGTCCCAGTGGCACAGCCGAATCTTTGGAAGAAGCCAAAGCTGTTGCCCGTAAAATTGGTACTTATCCCCTAATTATTCGTCCAGCTTTCACAATGGGTGGAAGTGGCGGCGGTATTGCCTACAACCAAGAAGAATTTGAAGAAATGGCACAGGTAGGTATAGATGCCAGCCCCGTTTCGCAAATTCTCATTGACCAGTCTTTACTCGGCTGGAAAGAATATGAACTCGAAGTGATGCGTGACTTGGCAGATAACGTGGTGATTATCTGCTCCATCGAAAACCTTGACCCTATGGGCATCCACACTGGAGACTCAATTACTGTCGCTCCCGCGCAAACCCTTACTGATAAAGAATATCAAAGGCTGCGGGATATGGCAATCAAAATCATCCGCGAGATCGGTGTGGAAACTGGCGGTTCTAATATCCAGTTTGCTGTCAATCCGGTTAATGGGGATGTGGTTGTAATTGAGATGAACCCCCGCGTTTCCCGTAGTTCGGCTTTGTCTTCTAAAGCTACGGGTTTCCCTATCGCCAAAATGGCAGCAAAATTGGCTGTGGGCTACACCTTGGATGAAATTAAAAATGACATCACCAAGAAAACTCCCGCGTCCTTTGAGCCGACAATTGACTATGTGGTAACAAAAATTCCTCGCTTCGCCTTTGAAAAGTTTCCTGGTTCTGACCCAGTGCTAACAACTCAAATGAAGTCCGTCGGGGAAGCAATGGCAATTGGGCGGACGTTCAACGAATCCTTCCAAAAGGCGTTGCGATCGCTCGAAACCGGACGCGCTGGTTGGGGTTGCGACAAAGCCGAAAAGTTACCCAGTGGTGAACAAATTCGCGCCCAACTACGGACACCTAACCCCGATCGCATTTTCTCTGTACGCCATGCCTTGCAACTAGGGATTAGTGCTGAGGAAATCTACGAACTGACTGGTATTGACCCGTGGTTCCTAGATAAATTTCAGCAACTGTTAGATGTCGAGAAATTCCTTAAGCGGACACCTTTACAGCAATTGACAAAAGAGCAACTTTATGAAGTGAAGCGGGACGGATATAGCGATCGCCAGATTGCTTATGCCACCAAAACCACCGAAGATGAAGTTCGCGCTTACCGCAAGTCACTAGGGATTATCCCAGTTTATAAAACCGTAGATACCTGCGCTGCTGAGTTTGAGGCCTTTACTCCCTACTACTATTCTACCTACGAAGAAGAAACAGAGGTAATGCCCGCAACCAAGCCAAAAGTATTGATTTTGGGTGGTGGCCCCAACCGCATTGGACAGGGAATCGAGTTTGATTATTGTTGTTGTCACGCCGCTTATGCTTTGAAGAAAGCGGGGTATGAGACGATTATGGTCAACTCTAACCCAGAGACAGTTTCGACAGACTACGATACCAGCGATCGCCTTTACTTTGAGCCTTTAACAAAAGAAGATGTTATGAACATCATTGAAACTGAAAATCCAGTCGGGGTGATTGTCCAGTTTGGCGGACAAACACCGCTAAAGTTGGCTATCCCGTTACAAGAGTTTCTCAGCAATGATACATCAGGACTCCTGACCAAAATTTGGGGTACATCGCCAGATTCCATCGACATGGCAGAAAACCGGGAGCGGTTTGAAAAGATTCTTCAACAGTTGAATATTTCCCAACCGCCTAATGGTGTTGCGCGGAGTTACGAAGACGCGCTGATTGTCGCTAAACGCATTGGCTATCCGGTGGTGGTGCGTCCTAGCTATGTGTTGGGGGGACGGGCGATGGAAATCGTTTATTCTGATGCTGAATTGGAACGCTACATGACCTTTGCGGTACTAGTGGAACCAGAACATCCGATTTTGATTGATAAGTTTTTGGAAAATGCGATTGAAGTGGATGTAGATGCGATCGCAGACCATACAGGACGGGTGGTGATTGGTGGTATAATGGAACACATCGAACAGGCAGGGATTCACTCAGGAGATTCAGCTTGTTCTTTACCTTCTATTTCTCTATCACCAGCAGTTCTCAATCAAATTCGCACTTGGACGGTGCAGCTAGCACAAGCGCTGTCAGTCGTAGGGTTGATGAATATTCAATTTGCCGTTGTCGGCGCAAGTAGTTATTCTCCCCAAGTTTACATTTTGGAAGCCAACCCCCGCGCCTCGCGTACAGTGCCCTTTGTTTCTAAAGCAACAGGTGTACAGTTAGCGAAACTAGCATCCTTAATTATGTCAGGTAAAACCTTAGAGGAGCTACATTTTACCGAGGAAGTCATTCCCCAACATATTGCTGTAAAAGAAGCTGTATTACCCTTTAATAAATTCTCTGGAACTGATACAATATTGGGCCCAGAAATGCGCTCTACTGGTGAGGTGATGGGGATTGACAGCGACTTTGGCCGGGCCTTTGCCAAAGCAGAAATGGGTGCTGGAGAGCGTTTACCACTGAGTGGAACTGTATTTGTATCAATGAGCGATCGCGATAAAGCTGTCGCCGGTGCTGTGGTGAAGGAGTTTATCGATTTGGGCTTTACAGTGATGGCTACCCTTGGTACACGCCGAGTTCTTCTCGAACAGGGGTTAGATATTGAATTAGTGTTAAAACTCCATGAAGGCCGTCCCCACGTGCTAGATGCAATCAAAAATCAGAGAATCCAACTTATTATCAACACACCTTCAGGGGAAGAAGCCCATACTGATGCTAGGTTAATCCGCCGCACAGCTTTAGGTTACAAAATTCCCATCATTACTACCATCGCCGGCGCGAAAGCTACCGTCGCCGCCATTCGTTCTTTACAAAATACGACTTTGGACGTAAAAACCATTCAAGAATATTGCCCAATTGTGAGGTAGTAGGGAGTGGGGAGTAAGGGGAGTAGGGGAGGTAGGGAGATGAGGGAGATGAGGGAGATGAGGGGGACAAGGGGACAAGAGGTGAGAACTTGAAACAAGTCTTTCCCCTTGTCTCCAATTCTCCTTGTCCTCAAGCCCTCTTCCCCATGCCCAATGCCCAAAAAAATTAAGTAATTGTTATAAGAGAATGACTATAGTTCTCATTAGAGATACTTTAACAAATATGAGGAGGCTTATATTAACCAGATAATTTCTTAAATTGGCTTCTAGTCAGCCTTAAGAGAGAGGGCGATATTGCATGAACTGGAACAACCAGAAAATTTAATGTTGCTATATAGCCAAAATATTCTCATAAATGTTACAATTATTAATAAGGTTCCAATAAAAAAATGTTTAAAAAGCTACCTTTTATCTAACTGTAGATACTTGTGGAAAATAGAAAATAGCTGTAACTTTTAGCAGTTAAGAAGCCTAAATTTGATTATTATGAGCAGCCGAGATTATCGGGCGCGTAAGTTGTAAACCATAGCATAGGTTCCCAGTCTGACTGGGTAGCACCCTAACAAAGCATCTATCCTTTAATGACCCTACCGCCAAACCCATCATTACCAAAGAGTAGCGCCATGAAGACCGCTCAGACAGCCACAGACCTCGTGCGGACTTACCTGCGTGAGATTGGCCGTGTGCCACTCTTAACCCACGAGGAAGAGATTTTCTATGGTAAACAAGTGCAACGTTCTTGTACTTTGCACGAATCAAGAGAATCTCTTGCCATGCAGTTAGATCGTCAACCGACTCTCGAAGAGTGGGCCGAAGCGACAAAGTTAGAACCAGCAGAGTTGAACGAAGCGATCGCTGATGGTGAGATTGCCAAACGTAAGATGGTAGAAGCCAATTTGCGGCTGGTAGTTTCCGTTGCCAAAAAGTACATAAAGCGCAACGTCGATTTACTGGACTTGATCCAAGAAGGTAGTATTGGTATGCAACGGGGCGTAGAAAAGTTTGACCCTACCAAAGGGTATAGATTTTCTACCTATGCCTATTGGTGGATTCGGCAAGCTATTACTCGTGCTATAGCAGAAAAAGCCCGTACTATTCGGCTGCCTATCCATATTACTGAAAAATTAAATAAAATTAAAAAGGCACAGCGCCAATTGTCTCAAAAGTTGGGACGTGCCCCTACAGCTGGTGAACTAGCTGAAGAATTAGAATTGACCCCCAAACAGGTGCGAGAGTATCTAGAAAAGGCGCGTTTGCCCCTTTCCTTAGACTTGCGGCTAGGTGATAATTACGACACCGAACTCGGAGAAATGCTAGAAGATCCAGGAGCATCTCCAGAAGAATTTGTGATGCAATCTTCCCTATCTTATGACTTAGATCGCTTGATGGGTGATCTCACGCCACAACAGAAAGAAGTGATCACGCTGCGCTTTGGCTTAACTGATGGGCAAGCCCTGACGCTGGCTAGAATTGGTGAAATCCTGAACATTAGCCGAGAACGAGTCCGGCAAATTGAGCGGGAAGCCTTAACCAAACTTCGCAAGTCTAAAGCCAACATGGGTGAATATTTGGCAAGTTAGGGGAAAGTTGGGAGTTAGGAGTTAGGAGTGAGGAGTTTTTAATTAACTTTTCACTCCTTATTTTATTTATTGGGGTGAGAAAATACGCCGACTTTGGTACGGTTACGCCTACTTACACCAGAAAGCTAGGCTGTTACATTAGTTGACAGGAAGACAAAAGAGCTAGCTAAGTCAAATCCAAAATAGACATTTAATATTTAAATCACAAGCGCCGCAGCTAGCAGTGGTAGTTAAGGAGCTAAAAAATGAATAACCCATCCAATCATGTCTCAGAATTTTTCAATAGTGAATCAGAAACTAGCGATTTACTATGGCAGTACGTTAAATCCTTGAGCCCAGAAACAGTTACCCAACTATCTAAACCCGCGTCTGCCGAAGTCTTTCAAGTAATGGAACGGAATATTACAGGGCTATTGGGTAATCTGCCTTCAGAGCACTTTGGCGTTACTGTTACCACCAGTCGAGAAAGTCTGGGTCGGCTTCTCGCTTCTGCTATGATTAGTGGTTATTTCTTGCGTAACGCTGAACAGAGAATGGATTTTGAAATGGCTCTCCAAGGATCTGAAACCAACAGTAGCGAAATTGACTAGAAATGTAAAATTTAGGGAATTAAATATTGTTGTTGGGCTAATAGGTAGTCACAGTCACGGCGATAGTAATTAAGAATAAACCTCTGCGGAATCCTTGCCCCTAGTTTCCAATGATTACCTCGACTTCGCTCAGGGTAAAGACTGAACAAAGCCGAAGGGTCAAATATCAGCTAAATTTTTTAAAATATCCAAAACAGTGATGAATTGAGGTTAAAATTAGAACTCGGCAGAGTTAGAACTAGTCTGCTGAGTTTTTTTATGAATCTATGACTGAAACCAGTTCTTTCCCGCCCCATAAAATCATTGGTGTCGCAGTAATTTGGAACGACCAAAAGCAAATTTTAATTGATCGTCGTCGTCCAGAAGGAGCAATGGGTGGTTTGTGGGAGTTTCCTGGTGGGAAAATTGAGCCTGGTGAAACTATTCAAGAATGTATTCAACGGGAAATTTCCGAAGAATTGGGAATAGTAATTGAAGTGGGAGAGCATCTAATTACTATTAACCACACCTATACAGACTTGCGCGTTACCCTCACAGTACATCACTGCCGCCATGTTACAGGCGTTCCCCAACCTTTGGAATCTGATGAAATTCGCTGGGTAACCTTGGAAGAATTAGAGCAGTTTACTTTTCCTAAAGCAAATATTCAAATTATTGCTGCTTTAAAAGGGACTGCGGAGTAGGAAAGAAGCAGGGGGAGCAGAGGAGGCAGGGGAGGCAGAGGAAGTTAAGGAAGAAAATTTTACCTAGTTCCCAATGCCCAATGCCCCATACCCAATGCCCCATACCGTAACAATCTATTAATTGCATCAGGTTGAGTCCCGCAATTTTCTACAATAAGCGCAGAGACTTTGATTAAAGGTGTCAGTAAATAAATGCCTAAAACCGTTGCCGATGTAATGAGCCGCGATCCAATTGTCGTTCGGGCAGAAACTCCACTGAATGAAGCTATCCAAATTCTTGCAGAACGCCACATCAGTGGACTACCTGTTGTGGATGATGTCGGTAAATTGCTGGGCATTATCTCAGAAACCGATTTGATGTGGCAAGAAACTGGGGTTACTCCACCTGCATACATCATGTTTCTTGATAGCGTTATCTATTTAAAAAATCCTGCTACATACGAACGTGACTTGCACAAGGCACTAGGGCAAACCGTTGGGGAGGTGATGAGTAAAAACCCGATCACTATTTCCCCTGATAAAACTTTAAGGGAAGCCGCTACAATCATGCACGATCGCAGCGTTCACCGCTTGCCAGTACTTGACAGCACGGATCAAGTAATTGGTATCCTGACTCGTGGTGATATTATTCGGGCAATGGCAGCAAGTCAAGATTAGTCAGTTGTCATTAGTCATTAGTCATTGGTCATTAGTCAAGAGTTTTATGACACTTGGCTGTTGTGTTGACTTTTGACTCTTTTTTTACACCTTTGAAAATCAAGGATAACTAAATGAGTATTACTTCGGAGTCTGTTAAGCAATTGCTAAGTTCTGAGAATTTAGGCGATCGCTTACGTGCAGTAAATCAAATCCGCCAATTAGAACCTGCGATCGCCTTTGAATTAATTCAAAGTGCTATTGGCGATAGCAATTCCCGTGTCCGTTACTCGGCGGTGAGCCAAATGGATACACTTGGAACACAAGATTTACAGTTATCCTTGGATATCTTGCGCGATCGCTTGCTTCATGACTCCGAAGTTGATGTACAAGCAGCAGCAGCAGACTGCTTAGGCGCTCTGAAGTTACATGAAGCTTTTGAAGACTTGCAGCACCTTTACCATACAACTACTGAATGGCTAATACAATTCAGTATCATTGCTACATTAGGAGAGTTAGGCGATCCACGAGCCTTTGAACTACTCAAAGAGGCACTCTCATCAGAGAACGAATTAGTCCAAACTGCTGCTATTAGTTCTTTGGGTGACTTGGGAGATTTACAAGCAGTTCCCCTGTTGGCTCCCTATGCTACCAATCCAGATTGGCAAATTCGTTACAGAGTTGTACAAGCTTTGGCTCGTTTGGGCGGTGTAGAAGCCAAATCTATATTAGAAACTTTGGTTGATGATGAAGTAGAAGCGATCGCAACTGAAGCGAAACAATCTTTGCAATCAGTTTAACTTTATCTCAGGTTAAGAAAATTTACCCTTAAATAGATTTATCTGACAGTAGAAAAAATTCGACCTGGTTGGTAAATTTTGAATTCCAGCCAACTCGAATAGATAAATTAGAGTTACTTTTAACAACTAAAAGTAACTTTTTTATATTTGAGGATAGGTCTATTGAGCAAAATTTTTGCGACGGCTAGACATAGCCATTACTGCACCTACTGCACCCAAGCCTAGCAATGCAGCTGGTTCGGGAACAGTTTTTGTAATGCTATTTGCTGTAATGCTATAGGAATAGCTACCAACCTTCCCACTATTCTGCTTTTGTGCAGTAATAGATCCATCGCCTATCGCAAGTTCACCAGTAGCATTGTAGAAAGTTCCTGTAATGAAAAAGTTTTTTTACTAACCACAGAGGCGCAGAGAACACAGAGAGAAGGAAGAAATAAATTCTTAACTGAACTGTATTGCCATAAAAACCATAGACACAGCTTTGATAGATTGCCTCGTCAAGAGTTTCTGACTGGAAATAGCTAACGACAGGGCTGCCGCCTCAAAACTTTTGGCAGCAGCCCAATGAAGAGAATTTCCAGCCAGAGGTTGGAAACGAGATTTTAAAGGAGTTTGTATTTAAGACCTCTTGCATAAATCAAAAATTAAGAACCCCACCCCGCCAAAGCTACGCTTTGTCTCCCCTCCCCGCAAGCGAGGAGGGGTTGGCTATGGGGTGTTAGGGACTTTTGCAAGAGGTCTTTAAGTTTAAAATCGCTATAGTAGCGGTAACAGTAATGTCACAAAATAGTAAACCAAAGGTGCTGTGAAAATATAACTATCAGTACGGTCTAAAATACCACCATGTCCGGGGATTAACTGCCCAGAATCTTTGACTCCAGCATCCCGCTTGAGCATAGACTCGGTAAGATCCCCTAAAAGACTAGCAATGCCAATCAGTAAACCCAATGCTAAACCCGTGATCAGGGATCTGGGTAAGTGCAGATAATAGGCTCCTGCTATGGCTACAGCAATACTTGAAGTAATGCCAAAAACAGCCCCTTCTACAGTTTTTTTCGGGCTAATCTCAGACAGACGGGTTTTCCCAAAGAATTTGCCAATAGTGTAAGCACCAATATCTGCTGCCCAAATACACAAAAAAGTCAGTAGTGTTGCTGTAAAACCTTGTGCTAAAGAAGCGGAATTTGCCTTTTCCCAGAAATCTGTCCAAGTTGTGGGCCAGTAACCTCCGAAAGGGAGGTTGCTAAAAGCAGCACTATCAATTGCTCGTAATCGCACCCAGTAACTTGGCAAATAACCTACGTAAAATAGCCCCATAATAGAAGCGGAAACATCAGCGATCGTGGCAAATTTGGGCTGAAACAGCAGATAAAAACAAATAAGTGTGCCAGCTATTGGCATCACAGCATCAGCTAAACTGCCATCAAGGGTACAAATTCCCAGCAGAACTAGGCTGACAGCCATAGTCGTTTTAGCAGCAGGAGCGATGCCTCTGGCTCGCACCAAATTAAAATATTCCTGTTGACCCAAAAAGATGACAACCGCAAACATGATGGTAAAGTACCAACCCCCCAAAAGGGTCACAGAAAGAGCAAGAGCGATCGCAACAATTCCACTAATAATCCGAGACCAAGGCATAGAAGTATTTGGGATTGGGTACTGGGGATTGAGTATTGGGTACTGGGGATTAGGTACTGGGTATTAGGTCTTTGGAAAACTTTTTCCTAGTTCCTAGCCCCTAGTCCCCAGCCCCCAGTCCCTAGTCCAGTTTCTCACCACTGAGGATAAAAATGGGATCAACGGCGGTAAAGGTTTGAGAAAAGCCACGCGTCTCTAAGCGGTTAACCGCAGACTGGACGACTTCGATATTTCTAGCCCTTAACAAAGAAAAGCTCTGGGAAATAGCATACAGACTTTCTAGATTAGCAGCTGTGGCTACAACCCGACCGGATGGCGGCAAATAATGCCAAGCTGCTTGTAGAATTTCCTGAATAGGGCGTCCTCCCTCGATACAAACACGGTGAGGGGTAACTTTCAGATCGTGTAAACACTCTGGGGCGCTACCTTCAATTACTTCGACGTTTTTCACCTCAAAGCGATCGCAGTTACGCTTGATCAGATTAGCTACTTCTTCATCCCTTTCTATAGCGATAATCTTTCCTTTTGGACACAGTAGCCCCACCTCTACCGGAATTGTACCTGTCCCTGCGCCAATATCCCACAACACAGAATCTGATTTTAGCCGCAGTTGGGCTATTAATAGCAGTCGGACTTCTCGCTGGCTCAGGGGGATTCCTGGCAAATTTTCAAACAATTCATCAGGAATACCAGGGGTAATATAAGGCCAAAGTTGGGAGGGCATAGAACTACGCAATTATACTAAAGATATAGATTAGATATAGATTTGCCAAATTAAAATCATAAGCTCTAAAAACTTTTCAACCGTAGCATTATAAGAAACCATAATGATCGGCGAAATATTAGGCGAACGCTACGAAGTTCAGCAGCTATTAGGAAAAAAAGCAGGGCGGCAAACGTTGTTAGCTCGTGATTTGAAAACTCAGGAATTAGTTGTCATTAAGTTACTCTCTTTTGGTGGTGACTTTGAATGGGATTCACTCAAGTTGTTTGAGCGGGAAGCTGAAACTTTAAAATCTTTGTCACATCCCTTAATTCCTCAGTATTTAAACTATTTTGAGGTAAATTTACCAACTATCAAGGGATTTGCCCTGGTACAAACTTATATCCCTGCCCAAACTTTAGAGCAATATTTACAAACTGGGCGAACTTTTACAGAAGCTGAAGTAAAACAGATAGCCAAAGCGCTTTTAGAGATTCTTATTTACCTACATGGGTTATATCCGCCTGTAATCCACCGTGATATTAAGCCTAGCAATATTTTATTGGGGGAGCGTTCTGGAAATAGTGTCGGTCAAGTTTATTTGGTAGATTTTGGCTCAGTCCAGACAGTCCTCGCCACAGAAACTGGGACAAGAACTGTGGTAGGAACCTATGGCTATATGCCACCAGAGCAATTTGGCGGACGCACTGTTGCAGCCTCCGACCTTTATAGTTTAGGCGCAACCTTAATTTATTTAATGACGGGTAGTCACCCAGCCGATTTACCTCAAAAGGACTTTCGCATTCAGTTTGAACAAGCGGCTAATGTGAGTCCCAGCTTTAGCAATTGGCTAAAGTGGATGATTGAACCCAGTTTAGAACGGCGTTTGAGTTCTGCTACCCAAGCAATCGCAGCTTTAGACAAACCACAACTGAGAAACTTATCTGCTTTGGTTGCTAGCAAACCAGACGGGAGTAAGATTCAATTAACCAAAAATGGTGATTATCTAGAAATTATCGTTCCCCCAACTGGTTTTGAACCATCAATAGTATTCACAGGTTTATTTGCGATCGTCTGGAATTCATTTATCTTGTTTTGGACAATTGGCGCTCTCTCGGCCCCTTTCCCCGTCAACATCCCTTTTGCCTTATTCTCACTTCCTTTTTGGGGTGCTGGCTTCATGATGCTATATAAATTTTTCTTTAATTTGTTTGGACGCGTTTCTTTACGCCTGGATTTAGAAAAAATTGCCTTAAGGTGGGAGTTGTTTGCTTGGAAATTTGAGCGTCCCCGGCCATCGCCAAGGCAAAATATAACCAAGGTGGTTTATATTCCAAAACACTTTACTAAAGACTCTGAAGGCACTAGAGTTGCCGTTCCAGCAGAATTATATATTTGCTCAGGAGTACAAAAATATCATATTGGTGGAAATGATGTCGGTATTAAATCCGAAGTAGAACTTGAATGGTTAGCTCATGAATTGAGTGACTGGTTAGGTTTGCCAATTACTAATCCAATGGGAAGTTAGTTGCGCTTATCAGTGGCGAACTTATGGGATTTGAGCCATCAATGTCTATATTTAATTACAGATGCCTTAGAGGAAATTTATATGTTTGGACTAGGATTGCCAGAAATGGGTGTAATTGTGATAATCGCTATTTTAATTTTTGGGCCCAAAAAAATTCCTGAACTGGGCACTGCACTGGGAAAAACCCTACGAGGTTTTAAGGAGGAGATGAAAACTCCCAGTGATGATACCAATCCAGAAGAAGAAAAATAATAGTCAAGAGTCAAGGGTCAAAAACTTTTAAATACTAAACTTTAGACTCTTGACTTTTCATTAAAGTAGTGTGTTAACTACAGATGAAGGTGCGATTCCATTTTGAGAATCAATGATTGCTGTGCCAGTATTTTGTTGATGTGTCTCTTCCTTGGCTAAACCACGCAGCTTAATTAACTTAATAGCCCTAGTGACGCTTTCTGGCAAAATTACCACCAGACTGTTATCAGGAGCCATATCTAAGCCTTTATTTATCGCTTGGGTTTCATCCAGAATTGATTCATAGCGGCTATCGGGTTTAACTTGGGTGATGCCTTGAATAATCAACTGGGCGGCTGAACCCCGTAAACGTCCCCGTGTGTCATCGTCTTCTTTGACGATGATGTAATCAAAAATTTGCGCTGCTAATTTACCCAAAGTAACAAAGTCTTCATCACGGCGATCGCCTGGCCCACCAATTACACCAATCCGTTGCCCTGTAGTCCAGTTCCGAACAAAGGAACCTACAGCTTCGTAACTGGCTGCGTTGTGGGCATAGTCTACTAAAGCGTGGTAGTTGCCTAAATTAAATAGATTCATTCGTCCTGGTGTTTGACTAACTGAAGCCCGGAAGGTCTTTAAACCAGAACGAATTTGCTCAATTGTGACGTTTTGCACGAATGCTGCCAAACTTGCTGCTAAAGCGTTGGCAATCATAAACGGTGCGCGCCCGCCCATTGTTAAAGGTATATTTTCTGCTCTTTCTATACGGTGTGTCCAATCACCTTTAACAATTGACAAATAGCCATTTTCATATACTGCGGCTACTCCGCCCTTTTGGATATGCTTTCGCACCAATTCCGAGTCGGGGTTCATTGTGAAGTAAGCAATATTAGCCTTAGTTTTTTCTGACATGGCGGCAACGCGGCGATCGTCGGCGTTAAGTACCGCATAGCCATCGGGGAATACAGCTTCCGCTACTACACTCTTGAGGTTAGCTAACTGCTCAATGGTATCTATATCGCCTATGCCTAAGTGGTCGGCGGCTACATTCAATACCACTCCCACATTTGCGGCTTCAAAGCCCAATCCAGAGCGCAGAATGCCACCACGAGCCGTTTCCAGTACCGCTACTTCTACTGTGGGATCTTGGAGGATGACATGGGCACTTTGGGGACCTGTGTTATCGCCAGCTTCTACTAAGTAATCACCGATGTATGTTCCGTCAGTGGTAGTATAACCAACTACCTTTCCCGTCTGTTTATAAATATGTGCTAGTAGTCGGGTAGTGGTGGTTTTGCCATTAGTACCCGTGATGCTAAGGATGGGAATTTGGCTAGATTGCTCGTTGGGGAACAGCATATCCATCACTGCGCCAGCAACATTGCGGGGGATGCCCACGCTTGGGGCAACGTGCATTCGGAAGCCGGGAGCGGCATTAACTTCGACAATCACGCCATCCACTTCCCGCAGAGGACGGCTAATATCTGTGGTAACGATATCGAGTCCGGCGATATCCAAACCGATAATCTTAACTACCCGTTGTGCCAACCACAGATTTTCTGGGTGAATTTCATCAGTACGGTCTACGGCACTACCACCTGTACTTAAGTTTGCCGTTGCTCTGAGATAACAAATGGTTCCTTTGGGTGGAACGCTATTTAGGGTATAGCCTTGTCTTTCTAATAGTTGGTAGCTGGTGCGGTCTAGTTCAATCTTGGTCAGGACGTTATCATGTCCTTCACCACGATTTGGGTCAAGGTTTGTTTCCTCAATCAGTTCGGAGATGGTGGATCTGCCATTGCCAATCACATGAGCCGGGACACGTTCGGCTACTGCTACTACTTTGCCATTTACCACTAGTACTCTGTGGTCGCGTCCAACATAATACCGTTCAACAATAATTGATCGGGAAACTTGTCTGGCAGCTTCGTATCCTGCTTCAGCTTCTTCCCAAGTTCTGATGTCAATGGTGATCCCACGTCCATGATTGCCATCGAGTGGCTTGATGACGATGGGATATCCGCCAACGTATTCAATGGCTTGCTCTAAATCGTCTAAGAAGTTGATCACTGTACCTCTAGGTACTGGCGCACCAGCAGCAGCGAGGATGCGTTTAGTGGCTTCTTTGTCGCAAGCTAGTTCTACGCCTAGAATGCTGGTGTTATCCGTCATCGTGGCCTGCATCCGCTTCTGATTCACGCCGTAGCCCAGCTGAATCAAAAAGCGAGCTTCCAGAGCCATCCAGGGAATGCCTCTTTTTTCTGCTTCTTTGATGATTGCTTCAGTGGAAGGGCCTAAGGAAGCGTCACGGGTGAAGTCTTTCAGGTCTTGGATATCTTGCTCTAGTTCTGCCTTGGGATAACGGCCTCGATCAACGATACTCTGGCACAGCCGCACTGCTGCTCGCCCAGCGTAGCGTCCCGCTTCCTCATTCTGATACTCAATTACTACTTGGTAAATTCCGGGTGTGGCAGTTTCGCGGGTGCGACCAAAGCCGACATGCATACCAGCTAATTCCTGGAGTTCTAGGGCTACGTGCTCCACGATATGGCCAATCATAGTGCCTTCTTTGACTCGCATCAAAAAACCACCACGACAGCCAGGAGAACAATAATGGCCCTCCAGACTCGGCAGCGCCTCAACTAATCCTTCATAAAAGCCAGGGATTTCATTCGAGGGCGTCTCGCCAAGGGTTTCTAAATCGAGGCGCATGACGATCAGTTTGTGGCGTCGAATGCTCCAATAGTTTGGGCCGCGTAAGGTCTGGATCTTGAGGATTCTCATGGGAATAGGTAGATGGAGATTCGGAACCAAAATTCTAGTTTCTTACTGAAATTGACCGCTAAACTGTTCGTTGCAAACAGTTTTTTCTTTTTACATAGTATTCTCATCATTTTTCTACAACAAGAAATAAATGTGCGGTCAACCGATTTTGGATTTTAGATTTATGATTTTGGATTAAAAGAGACGATTAGGGTACTTAGCTCTGGTAATTTTAGATTTACGATCGCGTAGCGTCAACGAGTCATTGAGGGGTTTTTAGATTTGTTTCACCTACTTTTTGGCAGCATCTGCCGAAAAGCTCTTTTAATCTAAAATCCAAAATCCAAAATCTAAAATTTGTGGTCAACTCAGTGTAACCTCAGATACTCTATCCCGTCAGCTGGAGATTCGGTGTACAGCAGGCAATACAGTGCGCTGGTACAAGTGGAAGCGATCGCCGTAGCTGAGGATATGGAGACGTAAATTATGCACGGTTAATGGTTCATTAGCACCGACATGGGGTTCGTTGGTATGGGTGGCTTCAGTGGGATCAACAATGGTGACACTGCCTTTACCCATAACTTGTAGCCAACCATCACGTTCAAACACTGCACAAGTATCTTCATCAATGCCAATGCCTAAGCGATCGGGGTGAGCGGCGATCGCACTAATCAGCCTTCCCATGCGATTACGGTTATGAAAATGTTGATCAACAATTACTTCAGGAATAAATCCCAAACCCGTTGCCATATCAACCAGGGAACGATTTGGCGACTCTCCACTACCGCCGCCAGCAATCATGTGATGCCCCATTACTGCTGCTCCTGCACTGGTGCCTGCTAAGGTAAGTTGCCCCGCCCTCACCCTCTGCCGAATAATTTCCATTGCTGGCGTATCCGCCAATACGCCACAAAGACGCAACTGGTCTCCTCCAGTCAAAAATACTCCACTACAGGCTTCTAAAGATGCTTTGATCTGGGAGGATTCACACTGTTCCCGTTCGCGGATGTCTAAAATCTCTACCTTCTGGGCACCCATTTCTTCAAAAATGCGAATATACCGGCCACCAATGATGGCGGGTTCGCGAGAGGCAGATGGAATAATTGTAATATAAGCCTTACTAGCACCAGCACGTCCAAAAAAAGTTCGTAGGATTTCGCGCCCATGAACTTTATCTTCTGCGCCTCCGATAACCAGAACGGCGGTTTTAGTTGCTTGGGGTGTCCTCATTTCTAGCGATTTAGCTTGTAATTGCGGCATTTTGTTTCTCCTGTCAACAACTTCAGGTGAATTTAACAAGGTTCAGAAGCAGCCATGATTTTTGCGCTTTGCTTTTTTGAGAGGACACTTTTTGGAAGTTTGGAACTGAGTCAGCCACTCTCCAAATTCTTGCTTAACGCTCGCGTTGCCTCAGTCTAAACGTGTTTGTTCCCATTTCTCAAAGCGAACGCCTTGTTTTTCACCTGTCCACTTGCAGCAGGGCAAAATAGTCTTCAGGGGGCTAGATTCCCCCTCTCGGGCTGGGGACGAGCAGGTAAGACTACGCTTTTTTCTGAGGCTGGCTCGATGCATCCTGGAAGTTGTTAACTTGATAAGATTATTAATTTAAATGTAGTTGTGACAACATTTAAACATAAATTAAGTAATTAGAAAAACTTTTAATCCGATCTAAAATCCAAGAGGTCTGGTAGTTTTAGATACTATTGATAAAGTTTAACTGGAGTTTGACTCGACCTCGGCTTGGCGGTGTTTGCTAGACATCCAAATTTAAGATTAGTGTCCTCGAATACGAATAACTGTGCGCTTTGATATAGTTACACTTTTTCCTGACTGTTTTAACTCTGTTCTCAATTCTGGGTTACTGGGTAAAGCCTTAGCCAAACAGATTGCCGAAGTGCATCTAGTTAATCCGCGCGACTTTACCACTGACAAGCACCGAAAGGTGGATGATGAACCCTATGGCGGCGGTGTGGGGATGCTAATGAAGCCAGAACCGATTTTTACGGCTGTGGAGTCGCTGCCAACTCTACCCCGAAGAGAAGTAATTTTGATGAGTCCACAGGGTCAAACAATTAATCAACCTCTTTTGAAAGAATTGGTGACAAATTATGACCAGTTAGTAGTTATTTGCGGACATTACGAAGGAGTGGATGAGAGGGTGCTGCATTTGGTAACTCGTGAAGTATCTTTAGGCGATTTTATTCTGACTGGCGGGGAAATTCCAGCAATGGCTTTGATTAACGGTGTAGTGAGGCTAATACCAGGAACTGTCGCCAAAACGGAGTCCCTCACAGCAGAAAGTTTTGAGGAAGGGTTATTGGACTATCCTCAATATACTCGTCCTGCCAATTTTCGCGATTTAAAAGTGCCTGATGTCTTGCTCAGTGGGAATCACGCGGCGATCGCCCGGTGGCGCTACGAACAACAAATTCAAAAAACTCGCGATCGCCGCCCTGATCTCTTGGAAAAATGGAAGCAGGGGAAGCAGGGGGAGAATAATAATTCCTAAATGCTGACTAATGACCAATGACTAATGACTAATGACTAATGACTAAAATTCGTATTGGTAACGGCTACGATATTCACCAATTAGTAAGCGATCGCGCTTTGATTTTAGGTGGAATTCAAATTCCCCATGAATTGGGTTTATTAGGTCACAGTGACGCTGATGTGTTAACGCACGCAATTATGGATGCCATGCTTGGGGCATTATCCTTGGGGGATATTGGTCATTATTTTCCGCCTAGCGATCCCAAATGGGCGGGAGCAGATAGTTTAGTACTATTAACTCAAGTACATCAACTGATTCGGGATCAAGGCTGGCAAGTGGGAAATATTGACTCAGTAGTAGTAGCAGAACGTCCAAAATTAAAACCGCATATTCACAATATGCGCGACAAACTAGCGGCTGTTTTAAAATTAGAACCGAATCAAATTGGCATCAAAGCTACTACTAACGAAAAATTAGGCCCCGTTGGGCGTGAAGAAGGTATATGTGCTTATGCGGTCGTCTTGCTAGAACGGCACGACGTAAATAGAGCAACCATTTAAAATCCCTAAAGAGTTATTCCATAATACTTTTGACTTTTGGCTTTTACTTCCGCCTTGCGGTACTAGTTGCTTCCGAATAACTTTCTTTTAGCCTCTGATAAAAATATTCAAGACTAATTAGGATGAAAATAAATTTGAAATTATGAAATTTTTTAGAAAAATATTTCTGGCAATTAAACATTTTTGGTTGCCAATATTTTTGACTTCAGCAACAGCACTTACACTTACTGCCTGCAACCCAACGAACTTTAAAAGTGCATCTGCTCAAGTGCCGCAATTGGTAAGTGCCATTCTCAGTGACCCCAAAACTTTTAATTATCCTCTCAGTCAGGAGTCTCCGAATGTTTTTCCTCTAATTTATGAAGGATTAACTACTGAAAATCCTATAACTGGCGAAATCGAGCCTTCTTTAGCGGAATCATGGGAAATTTCTGATGACAAATTGCGGTTTGTTTTTACCCTACGCCAGGGATTGAAATGGTCTGATGGGCAGCCTTTAACAGCAGATGATGTAGTATTTACCTTCAACGAAATTTATCTTAACGAAGCAATTCCCGCAGATGCTAGAGATGTGCTACGGATTGGTGAAGGTCGAGCATTGCCAAAGGTACGAAAAATTGATGCTCAACAAATTGAATTTACGACTCCAGAACCATTTGCACCGTTTTTAGCAGCTTTAGGGCTGCCAATTTTACCTGCCCATACTCTAGAACAATTTGTCAAGACAAAAGACCAAGAGGGTAAGCCAATATTTTTGTCAAAATGGAGCGTTGATACTCCTCCAGATCAAATTATTGTTAATGGCCCTTACAAGCTAGAACGCTACGATACAAGTCAGCGTGTAGTATTTAGGCGCAACCCCTACTATTGGCGCAAAGGGCCCAAAGGAGAGTCCCAACCTTATATTGAACGGATTATCTGGGAAATTGTGGAATCGACAGATACATCTTTGCTACAATTTCGTTCTGGTGGGTTAGATACTGTGGGAGTCTCACCAGATTATTTTTCTTTACTAAAGGTGCAAGAAGAACAGGGGAATTTCAAAATTTTCAATGGTGGCCCAGCAACAGGTACGACGTTTGTTTTCTTTAATTTAAATAAAGGTAAAAGGGATGGAAAACTCCTGGTTGATCCAATAAAATCGCGTTGGTTTAATACTGTAGAATTTCGACAGGCAGTAGCCTATGCTATTGACCGACAAACAATGATTAACAACACTTTTCGGGGTTTGGGTAAACCACAAAATTCACCCATTTCTGTGCAAAGCCCTTATTACCTGTCGCCTGAACAAGGACTAAAAGTTTATAACTATAATACAGAAAAGGCGAAAGAACTGTTACTAAAAGCAGGATTTAAATATAACGACAACAACCAATTAATAGATGCTCAAGGAAACCGTGTCCGCTTCTCATTGCTCACCAATGCTGGTAACAAAATCCGCGAAGCAATTGGATCGCAGATTAAACAAGACCTGAGTAAAATTGGTATTCAAGTTGATTTCACTCCTCTGGCATGGAATACTTACACAGATAAGCTGTCAAACTCATTAGATTGGGAAGTTTCTATGCTGGGTTTGACTGGTGGTTTAGAACCAAATGATGGGGCTAATGTCTGGTCACCCGAAGGTGGATTGCACATGTTTAATCAGAAACCCCAAGCAGGACAAAAACCGATTCAAGGTTGGGAAGTGGCTCCTTGGGAAGCAGAAATTGCTAAGTTATACATTCAAGGGGCAAGGGAATTAGACACAACCAAGCGAAAAGAAATTTATGCACAAACCCAGCGAATTACTCAAGAGAATTTACCCTTTATTTACTTAGTTAACCCTTTGTCAATGTCAGCAGTGCGTAATCGCTTTGAAGGTATTCAATACTCTGCACTGGGTGGTGCATTCTGGAATATTCATGAAATAAAAGTAACGGATTAGTCATTAGTTATTAGTCAGTGGTTAGTGGCAAGAATAAAGGAAAAAGGACTAATGACAGATGAAAAAACCTTGCGATCGCTACTCGTTGCGGTTGCCAATGGTAAAGTTACACCAGATACGGCATTAGACTCACTCAAAGACTTAACCTATGAATCTGTGGGTGAGTTTGCCAAAATTGACCATCATCGCCAGTTAAGAACTGGTTTTCCAGAGGTGATTTGGGGCCCTGGTAAGACTCCCGAACAAATTGCTCAAATCATGGAGGTAATGCGCCTCCGCAACCCGGTGGTGATGGCAACTCGCATTGAACCAGGAGTTTATGCCGTGCTGCAATCAAAAGTTAGCGGTTTGCGATATTACGAATCGGCGCGAATTTGTGCGATCGCTCCCCTTACCATCGAACCACAATTCCAAGGTGAAATTGGCATTCTTTCTGCTGGTACGGCCGATTTACCCGTTGCTGAAGAAGCTGCTGTCACTGCTGAACTTTCCGGTTTTCGGGTACAGCGTCTCTGGGATGTTGGTGTTGCTGGAATTCACCGCTTATTAAGTAACCGCCATCTGATTGAATCAGCATCAGTGTTGATTGTCGTGGCGGGGATGGAAGGCGCTTTACCCAGCGTTGTCGCTGGTTTAGCAAGTTGTCCTGTAATTGCCGTACCCACCAGCATCGGTTATGGCGCAAGTTTTGGCGGTTTAGCACCTTTATTAACAATGCTCAACTCTTGTGCTGCGGGAGTAGGGGTAGTAAATATCGATAATGGTTTTGGTGCAGCAGTGTTAGCAGGGCAAATTTTGCGAACTGCCGAGAAATTGCGGTTGGCATCGGCTGGATCTTGAGTTAAGACATTAAAGTTATAGCCAATATTTCAGTAGATTATCAGTGATTTATGTGAAAAATAAACTGATACTGAGATTTGCCACCCTCAACCTCTTAATTACCAAATATGAGCCATTACAGCGATTTGATATCTCAGTTATATTGGCATTTGCCTGTAAATTTGACGGCACTAGTAGCGCAGACAATTACCGATCCAGACCTTATGGGTCAGATGCAAAAATCTTGGAACCATTTTATACAAACAGGTCAAGTGTGGGCATTGTTGATTGGTTTAGTCGTTGGTTATATGATTCGGAATTTAACTAGCTACGGTTAAAGTAATTTTGGATTTTGGATTTTAGATTGATGATTAATCTAAAATCCAAAATTGATGCCCATTTACCTCATATTTATGACCAAAGAACAGACTTGGAGCCAGAGGTTTGAATCAGCGTTGCATCCGGCGATCGCTCGTTTTAATGCCAGTATAAATTTTGATATTGAATTAATAGAATATGACCTGACTGGTTCTCAAGCTCATGCCAAAATGCTGGCTCACACGGGCATTATCTCTCCAGAAGAAGGTGAGCAACTGGTTGCAGGTTTAGAACAAATCCGTCAAGAGCATCGACAGGGAAAATTTCAGCCTGGTGTCGATGCTGAAGATGTACATTTTGCAGTTGAACGACGACTAACAGAAATTGTTGGCGATGTGGGTAAAAAGGTTCATACGGCGCGATCGCGTAATGACCAAGTTGGTACTGACACTAGACTCTATCTCCGCGATCAGATCCAACAAATTAAAAGGGAATTGCGAGAATTTCAAGGGGTTTTACTGGATATTGCCGAAAAGCACGTTGAAACCCTGATTCCTGGCTATACTCACCTACAACGCGCCCAACCTCTGAGTTTAGCTCACCATCTCTTGGCATACTTTCAAATGGCACAACGCGACTGGGAACGCTTAGGAGATGTTTCTCGCCGCGTGAATATCTCACCTTTAGGATGTGGTGCTTTAGCGGGAACTACTTTCCCTATTGACCGCCACTACACAGCTAAACTATTGAATTTTGACGATGTTTATGCTAATAGCCTTGATGGAGTGAGCGATCGCGATTTTGCGATCGAATTCTTGTGTGCTGCTAGCTTGATTATGGTTCACCTCAGCCGCCTTGCAGAAGAAGTCATTCTTTGGTCATCAGAAGAATTCCGCTTTGTCACCCTCAAAGATAGCTGTGCTACAGGTTCCAGTATCATGCCCCAAAAGAAAAACCCCGATGTACCAGAACTCGTGCGCGGGAAAACGGGGCGTGTATTCGGTCATCTCCAGGCGATGTTAGTGATTATGAAAGGGCTACCCCTGGCATATAACAAAGACCTGCAAGAAGATAAAGAAGGTCTATTTGATAGCGTTAATACAATCAAAGCCTCTCTAGAAGCGATGACAATTTTGCTCAGAGAAGGTTTAGAATTTCGTACCCAGCGATTAGCAGAAGCTGTAACAGAAGATTTCTCCAACGCTACCGATGTAGCAGATTATCTGGCAGCACGGGGCGTTCCCTTTCGGGAAGCTTACAACCTTGTGGGTAAGGTGGTAAAAACTAGTATTGCCGCAGGTAAACTCCTGAAAGATTTGGAATTGGAAGAGTTGCAACAACTACATCCGGCATTTGCAGCAGATATTTATGAGGCGATATCCCCCCGTCAAGTTGTAGCAGCCCGCAACAGTTATGGTGGTACCGGCTTTGTACAGGTTAACAAAGCACTCATAGCCGCCCGCGCTCAAATGGATCAATAGAGGGAGTGGGGAGTGGAGAAGCAAAGGAGGCAGGAGCTAAGGAGAAGACTCAATACCCAAATGCCCCAAATAAATAAGGGCGTACAAATAAATGTGCGCCCTAAAAAATAAATAACAAGGATTTAAGCAGACAGCTTATTCAGTGTCAGCTGCTGCTGCTCCTTCTTCTTCTTCACTCTTTGGTGGTCTTTGTTGGAACCTTCTCTGCATTCTTCCTGTCGTAGTTCGTTTACGAAACTTTCTGGCATACGCCTGGTTCCGTAGCGCCTTTTCTTTTTTCGGGTTACGGCGCTTGGCCATGTTCACCTCATTAATAAACAACAAAAAAGTAGCAACTAGGCATCACATAGGCAATATCAGTTACCAATATTATTGATATACTTGTAACCTAGTGCAGCAATAAATACGCTTTAAACAGTGTACTAGTCTACCGCATTTAGCCTTGTTCTGTCAATAATATTTTAGAATTATTCCTACCAGCTAGACGGATAATACCTTTTATGAGATTCAAATTGCTCAAACAGATGTAAATTAGCTAACTAGTTGTTGTTCTTGGAACAAACTAATCAAGATTATCAATAATTAGATGGCTGTCTCAAACTCCGCTTATTTTATCTTCTAAATTTTGGATTATAACTTATCATTCAGATTATTTTTTTTAATGTGTGCTAAAAAACTATTAGTGCTAGTACTGTACGGCGTAAGTTTGGATAGTGCTATACCCCTAGCTATCTAATTAGTATTTCAGGGCTTGAGACTCAAGCACATCACGGAGGAATGCCTGCTGGTAGGTGTTTTTCAGTTTACCTGCAAACAACACCAATTAGATAGCTAGGGTGCTATACCGCTAAAAGCTTACCTTTAAAAGTCCATTGGAAAGGATGAGCCAACTT